>NZ_BAYD01000080.1 GCF_000685075.1 Paraburkholderia oxyphila NBRC 105797
GCCGACGCCACCACGGCCGGCCCGCCTGCCGATGGCTTCGCGCCACCGGGCGCGCTCGCCGGCACCGGCGCGGCGGTGCCGCGCGCGAGCCCCTGCTCGACCGCCTTCAGAAGCTTTTGCAGCGCGATCGGTTTTTCAAGGAAGTTGAGCGCGCCGATCTTGGTCGCCTCGACGGCCGTGTCGATGGTCGCATGCCCCGACATCATGATGACCGGCATCGTCAGTTCGCCCTGCGCGGCCCATTCCTTGAGCAGCGTGACGCCATCGGTGTCCGGCATCCAGATATCGAGCAGCACCAGGTCCGGCACCTGACGCTGACGGAACGCGCGCGCCTCCTGCGCGTCCTCCGCGAGCTCCACGACGTGTCCTTCGTCGCTGAGGATCTCCGAGAGCAATTCCCGGATGCCCATTTCATCGTCTACCACCAGGATGGTTGCCATTTACGCTGCCCTTGTCTGCACTGTTGCTTTTGATCCTTGCTCCGTTGCCGCGCGTCCCGCCGAGCCATGACCGCGCGTGGCGGCGGTGGCGTTCGGGCTGGTGTCGTCCGCCAGCTGGAGAAAGAGAATCGAGATCTGCGCACCTTCGATCACATCGCCCGCTTTCATGCGATTGCGAATGTCGATGCGCGCGCCGTGCTCGTCGATGATCTTCTTGACCATCGCAAGCCCGAGTCCTGTTCCTTTGGCCTTGGTCGTCACGTAGGGTTCGAACGCGCGCGTGAGAATGCGCGCCGGGAACCCGGACCCGTTGTCCGACACCGTGAGACGCACCGCCACACGTGTGTGGCCGTCCGCGTCCGGATCGCCGTATTCTACGGCCCGCGTCTCCAGCGTTACGCGTGGCGTCTGAACGTCGGCCACCGCGTCCTGCGCATTCTGCAAGAGGTTGTGAATGACCTGGCGCAGTTGCGTCGCGTCGCCACGGATGATCGGCAGCGCGGAGAGTTCGACCTTGATCGCGCTCTTGCCTTCCTCCGCGCCATAGAGCGTGAGCACCTCGCTCACGAGATCGTTCAGCTGCAGGCTCGCGAGCACCGCCGGCGGCGTGCGCGCGTAGTCGCGGAAATTGTCGACCATCTGCTTCATCGCCGCGACCTGATTGACGATGGTGGTCGCGCCGCGCTTGAGCACTTCGGCGTCCGAGGGCGCGAGCTTGTCGGTGAGCTTCATCTGCAGGCGCTCAGCGGAAAGCTGAATCGGCGTGAGCGGGTTCTTGATCTCGTGCGCGAGACGCCGCGCGACTTCGCCCCACGCGACCGAGCGCTGCGCCGAGATCACGTCGGAGATGTCGTCGAACACGACCACGTAGCCCGAGGTCTGCATGTCGCCGGCGTCGCGGCCCGTGTCGGAGACGAGGCGCGCGCCGCGCACGAGCAGCGTGAGCGGGTCGGTCTCGCCCGCCACCGGCACCGAGAACTGCTGCTGCCAGTGGCCATGGTCCACCTCGCCGCTGTCGCGGTCCGTGCGCGAGGCCTCCTGGTCGGCGAACGCCTTGCGCACCATCGCCGCGAAATCGCCGAGCGCCGTCACGTGATCGATCGGCAGGCCGAGCTGCGTCTGGAACGGGTGGCGGAAGATGCGTTCGGCGCCCGGGTTGGCCGTCGTCAGCCGGAACTGGCGATCGAACACGAACACGCCGGCCGTGAGGTTCGCGAGAATGCTCTCGAGATACGCCTTCGAATGCTCGAGCGCGACGCGGTTCTTCTCCACGGCCTGGCGCGCTTCGGAGAGCTGGCGCGTCATCGCGTTGAACGACTGCGTGAGGAAGCCCAGCTCGTCGCGCGACTTGATCTCTCGCTTGGGCGTGTAGTCGCCCTCGGTCACTTCCTTCGTGCCCTGCGCGAGCAGGAACAAGGGCCTCGCCAACTGGTTGCCGAGCGCGAGCGCCAGCATCATCGCGACGAAGGTCGCGAGGAACAGCGCGAGCGTGAGCGTGCCGATGTACATCTTGCGCAAGCCCGTGCGGCCCAGCGCTTTCTCCTGATACTCGCGGTAGGCGCGCTGCACGGCGTCGGCGTTGCGCGCGAGCGCGGCCGGCACCGGCTGCTCCAGTTGCAGGAAGCGTTCGACGGGCTGCAGGTCGGTTGTGTTCGCATCGGGAATGCGCGTGACGACGCGCAGGCGCAGCGCCCCCTTCGGGCCATGCAGATGCGGGTCGCCGTCCACTTCGCCTTCGATCGCCGCGTAGCCGCGCCCGCGCGCCTGATCGATCATCAGCGGCGTGGGCAGATCGGCCGGCATCAGCAAGGAGAAGTTGCTCGACGCCTGCGCGACCACGTGCATGTCCGGCGCCGCGCCCGACATGCTGCGCACCGGCTCGACGATGGTGGCGTCCTGCACACCGAACTGGTCGCGCGCGCGCAAGAGCGTGAGCGTGGTGCCCGCGGCCTCGCCGTTTGCGATCTGCTCGGCCATCAGGCGGGCCTTGGTCTGCAGGTCGGAGAGCGAGGCGTCGAGCATGCCGCGCCCGAGATTCAGACCCGCCGTGAGCGCGGTTTCGACGTTCACGTCGAACCACGACTCGATCGAGCGCGAGACGAACTGATACGAGACGATGTAGATGATGCCGCCCGGCACCACGCCCACGAGCGCGAAGAAGAACGCGAGCTTGGCCAGCAAGCGTGTGCCGAACTTGCCGCGCCGCAAGCGCACGGCGATCACGATCACGAGCGCCGTCACCACCGAAAGGAAGATCAGCGCGACAACGATGTTGGCCGCATAGAGCCAGCCGTAGTAGCGGTCGAAGAACTCGGTATTCGCGCTCGCGGCGGCCAGCAGCACGAGCAGCAGCGTCGCGGTGAAGGCGACGGTGGAAACGAGCAGCCTGACGACGACGCTGCTGACGCTGGTGGCGCGGCGCACTTTATTTAGCACGTTCGGTCACCGTGAAGTTAAAGCGCTTCCAGTCGGAAGCGAGGTTCCAGTCGCGGTTGTTGACCGCATCGATCTGGAAGGGCTTGGGCATGAGCGCGACGTCGAGCTGCATGCGCACGGACGCCGTATAGGTCTCGCCCGGATGCACCTGCTTGCCATCGATCACGTGCCACGACGTGACGTGCTTGATGACCGCGAGCGCATCCGCGAGCGTCGTGAAGCCGAGCTGCAGCCCGCCGCTCGACACGCGGTACTCGCGCGTGAGCGGCTGGAACGAGAGGCGAATGCTTTGCGAGACGCTCACAGGCTGCTCGTCGAACCAGTACCAGCGCGGGCGCGTGAGCTCGAAGTCGGTGGTGAAGTAGAGCGGAATGCCCTTGTTGACCGCGTCTTCCAGGCTGCTGTTCAGGTCGAAGTCGAAGCGGGCGTCGAGGCTCCAGCCCGAGCCGTCCGCCTGCAGCGAGGCCCGCTGCACCGAGATCGAATCGGCGCGCGCCGGCGTGACGGCCATGAAGCCGAAAGCCAGCGCGATCCAGATCAGGACCGCGAAGCGTAGCGGGAAGAAGCGTTTAATGGTCACCGTTTCTGAAAGCGCGCGTAGAAGAAGCCGTCGTGATCTGCGGTGCGATCGGGAACGGGGCGGGCGTCGTGCTGCACATCGGCATCCGGCCGTGCCACGCTGGCTGCGCCGTAGTCAGGCCCCCCGGCCGGCGCGCCGTCGGCCGCGGGCAACAGTTGCCCCGGCGCGTCCAATCGTACCGCATCCGCGTGGGTGCTTTCAAACCAGCTCGCCTGCGCCTCGCCTTCTTCGGGGAAGATCGAGCACGTCACGTAAAGCAGCTCGCCGCCCGGCTTGACGAGCGCCCACAACGCATCGACGATGCGGCGCTGTTCCTGCACCAGGGCCTCGATATCGCTTTGACGGCGCAGCCAGCGAATGTCGGGATGACGGCGCACGATACCCGAGGCCGAGCACGGCACGTCCGCGAGAATGCGGTCGAACAGCTCGCCTTCGAACCAGCTCGCGGGCGCGCCCGCGTCGCCGATCACGACGCGCGCATGCCACGCGGGATGCTGCGCATCGTCCTCCGCTTGATCGGCCGAAAAGCCGAGACGCTCGAAGTTCTCGCCGATGCGCGCTGCGCGCGTGGCATCGCTTTCCAGCGCGATCAGGTCGATGTCGGCGAGTTCGAGCAGATGGCCGCTCTTGCCGCCGGGCGCCGCGCATGCGTCGAGCACGCGCATGCCGTCGCGCACGTCCATGATTTGCGCCGCGATTTGCGCGCCCGCGTCCTGCACCGAGACGTCGCCGGCCATGAAGCCCGGAATGCGATCGACGGGCAGCGGCGCGGCGAGCCGCACGGCGTGCTCGCCGATCGGCGTCGCGGCGATATTTTCCTCGCCCAAGCGCTGCAGATAGTCGGCGACGCTCGTGCGGCGCGCGTTCACGCGCAGCGTGAGCGGCCCCTGGGTGTTGCCCGCTTCGAGAATCGCCTGCCAGCGATCGGGCCACGCGCGGCGAACCGCGTCGATCCACCATTGCGGATAGTTCCAGCGCGCGACTTCATTGGCCTGCGCCGCGGCGAGCGCACTCTCGCGCTCGCGCAGGAAGCCGCGCAGCACCGCATTCACGAGGCCCTTCGCGAAGGCCACGTCGCGGCGCGCACCGATCGCGCGCACGGCCTGGTCGACGACGGTAAACGGCGTGTAGGCGGCGTGCGCCTCGTCGTCGACGAGCAGCGCCAGCGCGCACGCGAGCAGGTTCGTCACAGGCGGCGGCGGGGCCTTGCTCACGCGCTGCTTGATCAGCCAGTCCACGGTGCCGAGGCGCCGCATCGTGCGATACGCGATGTCCTGCACGGCGCCGCGCGCCGTTGCCGCCATATCGTGCGGGAGCGCGGCGAAAGCACTCGTGAGCGCCGCCGGCAGCGCCGCGCCCGCGCGCACCGCGCCCACGGCATGCGCCGCCTGGTCGAGCGCGAAGCCGAGCGAGTCGGGGGCCAGATGGACGGCCTGGCGTTGCGCGCTCTGATGCTGCCCGGTCTGACGCGGCCCAGCCGGCCCACTCCGGCGCGCCGCCGATGCGGGTTGCCCGGCACGCCTGGTGCGAGGCTGACCGGAAGAGGATGCGCCGGACGGGCGGCGGGAGGAGCTCGATGTCATGGAAAAACCGGAAGCAGGCCGCGGCAAGGCGCGGCGTATCGTACGAACGCGCGTACAAAAACGGATGCAAAAGCAAGCCACTAGCGAGCCATTGTAGCGTGGCGTGGGCGCAACGCCGCTCGCCCGGCTCAATCGACGCGCGCTGACGGCACCTGCATCTCACCTGCATCGCGCCAATAAAAAAGGGCAAACCCGCAGGTCTGCCCTTCGCATGCGTGCCGCGCTGCTTCAGTCGAAGCGGCCGGTGCGCGCCATCTCCATGAGCCGCGCGATGCGCTCTTCGGTGGCCGGGTGCGTCGAGAAGAGGTTCGCAATCCCGCCGCCCGAGAGCGGATTCATGATCATCATCTGCGCCGTGGCCGGATGCTGCTCGGCGGCCGGGAACGGAATGCCCTGCGCGTAGCGATGAATCTTGTCGAGCGCCGAAGCCAGTGCCTGCGGATCGCCCGAAATCTGCGCGCCGCCGCGATCGGCCTCGAACTCACGCGCACGCGAGATGGCCATCTGGATCAGCGCGCCGGCGATCGGCGCGAGCAGCGCCACGGCAATGCTGGCGATGGGGTTCGACGGGCGGCCGTTCTCGTCGCGGCCGCCGAAGAACATCGCGAAATTGGCGAGCGCCGAGATCGCGCCGGCCATGGTGGCCGAGATCGTCGAAATGAGGATATCGCGGTGCTTCACGTGCGCGAGCTCGTGGGCCATCACGCCGCGCATCTCGCGCTCGGAGAGCACGCGCAGGATGCCCGTGGTGGCCGCCACCGCCGCGTGCTCGGGATTGCGGCCCGTGGCGAACGCGTTGGGCGCGTCTTCGTTGATCAGGTAGACACGCGGCATCGGAATGTTCGCGCGCGTGGCCAGCTCGCGGACCATGCGGTAGAACTGCGGCGCCGTGGTCTCGTCCACTTCCTGCGCGTTGTACATGCGCAGGACCATCTTGTCCGAGAACCAGTACGAGAAGAAGTTCATGGCGATCGCAAACATCAGCGCCAGCATCATGCCGCGATGCCCGCCGATCATGCCGCCAATCACGATGAAAAGGGCCGTAATCGCGGCCATCAACATCGCGGTCTTGACCCAGTTGAACATGTGCTGTGCTCCTTCACCCATCAGGGATCAAATCGTTGAACGCCCGCCACGGGCCCCGGCCATCATTGAGCCGGTGGCGCGGCGAGCGCATTGTAAGCGATTTGTTAGATATGGGCGGATCTGAAAAATTCAATCTCAGCGCGTGGCGGTGGCCAGCCTGACGCCAAGGCCGACGAACGCCGAGCCCACCGTGCGGTCGAGCCATTTCTTGATGCCCGGCTTGCCGGAGAAGCGCTGCGTCACGCTCCCTGCGATCCACGCGACGAAGCTGTTCCAGATCGTGCTCATGACGACGAACACGACACCGAGCGCGAGAAACGCGAGCACCTTGTGCGGGCTCGTCACGCTCACGAACTGCGGGAAGAACGACACGAAGAACAGCACGACTTTCGGGTTGAGCACGTTGGTCCAGAAACCCGAGAGGAAGAGCTGGCGCAGCGGGCGCGGTGCGCTGGCGCGCGCAGCGGATTCCGCCGTGTCGGCTGGGCTGGCCGGGGCTTGTTGTTTCGCGAAGATCAGACGCACGCCGAGATACACGAGGTAGCACGCGCCCACGAGCTTGATGACCGTGAACGCCGTGGCCGAGGCCGCGAGCAGCGCGGTCAGCCCGAACGCGCAGGCCAGCGCGTGCACACAGCAGCCCGCGGAAATGCCCAGCGCCGACACGAGCCCGGCGCTGCGGCCTTGCGCGACGCTGCGGCCGACGATATAGGCCGTATCGGGGCCCGGCGTGACGTTCAGGAGAAAGACCGCGACGAGAAAGAAGCCGAAATGAGTGATGCCAAGCATGACGTTCCCTGCAAAAGCGACTCGGAAAGAGGGATCGAGCCGCCCTGTGCAGCCGCCTCGCCGAATCCCTCAAATTCTAACGCGCGCAGCGGTGCGTGCGTTGCCTCGCCGCGAGGCCGGATGCTCGACAGGCGGGGCCAGGAATCGCCTGGTGTCGTGCTTACGCTGCGCCGCCGTCGGTCGGGGTGAAGCGCTGGCCGGCCGTGAGCGGCATCCCAGCGAGGAATTCGCGCGCCGGCAGGCGCTTGCCGCCAGGCTTCTGCAGTTGTGTCACGCGCAAGGCGCCCTCGCCGCACGCCACCACGACGCCCGCGGGCGAAACGTCGAGAATCTGGCCCGGCGCGGCGCCAGCGGGCACGTTCACGCCATCGGCCGGTTCGGCGGACCACAGCTTGAGCAGCGCGCCGTCCAGTGTGGCCGCGCCACCCGGGAACGGATCGAACGCCCGAACCTGCCGTGCGAGCGCCACAGCGGAACGGCGGAAGTCGAGCGCGGCCTCCTGCTTGCCGATCTTCTCGGCATAGGTGACGCCGTCGGCGGGCTGCGGCGTGACAGGCAGCGCGCCATCGCGCTCCAGCTGGATCAGCCCCTCCACCACGAGCTGGGCGCCCAGTGCCGCGAGGCGGTCGTGCAGCGTCGCCGTCGTGTCCGTCGACGCGATGGGCGTGCGCACTTCCGAGATCATTGGACCGGTGTCGAGGCCCGCGTCCATCTGCATGAGCGTGATGCCGGTCTCGGCATCGCCGGCCTCGATCGCCCGGTGGATGGGCGCCGCGCCGCGCCAGCGCGGCAAGATCGACCCGTGGATGTTGATACAGCCGCGCGGCGGGATGTCGAGCACTTCCTGCGGAAGGATCAGGCCGTAGGCGGCGACCACCATCACGTCGTGCGGCGTCGCACGCAGCAAGTCCAGCGCCGCGGCGGCCTCCTCCGGGTATTTGCCCGCGCGCCGCAGCGAGGGCGGCTGCGCCACGGCAATGCCATGCTCCTGCGCGTAGCGCTTGACCGGGCTCGCCTGGAGCTTCATCCCGCGTCCGGCGGGACGGTCGGGCTGGGTCAGCACGAGCGGCACGGCAAACCCCGCCTCGTGGATCGCGGCGAGCGCCGCAGCGGCGAATTCCGGCGTACCGGCAAAAATCACGCGAAGAGAATGGCTCATGGGCGCTAGAAGATCGGCAAGTGAAGAAGGAAGCGGCGCAGCACGCGAGCGTTACATCGCGTGCTCGAGCTTCTTCATCTTGCTCTTGATGCGCGTCTGCTTGAGCGGCGAGAGGTACTCGACGAACACCTTGCCCATCAGGTGATCCATCTCGTGCTGGATGCAGACGGCGAGCAGCCCTTCGCAGTCCACCTCGTAAGTCTCGCCTTTCTCGTTGAGCGCCCGCACGCGGACCTTCTCGGCGCGCTCGACGTTGTCGTAGATGCCCGGCACCGAGAGGCAGCCCTCTTCGTGCACTTCCCGTTCATTGCTCGCCCAGACGATTTCCGGGTTGATGAACACGCGCAGTTCGTCGTGCGCGTCGGAAACGTCGATCACGACGACACGCTCGTGCACGTCGATCTGGGTGGCGGCAAGACCCACGCCGGGTGCCGCGTACATGGTCTCGGCCATGTCGGCGACGAGCTTGCGGATGCGGTCGTTGACCACCTCGACGGGCTTGGCGACCTTGTGCAGGCGCTTGTCCGGGTAATGAAGAATGTTCAGTAGAGCCATGGTTTGTCAGGTTCCTGGTTGGGCGCCGCGGACCGCGCGACAAAGGCAGCAAGCGCGGCAAGCGCGCGAACTGGCCGTTCGGCCAACTGGTGCGCCCCTTGCGGAATACAGAAGATAGTCGGACAGATACGAACGAAATGACCGGAATCAACACGCCGCCGGCGCCGGCCTCGCAAGCACTGCTCGCGCCCGTTCTGCCACTGCGCGAACGGAATCGGCACGAAATCCCGCAATAGGCGCGACGCCCGCAGCACGCCGTGACGATGCGTCACAGCGCCGCAAATGAATTTCGGATGGTGAAAATTTTAACACGACGGGCCACCGTTCGCCCGTCGACGGAGAATCGCCGATGCTCGCCACCTTGCCGCTCGGGGCCGACGAACTCAGCGCCTGGCTGCGCCTCGCGAACACACGGGGCCTGAAGCCGGCGGCGCTACGCGCCCTGCTCGGCGCATTCGGGCTGCCGCAGCATGTGCTCGCGCAGCCGTTCGACGCGCTCGCGGCCGCAGCGGGCTATGAAGCGGCCCATGCCGTGCTGGCGCCGCCCGCAGCGAACTTTGCGCAGCAGGTCGGGGCCGTGGCCGCCTGGTGCTCGCCGCCGGGCAACGCGCTCGTCACGCTCGCCGATCCCGCCTATCCGCCGCGCCTCCTGACGATGCCCGACCCGCCGCCGCTTCTCTACGTGAAGGGGCGGCTCGATCTGCTGCATGCGCGCAGCGTGGCCGTGGTGGGCAGCCGCAGCGCCACGCCGCAAGCGCTCGAAGACGCCACGCGCTTCGCTCGCACGCTCGCCGCAGCCGGCGTCACGGTCGTCTCGGGCCTCGCACTCGGCGTGGATGGCGCGGCCCACCGGGGCGCGCTGGACGAACCCGGCAGCACCGTCGCCATCACGGGCACGGGCGCCGACCTCGTCTATCCCGCCGCGCACCACGCCCTCGCGACCGAGATCGCCGCGCGCGGCGTGCTCGCCACCGAATGGCCGCTCGGCACGCCCGCGCGCTCAGCGAATTTCCCGCAGCGCAATCGTGTGATCGCGGCGCTCGTGGAGGGGGTCATCGTCGTCGAGGCCGCCATGCGCTCGGGCTCGCTCATCACCGCGCGGCTCGCCAACGAAATGGGACGCGATGTGTTCGCCCTGCCAGGCTCGGTCCATGCGCCGCTCTCGCGCGGGTGCCATCGGCTGATCAAAGAAGGGGCGCAACTGGTCGAGACGCCGGAGGAAGTGCTCGAGGCGCTGCGGTTCACGCAGCCGGCACCGCGTGCGCGGCGTCCCGCTGCGCCGCGTGAGCGAAGTCCGGCATGCGCAATGACGCTTCCGCTCGAATTCGAAACGCAGCCTCCCCACCTTGCGCAAGACGCCGCCCAGACACGGCCGCCAGCCGAAGCGAGGCGCGCACCCACCGCGCCGCTCGGGCCCGAGGCCCGCGCACTGCTTGCCGCGCTCGGCCACGCCCCCGCCACGCTTGAAATCCTCGCGCAACGCACCGACATGACCGAGGCGGTCCTGCAGGCCACGCTGCTGCGGCTAGAGCTGGCCGGGCACGTCAGCACGCTGCCCGGAGGCCGGTTTACGCGGGCGTCTCACGACTAGTCCGCCGCCGTGTTACATTCGCGCCAAACACCCGCCAAACGCCCACACTATATATAAGAGAACGCAAGGAACGACCATGCCCGCGCTTGACCTCGACACCGACGCCGACCAGATCGCCGAGCGCGTCACCGACCGCGACACGCTGTTCGTCGCCTGTCTGTGCGCTCAGTGGTGCGGCACCTGTCGCGACTATCGGGCGACGTTCGACCGTATCGCCGAAGCCCATCCCGAGATCTGCTTCGCGTGGATCGACATCGAAACGCACGCCGACCGCTTCGACGACCTCGATGTGGAAAACTTCCCCACCATCCTGATCGAAGACGGCAAGGCCACCCGCTTTTTCGGCACGGTGCTGCCGCACGGCGCCGTGGTCGAGCGCATGCTCGCGGATCTCACCGCGCTGCCGGGCGTCGCCGATGCACCGAAGCTGCGGCCCGTGCTGGTCGAGGCGTAGCGCGCTGGCGCAGTCCCGGAGCGCCCCGCGAGCGCCCTGCGAACCGCAGACAAGCAAGGCCGCCGCGAGCGCCAGGCGGCACACATCCGATAACACGAAAATCGCCCCCGCTGCGCCATGTGCTATAAAGCGGTCGTTAAGCGAGAGGCGAAACGCGCCGCGCCGGCCCCGAAACGAACTCAGACGGCATAGCCGCGGGGCGCGAACCCTATTCAAAGCCCGGAATCACCCACACACGACCAGTCATGTCCAAAGCCCTGATCATCGCCGAGAAGCCATCCGTCGCGAACGATATCGCGCGCGCTTTGGGCGGATTTACCAAGCATGACGAGTACTACGAAAGCGACGACTACGTGCTTTCGTCGGCGGTTGGCCACTTGCTGGAAATCGCCGCGCCCGAAGAGTACGAAGTCAAGCGAGGCAAATGGAGCTTCGCGCATCTGCCGGTCATCCCGCCGCATTTCGACCTGAACCCGATCGCCAAGAGCGAGTCGCGGCTCAAGGTGCTCACCAGGCTGCTCAAGCGCAAGGACGTCACGCAACTCATCAACGCCTGCGACGCGGGGCGCGAAGGCGAGCTGATTTTCCGCCTGATCGCGCAGCACGCGAAGGCCAAGCAGCCGGTCCAGCGCCTGTGGCTCCAGTCGATGACGCCGCAGGCGATCCGCGACGGCTTCGCGAACCTGCGCAGCGACCACGACATGCAGCCGCTCGCCGACGCGGCCCGCTGCCGCTCGGAAGCCGACTGGCTCGTGGGCATCAACGGCACGCGCGCGATGACGGCCTTCAACAGCAAGGGCGGCGGCTTCTTCCTCACCACGGTCGGCCGCGTTCAGACGCCAACTTTGTCGATCGTCGTCGAACGTGAGGAGAAAATTCGCCGCTTCGTCCCGCGCGACTATTGGGAAGTGCGCGCGGAGTTCGTCTGCGCCAAGGGCTTCTATGAGGGCCGCTGGTTCGACCCGAAATTCAAGAAGGACGAGTTCGATCCGGAAAAGCGCGACTCGCGTCTCTGGAGCCTGCCGGCCGCCGAGACCATCGTGGCCGCCTGCCATGGCCGCGAAGGCACGGTCACCGAGGAATCGAAGCCGTCCACCCAGCTCTCGCCCGCGCTCTTCGACCTGACGAGCCTGCAGCGCGAAGCCAACGGCCGCTTCGGCTTCTCGGCCAAGAACACGCTCGGCCTCGCCCAGGCGCTGTACGAAAAGCACAAGGTGCTCACCTACCCGCGTACCGATTCGCGCGCGCTGCCCGAGGATTACCTCGGCACCGTGAAAGAGACGCTCGAGATGCTCAAGGAGAGCAACAACTACCTGCCGCACGCGAAGCAGGTGCTCGACAAGGGCTGGGTGAAGCCGAACAAGCGCATCTTCGACAACTCGAAGATCAGCGACCACTTCGCCATCATCCCCACGCTGCAGGCGCCGAAGTCGCTTTCCGAGCCCGAGCAGAAGCTCTATGACCTCGTCGTGAAGCGCTTCCTCGCCGTGTTCTTCCCGGCGGCGGAGTACCGCGTGACCACGCGTATCACCGAAGTGGCCGGCCATCACTTCAAGACCGAGGGCAAGGTGCTGGTCGAGCCGGGCTGGCTGCAGGTCTACGGCCGCGACTCGGGCGGCGAGGACGCCAACCTCGTGCCGGTGCAGAAGGACGAGAAGGTCAAGACCGACAAGATCGCGGCGCATCAGCTCGTGACCAAGCCGCCTGCGCGCTACAACGAAGCGACGCTGCTCTCGGCGATGGAAGGCGCGGGCAAGCTCGTCGACGACGAGGAGCTGCGCGAGGCGATGGCCGCCAAGGGCCTGGGCACGCCGGCCACGCGCGCGGCGATCATCGAAGGCCTGCTCGGCGAAAAATATCTGGTGCGCGAAGGCCGCGAGCTGATTCCCACGGCCAAGGCGTTCCAGCTCATGACGCTCCTGCGCGGCCTCGGCGTCGAGGAACTCACCGCGCCGGAACTCACCGGCGAATGGGAATACAAGCTCTCGCAGATGGAGCGCGGCAAGCTTCCGCGCGACGCGTTCATGCAGGAAATCGCCCGCATGACGCAGACCATCGTGAAGCGCGCGAAAGAATACGACTCCGACACCATTCCCGGCGACTACGCGACGCTGGAAACGCCGTGCCCGAACTGCGGTGGCCAGGTGAAGGAAAACTATCGCCGCTTCGCGTGCACGAAGTGCGAGTTCTCGATCTCGAAGATCCCGGGCGGTCGCCAGTTCGAGATCCCGGAAGTGGAAGAGCTGCTGCAGAACAAGACGATCGGCCCGCTCTCGGGCTTCCGCAGCAAGATGGGCCGGCCGTTCTCGGCCATCCTCAAGCTCTCCTTCGACGACGAGATCAAGAACTTCAAGCTCGAATTCGACTTCGGCCAGGACCAGGGCGGCGAGGACGGCGAAGCGCCGGACTTCTCTCAGCAGGAACCGGTTGGCGCGTGCCCGAAGTGCAAGGGCCGCGTGTTCGAGCACGGCATGAGCTACGTCTGCGAGCATTCGGTCGCGAACCCGAAGACCTGCGATTTCCGCTCGGGCAAGGTGATCCTGCAACAGGAGATCGCGCGCGAGCAGATGGCGAAGCTGCTTTCCGAAGGCCGCACCGACCTGCTGACGAACTTCAAGTCGTCGCGCACGGGGCGCAACTTCAAGGCGTTCCTCGTCAAGCAGAGCGACGGCAAGATCGGCTTCGAGTTCGAGAAGAAGGAGCCGAGCGCCAAGACGGCAGCCAAGACGGCAGCCAAGACGGCAGCGAAGAAGTCGACGGCCGCGGCTGCCACGGCGGAAACGGATGAAGCCGCGAACGACGCCGCCGAAACGAGCGCGAAGCCGGCGCGCAAGACGGCTGCCGCCAAGACCGCGCCCGCGAAAAAGACCGCTGCCCGCAAAACGCCGGCGCGCAAGACCGGCTCGTAATCGGGTCCGTTTCGCGCACCGTTCAGCCGCCGCTCCCGGCGGCATGTGCAAGCAAAAAGCGCAGCTTCTCACGAAGCTGCGCTTTTTTTTATTGCCGTCCTGCCCCGCGCGCGAGGCGCCGTAACACCCTTATAGCGGCGACAGCGCCGACGTACGCGCGCGCCCAGCAGCCACGCGCGGCGCCTTCGTCGCACGCTCGCCCGGCGTGCCGTGGTGATCGCCGTCAAGCAAGCCGGAAACCGGCTCCAGGCCGTCGAACGCCTCAGGTACCAGCGGGTGCGCGACGCCGTTTGCCGGCCGCGCGAGCCCGTCTTTGACCCACTGCTCGCCGAGCTGGCTGTTCGGCGTCTGGCTGAAGTGCTCGACGAGGTGGTCGATGAACGTGCGCACCTTCGCCGGCAAGTGGCGGCGGCTCGGATACGCGACGTTGATCTCGACCTGCGGCAGCCGATAGTCGCCGAGCAGGCGCACGAGGCGCCCGCGCGTCATGTCGCGCCCGATCAGGTAGCTCGGCAGGATCGAGATGCCCATGCCGAGCAGCACGAACTGGCGCAGCATCTCGGTGTTGTTCGCGACAATCACGTTGGTCGGGCGCACGCGCACCTCGCCATCCGGCCCCGTGAACACGCGCTCGTCGCCCCAGTACTCCGAGGGCAGCGAAAGCGACGGATGCTCCATCAGATGCTCGGGGCGCGTGGGCGTGCCGTGCTTCTCCAGATAGGCCGGCGTGGCGCACACGGTCATGCAGCCCGTCGTGAGACGGCGCGTGACGATGCTCGCGCTGCGCATCTGGCGCGCGGTCACGACGCCCAGATCGAAACCTTCTTCGACGAGATCCACCTGGCGGTCGACCAGCGTCACGTCGGGAACGACTTGCGGATAGCGCTGCGTATAGGTCTGCAGCACGGGCGCGAGGTTGTGCAGCCCGAAGACCACCGGCGCGACGATGCGCAGCGTGCCGACCGGCTCATGGTTGCGCGCCACCACCATCTGCTCGACATCTTCGAGCTCGTCGAGAATCTGGCGGGCGCGTTCGAGGTAGACCTGCCCGGATTCGGTGAGGGAAAGGCTGCGGGTCGTGCGATTGAGCAAACGCGTGCCAAGCCGCCCTTCAAGGTCGGCGACGTGACGCGTTGCAACCGCATTGGAGATATCCATCGCGGAAGCGGCCCGGGCAAAACTGCCGAGGTCGGCCACTTTGACGAATACTCGCATCGACTGCAAATGATCCATGTGACAACTCCTGCCTGTTACGGTCCGCCGAAAAACGGCGGCGGAAACCGCGAATTCTCCTACGACATGAGAAATCGTGCAGAAGTTGCCTAAGAATGCCTGAAATTCTTTGTAATTTTCGCGACTCTCACTCAAGACGCACTGTCAGATCGGCGATTGTTTCCCAAGCCGAAACAATTTTGCGCACTGCAGCGAAATATCCCGACGCCCGATGAACAGCGGCCACACCGCGCTGATCCGGCATGGCAATTAATGATCGGACCCCTAAAATAAAAAGCCGCCCGAAGGCGGCTCGTGTTTCCTGGTCAGGCTAAAAAAGGCAGTACAACGATGCTAGTGAGCACTCACCTTCATTTCACGCCAGCGCTCAAAATCGCGCTTCGAGTGCCGTGCGCGCATCG
The DNA here is from genome assembly GCF_000685075.1 of Paraburkholderia oxyphila NBRC 105797. Classification (GTDB taxonomy): domain Bacteria; phylum Pseudomonadota; class Gammaproteobacteria; order Burkholderiales; family Burkholderiaceae; genus Paraburkholderia; species Paraburkholderia oxyphila. The sequence continues at coordinate 15,217 of NZ_BAYD01000080.1, forward strand.
CTGAGCGCCTTCGGCAAGCCGTGAGCGAGCTTCTCGAAGAGTTCCGAGTGCAGCGCGAGTTCCTCACGCCACGCATCGGCATCGACTGAGATCACCTGCTCGAACTGCGCCGGTGTGAAGTCCATGCCGCCCCAGTTCAGGTCGTCGTAGCGCGGCGAAACGCCGAACGCATGGTCTTCGCCCTGGGCCTCGCCTTCGATGCGGCGCACCATCCATTCGAGCACGCGCATGTTCTCGCCGAAACCGGGCCAGACGAACTTGCCGTCCGGGCCCTTGCGGAACCAATTCACGCAGAAGATGCGCGGCAGCGTGGCGCCCAGCTTCGAGAGGCGCTCGCCCACCTTGAGCCAGTGGCCGAAGTAGTCGGCCATGTTGTAGCCGCAGAACGGCAGCATCGCGAACGGGTCGCGGCGCACCACGCCCTGCTGCCCGGCCGCCGCCGCCGTGGTCTCGGAGCCCATGGTCGCGGCCATGTAGACGCCCTGCGTCCAGTCGCGCGCCTCGGTCACGAGCGGCACCGTGGTCGAGCGGCGGCCGCCGAACAGGAAGGCGTCAATCGCCACGCCCTTCGGATCTTCCCAGGCGGGATCGATCGACGGGCATTGCGAAGCGGGCGCCGTGAAGCGCGCGTTCGGATGCGCGGCCTTGCGGCCCGTCTCTTTGCCGATGGCGGGCGTCCAGTCGTTGCCCTGCCAGTCGATCAGGTGCGCGGGCGGATCGTCGGTCATGCCTTCCCACCAGACATCGCCGTCATCGGTGAGCGCGACGTTCGTGAAGATCACGTTCTCCTTGAGCGTCGCCATGGCGTTGTAGTTGGTCTTTTCGCTCGTGCCCGGCGCCACGCCGAAATAGCCGGCTTCCGGGTTGATCGCGTAGAGACGGCCGTCCGCACCCGGCTTGATCCAGGCGATATCGTCGCCGATCGTGCTGATTTCCCAGCCGTTCATGGCAGCCGGCGGAATCAGCATGGCGAAATTGGTCTTGCCGCACGCCGACGGGAACGCCGCCGCGACGTGATACTTGCGCCCTTGCGGGGAGCGCACGCCAAGAATCAGCATGTGCTCGGCGAGCCAGCCTTCGTCGCGGCCCATGGTCGAGGCGATGCGCAACGCAAAGCACTTCTTGCCGAGCAGCGCGTTGCCGCCATAGCCCGAGCCATAGCTCCAGATCTCGCGCGATTCCGGGAAATGGACGATGTACTTCGTCTTGTTGCACGGCCACGGCACATCCTGCTCGCCCTCCGCCAGCGGCGCGCCCACGCTGTGCACGCACGGCACGAACGCACCGTCCTCGCCGAGCACGTCGTACACGGCGCGGCCCATGCGCGTCATGATCCGCATGTTCACGGCCACGTACGGGCTATCGGAAAGCTCGACGCCGATATGCGCAATGGGCGAACCGAGCGGGCCCATCGAGAACGGCACGACGTACATCGTGCGGCCGCGCATGGAGCCGGCGAACAGACCGTCCAGCGTCGAGCGCATCTCGGCGGGCGCCATCCAGTTGTTGGTCGGGCCGGCGTCTTCCTGCTTTTCACAGCAGATGAAGGTGCGGTCCTCCACGCGCGCCACGTCCGAGGGATCGGAGCATGCGAGATACGAGTTCGGGCGTTTCTGCGGATTGAGACGGCGCATCGTCCCTGCGTCGACCATCTGCTGGCACAGGCGGTCGTACTCTTCCTGCGAGCCATCGCACCAGACGATGTGCTCGGGTTGCGTGTGCGCCGCAATCTGCTGCACCCACTCGATCAGTTTCCGGTGCCGGACCCAGGCCGGCGCCTGGGCGGCAGCCTGAGCGGGGAAGTCGGGATGATTCATCGATATGTCTCCGTGAGGGCTGATAAAAATTCGAGTCGGGCCCTTTTCGACGCTGCGTGCGAGAGGCACAACCTGCGTGAACGCATTCCGCCGTTCGCGCAGTCGGGCAGGCCGTCAAGACCCTGTCAGCGAGGGTTCGCAACCGTCTGTAAAGCGGCTTGCGTCGTGACCCTTCAAGCTGATAAAAGGGGGGAAATTCTCATTCAAATTGTGTCTGGCCGTATTGAGCGCCATCGCATAGAACAGCAATTGCAGTGCCCAGCTGTTCCGTGCACCGGAAGGCACCCTTGTATTCATACCAGCCTTCCGCGCGCTGCATAGTGGGATAACCACCAGATGAACACGAGTCGCACCGAGATGTGCGCCAACCCTCACCCAAGCTGCCATGAAAATTGCCATCCTTGACGACTACCAGGACGCCGTCCGCAAGCTCGACTGCTTTCAATTGCTTGCCGATCACGAGGTCAAGGTCTTCAACAACACCGTGCGCGGTCTCGGCCAGCTCGCAAGCCGGCTGGCCGAAGTCGACGCGCTCGTGCTGATCCGCGAACGCACCCGCATCTCCTCGCAACTGCTCGACAAGCTCCCGCATCTGCGCATGATCAGCCAGACGGGCAAAGCCGGCCCGCACATCGACATGGCCGCCTGCAGCGAACGCGGCATTGCCGTGCTCGAAGGCACCGGCTCGCCGGTCGCGCCCGCCGAACTCACGTGGGCGCTCATCATGGCGGCGCAACGGCGCATTCCGCAGTACGTGGCCAACCTCAAGCAGGGCGCGTGGCAGCAGTCGGGGCTCAAAACCTCGGCCATGCCGCCCAATTTCGGTCTGGGCCAGGTCCTGCGCGGCCAGACGCTCGGGATCTGGGGCTACGGCAAGATCGGGCGCCTCGTGGCCGGCTACGGCAAGGCGTTCGGCATGCGCGTGATCGTCTGGGGCCGCGAGCACTCGCTCGAAGCGGCGCGCGCCGACGGCTATGAAGCGGCCGCCAGCCGCGAGGCGCTCTTCGAAGAGAGCGACATCCTCTCGCTGCATCTGCGCCTGCACGACGACACGCGCGGCATCGTCAAGCAGGAAGATCTGTTGCGCATGAAACCGACTTCGCTGCTCGTCAATACGAGCCGCGCGGAGCTGCTCGAAGAAAACGCGCTGCTTGGCGCGCTGTCGCACAACCGGCCGGGCATGGTCGCCATCGACGTGTTCGAAAGCGAGCCGATCCTGCAGGGCTACAGCCTGCTGCGCATGGAGAACGTGATCTGCACGCCGCACATCGGCTATGTCGAGCGCGAGAGCTACGAGCTCTACTTCGGCGCGGCGTTCCGCAACATCCTCGCTTTCGACGCCGGCGATCAATCGCACGTCGCGAATCCCGAGGCGCTGCAAGGCGGGCGTCGCCGCTAGGCGCGAGGCGCTGAAAGGACGAAAAAGGCGGCTCGGGCCGCCTTTTTTCATGTGCGTACGCAACGGGCTGCCATCACGCGTGCCCCGCCGCTGCGAATACCTCAGGCAGACGCTCGAGGAAGCGCTCGCCGTCCTGGGCGCCGAGGTTGTAAGCGTGCTGCATCTGCAGCGGGCTCGTGTAGTCCCAGCTCGAAATCGGCACCTTGGCCGAGGGCTGCACATACAGACGCTGCTGCACGCCGGCCGCTTCGCCACCTGATGCGCCGCCGACCACGCCCGTGCGGTGCTGCACGACGAACATCTGCGGACGCGGATAAAGGCGCGTCACCATCACCAGCACGCGGCCCGGCGTGTCGTCGAGCGCGCCCACGGGCACGTTGTCGACCATGCCGCCATCGAGCACCGGCCGCCCGTTGCGGCGCAGGACCGGCGTGAAGGGCGGCGTGCATGAGGACTGCAAGACCAGGTCGGCGAGATCGTCCACGCGCTCGCAGTCCTGCGCGATGACGAATTCCGGGTGAAAGCCTAGCTTGCGCCCGAGCGTGGGATGTAGCGTCTTGCGGACGTGCTTTTCGATGTTGTACGCGATGAGCCCCGCCGCGACGGCACTGCGCGCGCCCAGCCAGCGCGGCAGATGCGACACGCCGATGCGGATCTCGGGCGCGTCCTGCAGCCTGGTGAACTGCGGACCGTAGATGTCGAGCAGCGCCTGGCGGTAGATGCGGTAGTGCGGAAAGACCGCTTCGCCGCGCAGCAGATTGCCCCAATAGGCGTTGCGCTTGTTGTGCTTGAGCGCTTCTTCGTAATAGCGCATGACCCACTGCGAGTCGCGCATGTAGAGCATGCAGGCGGTGGCCGCGCCCGCCGAGATGCCCGTGATCACGCGCGGGCGTATCTGCAGCTGCGGCTGTACGACGTCCCAGAACCCCGCCTGCCACCAGCAACGATTGCCGCCGCCGGCAAAGACAACCTGATCGAACATGCGTCCTCTAGCTCTCGATAACGTCCTGAAGGCAAGAGCTTAATCGAGCAGCGCGTAGGTCGAGGTGGCGTGGACGGCCATTCGGCCCTCTTCGTCGTAGAGTTCTATTTCACCGAACACCAGATTGCGGCCCATGCGCAGCACGCGGGCCGTGATCGTCACGTCGCCCTTGCGCACGGCGCGCATGAAGTTGGTGTTCAGCGCCACCGTGGTCATGGGCCTGAACTCGCCGAGCGCCGCGGCAATGGCGACGATCATCGCTGTGTCCGCTGCGGCCATGAACACCTGGCCGCAGATCGAACCGCCCGAGTGACGCAGTTCGCCGGAAAATGGCAGACGCATCGTGGCGCTCTCCTCCGTGACTTCGACCGGCCTCAGCCCGAGCGCCTTGACCCACGGCGCCAGCACGCGCTCGAGGAGCGCGTCGATTGCCTTTTCGTCCATCGTCTTATGCCTTCTTGTCTGGAATTCATGCCGCGCGGCAAGGCCGCCTGACCCGGCGCATCGAATGGATCGGGCAGCGGATTCGGGGAGCACTACGCGGCTTGCCGGCTGGGAATCAGCGCGGCGTGGCGACATCATACCGGGACGCATCGCCGACGGCTCAACACGGCACTGTGTCAAAGCGATGGCCGAAGCTCACCTGGCCTTCCGCCGTTGGGAACCGCTACCGGCCGACAACTATTTTTAGGAAATTTGCGAAAAGGACTTGCCAACTCTCAAAAAGCCGGGCATAATTTTTCTTCTGTTGGGGGCGTTAGCTCAGTTGGTAGAGCAGCGGACTCTTAATCCGTAGGTCGAGTGTTCGAGTCACTCACGCCCCACCAGCGAATTCATGTAAAAAGCCCGGTCACCGCGACCGGGCTTTTTGCTTTTCCGCGTCTACCTTGCGCGGACGGGTGGAACAAGCCGATTCAAACCACCGCCATGGCGCGGCTTTCTCTCATCCGCACCGGCAGCCGCGCGACCTTGTTCGGCTCCGGCAGCCAGCGGCCGAGCGACTCGAAGCCATCGAGTTGGCGCAAAAGCGTGTCGACGGTCGCGAGCTGAACGTGGGTCAAGTGATTCTGCTTGAGCAGGGTGTGCAGCCGTTTGCGCCAGTAATTGACGCCCATGACCGGCTCTTCGAAGTCGCTCGCGAGCGAGAGCGGCATCACGCGCGCGATATGCGCGATTTCTTGTTCAACGAATGTCATGGCACACCCCGTAATGTCCGACAGTATTTCTTATCATCTGACGTTACTGTAGGACGCCGGGACGGCGACGCCAGCCTACCCGATCGGATAGGTGTAAACCTGTCGCGAAAAACGAAGCCTGGCACGCACTATGCTTTTTGCGCTCCGCCAGACCGCGCGCCTGTGTTTTAAGACTGCTCCGATGGGGTTTTTCTGACATACATCAGATGATGGTGCCACTGAAAACACTCTGAGGCAGTTGACATGCACGGGCATCCCACCGACAAACTCGTCGCCGGCGCAATCGTCGGCGCCATCCTCACCGCGCTCCTCGTCGTGCTGCTAGTCTGGCTCGATTTTCCCTCGGACCGCCACTACAGCGCAGTCGTCCGGCTAGCCGTGCCAGCCCTGATTTCCGCCTGCCTGCTGTTCCCGCGCCCGCTGCTGCACCGGACCGTGCTGCGCGAGCGGCGCGACGCCGGCATGCTCGACGAAGACCTGAATCTGCTGCTCGTCGGCCGCGCACTCGGTCTGATCGGCGGCCTGATCTTCGGTGTCTCGCTCGCTTCCGAAATTCTCTGACGAACTCCCGGGGGCGCCCGGCTTAAAGGAACGGCTTGCCGTCCACCTGCTCGTAGACGACATTGCCCTCGTCGTCTTCGAACTGCTCGAGATAATTGCGGGCGCCGCACAGCGGGCAACGGAACAGCGGGCCCTGGCCCTCGTTCTTGATGACCACGTCACTCTGCTCCCACGGGGTGCCGCACGACTGATTGCGGCAGACGAATGTGCTCGACATGCAAACTCTCCTTGCTGTTACGGGTGCAAAGCCTACAGCATGCGCGCCCTGCGCGCCGCATTTTTCCCGCGCTGCGCTGCGCTTTCTGCCTGCGCGCCCGCTCCCGCGCCCTCGCCTGCTAGCTGCCTTCGTATTGCGTGATGCTCAGTGCAGTGTTCCGCGCATCATTAGCCGCCTGTTCCTTTTCTGAGCAGCCTCGTAGCGTGCTGCTCCGCCGCGGCACAGCGGGCACAGGCCGCTTCGTGCGCCCGGGCCAAGCCCGAGCCCCTTTTTCGATCCGATGATCCCGCAAACGCCCGCCGCACCGTGAATGCGTGCTCGCTGGCACGCTTCTGGCGTAACAGCGCTCCGGTTGCGCGGCCGTCAGCAGCATCGTGGCCTCCGCGCCCATCCATATCGACAGAGATCAGTGAGGAGCACGTAGATGAATCACGCGGACATGCAGTTTCTGAACACCGAGTTCCCCTACAAGAAGCAGTACGGCAATTTCATCGGCGGCGAATGGGTGGCGCCGCTTGGCGGCGAATATTTCGAAGACATCTCGCCCATCACCGGCCATCCGTTCACCTCGATTCCGCGCTCGCGCGAAGCCGACGTCGAGCTCGCGCTCGATGCCGCGCACAAGGCCAAGGACGCGTGGGGCAAGACCTCGTCGACCGAGCGCGCCAACATCCTCAACCGCATCGCCGACCGCCTCGAGCAGAACCTGCACAGGCTCGCCGTGGCCGAAACCATCGATAACGGCAAGCCGCTGCGCGAGACGCTCGCCGCCGACATCCCGCTCGCCATCGATCATTTCCGCTACTTCGCGAGCTGCGTGCGCGCGCAGGAAGGCGGCATCTCGGAGATCGATCACGACACGGTCGCCTATCACTTCCACGAGCCGCTCGGCGTGGTCGGCCAGATCATTCCGTGGAACTTCCCGATCCTGATGGCCGCCTGGAAGCTCGCGCCCGCGCTGGCCGCCGGCAACTGCGTGGTGCTCAAGCCCGCCGAGCAGACGCCCGCCTCGCTGCTCGTGCTCGTCGAGCTGATTCAGGACCTGCTGCCGCCGGGCGTGCTCAACGTCGTGAACGGCTTTGGCCTCGAAGCCGGCAAGCCGCTCGCCTCGAGCCGCCGCATCGCCAAGATCGCCTTCACTGGCGAGACCACCACGGGCCGCCTGATCATGCAGTACGCGAGCCAGAACATCATTCCCGTGACGCTGGAGCTCGGCGGCAAGAGCCCGAACATCTTCTTCGCCGATGTGCTCGACCACGACGACAGCTACTTCGACAAGGCGCTCGAAGGCTTCGCGATGTTCGCGCTCAACCAGGGCGAGGTGTGCACCTGCCCGTCGCGCGTGCTGATCGACGAGAAGATCTACGACCGTTTCATGGAGCGCGCGATCAAGCGCGTGGCCGCGATCCAGCAAGGCCACCCGCTCGACCCGAAGACGATGATCGGCGCGCAGGCCTCGCAGGAGCAGCTCGAGAAGATCCTCTCGTACATCGACCTCGGCAAGCAGGAAGGCGCGCAATGCCTGATCGGCGGCGAGCGCAACACGCTGGCCGGCGAGCTCGGCGACGGCTACTACGTGAAGCCCACGGTCTTCCGCGGCCACAACAAGATGCGCATCTTCCAGGAAGAGATCTTCGGGCCGGTCGTTTCCGTGACGACCTTCAAGACCGAAGAGGAAGCGCTGGAAATCGCCAACGACACGCTCTATGGCCTCGGCGCCGGCGTCTGGACCCGCGACGGCACGCGTGCATACCGCTTCGGCCGGGCGATCCAGGCCGGACGCGTGTGGACCAACTGCTATCACGCGTATCCGGCGCACGCGGCGTTCGGTGGCTACAAGCAGTCGGGCATCGGCCGCGAGAACCACAAGATGATGCTCGACCACTACCAGCAGACGAAGAACCTGCTCGTCAGCTATAGCGAGAAGCCGCTTGGCTTCTTCTGATCGCGGCGGCTGAGCGGCCAGGGCGAGCGGATCGAGCGAATTGCCCGGTCGCCCTGGCGCAGACGCATCGTGTGGCGCGCAAGCGGCGCACTCGAGCGTGCTCGCGCTTGCGCTGCTTCGCCCACGCCGGCCCGACTACGACGTCTGGAGAACCGCCTCATGGTTGCACGCGTTACCGCTACGCCGGCCGCGCTCGCACTGATCGAGCAGCTTGCACGCGAGCACGGCCCCTTGCTCTTCCACCAATCGGGCGGCTGCTGCGACGGCAGCGCGCCCATGTGCTTTCCCGCCGGCGAGTTCATGGTCGGCAACGCCGACGTGCAGCTCGGCGAAATCGGCGGGATGCCGTTCTATATGACCGAGGCACAGTTTGAGTACTGGCAGCATACGCAGCTCATCATCGACGCGGTGCCGGGCAACGGCGGCATGTTTTCGCTGGAGCGGCCCACGGGGCTGCGCTTTCTCACGCGCTCGCGGCTTTACGACGACGAAGAAAGCGCGTGGCTTCAGGCGCATCCGGTGACGCGGGTCAGCCTGTGAGCGCTCGAGCGGCGCGCGTTGCGCCCGAAGTGCACGAGGCACGGTAGAGAACGTCTCCCGAAGCGCAGTGCTATCTTGAAGCGCATGAACCTGCGCGTTCAAGCATCCGAACCTGCGCGGCCCGCGCGGCCGTCGAACCTGGAGACGCCACCATGCAATTCAGCGATGTAAAGCTCCTCACCCTCGAGCCGATGGACCTGCTTGCCGTCGGCCACGTGGGACCGTACATGAAGATCAGCGACGCGTTCTACACCCTCGCGCAGTGGCTCGGCGAGCGTCAGGTGCGCACGTCGGGCGCACGCATGGTCGGCATTTTCTACGACGATCCCACCCATGTCGAAGAATCGAAACTGCGTTCGAAAGCAGCGATACATCTGCAGCAGGAAACGGACGTCGAAATCATTTCGCCCGTCGAGAAGATCCATCTACGCGGCGGCGACCACGCGATGCTGCTGCACAAGGGACCGTATGAGGGGCTCGGAGCATCGTGGATGTGGCTCTACAACGAGTGGTTGCCGAAGTCGGGGCGCAAGGCCGATTTTTCGATGCCTTCGTTCGAGGTCTATTTGAATACGCCCGATGAAGCGGCGCCTGAAGACCTGCGCACGGAGTTGTATGTCCGGCTGATTTGATGTTGCTTCATGCCACCGGTGAAGGCGGATCCGGCGGCTCGAGGCGCAAGCGGCACGAGGGTTCTAAGGTTTTCTTAATTTATGTATACGTAAACGTAGTAATAGTTAACAAGCCCCTGGGTTTCCTGTGGATAAGCGGGAAAAAGCATTGAGTAAACAAAGCTGTGGATATTTCATAACTCTGCGGGCGTTAACGGGACAACACCAGGCTGCTGCTGGTAACTTTTCGGCTGTTTTCGCGGCGCCGAAGTTATCCCCGATTCGTGCACAGCGATTTCCAGGGGTTTTTCTCGGGTTATCCGCAGGCTTCTGTGGATAGCTTCGCGCCGGGTTTGCAGCGCCGGTCAACGATTGATCGGCTCGCAAAACGACACCGCGTCGTCGAGCAGTTTGCCGTCGCCAGCGTGACCATTCGCGGTGTGAAGACGCACGGTTTTTACCTCGGTTGTGGTCGCCTTTTTCGGCTTGAGGCCGGGCCAGTGCGTCTCGTTCCACGTTGCCACCCAGTCGTAGCGATCCGGCGAGTCGGAGGGCACGAAGCGCAGATGAAGCACGCCATCGAAGTCCTCGCTGCAATGCGGGGAATGCTGGTATTCCTGCTCGGAAAAACATGCGCGGATGCTCTTCCCGCAACTGAAGGGGACGCCTGCCACGCTCGCCTCGTCGGCATGCTTGCCGTCGGGCTTGAGTTCCACGAAATCGGCGTATTGCCATGAGCCGCCACCGCCCGAATAGGCCTCGTGCCATTGCGAGAGCACCGCGACCGCCGGGCGTCCGGGGCCGAGCGGATAGAGCGCGGGATAGATCGACAGGGGCCCGTTATCGCCGTCACCCTGCACCTGGCGCGTGGGCTCGTAGCTGGTGAAGTCCCAGTCCTCTGTCACGGCCCAGTCGTGGCTCACGGTGCGATATTCGAGGCGTAATAGCTGCGGACCCGCTGTGATGACGTAGAAGCGATTGGTGGCATCGCCTTCAGCCCGATAGAGGACGGGGTCGAGACCGTCGGCGTGTACCTGTGCAGAACAGGCCTGCGGAACGGCTGAACAAACGCTGCTGCGCCAATTGTGATCGGGCTCGGCCGGGGGTTTCACTGCAATGAAGGGCGTCGCCTGCAGCGCGTTTGTAGCGGCAACTTGCGCCGACCAGACAGGACTCGTGACGCAGATAAAGGCGAGCACGGCCACGCATTTCGCAATGTGTGTGATGTTCATCGGTTGGATGGCGGTTCTTTCGTTTTCAGAAACGACAAAGCCGGCACGCGGCCGGCTTTGTCGTTCAAACGGAGTTACAACGCCTCAAACGTCAATATTCCCCGCCCGCAGCGCATTGTTCTCGATAAACGCGCGACGCGGCTCCACATCGTCGCCCATGAGCGTCGTGAAGATGCCATCGGCGGCAATCGCGTCCTCGATCTGCACGCGCAGCAAACGCCGCACGGTCGGATCCATCGTCGTTTCCCAGAGCTGCCCGGGGTTCATCTCGCCGAGCCCCTTGTAACGCTGCTTCGAGACATTGCGCTCGGCATCCGCGATCAGCCACTTCATCGCGCTCTTGAAGTTGGTCACCGCCATGCTGCGCTCGCCGCGCTTGATGAGGGCGTTCTTGCCGATCAAGCCCTTGAACGTATTGGCCGTATTCACGAGCTGCTGGTAGTCGGCCGTGAGCTGGAACTCCTCGTCGATCACCGAGACCTTCACGTTGCCGTGATGACGGCGCTCCACGCGCAGCGAGCGCTGCTCGCGCACCGCGTCGTACATCGGCACGACCGTCACTTCGGGCTTCAGCGGATCGTCGCGCAACTGCGCTTCGAGCGCACGCGCCGAAGCCTCTGTGGAAGCTTCGCTCGACAGGTCGATCGACACGCCGTCCATGATCGCTTCGAGCGCACGCTCGTCATACAAACGCGAAAGACGATCCACCACGCCGCGCGCGAGCTGGTACGAGCGCGCGAGCTCACCCAGCGCGTCGCCGGAAATGGGCGTCGCGCCTTCGCTCGGCACGAGCTCCGAGCCCTGCAGCGCGAGGCGCAGCATATGCGCGTTGAGCTCCGTCTCGTCCTTCAGATAACGCTCGTCCTTGCCCGCCTTGAGCTTGTACAGCGGCGGCTGCGCGATGTAGACGTAGCCGCGCTCGATCATGTCCGGCATCTGCCGATAGAAGAACGTGAGCAGCAGCGTACGGATGTGCGCGCCGTCCACGTCCGCGTCGGTCATGATGATGATGCGGTGATAGCGCAGCTTCTCGAGGTTGTAGTCGTCCTTGCCGATGCCGCAGCCCAGCGCCGTGATCAGCGTGACGATCTGCTCGCTCGAAAGCAGCTTGTCGTAGCGCGCTTTCTCGACGTTCAGCACCTTGCCGCGCAGCGGCAGGATTGCCTGGAACTTGCGGTCGCGGCCCTGCTTGGCCGAGCCGCCTGCCGAGTCGCCCTCGACGATATAGACTTCCGACTTCGCCGGATCCTTCTCCTGGCAGTCCGCAAGCTTGCCCGGCAGGCCCACGCCGTCGAGCACGCCCTTGCGGCGCGTCATCTCGCGCGCCTTGCGCGCGGCGTCGCGCGCACGCGCGGCATCGACGATCTTGCCGCAAATGGTCTTGGCGTCGTTCGGCGTTTCCAGCAGGAATTCTTCCAGCGCCTTCGCCACGACTTCCTCGACCGGCGCACGCACTTCCGACGAAACCAGCTTGTCCTTGGTCTGCGAGCTGAACTTCGGCTCCGGCACCTTCACGGAGAGCACGCACGACAGGCCTTCGCGCATGTCGTCGCCCGAGGTCTCGACCTTGGCCTTCTTCGCGATTTCGTTATCGGCGATGTACTTGTTGATCACACGCGTCATTGCCGCGCGCAGGCCGGTCAAGTGCGTGCCGCCGTCGCGCTGCGGAATGTTGTTCGTGAAGCACAGCACGCTCTCGTTGTAGCTGTCGTTCCACTGCATCGCCACTTCGACGCCCACGCCGTCCTTCTCGCTCTGCACGTAGAAGATGTTCGGGTGCAGGACCTGCTTCGCCTTGTTGATGTACTCGACAAAGCCCTTCACGCCGCCCGCGAAGGCGAAATCGTCTTCCTTGCCGGTGCGCTGGTCGGTCAGGCGAATGCGCACGCCGTTGTTGAGGAACGAGAGCTCGCGAATCCGCTTGGCGAGAATGTCGTAGTGGTACTCGACGCTGCCGAAGATGGTTTCGTCAGCCATGAAGTGCACTTCGGTGCCGCGGTTTTCCGTGTCGCCGAGCAGTTGCATCGGCGAGATCGTGTGGCCGTCGCGCTCTTCGAGGATGCGGTTCTGCGGCACGCCACGGTGGAATTCCATGAAGTGCTTCTTGCCGTCACGGCGCACGGTGAGGCGCAGAAAGCTCGAGAGCGCGTTCACGCACGAAACGCCCACGCCGTGCAGGCCGCCCGAAACCTTGTAGCTGTTCTGGTCGAACTTGCCGCCCGCGTGCAGCTCGGTCATCACGATTTCGGCGGCGCTGCGCTTCGGATCGTGCTTGTCGTCCATCTTCACGTCCGTGGGAATGCCGCGGCCGTTGTCGGTGATCGAGATCGAGTTGTCCGCGTGAATCACCACGTGGATGTCGTTACAGTAGCCGGCGAGGGCTTCGTCGATCGAGTTGTCGAGCACTTCGAAGACGAGATGGTGCAGACCGGTGCCGTCCGACGTGTCGCCGATGTACATCCCGGGCCGCTTGCGCACTGCCTCCAGTCCTTCGAGGATCTGGATCGACGAGGCGCCGTAGCTGTTGTCGGGTTGCGAGTTGTTCGTATCAGTCATGGAATTTTCCGGTTCTGCGTACTGCCTGTGTTACTGCTCGAGACTTTTTCGAAAAGCCATAAAAACGCCAAAGGGGCGCAGCGCCCCCTGGTGTTCTTCTTCTGTCGCGCTTTTTAGATGCGCATCGGCATCACCACGTACTTGAATTCCTCGTTCTCGGGAATCGTGATGAGCGCGCTGGAGCTGGCGTCGCCAAGGCTCACTTCCAGCGTGTCGACCTTCAGGTTCGCGAGGACGTCGAGCAGATACGTGACGTTGAACCCGATGTCGATGGTGTCGCCCTGGTAGGCGATTTCCAGTTCTTCCTGCGCCTCTTCCTGGTCGGCGTTGGTCGACATGATCTTGAGCTGGCCCGGCTCGATGATGCAGCGCACGCCCTTGAACTTGTCGGACGTGAGAATCGCCGCGCGTTGCAGCGAGCGTTGCAGCTCTTCGCGGCCGATCTGGAAGGTGTTCTTGTGCGCCTTCGGAATCACGCGCTGGAAGTCGGGGAACTTGCCTTCCACGAGCTTCGAAACGAGCTCGACCTGGCCGAACGTGAACTTCACCTGCGTGGAGCCGATGTCGATCTGCAGCGTGTCGTCGATGTCTTCGAGCAGGCGCTGGAGTTCGAGAATGGTCTTGCGCGGGATGATGACTTCCTGGCGCGCGAACGAGCCTTCGATCTTCATCGACGAGAACGCGAGGCGGTGGCCGTCGGTGGCGACAGCCATCAGCTGGTCACCGTCCACGACGAGCAGCATGCCGTTCAGGTAGTAACGGATGTCCTGCTGCGCCATGGCGAAGTAGACCATGCCGAGCAACTGGCGGAAGGTCTTCTGGGGCACGGAGAGGTTCGCGCCGAAGTCCTTCGCCTGGGCCACCGTGGGGAACTCGTCCGCGGCGAGCGTCTGCAGGGCGAAGCGGCTCTTGCCCGACTGCACCGTGAGGCGTTTATCGGCGAGCGTGAGCGTGACCTGGCCGTCGGGCATCGCGCGCAGGATGTCGAGCAGCTTGCGCGCCGCGACCGTCGTGGCGACCTGGTCGTTGCCGACGCCAAAGTCGGCGGTCGTGGTGATCTGCAACTCGAGGTCGGTCGACAGGAACGAGACGTCGGAACCGGTTTTGGTGATCAGCAGATTGGCGAGGATCGGCAACGTGTGGCGGCGTTCGACAATGCCGCTCACCGTTTGCAGCGGCCTCAGCAGGTTATCGCGTTCGGTCTTGACCAGTTGCATAGAGTTCCTTCGTTGATGTGACGGTCTGCGCACCCCGTCCAGGGCCGGCGCCGGCATTGAGCCCAGCGCCACAAACCCTGGAGCCGCCCTGCAGCGCAGGCCGCGGCGTGAAATCCGCGCGGCAGCCTGGCCGCAGCGCGGTTAAACCCATATTGTGCCTGAAAACGGACCGCTTCCCTAAATTGGGGGCGATCCGCGCAATAAACAGGTGGGCCGCGAGGACCCCGGCAGCCTGGCTGACGGGGCACCCGCGTTGTTCCAGACTTCAGTTCTGCGTGACCTGCTGCCTGACAGCCGGTTAGAGCCGGTTAGAGTCAGGGCTCTAACCGGCGCTCGCGAGGCGTCAGCCCTTGAGCGTCTGCTCGAGGACGTGCAGTTCGTGGTTGAGCTGGGCGTCCTTGGTGCGCTCGTCGGCAATCTTGCGCACGGCATGCAGCACCGTCGTGTGGTCGCGGCCGCCGAACAGCTCGCCGATTTCCGGCAGGCTCTTCTGCGTGAGCTCCTTGGCGAGATACATCGCGATCTGGCGCGGCCGCGCGATGTTCGCGGGGCGCTTTTTCGAGTACATGTCGGCGACCTTGATGCTGTAGAAGTCGGCCACCGTCTTCTGGATGTTTTCCACCGAAATCTGGCGGTTCTGCACCGTCAGCAGGTCTTTGAGCGCTTCCTTGGTCAGCTCGATGGAAATGTCGCGGCCATGGAACTTCGAATACGCAAGGATCTTGCGCAGCGCGCCTTCGAGCTCGCGCACGTTCGAGCGCAAGTGCTTGGCGACGAAGAACGCCACGTCCTCGTTCAGGCTCACGCCTTCCGATTGCGCCTTGCGCATCAGAATGGCCACACGCATTTCCAGCTCGGGCGGCTCGATCGCCACGGTCAGGCCCGAGTCGAAGCGCGAGATCAGACGGTCGTCGATACCCGAAATTTCCTTCGGATACGTATCGCTCGTGATGATCACCTGCGCCTTGTTGGCGACCAGCGCCTCGAACGCGTAGAAGAACTCTTCCTGCGTGCGCGACTTGCCCGAGAAGAACTGAATATCGTCGATCAGCAGCAGGTCGAGCGAGTGGTAGTAGCGCTTGAAGTCGTCGAACGCCTTGCGCTGGTACGCCTTCACCACGTCGGACACGTACTGCTCCGCATGGATGTAGCGGATGCGCGCACCCGGCTTGTCGATCAACAGCTGATTGCCGATCGCGTGGATCAAGTGGGTCTTGCCGAGGCCCACGCCGCCGTACAGAAACAGCGGGTTGTACGAGATGCCGGGGTTGTCGGCCACCTGGATGGCCGCGGCGCGCGCGAGCTGGTTCGCCTTGCCGGTCACGAAGTTGTCGAACGTGAGCACCGGGTTGAGCTTCGAGCGCTCGTAGGTCGGGTCGGGCTCGCCGCTCGAGGCGGCCGCAGCCGCACCCTGCCCCGGCCGCCAGCCACGGCGGCCCGCAGCGGCTTCGTTGGCGTCGAGGCTCGGCAAGTCGAGGTCGGCGGCGTCTTCGGCCGCTTGCGCGGCCGCCGCGCTTTGCGCCGCCGCGTGCGTCATGCCGGCGAGCGCCGCGGCGGCTGGGCTCGTGTAGGACGTGCCTGCGTGGGGCATGCCTGCCTGGGACAAGGCTGCCTGGTGTGTCAGATGTTGCGCTTGAGCCGCGGCGTGCGCGGTTTCTGCCGGCGCAGCGGCCAGCGGCGCGCGCGGCGCGGCCGCCGGTGCGACGTGCGGCGCACGCATGCTGGCCTTCGGGTCGAGGACGAACTGCACGTCGACGGGCGTCTGCCAGAAGTCGCGCGCCAGATCGGTGATCCGGCCCGAGAACTGGCTCTTGACCCAATCGAGCTTGAAGCGGTTGGGGGCGGCGATCTGCAGCGTGTTCGCCGCAGCATCGAAGGCAACCGGGGCCAACGGTTTAATCCACGTCACGTACTGCTGGGGCGTCAGCTCGCGCTCCAGTAGTGCGGAACAGTGTTGCCAAAATTCGTTCATCGAGTTGCTGTGGTCGTTTTGTTTGCATGCATTGCGGTCGCGCCGCTTGTGTCGCACAAATGCAACGAGGCCCTGACGGGGCGACGGCAAATGCTCCGGACGCCCGCGCGGCAAGGGTTTTGCGGCAAGCAGGCGGGCCAGAGCGGCATGCAGGATTCTTGGGATAGGCGAGATTCTAACGCCGAAATCCCTTCGCCAGGAAGTTATCCACAGGGACGGATCAGCGCGGCGCACCCTGCTCCGCGCATGTGGGGACAGGACCGCACCAGGGTCGATCCTGCGGTTGCGATGCTCTAACCTATTGACGGCCAACGAAAAACGGGATTAAATAGCGGGCTCCGCGAAAACCAATCCCTTGTACCACCGGCCATTGCTTTTTCCGCGATGCTCGCCGCGGTCAATTCTCAACAAGTGAGAGCAACATGAAACGTACTTACCAACCTTCCGTTACCCGTCGCAAGCGTACCCATGGCTTCCGCGTGCGTATGAAGACCGCCGGTGGCCGCAAAGTGATCAACGCACGCCGTGCGAAGGGTCGCAAGCGCCTCGCCATCTAAGCGCGCCGCTTGCCAGTTTTGTCGATAGCCTCGCTATCTGCACAATCAACGATAGCGGGCCTGACGTGAAACTGTCGGAAGAAGCGGACGACGGGCGCACCACCCTGTTGCGAACGCAGGCCGCTTTCCCGAAAGCCGCAAGGCTACTGAAAACGGATGAGTTCTCATCCGTTTTTCGTTTGCGCCCCTGGCGCCGCACCGAGCACTTCGTCGTGTATGGGCGGCCCACCGGCAAGGATGCGCGGCTTGGGCTCGTGATTGGCAAGAAGTACGCGCCGCGCGCGGTCACGCGCAACCTGGTGCGCCGCATGGCCCGCGAGGCGTTTCGCGTGCGCCGCGCGCAGTTCGAAGGCTTCGACCTGCTGCTGCGCCTGCACACGAAATTCGACCGCAAGGCCATGCCGGGCGCCTCGTCGCCGCCGCTGAAGGCGTTGTGCCGCGCCGAAATCGAGACCTTGCTCGAGAAGGCGGCTCGCGAGGCCGGCAAGCGCCGCGTGCATGAGTCCGGGCCGCCCGCGAGCGCCGGCTCATGACGAGCGCGCGCGAACCTGGCGTTCGCGCTGTGCGGGCCGCGCCCGACGGCACGGCTCGAGGTTCGTATTTCTATGCGGCGCAGTCTGGCCGCCACGCCATGCAAACGGTACTGATCGCGTTACTGCGTTTCTACAAGCTTGCCGTGAGTCCTCTGCTCGGCAACCGGTGCCGCTTTTATCCTTCTTGTTCCGATTACGCGCGCGAGGCAATCCAGTATCATGGCGCCGCGCGTGGGACTTACCTTGCCGCGAAGCGGTTGTGCCGCTGCCACCCGTTTTCGGCGGGCGGCGTCGACCTGGTCCCCCCTGCACCCCCGAAAAAGCGCTGACGCGCCACTCCATCGACACTGAGACAACGCATGGATATCAAACGCACCGTCCTATGGGTCATCTTCTTCATGTCAGCGGTCATGCTGTACGACAACTGGCAGCGCGACCATGGACGCCAGTCGATGTTCTTCCCGAGCGCGACGCAAACCCAGCAGGGCGCCGCCAGCGGCGCAGTGCCCACAAGTTCGGCAAACGCGACTAACGCGGCCGCCGACCTGCCGGCCACCAGCGCGGGCCAGGCGCCCGCGACCACGGGCCAGCCCGCCGAAGCGGCCGCGCAGCTCGTGCACTTCCGCACCGATGTCTATGACGGTGAGATCGACACGCGCGGCGGCACGCTCGTGAAGCTCTCGCTCGTGAAGGAAGAGGACGGCAAGGCCAATCAGTACATCACGCTGTTCGACCACACCAGGGACCACACGTACCTCGCGCGTACGGGGCTGCTCGGCGGCGACTTCCCGAACCACACCGACGTGTACACGGCGCTCAATGGTCCGCGCGAGCTGAGCGGCAACGCCAACTCGTTCCAGATCAGCCTCGAGTCGCCCGAAAAGGGCGGCGTGAAGGTCACCAAGACCTACACGTTCACGAAGGGCAGCTATGTGATCGGTGTGGACACGAAGGTGCAGAACGTCGGCAGCACGCCGGTCTCGCCCACGCTCTACATGGAGCTCGTGCGCGACAGCCAGCCGGTGGAAACGCCGCGCTTCTCGCACACCTTCATCGGCCCGGCGGTGTACTCGAACGAGCATCACTTCCAGAAGATCTCGTTCAGCGACATCGACAAGAACAAGGCCGATTACGTGAACCAGGCCAACAACGGCTGGATTGCGATGGTGCAGCACTACTTCGCGACGGCCTGGATTCCGCAGCAAGGCGTCAAGCGTGACATCTACGTCGAGAAGTTCGACAACTCGCTCTACCGCGTGGGCGTGAAGCAGCCGCTCGGCACGATCGCGCCGGGCGCGACCGACAACGTGCAGGCGCAACTGTTCGCCGGTCCGGAAGAAGAACGCATGCTCGAAGGCATCGCGCCGGGTCTGGAGCTCGTGAAGGACTATGGCTGGGTGACGATCATCGCCAAGCCGCTGTTCTGGCTGCTCGAGAAGATCCACAGCTACGTGGGCAACTGGGGCTGGGCGATCGTGCTGCTCACGCTGCTCATCAAGGCCGTGTTCTTCCCGCTCTCGGCGGCGAGCTACAAGTCGATGGCGCGCATGAAGGAGATCACGCCGCGCATGCAGGCGCTGCGCGAGCGCTTCAAGAGCGACCCGCAGAAGATGAACGCGGCGCTCATGGAGCTCTACAAGACCGAGAAGGTGAACCCGTTCGGCGGCTGTCTGCCGGTGGTGATCCAGATCCCGGTGTTCATCTCGCTGTACTGGGTGCTGCTCTCGTCGGTTGAAATGCGCGGCGCGCCGTGGATTCTCTGGATTCACGACCTCTCGCAGCAGGACCCGTTCTACATCCTGCCGGTCCTGATGGCCGTCTCGATGTTCGTGCAGACCAAGCTGAACCCGACGCCGCCGGACCCGGTCCAGGCGAAGATGATGATGTTCATGCCGATCGCGTTCTCGGTCATGTTCTTCTTCTTCCCGGCGGGCCTCGTGCTGTACTACGTCGTGAACAACGTGCTGTCGATCGCGCAGCAGTACTACATCACGCGCATGATGGGCAAAGGCAAGACGAAGAAAGACGCCTCGCCCAGGAAGGACGCTGCCTGAGCGCGAGGGCGGCGCGGGACGCCGCCCTCGCCTCGCAACGAGGCGCACCAAAAATGAAGCCGCCCGGCTCTTTGCTGGGCGGCTTTTTTATTTCCTGCGCGGGCGCTGCCTCGCATGCGGCGTTTTGTCTGCTTGCCGTGCCAAAGCGCGGCCAGGCGATACTGCCCGCTAGAGCTTCTTGCCGCCGCCGTAGAACTGCGAGACCAGCTCTTCAACGAGGTAGCGGTGATGCACGCTCAGCGCCTCGATCTTCGAGGCCAGCTCGAGTGTTTCCTCGGAAAGCGGATATTTTTCGTCTGGCTTGCGTGGCTGGGGAGCGGCCAGGGCGTTGCCCGGCGACGGCCCGTAGTGGAGCCAGTGCACGTCTACGTCGAACCATTGCGCAAGTGTTTCCAGCTTGTCGTTGGTGGGAATGGTGCGGCCGCTCAGCCACTTGTGGGCAGTCTGCGGAGACACCGGCTGATCACCGTGATGGCGCAGGTTGAACTTGTTCGCGAGGTCGGTGCTGCCACGCAGCTTTTCCGGGGCGCGCTTCATCGCGAACTTGAGACGTTCGGAAAAGGCGGCTTTTTCTTCGATGGTTGGCATGTTTTAAATTGTGCAGCCAGCTTTCACCGAAGTTAGCAACCAATTGAGCGATATATAGCCTATGAAAGCTACATATCACCTGGAGTTGTCAGTAGCACAAGAACAGCGTGGTCCGGCGAGATGCCCCGCCAGAGCGGAGTTTTGCCCGATCGACAGGGGGTTTATTCCCAGAAATACCAAATCATCTAGAGACTAATCTTATCTAAATTGAGATAAAGTCGGATGAGTCTCGGTGGGAGCTTCGCGGGAAGCGCGGGCACGCATCGCGTTACAATCCACGCACTTTCGCGGGCGCGGCCAGACGGTGTCTACACGCCGCGTTTGGCCGCATCACGCAGTCCACGTTTTGCCAACCGCACCTGGCCGGTCGCACGTCGTCGGCCATAACTCGCCGGCCACATTTGGCCGGCCGCACCTAACCTCGTCGAATCAAGTTGATCCAGTCCGCCATGCTCGCCACCGATACCGATCCCATTGTCGCCATTGCCACAGCGCCTGGACGCGGTGGCATCGGCGTGGTGCGTGTCTCGGCTGGCCGCGCGGGCGCCGCCGCTGCCGAGGCGCTGATGCAGGCGCTGACCGGCCAGACGCTGAGCGCGCGCCATGCCAGCTACGTGCCGTTCCTCGACGGCGCCGGCACCGTGCTCGACCGCGGCATTGCGCTCTACTTCCCGGCGCCGAACTCTTACACCGGTGAGCATGTATTCGAATTGCAGGGCCATGGCGGCCCGATCGTGCTGCAGCTCGTCCTGCAGCGCTGTATCGAGGCGGGCCGCGCGTTCGGCCTGCGCCTTGCCGAGCCAGGCGAGTTCACGCGCCGCGCGTTCCTCAACGACAAGCTCGACCTCGCGCAGGCCGAGGCTGTCGCCGATCTGATCGAAGCCAGCACGGAAGCGGCCGCACGCTCGGCGGGCCACTCGCTCGACGGCGCGTTCTCGCGCGACATCCACGCGCTCGTGGACGACGTCGTGACGTTGCGCATGCTCGTGGAAGCCACGCTCGACTTCCCCGAGGAAGAGATCGACTTCCTGGAGGCCGCCGACGCACGCGGCAAGTTGTCGAACATTCGGGCGCAACTCGATCACGTGCTTTCGGAGGCGCGTCAGGGCGCGCTGTTGCGCGAAGGGCTCGCGGTCGTGCTCGCCGGACAGCCGAACGTGGGCAAGTCGTCGCTGCTCAATGCGCTTGCGGGTGCCGAGCTCGCGATCGTCACGCCCGTAGCCGGTACGACGCGCGACAAGATTTCGCAGACGATCCAGATCGAAGGGATTCCGCTGCACGTGATCGACACGGCGGGCCTGCGCGACACCGAGGACGAAGTCGAGAAGATCGGCATCGAGCGCACCTGGAGCGAGATCGGTCGCGCCGACGTAGTGCTGCATCTGCTCGACGCGCGTAGCGGCATGACCGCCGAGGACGAAGCGATCGCGGCGCGCTTTCCCGCGGGCGTGCCGGTCGTGCGGGTGCTCAACAAGACCGATCTGACCGGCGTGGCGCCCGAGGTGGCCAGACGCCCGGTGGGCGAGGCCGGTGAAGGTGCCGAAGTGTGCGAGGTGCGGCTATCGGCGAAGCAAGGCGACGGTGTTGCGCTCCTGCGTGCCGAGCTGCTGCGCATCGCAGGCTGGCAGGCCCACGGGCAGAGCATCTACCTCGCGCGCGAGCGCCATCTCATTGCGCTGCGCACGGCGCGCGAGCATCTCGCGCAGGCGGCGGCGCATGCGGACCAGAACGCGCAAGCGCTCGACCTCTTTGCTGAAGAGCTGCGACTCGCGCAGGAGTCGCTCAATTCGATCACGGGCGAGTTCACGTCCGATGATTTGCTTGGGGTGATTTTTAGCCGGTTTTGTATTGGGAAATAACCAGTTGCCAGGCGTTGGCAACTTACGGGCACATGCCAGGATTCTGCCACCAGTTGGAAAGATGTCTTCGATTACTAGGGGTTAACCCTTGAAGGCGATCCTCCTAGACTTTGGGTCATCGGATGCAGACAAGTTGTCGCACCGCCCACAAAAGTCATCGGAGGTAGTAATCATGAAGTCCCTGATCCAAGCCGTTGCAGTTGCCGCTGCTCTTATCGTCCCCGTTGCTTCGTTCGCCCAGTCGAACGGCCCCGTGACCCGCGCCCAGGTGCGAGCCGAACTCGTTCAACTCGAGCAAGCGGGCTATCGCCCGGGTGATGGCGACCACACGACCTACCCGCAGCAGATTCAGGCCGCCGAAGCGAAGGTGGCCGCGCAGCAAGGCGCGGCAAACAGCGGCTACGGCGGTGTCGCGAGCGGTTCGTCGGACGCAGGTCGTCCGGCTGTGCCGAAGGCCGACTGGAACGCGATGTACAACCACCCGTAATGCATTGATTTTGGACGCACAGGTGGGACGCCAAAAGTATCTGGCCTGAGCATCGCAGTCTGAGCGCGCAACACCCCAGCGCGTTCCTTTTTAAAGAACTGGCTCGCTAAGCCCGGCAATATCCGGCAGCGGGCCAGCTGTATTTCGAATACCTCCGCCGTCGGCTATCCGATGGCTTCGCTCGGGCCTGATGGCCTGGGCGCTTTTTCAGATGAACCTCGCAGCTGGACATCGTTCGATCGGATCGAACTGACTCGGTCCGGTGGTGCGTGCCTGTCATGCGACGGTTTTGTGCGCTATCCGGTCAACTGTGGTATCCGGCTGAGTGGCCATTGATTACTCTTCGGCCCTCTCTACGGACTCGAAATCGATCGACGCCTGATGAGCGGTCGGCCGTTCAATCGGTGCCGGAATGAATCCGTGCTGCGCCAGGGATCTCATCACTCCACGAATCAGGTAGCTGTTTGCGAAACAGGCGACGTACGTTCTCGCGCCCTGCTCGATCGGCTGCAACATATTCCGCTCCACGAGCTTCTTGACCTGGTACGTGCGTTGGTTCGGTGTTTGCCCGGCCAAGATGTCGGAAAAGTCAGCCGCCTTGACGGACTGGGCATTGATTGCGCGCCCGAGCATGGCCGCTTCGACCTTGGTTATGAGTTTCCGCTCTTCTGCATACTCAAGCGCGGGACCCAAAATGTTTTCTCGCAGGTACGCAAAACTCGTTAGTTGGTCGACCTTTCTTATCTCAACCAGAATCCCCTGGAGAACGTAGATGCACCACTCCTCCAGTCCTTCGTTAGTTCCCTGATCAGCCCGTGCGAGCATCTCATAGTATTTTTCACGGTCGTTGCAGAACACGGCGACCGGATTCAGTATCCGGCCGCCTTCCTTGACGTTGAATCCATACTTGATGAGCAACGCGTAGGTCAGCAGGCGCACCACACGCCCATTTCCATTGCTGAACGGGTGAATCCAGCCAAACCGATGATGCGCCAATGCGACTTTCATCAACCCATACTTGGGCTGATGCTGCTCGTTAATGAAGCCGACCAACGCCTGCATGTACTCAGGCACGAGGACAGCCTCCGGGGGCAAATGCGCGGATTGATTGATCCGGACTGCCCGCGTCCTGTAAGCGTCTGGAGTACGGTCGCCTTCGCGCGTGAGGTCCTTGACCGTCAAGGCATGAAGCTCGCGTATAAAGTGGTCCGTAATCGTGTCGCCGGGCTTCATCGCGTCGTCGATGTAGCTCATCGCCGCCTCGATATTCGCGATCTCGCGGAGCGGGTCGCTCTCTTCTTGCCGACCCTCGACCTTGCTCTCGATGTAGTCAGCCAGAGTTGTATGATTGCCCTCGATGCGAGCTGACCCCAAGCTTTCCAGGGTGTGGAAGATGCTTTTGAGCTGGAAGAAAATGCTGGGAGGGGCGTCTCCCTGCAACTCGAGCCGACGCAGGTGTTCAAGTTCCGTCAGCACATCCGACCAATGGCGAGTCTGACGATGGGTTGAGGAGGCGTAGCTCGTGATGTTTGAACAGCGGGTCCATGATCTTGAATGGCCATGTGCAGGAACTTGAACTCTATTCGCTAACTCCTTGCTATATAAGAATTTTTCTTGTTGTTTCGCAGAATTTTTCTTGAATTGGCGTTGCGCGCAACTTGAAACTATCTTGCCCGGATCTTGACGGGGGCAGACCATCCTGGGGAGCTGCAGGTTTTCAATGATGTAAAAGGGACAATAGCCAACGTTTCCGCCAGAGGCTCGATGCGCCGCTCATCACGACTTCTGGCGAGGTTGCGGGATGCGCTTTGGGTACACATTTAGGTACACAAAATCCCTCAGAATTAACAACAGCCTTACTCAGCAAGCCTCAGCGGTTAGTCGCAAGGTTTTGTATCGAAATGACCGGACGCCTCACGTTACTCGAAGTCGACCCAATGAAACACCGCCCCATGACCCCAATCGTCGTATCGCTACTTACAGCAGCCCTCGCAACCACGAGCGCGCTTGCAATGGCCGAGACATCCCCGGGCAGCAACACGTCGAACGAATCGTGCGCCATCGGCTACGTCACCGGCGTGGGCGGTTCGGCGCAAAGCTTTCGCGAATACCAGTCGAGCGACAATAAATATCGCTACCTGGCCGACAATCCCATCCAGTGCCAGGTTTCCGAGGAAGGACGTGCGTCCAACTGCGTTGGCGTCGTCAGTTTGCGCAACGAGCGAGTGAGCGTGTATGACGACAGCGGCGACACGACGATGTCGGTCGTCACGCGCGTGGAACTCGAGCACGGCACCTATCCGGTGATCATCGTCGTACGCAAGCAGGACGTTCGCTGCGAGGAGTGAGCGCAGCGCGAGCGCTCCCCCCTCCCCACTGCTCACACCACTCAGACCACTTTCGAGACCGAATGCGCGAGCCGCAACAGGTCGTCGAACTGCGTGATCAATTCGAAACACACGAGAACATGGGTTGTGGGCCATTCCGCTGATTTTTTCATATGAAAAGCGGTCTTGCGCCAAAACCCAGACACACTATTTCGCCCCAAAGCTGCAACGGAAATAGCGCATCGTAAATTCCGCAAAATCCACAAAGGTAAGGAATCGAAAGCAAGTGTAAGTAACGCACGCCGCCATGCGGGACGCTGCGAAACCGGCTGGCCACGGCTCCTGCCTCACCGGTCCTGCGGAGCCGTAAACTCCCGTCACATATCGTTTCGTTTTCCCACGTAGCGCGCACCAACAATAGGTGCATTGGGAGAAAACGATGAAGACAATCCGACTCTGTTGCGCAATCGCGCTAGCCACGGGGCTTGCGAGCCTCACAGGCTGCGTCGTCGCCCCACCCTATGCCTATGCGCCGGCGCCGGCCTACGGTTATGGCTATGCGCCGGGCTACTATGCGGCGCCGTCCGTCGATATTGGGGTCGGCTTTGGCGGCTACTACGGCCATGGCTGGCGACACTAAGTGCAACGACACAACACCAGGATATGCCCCGATTCGAGCCTGCCGGGCGCATTGCGAGTGGGCTCGACACGCCTATTGACAAGGGTCCGGCGCGGGGGGCGCGCTGCCCTCCTCGCCCCCTATCCATTGTGATAGCTGTACACGCTTTTCCAGCGCACTAGAGTGGCAGGACGACGTATCCAACAATGAGATCTGGACGGATCCTCGGGGCGCACAGTGAAATTCATCGATCAGGAAATTGCGCACATCATGCGCGTCATGGTGCCGTCGCTGCTCTCGGAGGGCACGATCCCCATTCTTTCGTTCGACTATTGGCAGCGGCGCCTTTCGAATCTGCTCGATACTGCACAGCTCTCGCACGCCCAGTTTTGTACGATTGACTCGCTCATGACGCAACTCGAGCGCCTCCAGACAAGGCGCGCTGCGGCCTGAACGCACTACCGACCTGCCCACCGCCTTCATAGCGGCACGGCACAACCGATTGTCCTCGCCATGTAACCCGAGCATGGATTAGCCCGCCAAAGAGCGGGCTTCTTTCTTTTCGGCAAGCCACTGCAATCGCGCCAGCGATCTCTTCAGATCCATTCGCAGACAAAAAAATGCCGCGGCAGGGGCCGCGGCCAAGAGCTTGCCACTACTAACTACGCGGCGCGAGGGGACGTCGCCGCCAAATCATTGTCGCGGCTCGCTTCTTGACCATCAATGGCTGAGTCGTCGATATGACAATCGTTAACCTTTGTGGCGGCAAGAGCTTCCGACCCTCGATGCGCGGCCTCCCGCATCCAGTTTGCGAAATCGGCGGACATCTTGAAATTGCCGCGTATTCCCCGCATGTACGGCCCACATTCACCGGAGAACTCTGACCGTGGGAAGCCGACCCTCCTTCATCGACGATCTCGCTCGCGACCTTTCGTCTGATGGCGCACGCCCTCGCGCTGAGGACGACGGCGCCCTCCTCGACGCCTATTCGCGAACCGTCATCGGGGCACTCGAACGTGTCCAGCAATCAGTCGCCCATATTGCCGTCGAGCGCAGAACGCCCGGCAACGCCGCCGTGCGCGGTGGCGCCGGCTCGGGTTTTCTGTTCACGCCCGACGGCTATCTGCTCACCAATAGCCACGTCGTTCACGGCGCAAGCGCGCTGCGCGTCACACTTGCCGACGGTTCGACCTATGAAGCCGATCTCATCGGCGACGACCCGAGCACCGATCTCGCCGTGCTGCGCATCGGCGCGTCCGAGGTTCTGCCGCACGCCGAGCTCGGCGAATCAGCGAAGCTGCGCGTCGGACAGATCGCGATTGCCGTAGGCAGTCCGCTGGGCCTCGCGCAAACCGTGACCACGGGCGTGGTCTCCGCGCTCGGCCGTTCGCTGCGCTCGAACTCCGGGCGCATGATCTACGACGTGATCCAGACCGACGCCGCGCTCAATCCCGGCAATTCCGGTGGTCCGCTCGTGAACTCTGCGGGCCAGGTGATCGGCGTGAATACCGCGATCATTCCCGGCGCACAGGCCATCTGCTTCGCCACGGCCATCGACACCGCGAAATGGGTCATCACGCAACTCTTCACTCACGGACGCGTGCGGCGCGCACACGTCGGCATTGCCGGCACCACTGTGCCGGTCGCGCGCAAGGTGCAGCGTTATTTCGAACTCCCAACGACTGGTGGCGTGCGTGTGATGGAGATCGTCAAGGGAAGCCCAGCCGCGCTCGGTGGTCTTCGGGTGGACGATACGATCGTCGCGATCGACGGCCTGGCCGTCGATGGAATCGATGCGCTGCAGCGCTTGCTCGACGCTTCGCGCATCGGGCGCGCGGTGGAGTTCACCGTGGTCCGGCTCACGCAAAAGCTGAATCTGCAGGTCACGCCTGTAGAACAGGCGGTTTTGATCTAGACGATGAGCGCGCGCGGCTGCCTTCAGGTTTCCGAGAGGCAGCCGTGTGTCAGCGCGATTAATCCAAAATTGATTGGCATATCGAACTATCGAATTTACCAGCCGGCGGGCTGCCCGTAGCCGTCGTCATACTGTGCGGGCGGCGGCGGCGCAGGTTGTGCCGGCGCACACTGCACGTAGCGGCCCGAGTATTGGTCGTAGCAACCGCCTGGCGCCGGTGCGGGCGCGGCGACGTAGACCGGAGCCTGTTCCGCGTAGACCGGAGCCTGTTCCGCATAGACCGGAGCGGCCACCGGTGCCGGCTCGGCATAGACCGGGGGCGGCGCCTGATAAACCACCGCTGGGGCGCTGTTGATCGCGGCACCCACAACCGCACCGATCAGCGCGCCGCCGACCAGTGCACCCACCACATCGCCGCCATTATCATGCGCGCTGGCCGGGCCAGCCACCATCACGCATCCCGCCGTCAGCAGTACGGCTGCAATCTTTCGCATGTTGTTCTCCTCGAGAACCGTTCGAATCCATGCGTGGGATTGTGGGTGCGAAGCCAGGATACAGGTGCTGCAAGTGGTAACGACGAATTACGCGAGCGATGAATTAGCGGATGCCGGCGCAGCGCGTGGGAATTGACGGCAGGCGCAGGCGCACACACCGGTCATGCGTCATCGTCAGGATGAGCAGGCAAGGTGCTGTGATCGGCTGTTTGCGACGCGCCGCGCGCGTCTTCCCTGGCAGACTCGGACGTATCGGGGCCGCGCTCGTGCGCAACGCCGTCCTCACGCTTGCCGGCGCCAGGACAGAGCAGGGTGAGCGCGATGGAACACACCATCAGCGCGAACAGCGAAAGGAAATACGCCATCCAGGAGAACTCGAATTCCACGAGTGCCTCCCACGCTCAAGCGCGTCCCCCCGCGTGGCGCGCGGGCTATGTGCCCGGGAATCAGCCCGGGCTGCAATCCTGCCACTGGAGGAGCTCAGTGGTGCAGGATGCTACGCAGCGGATGACGCCAGTCGATATGAGGAGCCCCCGCTTGCACGCGCTGCCTATGCTCCTCGAGGATTTCGTCGGAAAACAGGAAGACGACAATGACGAGGGGTATAACCAGAAACGCGCCCAGTATTACGTGTTCGATCACGATAACCTCCTGGTTGTCAAGCGGTGCGGTTCCATTGTAGCCGGAAAGCTACAGCGTGCGCGACAGGTGATTACCTGGTCTTGCGAGCGAAGGTGGGCCGCCGCACGCATACTGTGCCGCAGCGTGCGTGCCCGGGCGGTAATGGCAGAGCATGAGCGGGCCGGCGGACTCGGCCAGGCGCAGGCGCGCGGCGCAGGACGGCGCCGCGGATCAGGTGCGAGCCGCGCCGACCAGGTGCAAGCAGGGATTGCGAACCGGCGGCCCCAGGAGTAAACGCGCTCAGGCCGCCGACTTCTTCCACGCCGCGGCGAAAAGCCCCGCGCCGATCAACAGCGAACCGCCGGTGCGATTGACGAGACGCTGCACACGCGGGCTGCGCACCGCCTTGCGTGCGGCCGCCGCGAGCAAGGCGTAGCCGAACGCATTGAGCGTGGCGAGGGTGAGGAACGTGGCCTCGAACACAACGATCTGGGGCAGCGCGGCTGCATGCGGGTCGATGAACTGCGGCACGAAGGCGACGAAGAAAATGATGCTCTTCGGATTGAGCGCGGTGACGGCGTAGGCGTGCGCGAAGATTCGGCCGGTGCGGGTTTCGGAGGTATCGGGTGCATCAGCAGTGCTCACGGGCGCGCACCAAAGCTTGATGCCCAGATAAATCAGATACGCGGCGCCAACCCACTTGAGCATCGAAAAGAGCGCGGCAGAGGCGGCCAGGATCACGCCGAGGCCGAGCATGGATGCCGTCATCGCAGTGAAGTCGCCGAGCGCGACGCCTGCGGTCGTCGCCAGCGCGTAGCGGCGGCCATGGCCAAGCGCATAGGACACGACGAGCAGGACGGTGGGTCCGGGAATGGCAACGAGAACGGCCGACGCGATCGCGAACGGCAACCAGTGGGCGAGGGTCATGGGTTTCTCCAGTGCGGAAGCCCGATTTATCCACGAAGATTGCAGTCGTGCAAGTGAAGGTGAAAGCGTTTTTCACGCATCGAGCGCCAGGTAGAACGACACCCCGGTGCTTGCCTGGCATCGTTTTTATTCTGCATTCGGTGACTAACTGATGCGGCGCCCGAACTACTGTGCTTCGACTTGATGTGCACCGCGTCAAACACGCGGCCAATGTATTGAAGCACTTCATTCTCACACTCTTGCGCGTGAATCAAACAGTCTTTGAGCGGCATCTGCCTTGTCTTGCAGGGGGGAGCGCCGGGCTCGATGGCATTCACGCTCCAGCCAATCGCGCTGGAACACAGTCTGGCAGGTTTTAACGGCCCCTAAACCCGCTGTGTCAACGCATGACTGCTGCGCTCGCACACAAGTTCTTCTTGCAGTCCTCTTGCCGTCTTCTAGATTGAAAAAGTCGGGTCGTGAGTGGAAGTTAAATACATAGCTAACCTGAGTATAAGCCCGCAGTTCTATACGGGATCGGAGTAAGCCGTAAAGTGCCAGCTCTGATAAGACAGGAGGCAATCATGAAAATGCTATTCGCTATGACCGCATTCACCGCCGGTCTCTTTTGCGCCGTTTCCGCTCAGGCGCAGGATTTCGTCGTGAAACCACAGCAAACCGTGCAATTCAAGGCCGGTTCGTATGGCTGCCTCTCCAAGGACAAGCTCGACGCGGTTTCCATGCACGAGCAAGCCGGCGAGCATCAGCAAGTCCAGGAGTATTTCGCCGATTACCGTTGCCTCTCCACGCCTGAGAATCAGTCGTTTCGCGTCGTGCGCGTAGTGGGCCACGACGTCGAGTTCGTCAACGCGGCGAACACAGACGATCAAGGCCTCTGGACCACCGACCGCTTCATCAAGCAGTAACGCACGCAAGCTCGAGCCCGGCGCGCTAGCCAACCGCCGGTCTCTACGCATCTCGCGCGGGCCATGCCGCTCGCGCAACGCCCGTTGTGCCAACGCTCCAAAGGCGTGCCGCAAGCGCGCCGGGGCCTTTGCACGCCGCCCGCCGCGAGCGGCCTGCGCGCCCTGATCGGGTCTTCAATCGGCCCGCCTGTCTCGATCCCGTCATTGCACCGTCATTTTCGCGACCGACCATCCTGATGGCCCAGCGCGCCGCTGTCCGATGATTGCGGCACAGGATGTGCTGGAAACTCGCTATCATGTGCGGCTTTTGCGCGGCGCGGAACTCGCGCTGGACTCGGTACCCGGTATGGCACTCAAATCGACCATCTACAAGACAGAACTGCAGATCGCTGACATGGACCGGCATTACTACGCCGACCATGCGCTCACGATCGCCTGCCATCCGTCCGAAACCGACGAGCGGATGATGGTGCGCATCGCTGCATTCGCGCTTTTCGCGAGCGAGCGCCTGGAATTCTGCAAGGGCCTGTCGGACACCGACGAGCCCGACCTCTGGAGCAAGGACTACACCGGCGCGGTGCAAACCTGGATCGAAGTGGGACAGCCCGACGAGCGCCGGATCGCCAAGGCAAGCTCGCGCGCCGAGGAGGTGATCGTGATCGCCTACGGCGGACGCACCTCGGAGATCTGGTGGCAGGGCGTGCGCGGCAAGGTGGAACGGCTGCGCAACGTGACGGTCTGGTCGCTGGGCGAGGGCGTGGCGGCGTCACTCGGCGCCCTGGCGGAGCGCACGATGCGCCTGCAATGCACGGTGCAGGACCGCGCCGCCTGGATCGGCAATACCGTAAGCGAGCCGGTCGCGGTCGAATGGACCGTCTTCAAGGCGCCTGAGAACGTTTGATTGCGCAGCGGGGGCCTCGCGGGTTCCGCGCCAGGCGTCACATGCAGCTGGCCAGAGCCGAAGGGCTGCTACCGGCCGAACGAAGCCATCAACGCACAGGCGGCCCTTTCAGTTCGACCATGTTGCCCTCGGGGTCGAACAGGTATAGCGACGGTCCGATACCTTCCGCGCCGTTGCGTTCGACCACTTCACCCGGTCGCGCGCCCCTCTGCGTGAGCCAGGTCTTGAGCGCCTCGCCATCGAAGGGCTCCACACGCAGGCACAGATGATCCATGTTGCCGGCCACGCTCGACGGCGCCGTGCCGCCATCGCGGTCGAGCGGTCCGCCGACCGCGGCGAGATCGACGAGCGAGCGGCCTGCGCGCAACTGCACGAGCCCTAATTTCTTCTCCTCGCGCTCGACGCGACAGCCCAGGACGTCGCAGTAGAAGCGCGTCATGGTAGCGAGATCCGCCGCGCGGATCACAACGTGGTCGATTTCGCGAATCTGGATTTGCATGACTCTTCCTGGAGTGGCGCGTCTACACAGTGTAGGGGAGGGAGATCAGGCGGAAAATGGCGATGCGCGGTCACGGTGGGCCGCGCCGGCAGTGCGATGGAATCGCTGG
>NZ_BAYD01000079.1 GCF_000685075.1 Paraburkholderia oxyphila NBRC 105797
GCGCGCAAAACACCCGAATCATGCACACAAAAAAACAGCCGTCGCTTTGACGGCTGTTTTGCATTCGACATTCGAAAGACTGCAGTTCACTGCGCAGTTTTGGCCTTCTGCGTTGCTGCAAGCGCATCGGGCGTCGAAATTGCAGCGGCATCTGCGAGTTGTTCCTGCGTAAGCTCTTCGAGCAACGCCATATCGCGAGCAATCACCTGCGGGAGATGCGCGCGCAAAAACTCCACCCAGGTTTTCGTTTTCGCATCGACGAATTTGCGCGACGGATACAGCGCATACACGTGGTTCTTCTGCAGGATGTGCTGGGGCAGCACGCGCACGAGCGTGCCGTTGCGCAGACCTTCTATTGCCGCATACACCGGCAGCATGCCAATGCCCATTCCTTCACGAATCGCTACCGCCAGCGACTCCGCAATGTTCACCTGAACCGGACCGTCCACGTGCATCTCGACGCTTCCATCGGGCCCTTCGAGCACCCACTCATGCGCGGGCGCTGTCGGCGTCTTGAGGATCAGGCAGTCGTGGTGCGTGAGGTCTGCTGGCGTGCGCGGCGCACCGTGCGTATGCACATACGCCGGTGATGCGCACAGGATGCTGCACGACGAACCCAACTGGTGCGAAACGAGATCGGAGTTCGGCAGCGAAGCCGCAGTGACCACCGACACATCGCTGCTCCCCTCGAACAGATCGGGCATGCGTTGCGAGAGCGTAAGCTCGACCGTCACTTCGGGGTGCAAAGCACGATAGCGCGAAATCGCGGGCAGCACGTACTGTTGCCCGATGCTCGCGAAGCTGTGCATACGCAACGCACCCGCGGGACGCTCGTGGGCGCAACTGGCTTCTTCTTCGGCGTTGTCGACGTCCGCGAGAATTTGCGAGCAGCGTTTCAGATAACGTTCGCCGGCGGGCGTGAGCGCGAGCCGGCGCGTCGAACGGTTCAGGAGGCGCGTACGCAGATGCGCTTCCAGTTCCGAGACCGCGCGCGACATCGCGCCCGTGGTCGAATCGAGCGACTGGGCCGCGGCGGTGAAACTGCCGGCTTCGACAACGCGGACAAACACCCGCATATTTTGTAGCGTATCCATCAGACCTTCTTTAAGAACTTCTTGTTCGGCACGAAAACCGTATTGTCAGCCTTGCGGGCTCCGCCATTGTTGAGCGATCTGGAACGGACGTTCCCCGCCCGTCCCGTTAATTCACTCAACTGACGCTCCTACAATCGGCGCTGGTCGACCCAGGTTGGCGCTTTGACGCTCGCCTGGTCCCATGCAACTTCGTTGCTCAGCCACTGCGCCTGCAGCGGCTTTCTTCGTAACAATCCGAGCGTAGTGCGTTTTAAATGAACCGCCAGCCAGCGATACATCGAGCGATCGACCCGCGTCGTCGTGCCGAAGTCATATGGCGAGCCGCGCGGCGCGGCCTGCGAGACTGGCAGGGCAGCAGTGGCGCGATCTGGCTGCATCTGCTGAAAACAGTGGCTGCGGGATTGCTCGCGATGGGTATTTCGATGTTGCTCGATCTGCCTCAGCCGCGCATTGCGATGACGACCGTGTTCGTGCTGATGCAGCCGCTCTCCGGCATGGTGTTCGCGAAGAGCGTCTATCGCATCGTAGGCACCGCGGTGGGCATGGTCGCGGCGGTGGTGTTGGGGGCCGTGTTCATCCAGCAGCCCGAACTCTACATACTCGGGATGACGGGATGGGTGGCCGCCTGTACCGCGGCCGCCATGCGCAATCGCCATTTTCGTTGGTACGCTTTCGTGCTGGCAGGCTATACCGCTGCGCTGATCGGCATTCCGCTCGTGATGCAGCCCAACGGACTCTTTCTCGCCGCGCTTGGGCGCGGGGCCGAAGTGGCCGTGGGGATTCTTTGCTCGGGGGTGGTCAGCGCCGTCATCGTGCCCCGGCAGTCGGGCTCGGTGCTCGAACGCACCTTGCGTACCCGATATCTCGATTTTACTGCGTTCGCGGCGCTCGTGTTGTCCGGCGGCCTCGAAAGAGGCGCATTTGAAGGGCGATTCGCGAAACTCGTCGATGAGATCGTCGGCTTCGAGGCCACGCGCGCGTTCTCAATTTTCGAAGATCCGATCATGCGCTCACGCAGCCAGCTGCTTGCGCGCCTGAACGGCGAATTCATGGACGTATGCGCGCGCTTGCATGCACTACGTCAGTTGAAGAAGCGCTTGCGCTGGACTGACGATGCCATCGCGCCGCTTGCGCCGTATTTCAGCGAGCTCGCGACGCTGCTCGCACAACGTGCGCGCCAGGGCGAGGCCGATCGCGCGTATGCACTGCGGATCGCACAAGACCTGGATGCGTTCAAGCGCACACTGCCGCGCCACGTGCGCGAGACGCGCCGGCCACTCGAGGCGGCAGCGCCCGACGCGCTGCAGGACTTCGATACGTCTGCCGAGCTGATCTACCGCTTCACGACCGAGATAGCCCGCTACAGCAGCACATGGGCGTCGCTCACCCAGGCCGGTCTGCCGCCCGAGCCGCGCATGACGCGCTATGTGCCGCGCACGAGCTGGTATGTCGTGGCGTTCACGTTCCTGCGCACAGCCGTGGTGGTGGCCGCGCTCGGCTGGTTCTGGGTGGAGACCGACTGGCCGAGCGGCGGCCTCGCATTGATTGCCGCCGCGCTGACCTGCGCGCTGACCTCGTCGGCGCCACGCGCCACGCGCATGGCTTTTCAGATGGCCGCGGGTGCGGGCTGCGCGGCCGTCGTCGGCTATCTGCTCACCTGCTACGTGTATCCAGACATCGATGGTTTTCCGCTGCTCTGTGCCGCGCTCGCACCGGTGCTCGCGCTCGGTGCGTTCTTCGCGACGCGGCCACGCATCGCCGGTTTCGGGGTCGGATTCTCGGTGTTTTTCTGCCTGCTTGCGGGCCCCGACAACGTGATCGCCTACACCCCTGATCTACTGATCAACAATGGCATCGCGGTAGTCGCGGCGATGGTCGTGGCCGCGCTCGCGTTTGCGGTGGTTTTCCCACCGCACATGAACTGGCTTGTCGAGCGCATGCGCGTGGCGCTGCGCGCTCAGGTCGAACTCGCCTGCCGTGGCGAGTTGCAAGGCCTCGGCCAGCAGTTCCAGTCTGGCACGCACGACCTGATGCACCAGTTGCGGCTGCTGCTCAACGGCCGCAAGCAGGCCCATCGGCGTGCGCTGCGCTGGATGCTGATCACGCTCGAAGTGGGGCATGCCGTGATCGACTTGCGTCACGAAGCCCAGGCGGCCACGTGGCTCGGAACGGCAGGGCACAGATGGTCCACGAGTCTCGATCAGGTGCTGGACGATATCGCGCGCCTTTTCGAGAACCCGGATGCGGCGCAACTGGAGCGCGCCCTGTCGTCGGTGCGTTCGGCCACCTGGATCGCACAGGAAGCGCTTCCCCGCGTTCACCACGACCGGGAGCGCAGGCACGACGTGCAGCGGCTTCTGAGCCATTTGCACTTCATCCGCAGCGCGCTCATCGACCGCGATGCGCCGCTCGGCGCGCTTGCGCGTCAGGCGCGCCGCCGCCATCCGTTGCGTCCGGGAACACCTTGAAATAGCGACGTTACGGCAGGGCGCATGCGCGATCTTGCCGCAGTCTGGAAATATGCCTTCCACCCCGCCTTCTTAATCATTCCTGGCCTCGGTCATATAGTGACATCACTGCTTCGCAGTACCCGTTAGCACTGGAGAGTAAAATGAAGTCCCTGAAGATCGCTGTTGTTGCCTGTTCGCTGTTTGCCGCCGCCGCTGCTTATGCACAGAACGAAGCACCGGCAGCGAGCGTCCCTCAGCAGGTCGCGCAAAACGCAGCCCAGCCGGCTGTGCAGGCGCCCGCCAATCAGATCGCAAAGCCGGCGAAGAAAGACGAATGCGTCGGTCCGGTCAGCTTCTGCAACCTTTATTTCGGTAGCTGAGATCGAGTGACCGCCCGCCAACCATGAGCGAGGCGCAAGCTTGAGTTCCATGCCGCGGCGCCTTCGTAAGAGGCCTCGCGGCTTTGCGCATTGTGGCTGCAAAACTGTATTGCACATGCCGTAATGCAAGGCCGCCGAAGCGAGACCTGAAAAGGGCACTTGGCGATCAGTGTGTTTGTGGAGACTTTGATGTACGAAGACCGTATTCGTTGTTCCGCATTGCGCGGGAAAATCACTTCGGCTGCCGAGGCCGCGAAACTCGTGCGCAACGGCATGCGTGTCGGCGCGAGCGGCTTCACGCGCGCGGGCGACACGAAGGCCGTGCCGCTCGAACTGGCGCGCCGTGCGCGCGAAGAAAAGGAGCCGCTGCGCATCACGCTGATGACGGGCGCCTCGCTCGGCCACGACGTGGACCGCATGCTGACCGAAGCCGGCGTGCTCGAGCGCCGCTTGCCGTTCCAGGTCGATACCACGTTGCGCAAGGCCATCAATCGCGGCGAAGTCATGTTCGTCGATCAGCACCTCTCCGAGACCGTCGAGATGCTGCGCGCGAATCTGCTCGGCAAGCTCGACCTCGCGATCATCGAGGCCGCCGCGATCACCGAGACGGGCGGCATCGTCCCCACGACCTCGGTCGGCAATTCGGCGAGCTTCGCGATCCTCGCGGAGAAGGTGATCGTCGAGCTCAACCTCGCGCAGCCGCTCGCGCTCGAAGGCCTGCACGACGTGTGGATTCCGGGCCGCCGCCCGCATCGTGATCCGCTGCCCATTGTGAGCCCGCAAGACCGCGTGGGCACGAGCGTCATCGACATTCCGGCCGAGAAGATCGCCGCCATCGTCATCACCAACGAGCACGATAGCCCCTCGACCGTGCTGCCCGCCGACGAAGAGACCGCGCGCATCGCGGGCCACCTCATCGAGTTCCTGCAGCACGAAGTGAAGCATGGACGCATGAGCGCGCAACTGCCCCCGCTGCAGGCCGGCATTGGCACGATCGCGAATGCGGTGCTCTCGGGCTTCGTGAACTCGCCGTTCGAAGCGCTTACGATGTACTCCGAAGTACTTCAGGATTCCACCTTCGACCTGATCGATGCGGGCAAGATGGTGTTCGCCTCGGGCGCCTCCATGACGCTCTCCGCGCCGCGTCAGGCGCAGGTGCTCGCCGAGCTCGACCGCTATCGCGACAAGCTCGTGCTGCGCCCGCAGGAAGTGAGCAACCATCCGGAAGTGATTCGCCGCCTCGGCCTCATC
The DNA here is from genome assembly GCF_000685075.1 of Paraburkholderia oxyphila NBRC 105797. Lineage (GTDB taxonomy): Bacteria > Pseudomonadota > Gammaproteobacteria > Burkholderiales > Burkholderiaceae > Paraburkholderia > Paraburkholderia oxyphila. Next base: position 5,176 of record NZ_BAYD01000079.1, read on the forward strand.
GCGCTGAACACGGCGCTCGAATGCGACATCTACGGCAACGTGAATTCCACGCATGTGGGCGGCACGCACATGATGAACGGCATTGGCGGCTCGGGCGATTTCGCGCGCAATGCCTCGTGCGCGATCTTCGCGACCAAGGCCATCGCGAAGGACGGCCGCATTTCCAGCATCGTGCCGATGGTGCCGCACGTCGATCACAACGAGCATGACGTGGATGTGATCGTCACCGAGCAAGGTCTTGCCGACCTGCGCGGCCTCGCGCCGCGCGAGCGCGCCACGCTGATCATCGAGCGCTGCGCGCATCCGCTCTATCGCGACCTGCTGCGCGACTACTATCGCGACGCGCTGAAGATCGGCGGCCAGACGCCGCACAATCTTGCCAAGGCGTACGAAATGCATCTGCGCTTCAATGAGACCGGCTCGATGCGGCCGGTTGAGGCAGAGGTGGAAGCGGGCGAACTCGTCGTGAACGGCTGATCGACGAGACACGCGAGCGGTGAAAGCAACTAGAGCGACGCAAGCCGCAAGCCGATAAAAAAGCGGGAGCACCGGTAACGCTGCTCCCGCTTTTCATTTGACGGCCTTGAATCGCTACGCTCTTCGGAACAGCCTGATGATGAAGAGCAGGATGACCGCACCGACGATCGCAGTGATGATCGAGCTGATCATGCCGCTACCGATGTGGATCCCGAGCAGGCCCGCGAGCCAGCCGCCAATGAAGGCACCGACAATCCCGACGATGATATCGACGATCAATCCGAAGCCGCCACCCTTGACGAGCACTCCGGCGAGCCAACCCGCGATTGCGCCGACGACCAGCCATCCGAAGAAGTTGTGGTGCATATAGCAGCCCCCCTTTGTTGATGTGAACAATTCAAGCTGAACTGGAGCTTAGTCCAAGGGCGGGATCGAGTCCATGAAACGCGGCCAGAATTGACAGTTCTTGTAGTCTGCCGCGCAGCATTGCAAAAATTGCAACAGCAATGAAATGAACTCGTAAGGAATGCGTGCCGATTAGGGCCGTCGCCCGCTCATTCGGGCGCAACCTCGGTTTCCGCGGCGGTCCAGCTCACGCTCGAGACACCTTTTTCCATGCTCAGGCGGCTCGCCATCAGTTCGAGCTTGGCCTGGTATTTCGGATGCAGGCGCAGGGTTGCCGTGACGCGCAGGCGCTGCGGGTCGCCGGGAACGTCTTCGCTCGTCAGGCTCTGAAAAGAAAGCGGCGTGGAATACATCGAGTTCGAGAGCACGGTGCGAATGTGGATCTCGTCTTCTTCACGGCACACCACTGTGAGCACGTAGAGGCTCACGAGGTCGGCGTTGGAGACCGGCGCCTGATTGATGATGCGGCTCACCTCGCGCAGCAAGGTGTTGGTGAGCAGCACGACGCCCGTGCCCGCGAACGCCGGCAGGAAATGGCCCGAGCCGCACAGCACGCCTACGGCGGCCGAGCACCAGAGCGTCGCCGCCGTGTTGATGCCCTGGATGGAGCCCTTGTCGCGCATGATCACGCCGCCGCCCAGAAAGCCCACGCCCGAGACCACATAGGCCGCGATCTGCGTGACGCCCGCGACGCCGTTGCCCGTGAGCACGCCAAGCGTGACGAACAGGCACGCGCCGCTGGCGACGAGCGTGATGGTGCGCAGGCCAGCGGTGCGCTGGCGCATCTGGCGTTCCACTCCGATGGCGACGCCGCAGGCGAACGCCGCGAGAAGGCGCAGGGCGAAATCGTAAGTCATCGTTCTGTCATGAAGGCGGCACGCGGGATGCCTCACGTCGCTCGCGATGCGATCTGCAATGCAACGGGGCGCCGTGGATCATACGCGGGACAAGGCGGCTCGCCAAGCTGGCGCGGCTGCCATGTACGGGTCAGCATGAGGCCACGGCCTGTAAGCGAGACTGCTACCACTTGATGATGGGGTGGGTCAGCGAATGTACAGGAGCTGTTGATGGATACGCTGCGAAACATGCGGATCTTCGTGAGGGTGGTGGAATCGGGCAGCTTCACGCGCGCCGCCGCGAGCGAGACGATGACCACGGCGCAAGTTTCGCGCGCCGTCACCGATCTGGAGTCGCGCCTGCGGGCGCGGCTTTTGAACCGGACCACGCGGCGCATGTCGCTGACCGAGGCCGGCGAGCGCTATCTGCAAAGCTGCAGGCGCATTCTCGCCGATATCGAGCAGGCGGAGGCCGAAGCGGCCGCCGCGCAGGCGAACCCGGCGGGCAGGTTGCGTGTCTATGGCGGCACGAGCTTCGGCCAGCACTATGTAATGCCGCTGATCGCACGCTACCAGCAGCATCTGCCCGATGTGGCCGTCGACCTGACCATCGCGCAAGAGATGCCCGATATCATCGAGGAAGGCTTCGACGTGGCCGTCGTGGTGGCCGCCGAGCTCGAGGATTCCGCGCTGATCTCCCAGCAACTGGGCAGCACCGCCGCCATTCTGTGCGCGTCGCCGTCCTATTTGCGCTTGCGCGGCGAGCCGCGCTCGTTCGACGACCTCGAGATGCACACCTGCCTGCACCTCACCGATGCAAGCCTGCCCGCAGGCCAGTGGGTCTCGGAAGGGCCGTACGGCGAAACGTTTCGCCATACGGCCGTGACGCCGTTCCAGGTGAACAATCCCGAGGCGCTCGCGCTTGCCATCCGCGAGGGCATGGGCATCGGCCCGCTGCCGGTGCCGGTGGCGCTGCCGGGACTCGCCGACGGCTCGCTCGTGCGCGTGCTGCCAACGCATCGCCTGCAAAAGCTCAACATCTACGCCCTCTATGCCTCGCGCCGCTATCTGGACGCGAAGATCCGCACCTTCGTGGAATTCCTGCGCGACAAGGTCCCGGCCGTGCTGGCCGAGCAAGAAACCGCGCTCGCGGCCTGCGCTGCGCCGCCACGCCAGCGCGCGGCGGCACGCGCGCGCCTGCACGAAGCGCGCCAGTCTCACGAGGTGCATGAAGTCGAGCGGCTGCGGCTCGTGAACTGAGCCGCAGCGTCTTGTTCGGTGGCTTGCACGACGCACAGCGCCCACGAGCGCGGTGCCACGCATGAAGCCAGCACGAACCGAAATGCGCGTGCCTGACAATTTCGCCATTTTCGTGCCAGTGCGCGGCCACCTCGATTGCCTATGATGCGAGACCTTCCGAGCGATGCGTCTCGCGTATTTACCCCTCGCCTGAATTGTCCGAAACCGCCTCATGTGGATCGTCAACCTTGCGCTGAAGCGGCCCTATACGTTTATCGTGATGGCCATCCTGATCGTGCTGGCCACGCCGTTCGTGCTCATGTCGATGGCCACCGACGTGCTGCCGAACATCAACATCCCCGTCATCAGCATCATCTGGTCGTACACGGGCTTCTCGGCGCAGGACATGGCCGAGCGCATCACCTCGGTCAATGAGCGCGGCCTGACCACCACCGTCAGCAACATCGAGCACATCGAATCGCAGTCGCTGCCGGGTATCGCCGTCATCAAGCTGTTCCTGCAGCCGGGCGCGAATCAGCAGTCGGCCATTGCGCAGGCAGTCGCGTTCGAGCAGGCAACGCTCAAGCAGATGCCGCCGGGCGCCACGCCGCCGCTCGTGATCAGCTATTCGGCCTCGAGCATCCCGGTGATCCAGTTGGGGCTCTCCAGCAAGTCGATGAGCGAGCAGGCGCTCGCCGACATTGCCATGAACTTCCTGCGTCCGCAGCTCATTACGATTCCGGGCGCTCAGGTGCCGTATCCGTACGGCGGCAAGACGCGCGTTATCTCCGTCGATATCGACACGCACTCGCTCATTTCGAAGGGCCTCACGCCCTCCGATATCGTCAACGCGGTCAACGCGCAGAACCTCATCCTGCCGACCGGCACGGCCAAGCTCGGCCAGACCGAATATCGCGTGGACACCAACGCGTCGCCCGACACGCTCGCGGGCCTGAACCGCATTCCGGTCCAGACCGTCAACGGCGCGACCACCTATCTCGGCGACGTCGCGCACGTGCGCGACGGCTTCACGCCGCAGACCAATGTGGTGCGCCAGGACGGCCAGCGCGGCGTGCTCATGTCGGTCCTCAAGAGCGGCGATGCGTCCACGCTGCAAGTGGTGGGTGCCCTGAAAGACCTGCTGCCGAAAGTGCGCGACACACTGCCCGCGGACCTCGTCATCAAGCCGCTTTTCGATCAGTCGATCTTCGTTTCGGCGGCGGTGCAGGGCGTGGTGCGCGAAGCGCTGATTGCCGCCGCGCTCACGGCCGCGATGATCCTGCTGTTCCTCGGCAACTGGCGCAGCACGGTCATCATTGCCGTCTCGATTCCGCTGTCGATTCTCGCCTCGATCATTGCGCTCTATGCACTCGGCGAAACGATCAACATCATGACGCTCGGCGGCCTCGCACTCGCGGTGGGCATTCTCGTGGATGACGCCACCGTGACCATCGAGAACATCGAGCGCCATCTGCATCTGGGCGCGGGCCTGCACGAAGGCATACTGGAAGGCGCGGGCGAGATCGCGGTGCCGGCGCTCGTCTCCACACTGTGCATATGCATCGTGTTCGTGCCGATGTTCTTCCTCACGGGCGTGGCGCGCTTTCTGTTCGTGCCGCTCGCCGAGGCCGTGGTGTTCGCGATGATCGCCTCGTACATCCTCTCGCGCACGCTCGTGCCCACGCTCGCGATGCTGCTCTTCGCGGGCCACGACCCGGGCGCTCACGCGCAGCAAGGCGCACGCCTCTCGGGGTTCGCCCGCGTGCATTGGCGCTTCAACCACGCGTTCGAGCGCGTGCGTGCGAATTACATCGCGCTGCTGAGCGTCCTGCTCGCGCGGCGCCGTTTCTTCGGCAGCACGTTCCTGGCGTTCTGCCTGCTCTCGCTCGGGCTCGTGTTCTTCCTGGGCCGTGACTTCTTCCCCTCGGTCGATGCGGGCAACATCCGCTTGCATATGCGCGCACCCACGGGCTACCGCATCGAGGAGACGGCGCGCCTCGCCGACGAAGTCGAGCAGACGATCCGCTCGGCCGTGCCGCCCGACCAGCTGGCCACCATCGTGGACAATCTCGGCCTGCCGTATAGCGGCATCAATCTCTCGTACAGCAATTCGGGCACGATGGGCACGCTCGACGGCGAAATACAGATCGCGCTCAAGGACGGGCATGCACCGTCACACGTCTACATCGACAAGCTGCGCACGCTGCTGCCGCAGCGCTTTCCGGGCGTGGAGTTCTTCTTCCAGCCCGCCGACATCATCACGCAGATCCTCAACTTCGGGCAGCCCGCGGCCATCGACGTGCAGGTGGTGGGCGCGAACCTCGGCCAGAACATGGCGCTCGCCAGCACGCTGCTCAAAGAGGTGCGGCAGTTGCCGGGCGCCGTCGACGCGCACATCGAGCAGCGCGACAACGAGCCCGCGCTGATGCTCGCCATGGACCGCTCGCGCATGCAGCAGCTGAACCTGAGCCCGCAGAACGTTGCACAGGACGTGCTGGTCGCGCTCTCGGGCAGCTCGCAGACCGCGCCCGCCTTCTGGGTGAGCCCGCAGACCGGCGTGGAGTATCCGCTCACCGTGCAGACGCCGCAGTACCGCGAGGCGTCGCTCAACGAGGTGATGGAGACGCCCGTGTCCGCGCACGCAGCGACGGCGGGCGCGGCGGCGCCGCTGCAGCTCGTGAGCAACCTCGTGCAGCTCAAGCCGCACGACGGGCCGGCCATCGTCACGCACTACAATATCCGTCCGGTGATCGACCTGCTCGTGAGCGTGGAGGGCACCGATCTCGGCTCGGTGGGCGCGCATATCGACGCGTTGATCAAGAGCGCGCAGGCGCACGCGCCGCGCGGCACTACCATCACGATGCGCGGGCAGATCGGCACCATGCGCAGCTCGTTCGTGGGGCTGGGCGTGGGGATTGCGATGGCGATCGTGCTCGTCTATTTGCTGATCGTCGTGAACTTCCAGTCGTGGGCCGATCCGCTCATCATCGTGAGCGCCTTGCCGGCGGCGCTCGCGGGCATCGCGTGGATGCTGTTCATCACCGGCACGCATCTGAGCGTGCCCGCGCTCACGGGGGCGATCATGACCGTGGGCGTGGCGACCGCCAACAGTATTCTCGTGGTGGCGTTCGCGCGCCAGCGCCTGGCCGCCGGCGCGACGCCGCTCGCGGCCGCGCTGGAGGCGGGGGCGACGCGTATCCGCCCGGTGCTGATGACCGCATTCGCGATGATGATCGGCATGGTGCCGATGGCGCTCGGTCTCGGCGAAGGCGCGGAGCAGAACGCGCCGCTCGGGCGTGCGGTGATCGGCGGCCTGATGTTCGCGACCGTCTCCACGCTTTTGTTCGTACCGCTGATGTTTGCGACGGTCCATTCGCGGCTCGCGCGTCGCGCGCAAGCCAGACACGAACGCGAGGCGCAACGCCGCCGATCGCCCCGTCAATGAGCGCGTACGACGCTAACCGGATACGCTATTCCTGGTCGAAGACATGAACGAACCCCAGCACCACTCATCCCTCGACATCGCCGTGGGCGGCGAGCAAGGCATGGATTTGCCCGGGCGTGCGCAGGCAGGCAAACGCGCGCGCGTCGCGGTGATCATCGTCGCGCTGCTGCTTGCAGCCGGCGCGGCACGCACGATCGTCTCGAACGTGATGAACGCGCACCATCTGGCCGACGTCACGAAGCAGAACGCGAAGCAGTACGTGAGCGTCGTGCAGCCCGTCGCGGCCGGCGCGGACGGGCGCATCGCGCTGCCGGGCACGCTGCGCGGCTACGTGGAGGCGCCGATCTATTCGCGCGCGAACGGCTATGTGCTCAAGTGGTATGCCGATATTGGCGCGCACGTCCAGCAAGGTCAGCTGCTCGCGGAAATCGATACACCCGAGATCGACCAGGAGCTCGCGCAGGCACAGGCGCAGCGCGACCAGTCCGCCTCGACGCTCGCGCTCGCGAAGACCTCGTTCGACCGCGCGCAGCAGTTGCGCCAGCGCGATGCGGTTTCGCAGCAGGAGCTCGACGACCGCCAAGGCGCGTACAACCAGGACGTCGCGAATCTCGCGGCGGCGGACGCCAACGTGCGCCGCCTGCAGCAGATGAAGTCGTTCCAGCGCATCGTCGCGCCCATCACGGGTGTGATCACGCAGCGCAATGTCGATATCGGCGACCTCGTGAATGCGGGCAACGGCGGCGCGGGGAGAGCGCTCTTTGCGATCGCGCAGTCCGATCCGCTGCGCCTCTATCTCGACGTGCCGCAGACCTACGCCCAGCAAGTGGCCGTGGGCCAGCACGTGAGCGTGACCGAGCAGGAGCTGCCCGGCGTGACGTTCGACGGCACCGTCACGCGCACCTCGCAGGCCATCGACGTGGCCACGCGTACGCTGCAGGTCGAGATCACGCTGCCCAATCACGATGGCAGGTTGTTGCCCGGTGCCTATGTGCAGGCGGCGTTGCAGACCGATTCGAAGGGAGTCCTGACGGTTCCGGGCAACACGCTGCTGTTCCGCGCGGAGGGGCCGCGCCTCGCGGTCGTGGACGCGCAAGGCAAGGTCAAGCTCAAGCCCGTTGAGATCGCCCAGGATCTCGGGCAGACGCTCGCCATCAGCCGCGGGCTCGATCCAGGCGACCGCGTCGTGCTTAACCCGAGCGATTCGATCGCCGATGGCGATAGCGTGGTGGTGGTCGCGCCAGGCAAGGGCGGCGCCGCGGCTGCGGGCCATGCCGCCGCGCGAGGCGCGACGTGAGCGCCGCAAGACTCATCAAGCGCCGCATGCTGCAACGCGTGCGTCCGACGGCCACGGCGCTCGCGGTGCTAGGCGTGGCGGGACTGACGGCCTGCACGGTCGGCCCGGACTATCGCGCGCCGCAGACGGCGAGTCCCGCCGCCTGGCGCGTCGATCCTGCCGACGCGTACTGGCACGCGGCGCAGCCTTCGCACGCGCCGCTCGATCCGCAGTGGTGGAAGGTGTTCGGCAATGCGGAGCTCGACGGCCTCGAAACGCAAGCGCTCGCGGAGAACCAGACGCTGCGCATCGCGGTCGCGCACTACGAGCAGGCGCGCGCGACGCTGGCTTCGGTGTCGTCGCAACAGGCGCCGCAGGTTTCGCTGGACGCCAACCTTGCGCGCGCACGCGTCTCCGCGAATCGTCCGCAACTGAGCTATACGACGCCGAACATGTCGACCGTGCAGAGCGATATCGGCGTTGGGGCGACCATCAGCTACGAGCTCGACCTGTTCGGGCGCATCCGGCGCATGGTGGAGTCGGCGCAGGCGTCGGCGCAGCAGGCCGGCGACGATCTCGCCAATGCGCGCCTCGTGCTCACGGCGGAACTGGCGACCGATTACTTCGCGCTGCGCGAGCTCGACGACGAAATCGACGTGGTGCACCGCTCCGTGGCGCTGCAGCAAAAGGCGCTCGATTTCGTGAACGCGCAACACGACCTGGGCGCGGTCTCGGGCCTCGAGCTGCTGCAGCAGAAGGCGCAGCTCGACGCCACACAGACCCAGCTCCAGTTGCTCGAAAACCAGCGCCAGCAAGACGAGCACGCGATCGCCGTGTTGATCGGCAAGCCCGCGCCCGAGTTCGCGCTCGCGCCGCAGGTCGTGGCGCTGCCCGTGCCCGCACTGCCCACGGGCCTGCCGAGCGAGCTGCTGCAGCGGCGGCCCGACGTGGCCTCGGCGGAACGCGCCATGGCCGCGGCCAACGCGCAAATCGGCGTGGCGCGCTCGGCCTACTTCCCGGACATCACGCTCTCGCCCACGCTGGGCTGGGAGTCCACGCGCTTTGGCAATCTCTTCACGGCGCCGAGCCTGATGTGGTCGCTCGGCGCGGCGGCGGGCGAGGTGCTGTTCGACGGCGGCAAGCGCGCGGCGGGCGTGGACTATGCGCAGGCCGGCTACGAGTCGGCGCAGGCGTCGTATCGGCAGACGGTGCTCACCGCCTTCCAGGAGGTGCAAAATGCGGTGACGGGGCTTTCGGTGCTCGATCTCGCGGCGGCGAACGGCCAGGCCGCCGTGGACGACGCTCGCAAGTCCTTCGATCTCGCGAACGATCGCTACCAGGGCGGGCTCGTGGCGTTCATCGACGTGCTCAATGCCGAGCAGCAACTGCTTGCCAGCGAGCGCCAGGAGGTGCAGATTCACGGACAGCAGGCGGCCACGGTGGTCTATCTGGCGAAGGCGCTGGGCGGCGGCTGGAGCGCGGACGAACGCGCGCTCGCCTGCAGCGCGGGCACCTGCCGCGAGGTGCCGGGACCGCAGGCGAGCGCCGCGCCAGCAGGAGGATGATAATGAAAGTATTGGTGATCGAAGACGAGCGCAAGGTGGTGGATTACCTGCGCAGCGGGTTGAGCGAACAGGGCTGGGTGGTCGACGTCGCGATGGACGGCGAAGAGGGCGCCTGGATGGCCACCGAGTACGATTTCGACGTGATCGTGCTCGACGTGATGCTGCCCAAGCTCGACGGCTTCGGTGTGCTGCGCGCGGTGCGCGCGAAGAAGGAAACGCCGGTCATCATGCTGACCGCGCGCGACCGCGTGGACGACCGCGTGCATGGCCTGCGCGACGGCGCCGACGACTATCTGACCAAGCCGTTCTCGTTCCTCGAACTGGTCGAGCGTCTGCGCGCGCTCACGCGCCGCGCGCGCGCCCAGGAGTCCACGCTCATCTCAGTGGGCGATCTGCAGGTCGACCTCATCAGCCGCCGCGCGACGCGCGACGGCGTGCGGCTCGATCTCACGGCCAAGGAGTTTCAGCTGCTTTCGGTGCTCGCGCGGCGGCGCGGCGAGATCCTCTCGAAGACGCTCATTACCGAACTCGTGTGGGACGTGAACTTCGAGAGCAACGCCAATGTGGTGGAGACGGCCATCAAGCGGTTGCGCGCGAAGCTCGACGGCCCGCACGCGGCCAAGCTGCTGCATACGATACGCGGCATGGGCTACGTGCTGGAAGTGCGCGAGGACGGAGGCCAGCCATCATGAAGCGCTCGATCTCGCTGCGGCTTTCGGCGATGTTCGCAGCGGTGTCGCTGGTCGTGTTCACGCTCACCGGCGCGGGGCTCTTTCTGCTGATGCAGCATCAGCTCTTCAACGAGCTGCGTGAGACACTCGACACGCGCGCGCGCATCGCGGGCCTGATCGTCGCGCATGCGCCCGACGTGAAGAAGTGGGCGTTCGTGCAAGAGAAGCTGCGCGATCTCTCGCCCTCGGACAGCCGCACGCATTACTACGTGGAAGGCCCGGACCCGCGCTTTCGCTTCGGCGCGCCCATCGTGGGCAAGATTACCGGCGACGTGGGCCCCAATCATCAGCTCGTGCGGCCGTCGGGCTGCGACTACGACATGATCGTCACGAGCATGATGGTGCCCGCCAGCGGTGACCGGCCCGAGGTGAAGCTCGTGGTGGCGAGCGACTGCATACGCACGGAAAGCATGCTGCGGCACTTCGGCATTGCGCTGGGCGTGCTGATCGCGCTCTCGACCATCGCGGTGGCGCTCCTGAGCCGCGCGGTCACGCGCTTCGGTCTCGCCCCGCTCACACGGCTCTCGCGCGAGGCGGCGCAGCTGAGCCCCTCGAACCGCCGCCAGCGCCTGTGCGACGGCGAGCTGCCCGAAGAGCTGCACGAACTCGCCACCTCGTTCAACGGCGCGCTCGGGCGGCTCGACACGGCCTACGAGCGCCTCGAATCGTTCAATGCCGACGTCGCGCACGAGTTGCGCACGCCCGTGAGCATCCTGATCGGCCAGACCCAGGTGGCGCTCACGCGCGATCGATCGGTCGCGCAGTTGCAGCAGACGCTGCAATCGAATCTTGAGGAATTCGAACGATTGCGCGTGATCGTCAACGACATGCTGTTCCTCTCGCGCAGCGACCGTGGCGAGCGCGCGACCGAGCTCACGGAGGTCTCGCTGCGAGGCGAAGTCGAGCGCATGCTGGAGTTTCTGGAGATGCCGCTCGAAGAGGCGCAACTGGGCGTGCAGGTGCACGGCGATGCGCGCGCGTGGGTGAACACCTCGCTGATCGGCCGCGCGGTGAGCAATCTGTTCGTGAACGCGATCCAGCATTCGCCGCCCGCAACCGTGCTGCAGGCGACCATCGCGCCGCAGAACGGCTATGTCGAGATTGCCGTGTCGAATCCCGGCGAGCCGCTCGATCCTGTGGTGCGCGAGCACATTTTCGACCGCTTCTACCGCATCCAGGAAGCGCGTTCGAACAGTCACGAGAACCACGGCCTCGGGCTGTCGATCGTCAAGGCGGTGGCGGAGATGCATGGCGGCACGGTATTCGTGCGCAGTGCGAATGGTGTCAATACGTTCGGCTTTTCGGTAGCCGTGCGGGGCGGCGACACGGCGGGCAGGGCGCCGGTGACGCCCGACGTCACGCGTCAGGGCCGCGCGGGGCTGCCGCTGCATGTCTCGTCCTGAGGCCGCGCCGCCTGCGCGCCGCTTGCGCGCTAGACGAGGTCGTCGTCCGTTTGCTGGCTCGCGTCTTCTTCGTTCTGGTGGTGCTGGTCGCGGCGCAGCAGATCCCAGCAGCTGATGAAGAGCGCCGCAATCAGCGGCCCGATCACGAAGCCGTTGATGCCCATCAGCGAGATGCCGCCTAGCGTCGAAATCAGTACGACCCAGTCGGGCAGGCGTGTGTCCTTGCCCACCAGCACGGGGCGCAGCACGTTGTCCACCGTGCCGATCACGAGCGTGCCGAACAGCGCGAGGCCGATGCCCTTGGCGAGCGCACCCGTCGAAATGAAATAGATGGCGATGGGCACCCACACGAGCGCCGCGCCCACCGCGGGCAGCAGCGAGAGCAGCATCATCACGAAGCCCCATAGCAGCGCGCCCTGAATCCCCAGCACCCAGAGGGCAATGCCGCCCAGCGCGCCCTGCACGAACGCCACCGCCACGTTGCCCTTCACAGTCGCGCGGATCACGGTCGTGAACTTGCGGATCAGATGTTGCTTGTGCGATTCGTCGAGCGGGATCGCATCGCGTATGAGCCGGGAAATTTCGCGGCCGTCGCGAACGAGAAAGAAGAACATGTAGAGCATCACGCAGAAGCTCACCATGACCTGCACCGTGATCTGCCCGACGCTCAGCGCACGCGTGGCGACGAACTGGCTGATTTGCGCGGCGCCCGCGGAAAGGCGCTGCTGGAGGCCCGGCAGATCCATCAGGTCGTAGCGTGCGAGCAAGTTTTGCAGCGACTGCGGCAGGGCATGCACGATCTGGCTGAAGTAGGCCCCGAAGTCGAGACTGCCCGCGCGCACCTGCGAGTATGCGTAGCCCACCTGCTGGATCAGCGTGCCCGCCACGAGCGTGAGCGGGAAGATCACGATGACGAGACAGATCGTGAGCGTGATGAACGCGGCGAGCGTGCGCCGCCGCCCGAGGTGCGCGACGATGCGGCGCTGCACGGGCTGGAAGATCAGCGCGAGTATCGCGCCCCATAGCACGGTGCTGAAGAACGGCGCGAGCACGAAGCACAGCGCGATGGAGACGACGAAGAGCAGCAGATAGAACGCGGTCTGGTGGAGTTGCTTGTTGCCGTCCATGAGCGGTGGATTCCTGTGGGGTGCGGACAAGCGCAAACCCGGGCGAGCGGGTGGCGTTGTCGAGCATGATACGGCCTCGCGCGGGGCGCTGGCGGCAGCCTGCGCGCCTTGGGCGGCGCGCTGCTGTGGGCGACCTTGCGGGGTCTCGGACGAAGCTCGCGGCAGCGGCGTTCGGGTGCGCACCCATTACATATTGGATGCGCACGCAACGGTCTATGGAAATGGACTCAACGGGCGCCGACGAGCCGTACCCGCGTGATTTCCGAAGGCGCGCCGAGTCGTTTCGGTGGCCCCCAGTAGCCCGTGCCTCGGCTCGTGTAGACCCACAGGCTGCCGAGTTTTTCGAGGCCCGCCGTGAACGGCTGCTGCAGCCGCACGAGGAAATTCCACGGGAAGATCTGGCCACCGTGCGTGTGGCCCGATAGCTGCAGTGTGTAGCCTGCGTCGGCGGCCGCATGCGCAGTGCGCGGCTGATGGGCGAGCAGGACGCGCGTGTTCACGTCGGCGGGTGCGCCGCGCAGGGCGCCCTGCGGATCGCTGCGATGCGCGGGATCGAAGTGGCCGCCGGTGTAGTCGGTCACGCCCGCGAGCACGAGCCGCGCGCCGCCGTGCTCGATCACCACGTGCTGGTTCATCAGCACGGTGAGGCCGATGCGCCGGAACTCGGCGACCCACGCGTCGGCGCCCGAGTAGTACTCGTGATTGCCGGTGACGAGGTAGACGCCGTGATGCGACGCGAGCCTTCCGAGCGGCGCCGTGTGATTCGACAGGTGCTGCACGCTGCCGTCCACGACGTCGCCCGTGATCGCCACCACGTCGGCGTCGAGCTGGTTCACGGCGCGCACGATCGCATCCACGTAGTCGTGCTTGATGGTGGGGCCGACGTGAATGTCGCTCAACTGAACAATCGTGAAGCCGTCGAGCGCGGCGGGCAGCCCGCGGATCGGCACGTCGACGCTGCGCACGCGCGCGCGCCGCCGTGCGTTGAAAAAGCCGAAGGCGCTCGAGCAGAAGGCGAGCAAGGCGACGGCAGCGGCGCTGCCCGTGCGCCAGTTCGCGAGATCGACGTAGCCCGGCCAGATCGCGGCGACGGTCATGAGCGAGGCGAGCACGAGATCGCGCACGATCGTCAGCATGAGCAGCGACGAGAAAAACCCCATCGCGAGCATGCCGGTCCATGCGAGACGGTCGCCGAGCGGCTGGCGCTTGAAGCGGCGCGAGAGCATGCCGGGCGGAATCACCAGCACGGAAAACACGAGCCACAGCGCGGCGAGCCACTTGCCCGCTGCGGGCACCGGCAGGTCGGGAATCAGCCGGAAGCCGACATAGATGTGCAATAGCACACCAATCGAAATGAAGCGGAGCAGAAACGAGAGTCGGGGCATGTCGGGCCGATTGGTAACTCAGTTAGCTCAGGCAACTGAAGCAACGGGGTGGAAGGCGCAGGCACGTACATTGGGTGGACCGCAACGCGCGGCGGATTGCGCGAGGCCGGCGGCGCGCGTTGCATGGCGCACGACGCGATGCGGGCCGATGCATGGCTCACGCATCCGAGGCATTTTACCGGCAGCGCAGCGTTCGTGCCGGAGCGGGGCGGGTGCGACTTCGGCGCACTGCAGCACCGCATGCAAGGGCTCGGTGGAGGCGCCACTCGCAGCTTGCAGCGGGCTTGCGGCGGCCGTGCCGGAACCATGGGCGCACCGGCGCATGGCAGCACGACGGAGCGAGTGCGGCACTGCGGCATAACCCTGGATTGCCAACCTCGGGCCGCCGTCGCACTATTTTCTTGCGGGCCCATGTACGCTATTAAACGTTCATTGAATCGGCCTGGCCGATGGACTATGCTCGAATCGAGGCCCGTGCGGTTTCGGGCGCTCTGGGGGGAGACGGGTCATGAAAATTACCAAGCCGGATGTGCAAGGGCTTCATGGTCGTCATGTGGGTCATGAGGGTAGTCACGTCATGCTGCCGATGGTCGTGCTGTCGATCATGGCCGTGGTGCTGTATTTCTCGGTCAGGCACGTCGACATTCTCGAAATCGGCCGCAGCGCGCTATTTGACGTCGTGATGGTGTTTGTCGCGCTCGGCATAGCGGGATTCTTTGGCGTAGTGGGGGCATGGCTGCGCTCGCGCACGACCGACGAACCACCCGAAGGCTTCTGCTTCGTGGGCGCGCTCATTGGCGCGGTCGTGTTCTATATCGCGCTGCTGACCTGAGGCGGCGCCTTTTCCGGTCCGATGTTCGATCTCTTCGACGATACCCCGCAACCCGACATCGACTGGCATCCCGCGTGGCTTGCGCCTGCGGCGGCCGCCGCTTGGCTCGCGCGCATCGTCGCCGAAACCGACTGGCGGCAGGAGCGCATCCGCACGCCCGGCGGCTGGGTCGACCAGCCGCGCCTCACCGCGTGGCAGGGCGACCCCGGTGCCGTCTACATCTATTCGGGAATCCGCAACGTGCCGCAGCCGTGGACGCCGGCCGTGGCCGAGCTGCGCGACGCCATTGCCGCGCTCTGCGGCGTGCGCTTCAACAGCGTGCTGCTCAACCGCTACCGCAGCGGGACGGACAGCATGGGCTGGCACGCCGACCACGAGCCCGAGCTCGGCCCAGAGCCCGTGATCGCCTCGCTGAGCCTTGGCGCGACGCGGCGCTTCGACTTGCGCCACAACGCGACCGGCGTGACGCGCTCATTCCCGCTATCGAGCGGCAGCCTGCTCGTGATGCGCGGCAAGACCCAGGCGCAGTGGCGCCACCGGGTGCCGAAGGAGCCCGCGGTGAGCGGCGAGCGGGTGAATCTCACGTTTCGCGTGGTGATGCCTGAATTGCGCAAGAAGTAGGGGAGTTGGCGGATTTTGTCTGATGATTTGGCGAAATTCCGCCTGGGTTATGTGCCGCCGGGCGAAATCGCGCTAAAAATCCAATTCGACTTTATGCGCATAAATATTTAATTCGCGGATTCACATCGACCGCAGGTGTCGCGTCAGTCGACGCCCAGACGCCGCCGCACGGTGGCCGCGAGCCGGTCGAGCGGCAACGTGGCAGCACTCAATGCCGCGACTTCGGGGTAATGCCCGCGCGTGATGTCGGTGAGCACCTGGCCGGGTGGCGCCTCAACCAGCACCGTCGCGCCCGACTCGATCATGACCGTGAGCGCGTCGAACCAGCGCACGGTGTAGCGCATGTTGGTGGCAAGGTCGGCGCGGATTGCATCGGCGTCATGGAGCGGACGTCCGCCGCGATTGTCGACGTACACCCCTTCAGGCGAGCGAAACGGAATGTCGAGCGACCACGCCACGAGCTGTTCCGTTGCGTCGGCCAATAATTCGCAATGCGAAGGAACGGAAACTGCGAGACGCTGCGCTTTGCGCGCCCCCGCCGCGAGCGCGCGCGCAGCGAAGGCTTCGAGCGCCGCGTCGGCGCCCGCCACGACGATCTGGCGCGGCGCGTTGACGTTGGCTACATACACGCGCTCGCTGCTGTCGTGCGCATTCGCGAGCATCTCGACCTGAGTCTCGCTGAGTCCCGAGACCGCCGTAAGGCCGTAGCCCGACGGCCACGCGGACTCCATCAGCTCGGCGCGCTTTTTCACCATGCGCAGAGCGTCGGAGAAATCGAGCGCTCCGCAGCACACGGCGGCTGGATACGCGCCCACGGAAAGGCCGGCGCCGAATTGCGGCGTCAGCCCTGCGTGGGCGAGCGCGCGTGCGTGCGCCACGCCGGCTACCACGAGGCCGATCTGCACCGCGACGGTCGATTGCAGCGCCTCTGCGCTATCGAGCGCAAGCACGTCGATGCCCAGCGTTGCCGAGGCTTCGTCGAGCGTTTTGCGCACGATCTCGTGTTCGGGCAGCCGGTGCAGGAAGCCGGGGCTTTGCGCACCCTGGCCGGGAAACAGACAGGCGAGGCTCATGACGGTTGCCACGGATCGGCAACGAGGTGCGCGCCGTCACTCGCGCGTGCGAGCACCCGCGACTTCTTGCCTGGCGCGAGCTGCGCGAGTTCGGCAAGCGCAACGCCGCCCGCAGGCGTTT
Organism: Paraburkholderia oxyphila NBRC 105797; assembly: GCF_000685075.1. Classification (GTDB taxonomy): domain Bacteria; phylum Pseudomonadota; class Gammaproteobacteria; order Burkholderiales; family Burkholderiaceae; genus Paraburkholderia; species Paraburkholderia oxyphila. The sequence goes on from NZ_BAYD01000079.1 coordinate 21,712, forward strand.
CCACCTGTGCGTCCACGCGTGTGCCGGCGCGCTGCGCGGCGTGCGCGAGTGCGGCGGCAAGCGCGTGGATCGTGGCCGCGTCGCTGCGGTGGGGCATGCGGATCAGCACGTCGAGATCGCTGGATTCGGTGAGCGTGGGCGCCTGTGTGGCCAGCTCGAAGCCCGCGCTGCCCGTTGGCCCCCAGACGAAGTCGTGCAGGGGGCTTGGAGTCTCGCGCAGTGCCGCGAGGGCCACGAATGCCGCGAATGCGGCGCGAGCGGGTGAGGGCGCTGCCGCGAGCAGCGCTTCGGGCGATACAGACGATTCGATATCCTCAATATCGATCCATGTGCCGAATCGCTCGGCACGCGTGGCGCCGCGTACACCCGCCGCCACGAAGCCCGATGCGGCCTGGGCGCGGCGCACGACCGCGAACGGCGCGCGGGCGAATGCCGTGCGCACCCAGTCCGGCTCGCCCTCCACGGGCGTGAGTCGCGTGAGCCGGAGCAGATCGTGCGCGCGCCAGCGCGCGTCGTCCGCACGCGGTGCGTCGGGCGCGAACGGCGGCGCGGCGCACACTCGCATCAGCTCGCGTCCCACTGTTGCGCGAGGCGCTTGCGGACCTCGATCGACGCCGCGCGCGTGCGTTGTGCCGCTTCGCCCTGCAGACGATGCGCGAGGCCGCTCTTGTCCTCGCGCGCCTCGCGCACCCTGCGCGCAAGCACTTCGCGCACGCGGGCGACTTGCGCGTCGTCCGGCGCATCGGCATTGACGTCTGCAATCAGTTCGTCGAGCAGCCCGAGCTTCGCGAACGAGGCCATCGAATACGACATCGGCACGATCTTCTCGCCGAGTTCGTCGAGGTCTTCGACGCTGCGGCGCGTGACGCGCGCCGCCGCTTCCTTGCCCATCGCGTGGACCATCGTGCCGGGCGCATCGAGCGCGACGATGCGGTTCGCCTGATAGCCGTGCGCGAGGAACGCGCCCGACATGGCGGGGCCGACGATCAGCGCCACGACGGGATGCCCCGCGAGGCGCGCGCTCGCATAGGCGTCCACGGCGGCGGCGCAGGCGAGGTGGATGCCGAGCATCTCTTCGCGAGAGCCGTACGCCTGGCTCTTCACGTCGACGATGGCGACGATCGGGCGGCGCGTGCCGCTGGCAGCGTCTTCGGCGATCGCTTCGCGCACGGCCTGGGCGAGACGCCAGCCCTGTTCGAGGCCCACGACGTTCTCGCGCGCGCGGGGGAAGCGATTGTCGGGATCGGGCGCGACCGTGATGAAGCGCGCGGTCTCGCCGCCGAGCGGCGCATCGGCATAAGGCACGCAGGGCGCGCATGCGTCGTCGGGCGCGCCTGCGAGTGCGCGCAGCCACAGCGTGCCCCGGCTCAGATTCGTATCGCTCATGCCGGCTCTCCGTGCGTGCTGGAAGAAGTCAAAGAGGTGTCGAACATCGCGCCCATCGTGTCGGGCGCGACGCTGGCGGGATCGATCTGCGCGAGCTTCGCGAGCGTGGACTCGACCTGCTCGGTGCGATGCGCATGCGGCACGCCGCGTGCGAACGCGGCGCGTACGGCGGCGCGCACGTCGTCGACGGCGTCGTCCACGAGTGCGTCGGCGTAACCGGTGCGCTCGCGCTGCTCGCCGCCGATCAGCTGCCACACGTGGCGTCGGTCGCTCGAGTCGAGTTCTTCGATGCCCGCTTCCTGCTCGATCACTTCGGGGCCGTTCATGCCGAGGCGCCCTTGCTTCGTCATCACGAGATACGAGCACAGGCCGGCCGCGAGCGACATGCCGCCGAAGCAGCCCACCATGCCCGCGATCACGCCGACCACGGGCACATGGCGGCGCAGCGCGACGATGGCCGACTGGATCTCGGCGATCACGGCGAGGCCGAGGTTGGCTTCCTGCAGGCGCACGCCGCCGGTCTCGAACAGCACGACGGGGCGCACGAGCTTGCCGCGCTCGCAGTCGGCGAGCGCGAGCTCGAGCGCGGCCGCGATCTTGCTGCCCGATACTTCGCCGATGCTGCCGCCCTGGAACGCGGACTCGATCGCGCACACGACGGCAGGCTCGCCGTCGAGCGTGCCGCGCGCGATCACGGCGCCGTCGTCGGCCTGGCAGACGATGCCCTGCAGCGGCAGCCACGGCGACTCGAGGCGGTCGAACGGCCCGAGCAGCTCGCGGAAGCTGCCCTTGTCGAGCACGGCGGCGGCGCGCTCGCGCGCGCTCAACTCGATAAAGCTCTCGCGCAGCAGCGCGGACGGGTTCGGACTCGCGCTCATGCCTGGCCTCCTTGCGCAGCGTCCTGCGCGGCTTCCACGGCTTCGGCAAGGCGCAGCGCCACGACGCCGGGCGTCGCACCGAAGTCGTTGATCTCGATGAGCGCCGCGCCGTCGTAGCGCGTGAAGAAGCGGTCGAGCACGCTCTTCCAGATATGGCCGTAGCCGTCCACGCTCGTGTGCACGACCACGCGCGCCTGCATGGCGCCGGCCGGCTGCAGCAGCACTTCGAGATCGCCCGAGCCCACCACGCCCACGTGGGCGCGCGTCGTCACGGCGCGCTGCGCCGGATAGTCGAATGTCAGTTGTTCCATGAAACCGTCCTCCCGCCGATGCGGTGGTGAAGCAGTCTGTCGATGAAGAGCGTAGCGGCGAGCAAGTCGGCCGCGCCACCCGGCGATGCGTTCAGTGCCAGTAGCGCGCGTTCGAGTGCGTCGAACGCGGCGCGGCCCGCGCGCGTGGCGATGCCGCCCGCGTCGCGCACGCGCTGCGCTCCCGCTTGCGCGGCCTCGCGGCCCGCGAGGCCCGCGCGGTGCAGCACGCAGGTGTCGTCGAGCGAGGCCATGATGGCGAGCAGCGCGTCCACGCGCGCCGCCGCTTCGTCGTGCCCTTGCGCGCGCGCCGCATGAAGCGCGGGCAGGCCCACGTGGATCACGTGCGGAAAGCCATCTTGCGCTTCGCGGCGCGCGCCGCCCACGTTGTAACGTTGACGAACGCGTTCGCCGTTGCTTGGTGTGGGTTGGGCAATGGGTGCCACGCGGTCGTCGAAGCGCGCGATTTGCGCTGCTGTTTCCGCAATCTCTATGGCATGCGGATGGCCGTCCCACGGATGGCCGCCCCACGCAAATGCGTTGTTGCCCCCCGATGGCGCGTGCACAATCGTTGCGCCCGCAACCAGAAGTCCAACGATCCAGATCGCACCGCGATGCGCATTGCTGCCACCGGTCGCGCGCATCATCGCGGCTTCGCCGGCGCGGCCGATGCGCGCGAGGTCGGTGCGCAGCGCGCTGCCCGGCGTGGCGCCACGCGAAGCGCGAGAGAGAGCCGCGAACGTGGGTTCGAGCGCGTGCGCGGAACGCAGCATCGTCGCGAGATCGAGATCGACGTGTGCGCCGCTACCGCGCGCGTCCACGAGCGCGGGCTTGGGCGTGAGACGCGCCTCCTCGATGAGCGCGTCGCGGGCGAAGCGCGCGAGTTGTGCTTCGGGATCCAGCGCGGTATCGCGGGCCGCGTGTGCATGACGCGACCCCGGCGACCCCGGCGACGCCGGTGCCGTCGTGCAGGCGGCCGCTGCGCCTTCGGCCAGCGTGTCCAATGAGAGCGTGCGCATCGCGCTTACCAGCTGCGGAAGCGCGCCGGCGGCGTATAGAGCCCGCCCGACCACGTCACGAGATCGTCGATGCTGCGCGCCGCGAGCAGCGAGCGTTTCGCGTCGCCGCGGCGGATGCCGAGATCTTCGGGAAACTGAACGATGCCGCGGCGGCGCAGTTCTTCGGTTTTCTCGCGCTTGGCGCGCAGGCCGATGGGCGTCACGCCCGCAACGGCCGCGAGCGTGGCCCGCCGCTCGTCGATACCTTCCGCGCGGTGCAGGTGCGCGATGCCTTCCTCGGTCACGACGTGGCTCACGTCGTCGCCGTAGATCATCACGGGCGCGATGGGCATGCCGCTCTTTTCGCCCACGGCAATGGCGTCGAGTTCGTCGACGAAGGTCGGCTCGCCGCCTTTCTTCCACGTTTCCACGAGTTGCACGACGAGCTTGTGGCCACGCGCAATCTGCGATTGCGGGTCGCTCGCCTTGAGCAGCTTGAGCCACGCGTCGCTCGCGTGGCGGCGCCCGCGCGGATCGTGACCCATGTTCGGCGCACCGCCGAAGCCGGCAAGACGCCCGCGCGTGACGGTGGACGAGTTCGCGTCGGCGTCGATCTGCAGCGTCGAGCCAATGAACAGATCGACGCCGTACTGCCCCGCGAGCTGGCACAGCACGCGGTTCGAGCGCAGGCTGCCGTCGCTGCCGGTGAAGAACACGTCGGGGCGCGCGGCGACATACGCCTCCATGCCCACTTCGCTGCCGAAGCAGTGCACGCTCTCGACCCAGCCCGACTCGATGGCGGGAATCAGCGTGGGATGCGGATTGAGCGTCCAGTTGCGGCAGATCTTGCCCTTGAGGCCGAGCGATGCGCCGTAAGTGGGCAGCAGCAGCTCGATCGCCGCGGTGTCGAAGCCAATGCCGTGATTGAGCGAAGTAATGTTGTAAGGCGCGTAGATGCCCTTGATGGTCATCATCGCGGTGAGCACCTGCAGGTCGCCGATATGGCGCGGATCGCGCGTGAACAGCGGCTCGACCGCGAAGGGCCGGTCGGCCTGCACGACCACGTCCACCCACGAGCCCGGAATGTCCACGCGCGGCAGCTCGTCAACGATTTCGTTCACCTGAACGATCACGATGCCCTGGCTGAAGGCCGCGGCTTCGGCAATCGTCGGCGTGTCCTCGGTGTTCGGGCCCGTGTAGAGATTGCCGTGACGGTCGGCTTTTTCCGCGCACAGCAGCGCGACCTGCGGAATCAGGTCGACGAACATGCGCGCGTAAAGCTCCACGTAAGTGTGGATCGCGCCCACTTCGAGCCGGCCGTCTTCGAGCAGTTGCGCGACGCGCAGGCTCTGCGGGCCGGCGAACGAGAAGTCCACGCGGTGCGCGATGCCGCGCTCGAACAGCGTCAGATGCTCGGGGCGGCTGATGCTCGAAATCAGCAGATGAACGTTGTTGAGCTTCGCGGGATCGGCCTTGGCGAGCGAGCGCGAGAGGAAGTCGGCCTGCTTCTGGTTGTCGCCTTCGAGGGCGACGCGGTCGCCTGGGCGGATCAGCAGCTCCAGCGCTTCAGTCATGCGTGCGGCAGGCAGGATGCCGTCTTCGAGCCAGCCGGCAATGGCGGCGAGGCGCCGGGCCTTTTCATCGCGGCGCGTGGTCCACGAGCGCGGGGCCGGGTTGACGAGGTCGGGCGAAGTGGGCGTTTCAGCTTGAGGCTTCATCGGGAGTTCGGCTCCGTGAGCGGGGTGTTGCGGGAGAGGCGGAAGCAGCGGCGGGAGAAGCAGCGCGGGCCCGCCGTTTTTTGGCGACGGGCTGCGCCGCTGCAAGCTCGGTCAGGAAACGATAGATCAATTCGCCCGTGCCCAGCAGGTGCTCGGCCACGAGCGCCTGCGCGGCGGGGATGTCGCGCCGCTTCACGGCGTCGAGGATCTCGGCGTGCTCGGCATCCGATTCGCCCTTGTAGGCGGGAAAGCCGAATTTCAGGCGCAGATAGCGTTCGCCGCGGCGATGCAGGGTGGCGAGCATCTCCATCAATTGCGGCCGGCCGGCGGGCGCGTAGAGGCTCATATGGAAGGCCTCGTTGCGCGCTACATAGAGCGACGGGTCGCGTTCGCGCGTCGCGGCGGCGGCCAGCGCGCTCACTTCGCGCAGCGAGGCGTCCGTGTGATTCGGAATCGCGAGGCCGAGCGCGAGGCTCTCCAGCGCGGAGCGGATCTCGTAGATCTCGCGCGCTTCGTCGCGCGAGAGCGAGGCGACGCTCGCGCCCTTGTTGACCTCGATGCGCGCCCAGCCTTCGCTCGCGAGCTGGCGCAGCGCCTCGCGCACGGGAATCGCGCTCACCGAGAAGTGGCGCGCGATCGCGTCCTGGCGCAGCGGGGCGTTGGGCGCGAGCGTGCCCTCGACGATGGCGGTGCGCAAGGCGTCCGCGATCATGCGCGACGTGCTGGTGCGCGGCGCCGCCGCGGCCGGCAGGCCCGGCAACGCGTGCGGTGCAGGTTGTGAGGCGTCCATGGCGCTGCCTTCCAGGGGAAAACCATTCGTTGCGTAGCTCATGAGATCACATATTATATATAAAACGATGACTTTGAAAGTCTCGGAAACCCCAAGACAGGAGAGAGGAGCCTATGAATTCGATCACCGGGGCCGCGCAGCGCGCCCAGAAGACGCCGCTCAACCGCTCGCAGATCGCAGGTTTCTGGGGCGCCTGGGCGGGCTGGACGCTCGACGGCATGGACTCGTTCATTTACGCGCTCGTGCTCACGCCGGCGCTCGCCGAGCTGCTGCCACGCTCGGGCTACGCGGCGACGCCCGCGAACATCGGCCTCGCGGGCTCGATCCTGTTCGCGCTCTTTCTGGTGGGGTGGGGCCTGTCATTCATCTGGGGGCCGATGGCGGACCGCTTCGGCCGCACCCGCGTGCTGGCGGGCACGATCTTCATGTTCGCGATCTTCACGGGGCTCTCGGCCACCGCGCAGAGTGTCTGGGCACTCGGCTTCTACCGCTTCCTGGCGGGCGTGGGCATCGGCGGCGAATGGGCGCTCGCGGGCACCTACGTGGCCGAGTCGTGGCCAGAGGATCGCCGCAAGATGGGGGCCGGCTATTTGCAGACCGGCTACTACGCGGGCTTCTTCATCGCCGCGGCGCTCAACTACACGGTGGGCGTGCACTTCGGCTGGCGCGCGATGTTCCTCACGGGCGCGATTCCGGTGGTGGTTGCCATTCTCGTGCTCACGCGCGTGGAAGAGCCCGCCAAATGGCAGCGCTCCGAGGCGAGCCACGTGCACCGCGGCCACCCGCTGCGCGAGATCTTCGGCAGTGCTTATCGCCGTCGCACCGTGGTGGCGTGCGCGCTCTTGACGATCGCGATCATCGGCCTGTGGGCGGGCGCCGTGTACGAGCCTTCCGCCGTGATCCAGCTCGCAACCCGCGCGGGCGCGAACAAGGCCGAGGCCATCCGCACCGCTTCGATCGCGACCGGCATCCTTTCCATCGGCACGATACTCGGCTGCCTCGCGCTGCCGCCAATGGCCGAGCGCATCGGGCGCAAGTGGACGCTCGCGGTCTATTTCGCCGGCATGGCCGTCACGATTGCGGCGAGCTTCGGCTGGGCCTACTACCTCGAGAACGGGCTTGTGCCGTTCATTGCGATCCTGTTCGTGCTGGGCTTTTTCGGCGGCAACTTCGCGCTCTTCAGCCTTTGGCTGCCCGAGCAGTTCGAAACGCGCGTGCGGGCCACGGCATTTGCGTTTTGCACTTCGTTCGGGCGCTTCGTGGGGGCGGGCGTGAACTTCCTGCTGGGCGCGGCCGTGCTGCATATGCACACGCTGGGTGTGCCGGTCGCGCTCACGGCGCTGGCGTTCGTGCTCGGCTTGCTGATCATTCCGTTCGCACCGGAGACGAAAGGCGAGACGCTGCCCTCGTGAGGCGCGTTTCGAATCGTCCCTTCACCCCTTCGACCGCCTTGGGCGGCGCGCCCTAGCGCCGCCTGAGCGCGAGGCCCATCGGCAAGAGGCGCCAGCCGAGATTCACGCCGAGGCTCGCCGTCACGATCAGCACCATGCCCGCGAGCTGCGGCACGCTCAGTGCGCGGCCGTAGACGATGGCATCGACGGCGATGGCCGTAAGCGGATAGATGAACAGCAGCACGGCGATTACAGGCGTGGTGAGCCTGGGCAGCGCGCCATAAATGAGCACATAGGACAGCCCCGTGTGCAGCACGCCCATGCCGACGAGCCAGCCCCATTGCGCGGGCGCGATATGCGCGAATTCGAGCGGCGCGACGAACGGGGCGATGAGCGGCAGACAGATCGTGCCCACTGCGCATTGCGTGAGCGTGAGCAGATGCGGACGGAACTCGCGCAGGCTCTTCGCGATCAGCGTGACGCTCGCATAGAGCACGGAGCCGCCCAGCGCCTCGGCCAGACCGATCAGATAACGCGGATGGTCCGCGACATGGCTTTCGGCGAGCACGCCCGAGGCGAACACGAGGCCCACGAAAGCAATCGCGATCCAGCCGAGCCGGTCGGCGCCCAGTCGTTCATGAAAGAGCGCCGCGCCCATCAGCACGACCCAGAACGGCTGCACATGAAACACTACCGTCGCGACCGCGATGCTCGTGCGATGAATCGAATCGAAGAAGCCCACCCACTGCGTGACCATCAGCACGCCCGAGATGAACGCGAGCGCGAACGTGCGGCGCGTGAACTGGCGCTTGATCTGGCTTCCGGTGAGCCAGCCCTTCCACGCGCAATAGCCGGCGAGCGCGAGCATGCCGAAGAAGCAGCGGAAGAACACGAGCGTGAGCGCGCCCAGGCGCGCCTCTTCGACGAAGATGCCGATCGTGCCCATCAGGAGCCCGCCGCCCGCGAGCATGACGACGCCCTCGCGGCGGCCGGTGTGGAGTTCGGATTGCATGGCTCGAATCCGTGGATAGAAAGCGTGTTGAAAACCGGCTCAGTATTCGTCAGTTGCGGGGTAGCGGCAAACGAATTAAATTGAAGAATTCCATCAACGGCGCTTATGAATCATGAATCCCGAGTTCGACCTCGACCTGTTGCGCACTTTCGCGGCCGTCGCGGACGCGGGCAGCTTCACGAAGGCGGCCGTGTCCGTGCATCGCTCGCAGGCAGCCGTGAGCATGCAGATCAAGCGGCTCGAGCAGATGCTCGGCACCACGCTGTTCACGCGCGACACGCGCAATCTCGCGCTCACGCGGCCCGGCAATACGCTGCTCGAATATGCGCGGCGCGCGCTCGATCTGCAGGAAGAGGCCTGGTCGGCGCTGGTGCGGCCCGAGGTGACGGGGCGCGTGGTGCTGGGCGCGCCCGACGACTACATGGCTGCGCTGCTTTCTCCGGTACTCAGGCGCTTTTCGACGCTCTATCCACACGTGGAGATCGAGATCGTGTGCGCGCAGAGCGTGGCGCTCGGGCCGATGCTGGCGGACAACAAGATCGACGTTGCCTTCGTCACGCGCGACAAGAAGTTGCGTGGCGAATACGTCCGCAGCGAGGACATGGTGTGGGTGGGCTCGCCCGACGATCCGGCGCCGCTCTCGATGTCGCCGTTGCCGGTGGGTCTCTACGAGCATGGGAGCGTGGCGCGCGCGCATACGGTGGCGGCGCTCGATGCGGCGCGCATTCGCTATCGCGCGGCCTATAGCAGCGCGAGCCTGCTGGGGCTGATGGCGACCGTGGAGGCGGGCATCGCGGTGGTGGCGCTCACGCGCTGCAGCGTGCCGGCGCGCTTCGAAATTCTTGGCGAGGCCCAGGGGCTGCCGAAGATCGAGCCGCTCGAGATCATCGTTGCGCGCAGCGTGAAATCGAACCGGCCGACCTGCGATTACTTCGTACAACAGATGGTGCAGGATCTCTCGGTGCGGCGTCAGCGGCTGTAGCCGGCGCGCTTTTTATCGAGGATAAACGCTGACTTCGCCACCCACGGCAATGCGCACGCGCTCACCGGGGCGTGGGGTGCGATAGCCAGGCACGCGGGCGCGCAGCGTCGTGGGCGTGCCGGCAAGCTCGAGCGTGAGCGCCGCATCCTGCCCCTGGAAGGTGACATCACGCACGAGTGCATCGAGGGCACCGTCGTGTGCCGTGAGTTGGGGAAGCACATCGATCTGCTCGGGGCGCAGCATCACGTCGACTTCGCCGTCCTCGGGCCGCATGCCTTCGGCCAGCGGCAGCCTGCCAAGCACGCAATGCGCCTCGCCGCCCGCGACGCGCCCAGGCAGGAGCACCGCTTCGCCGACGAACGCCGCAAGCTCGCGTGTGACCGGGCGACGGTAGAGCGTTTGCGGCGCCGCCGTCTGCACGAGGCGCCCGCGCCACAGCACGGCCACTTCATGGCCGAGCGAGAGCGCTTCGGCCTGGTCGTGCGTGACCAGCACGGCAGTTGCGCCCGCAGCCGCGAGCGCGCGCGCCACGGCTTCGCGCGTTTCCACGCGTAGCGCGGCGTCGAGCGACGAGAACGGCTCGTCGAGCATCACGAGCCGCGGCGACGGCGCCAGTGCACGCGCGAGCGCCACGCGTTGCTGTTGCCCGCCCGAGAGCTGCTGCGGTGCGCGATTCGCATAGGAATGCGGCAGACCCACGAGCTCCAGCAGCTCGGCCACGCGATGCTGCGCGCGGCGCTGCGAGCGCGGCAGTCCGAAAGCGATGTTCTCGGCCACGCTCAAGTGTGGAAACAGCGCGCCTTCCTGCGGCACGTAGCCGATCTGCCGCTGCTCCGCGGGCAGATGCAGCGACTCGCCGGTCACACGTTTGCCGCCGATCTCGATCGTGCCGCTATCGGCGCGCTCGAAGCCGCACAACAGGCGCAGCAGCGTGGTCTTGCCGCTGCCCGAGGGGCCGAGCAGCGCGACCAGCGTGCCCGAGTTCACCGTGAGGTGGACGTCGTGCAGCACCGGATGGCCGTCGAAGGACTTGGAGAGGCCGGAAATGCGAAGTGTGCTCATGGACGTAGCGGGCTGAACGGGGGCGAAACAATCAGGATGCGTCGGCGGGCGGCGCTTCATCGTCGGACGCGGGCATCGGTCCGGAAGCGTGCGCGGCGAGCGCGGACTTGCCCGCGAACGCGAACAGCAGGCCCGAGGCCGCGAGCGAGAGCGCGGTGAGCAGCGCCGCATAGGGCGCGGCGGCGGCGAACGCGAGCGTCGAGGTATCGGACCAGACCTGGGTGGCGAGCGTTTGCGTGCCGATGGGCGCGAGCAGCAGCGTCGCGTTCAGCTCGGTCACGACCGAGATGAATACCATCGAGGCGGCCGCGCCGAGACCCGGCCCCGCGAGCGGCAGCACGACACGGCGCAGCGTGGCGAACCAGCCGAGGCCGAGCGAACGCGCAGTTTCTTCGAGCCGCTGCTGCGCCTGCAGCAAGGCCGCGCGCACGCTCACGAGCGCGAGCGGCAGGAACAGGATCGCGTAGGCGACGATCAGGAGCGTGGTGCCCTGGTAAAGCGGTTCGAGCGCGCGCACGGCGAGCGAGACGATGGCGAGCGCGATGACGAGGCCCGGCACGCCTTGCGCGATGAACGTGGTGCGCTCGAGAAAGGTGGCCGCGCGGCCCGGGAAGCGTGCGAGCAGGTAGGCGAGCGGCAGCGCGAGCAGCGTCGTGAAGGCGGCGGCGATGAGCCCGAGCCGCAGCGACGCCAACGTGGTCGAGAACAGCAGTTCTGGCGAGACCTCGGCGGGCGTGATCGCGGCGGCGCCGGGCTGCGTGAGCCAATAGCCGATCATCCCGAGCGGCACGCCGAGCGTGCCCACGTTGAGCGCGGCGAAGCCCGCCGCGACGGGCCAGCGCCAGCGGCCGAGCGCGTGGCGCACGCCCGCGCGCCGCGTGCCGCGATCGACGCGCTCGTAACGCGCGCGTCCGCGCACGCGGAACTCGAGTACGAGGCATACGAGACACAGCACGATCAGCACGCAGGCGAGCAGCGAGGCGCCGCCGCTATCGAAGCTCGTGCGGTATTCCGCGTAGATTTCGGTGGTGAAGGTGCGAAAGCGCAGCAGCGTGAAGGCGCCGAATTCGGAGAGCACGCCCAGCGCGACCAGCAGCATCGAGCCGAGCAGGGCAGGGCGCAATTGCGGCAGCACCACGCGCACGAAGGTGGTCCAGCGGTTGCAGCCGAGTGCGCGCGCGCATTCTTCGAGCGCGGGATCGAGCCCGCGCAGCGCGGCGGCCACGGGCAGATACACCAGCGGGAAATAGGCGGTCGTGATGACGATGAGCGCGCCCAGAAAGTCCTGCAGATCGAGGCTTAGCGAGACCCACGCATAGCTCGTGATGAACGCCGGCATCGCCAGCGGCGCGGCGGCGAGCAAGGCCCACACGCGGCGTCCCGGCACGTCGGTGCGCTCGACGAACCAGGCGAGCGCGGTGCCGAGCACCGCCGAGGCGAGCGTCGCGCTCACGGTGATGCTCAGCGTGTTGACGAGCAGCTCGCCAACGAGCGGCCTGAACAGGAGCTCGGCCGCATCGGCAAAGCCGAACGAGAGCGCGCGCCAGAACGTCAGCGCGAGCGGCAACAGCACGAGCACGGGGCCGAGTGCCGCGGCGAGAAATAGCGCGCGCGGCGCCCGCCGGCGCGCGCGTTTGCTCGCTGCGTCGTCGGGGCCTTGCGACACGGCTTGCGCCGAGGTTACAGCTTCGCTCACAATTTACTCAGACATCCTCTGCAAATTAAAGCAGGCCCGCCTGGCGCAGCAGACGGCCGGCCTGGCTGTCGTCGCCGAGCTGCTGGATCGTCAGCGCGGGCGGCTTCAGTTGATCGAACGGCTTGTTGATGGGGTCGCCCGCCACGCCGGCACGCAGCGGATACTCGAAGCTGATATGCCCTTGCGCCATCAGCTTCTGTGCGCGCTCGCTCACGAGGTAGGCGAGAAACTTCTGCGCACCGTCCGGGTTGTGCGCGGCCTTCGTGACCGCTGCGCCGGACACGTTCACGAGCGCACCCACGTCGCCGTCGGCGAATTGCGCAACAGCGCTGCGCGTCTGCTTGTCGCCAATCTCCGCGTGCAGGCGGTCCCAGTAATAGTTATTGATGATACCCGTCGCCACGGCGCCGCGATTCACGGCGGCCACCACGCCTTCGTCGTCGTCGAAGATCTGCGCGTTGTCTTTCAGGCCCTTGAGCCAGGCGAGCGTCGCGGCTTCGCCCTTCACGGCGAGCACGGCGTCCACGAGCGGCAGAAAGTCGGCGTCGCTCGGCGCGATGCCGACCTTGCCCTTCCACTCGGGCTTGGCGAGATCGAAGATCGACGGCGGCAGTTGCGAGGGCTGCACCTTCGTCGTGTTATAGGCGAGCACGTCCTGGCGCGCAGTCACGGCAACCCACTGGCCGGCCGGCGAGTTGTAGCGCGCGGGCACTTGCGTGAGCGTCGCGTTCTGCACCGGTGCGAGCAGGCCCTTTTCTTCGAGCAGCATCAGCTCGGGCGAGTTTTCGGTGAAGTAGACGTCGGCGGGCGTCTTCTCGCCTTCGGCCACGAGCTGCGCGGCAAGCGCCGGGCCTTCGCCGCTGCGGATCTTCACGTCGATGCCGGTCTGCTTTTCGAAGTCCTTCGCGAGCTGGTTCACCACCTGCTCGTGCTGGGCGCTGTAGAGCGTGATCGAAGCGGCATGCGCGGCGAGCGGCAGGGCGCCTGCGAGCGCCATCGCAACGGCAACGGCGCGTGCACGGAAAAACGTCTGGTTCATGATCTGTCTGGGTCCGTTCCTGTCGCTTGAATCCGGATTCAAACTGGATTCAAGCGGGTTTGATTCTGAAAGGAGGCCTTTCTCAGGCCTCGAACAGTTCGGCGCCGATGAACGAGCCCGGCTTCGCACCCGGCGGGCACGCGAAGACCGCGCTGCCCACGTGGGTGGTGAACTGGTTCATCATGTCGAACTTCGCGAGCTTCTCGTTGATCGGAATGAAGCCCGTGCGCGGGTCGCTCTGGTGTGCGACGAAGATGAGACCCGCATCATATTCGGTTTCCTGACGCCACGGCGGCCAGCGCTCGATGTAGAAGTTCGTGCTGTCGTTGTACGAGTACGAGCGGCGCAGGATCTGCGCGCCATTGTTCGAGGCGCGGTTCGAGAGGCGCACGTGCGAGTTATCGGGGATCAGCGGGTTGCCGTCCTTGTCCTGCGCGTTCAGGTCGACCGCATCGAACTCCTTGTCCTTGCCGATGGGCGCGCCGCTGTACTTGCGGCGGCCGAACACCTGCTCCTGGAAGCCCAACTGCATCTGGTCCCAGTGCTCGAGCGTGATGCGGATGCGGCGCACCACGGTATAGGTGCCGCCCTGCATCCAGGGCGCGTCGGCTGCGGTGGCCCAGACGAACTGGTTCATCGCCGCGGCGTCCTTGGTGGGCGGATTGTTGGTGCCGTCCTTGAAGCCCATCAGGTTGCGCGGCGTCTGCCCACGCGGGCCCGACAGGAAGCCGGCCTGGCCCCAGCGCATGCGCAGCATGCCGTAGCCCTGGCGCGCGAGCTGGCGCACCGCGTGGAAGGCCACTTGCGCGTCGTTCGCGCAGGCCTGCACGTAGAGGTCGCCGCCGGTCTTCTCAGCGATCAGCTGGTCGCCGTTGAAGCGCGGCAGATCGACGAGCGCGGCAGGCCGCCGATGCGCGAGGCCGTAGCGGTCCTTGCCTTCCGAGGTGAACAGGCCGGGGCCGAAGCCGAACGTCACCGTGAGGCCGGCCGGCCCGAGTCCGAGCACATCACCCGAATCCGGCGCGGGATGGTCGTCGCTCACGCCTTCGAGCGCCACCGCGCTCTGGCCTTGCGTCATGCGCGCGGCGGACTCGGTCCACTGGCGCAGCAGCTTGATCACATCGTCGCGCGAGGTGGTCGTGAGGTCGAACGCCGCCACATAGGTGTGCGCCTGTTGCGGCGTGACGATGCCGCCCTGGTGCTCGCCGTAGAACGGCTCGACGGCGTTCATCGGTTCGGCGGGCAGCGCGTGGCCCTTGGCTTCGGCAGCCTGCGCGAGGCCCGGTGCCGCAAGGCCCGCGCCCAGCGAGGCGCCGGCCGCCACCGCGGCGCCGCCTGCCTTCAGGAAGCCGCGCCGCGCGGGGCGCGCCGGGCAGTTTTGGGAATCATCGGAGGACATGATTATTTCGCCAGCACGAGAGTGTTCACGTCGTCTTCGACATAGTAGAAGCCGTCGCCCGCCGGAGTGAGCGCGATGCCGAAGAGGTCACCATTGCCCGGAGGCGTCTGCGCCTTGTCGGCGTCGATCCAGCGCGCGTAGAGCTGCTTGCCCGTCGCGGGATCGATCTCGACGACCTGGCCGTTGAGCGCATTGGTCACGAGCAGATGGTTCTGGGGCGTCATGATCATCGCGAGCGGGCGGTGCAGCATGCCGTCGGCGGTGAGCTGGCGGCCCACGCCTGCGCTCGTGTCGCGCGTGAGCGGGTCTTCGATCACGTTGACGCGGTTGCCGATCGCGTCGGACACGTAGAGCAGCTTGTTGTCGGGCGAGAGCGCGAGGCCGGTCGGCCCGACGAGGAACACGCCTTTGTCGGCCTGCGCACCGAAGCCGCTCGCCACCACCGTCTCGTTCTTCACGACCGGGGCCTGGCCATTCGGAATGTCGAGGTCGAGGCGCAGCACCGTGGCTTGCTTGAACACGGGCGGATCGCCGTCCGCGCCGCCCACGCCGAAGCCCGCGTTGCTCACGAACAGCGTGACGTGGTCGCCGTTGTCGACCACGGCCATGTTGCCCCACGGGTCATTGATGTTCGGCGAGCTGATGGCCTTGGCGATCTTGCCATTGCTGTCGAGCACGATCAGGCAGCCCGCGCCCTTGGTGTTGGTCGTGCCGTCGTTGCTCGGCGTGCTGCCGACGATCACCCAGCCCGACTTCAGCATCGTCATCGCGGTGGAGAGGCCCACGCCACCGGGGCACTCCTTGAGATCGCGCGGAATGGTCGCGAACAGCGACATCTGCTTGGTGTCGGGGTGATAGTCGACGATGGTGCTGCCGGTGCCCTGCAGGTTCGCGGCGTTGTTGAAGTTGTCGACCAGTACGTCGCCTTGCTTCACGGTCCCGGCGCTCACCGGCGCGACGTAGATCGCGTACGGGTTCTGGTCGCCGTTGTCGGGCACCGTGTTGATGAGCGTGGTGTGATGGTGGATGGTTTCGAGCAGGCCCGGCTGGTCCGCGTGCGCCGCGAGCGGCGCGCCGCCCAGGAGGGCGGCGGCGCCGAGCGCGATTGCCGCGCGGGCGGCATGGGCCGAGCACAGCAGGAGCTTGCGCGTGGCGTGGTTCATCGTATTTCTCCGTGCCTCACCCGCGCCGCGCGTGAGCGCTGCGGCTTCGTTCGCCAGTGCGCGTGAGGACTTGGGGTTGGACATGATGCTCAGGATCAGAACGTAATGTTGGTACGCACGCCCACCACGAAGGTGTTGCGCAGCGGCTGGGTCGGGTCGCTCGGGTTCTGGCCGGCGCCCGCGTTGAAGGTGTACTGCGCGTCGGCCTGCAACTGCCACCACGGGTTGACCTGGTACTGGTAGGTCGCTTCCAGCGTGGTTTCCTGCGTGCGCACGCCGTACGGCCCCGTATTGAAGGTGCGGTAGTCCATGTCGAGGTCGTGCACGTAGTTGCCGACCTTGATATAGGTGAGCGCGAGACCGACGCTGTCGTTGTCGCGGCCCTTGAACGGCGCCTTCATTACGATGCCCGCGTTGGCGGAGAGGTCGACGAGATTGCGGTCGCCCGGCGCGCCCATCACGCGCGCGAACACGCCGATGCTGCGCGGCTCGTCGGGGTCGGGGCGCCACACCATCTGGTCGGCAACGGCGTAGATGCTGTAATCGCCGTGATGCTGCGCCGGGATGCCGGTCGTGGCCGGATTGTTGAGCGAGAGGCCGGTGTTGTCGTAGCGCTGGTCGGCGAACGACTCGTTGTTGTACCAGAAGCCGAGCTTGTAGGTGCCGGGCAGTGCGTGGCTCGTGTCCGCGCTCACGAGATCGCCTTCGGCTGGCTGGTTGATCGAGTACTGCAACTCGCCGATCACCATCGTGCCGTTGTGCAAGTTGAAGTTCGTGCCGCTCAGGTTTTTCGGATCGTTGCCGAGCGGGTCGCCGTCGAACACGCCCAGCAGGCCCGTGAGCGAAGGCGTGATCTGGCCGCGCAGGCGCACGCCGAGACCCGCGAGCGGGTAGGCGGGGCCGCCCGAGGGCATGTCGTACGAGGGCAGCCCGGGCCAGCCGAACATCGTGTTCACGAAGAGCGCGGCGTACTGGCTCGTGATGAATTCCTGGTCGAGACTCTGCTGACCGATCTTCACGTCGACTTTCTTGTCGAGGAACGACTGCTGGTACCACATCTCCCACAGGCGCGTGGTGTCCTGCGCTTCGATGCCGCTCGCCGTGTTCAGCGTGCCCAGGTTCAGTGCGCTCAGATTGGAGCCGTGAATCTGCAGTGCGCTGATGTTGAAGAGGCCGCCAGGAATGCCGAGCGCCTTGCTCGTGTCCAGCTGGACCG
This sequence comes from Paraburkholderia oxyphila NBRC 105797, assembly GCF_000685075.1. Lineage (GTDB taxonomy): Bacteria > Pseudomonadota > Gammaproteobacteria > Burkholderiales > Burkholderiaceae > Paraburkholderia > Paraburkholderia oxyphila. The sequence goes on from NZ_BAYD01000079.1 coordinate 38,750, forward strand.
TTGCCGTGGTCAGGCCGTCATAGGTGCCGCCGCGGTTGAGGCCGCCGCGCAGGTTCGCGAGATACTCGCTCGTTTCTGTCAGCTGAAAGGTCACGCCATATTTGCCGAGCCAGGGACGGATGCCGCCCATGTCGCCGAGCAGGTTCTGGCGGCTCCAGATGCCTGTCCAGAAATCACCCGGTTGCGCCTTGATCGCGAGGTCCGCTTCGGGCGCCTCGGGGGCCGCGTCGGGGTTGGTGCTCGTTTGTGCGTGCGCGCTGCTGCACACGAAAGCAGCGCAAGCGGCCCACATCGCGAGCCCACGCACGGCGGGGGCGCGTCGTCCAGACGAATGGGCTGACCGGTTGAATTTCATCGCATTCCTTACTTATTGCTTTCTTTTTGGCCGGATCGAATCGGTGTGCGCCGGCTTGCACCGCCGCAGGCAATACGCGCGCGGCTTTAAGTTATTTGCCTCCAGGACGGCGCAATCGTACTCATCGTGAATACGATCGTCAACACAAATGAGAATGATTATCAAAACAATTACTGAGCGTAAGCGCGAATATTACTAATACCTGTCTATCTTGATGCGGATGATTACAATCAGTCAGCTTCGGCGGTATTCGGTATGGAGAAAGAACTCGAATATCATCGGTGCATCAGGCCGCCTTCCGGGTCTCTTCGAATCCTTCGAACAGCGAGTCGCCTCCATGTCCGACCTCGATTTCCGTTTTGATCTCGATCGTTATTTCGCGCGCATCGGTTACGACGGCGAGCGCAAAGCGTCGCTCGACGTGCTGCGTGCGCTGCATCGCCTGCATCCGCGCACGATTGCTTTCGAGAACCTCGATCCGTTTGCCGGGCGGCGCGTGTCGGTGGCGCCGCCCGACGTTTTCAACAAGCTCGTGGCGTCGCGGCGCGGCGGCTACTGCTTCGAGCACAACACGGTGCTCGCGCACGCGCTCATGCAACTGGGCTTTCGCATCGAGCCACTGGCCGCACGCGTGCTGTTCGGCCGTCCGGCCGGCACGATCACGCCGCGCACGCACATGCTGCTGCGCGTGCACGTGGACGGCACGGCCTGGCTCGCCGATGTCGGTTTCGGCAGCGCGTCGCTGTGCGCGCCGCTGGCGTTTGCCGAGCGCGGCGCGCAAGCGACGCTGCTCGAGCCCGCGCGACTCACGCCGCTCGGTGAGCGCGAGTGGAAGCTCGAGCAGTACGACGGCAATCAATGGATCGACGTCTATCGCTTCGACGACGCGCCCGCGCAGTGGGTCGATTACGAAGTGGCGAACTGGTACACGTCGGCGGCGCCGCAATCGTTCTTCACGGAGAACCTGATCGCCTGCATCGCGCGCGAAGACAGCCGCGCGATCCTTTTCAATGACCGCTATTCGGAGCGTGACGCCAGGGGCCAGCACGCGACGGAGCATATCATCGGGAGTGCAGAGGAACTCGCGCGCTGCCTGAATGAGCGCTTCGGTCTCGATACGGCGGGCTTCGACATGGACGCGCTATTTGCGCGGGTGCAAGGGCGGGGCGCCAGTCGCTGAGGCATGGGTTGAGGCATGGCGCAAGATGAGCCTTGCATGGGACCGGAGGACACGATGGACAAGCTGCTCGTCAAGCGTCTGTTCACGCAGACGTTCATCTGGCTGGTGTTTCAAGGCGCGCTGCTGTTCATCTCCGCGGGCACCCTGGCATGGACCGCCGCGTGGCTCTGGCTGCTCGAATTTGCCGCGACCAGTGGCTGGATCGGCTTGTGGCTCGCGCGCACCGATCCGGGCCTGCTCGCCGAGCGTCTCGCGCCGTTCCAGCGCGAGCAGGCGGCCTGGGACCGCGTCTTCATGGCGGCGGTCTCGGTGGGCTGGTGCGCGTGGCTGTGCCTGATCGGCATCGACGCGATGCGCTATCGCTGGTCGCTCGTGCCGCTCTGGCTGAACGTATGCGGGGCAGCGGCCATCTTCCTCTGCATCTACGCGATGCGCGTTGTGTTCGCCGCCAATCGCTACGCTGCGCCCGTCGTGAAGATCCAGAGCGAACGCGGCCACGCGGTGAGCGACAGCGGTCCGTATGCCTACGTGCGCCATCCCATGTATGCGTTTGCGATCCTGCTGCTCGCGGGCACCCCGCTCATGCTCGGGTCATGGTGGGGCCTCGCGTGCGTGCCGTTGATGGTGGCGGCAATCGGCTGGCGCGCCGTGCGGGAAGAGCGCGTGCTTGCCGCTGAGCTGCAAGGCTACCGCGCGTATATGGAGCGGGTGAAGTACCGGTTCGTGCCCGGCATCTGGTGAGCGCCGGGCACGTGAGCGTCGACGATGCTCAGAGGGCGCGCGCGGTCTCAGTGTCGCCGCTTGCCAGCTCGTTCGCATAGCGCCGATAAAGCCAGGCGAGCGCCGTGCTCGTGAGCATCGCGAAGGCGATGTTGACGACGCTTTGCCCGATCGCGAGCGCGGTGAACCACGCGGGCGTTTGCACGGTATCGGGCGTGACGCCGGCGATGCCGAGGCCGAGCAGCGCGAGCACGCCGCAGACGAGCAGCGGCAGCGCCGCAACGCACGAGACGCCCAGCAGGCTCCAGAAGTGTCCGCGGCTGTCCCGCCACGCGGCGCCGAGCGCGAAGCGCCCGCCGATGGCGAGCGACGGATAGAGCAGGCTGAGCCGCACGCCGATGAACACCCAGATCACGCCGACGATCAGCGAAAGAAAGGCCACGCCACCCTCGTGGCGCGGGCGCAGCACCAGCCAGAGGGCGGCCGCGATGCCCACCAGCGCGAGCATCATGACGAGGCCCAGCGCCACGATGCGTGCGAGCGGCTTCGCGCCGGCCGCCATGAGTGGCGTCGTGCGTTCGTCGAGCAGCACGAAGCGGTAGATCTTCAGCGTGAACCAGACATAGACGAACGCGTTCAGTATCGATGCCAGGTTGGCGGCGAGGACGAGGCCGGCGGAAGGCAGTTCGCCCTCGCCCGGCACGGGCCGCCCGACCAGCCCGAGCCAGCCGAGCACGGCGTAGGCCACGAAGGTGCCGAACACGAGCGCCGGCATGCGCGTGAGCGCTTCCCCGGCGCTTTTCCACGCGCGTTTCACGCATTCCATAAAGGTCATCTGCTGCATGGTTTTTATCGCAGGAGTTACAGACGGCCTACAGTCTAACGCGGAGCGGGCAACGCATCGCGTGGAAGCGCGCGTTATTTGACGGCGAAGAGCGTGAGGTTCATGAAGACCTTGAACGCGAAGCCGAGCGAGACTGCCGCACCCACGCCGGCGCACCAGAGCAGCACGAACCAGAGCCAGCCGGGCAGCGTGCGCTTGGCGCGCGAGGCGGACGCCCCGGCGGCGCCGGGCTCAGTGGTAGTGATGGGTGTCGCCATGACGGAGCTTGCCTCGGAAGACCCAGTAGCTCATCGCCGTGTACGCGACGATGATGGGCAGGATGAACGACGCGCCAACCAGCGTGAAGGTCTGGCTCTCGCGCGGCGCGGCCGCTTGCCAGAGCGTGAGCTGCTGCGGGATCGCATAGGGCCACAGGCTCACGAGCAGCCCCACGTAACCGAGCAGCACGAGCGCGAGCGCGGCGGCGAACGGCGTCTTGTGATGGCGCGACTGCACGGCCCAGCGCATCCACACGGCGCACGCGAGCACGAGCAGCGGCACGGGCGCGAGCCGCCAGAACAGACCCGAGCCGAACCAGCGTTGCGCGATGAGCGGGTCTTGCAGCGGCGTCCATACGCTCACGAGCGCGATGAAGCCGAGCAGCATCACCGTGAGCGGCCACACGAGCTTGTGCAGGCGGCGCTGCAGGTCGCCTTCGGTCTTGGCGATGAGCCAGCAGCTGCCGAGCAGCGCATAGGTCGCCACGAGCCCGAAGCCCGAGAGCAGGGAAAACGGCGTGAGCCAGCCGAAGGCGTCGCCGGAAAAGCGTCCGTCGGCCATCGGAATGCCTTGCAGGAAGGCGCCCAGCGCAATGCCCTGGAAGAACGCCGCGCCCGTCGACCCGCCGATGAAGGCGAGATCCCACAGATGCTTCGTGCGGTTGGCCTTCGCGCGGATCTCGAAGGCCACGCCGCGAAAGATCAGGCACACGAGCATGAACACGAGCGGCAGATAGAGCGCCGAGAGCACCGTCGAATAGACGATGGGGAACACGGCGAAGAGCCCCGCGCCGCCCAGCACGAGCCAGGTTTCATTGCCGTCCCAGACCGGCGCGACCGTGTTCATCATGAGATCGCGCTCTTCTTCGTCGGGAAAGAGCGGGAACACGATGCCGATGCCCAGATCGAAGCCGTCCAGCACGACGTAGAGTAAAAGGCCGAGCGCGATGATCGCGGCCCAGATGACGGTGACGTCCATGTTTGCGTTGCCTCGTTTCGAATGCGGTTCGTGCGGTTTTTTGCGGTTCGTGGGGATGGCTCGATCAGGCGTCGATCAACTGATCGGCGGTGGACGTCGAACGGCGCGCGGGTTGGCTCGTGGCAAGCGCAGCCGGCGCGAGCCGTGCCCCGGCAACTGGCATGCCGTGCTGCGCATCGTGGTGCGTAGCGGGCCGCGCTGCGGGCGGCTGCGTGCCCGGCATGGCGCCTGGCAGCGCAGGGCCGGTGCGCATGAGCTTGAGGATGTAATAGATGCCCGTGCCGAACACGAGGAAGTACACGATGACAAAGGCCATGAGCGAGACGCTCACCTGCTGCGCCGTGAGCGGCGAGACGGCTTGCGAGGTGCGCATCACGCCGTAAACCACCCATGGCTGGCGGCCCGCTTCGGTCGTGATCCAGCCCGCGAGCAGCGTGATGAAGCCGGTCGGGCCCATGGCCAGCGCGAAGCGCTGAAACGCGCGCGACTCGTAGAGCGTGCCGCGCCGGCGCAGCCACCAGCCGGCCACCCCAAGAACGATCATCAGGATGCCTAAACCCACCATCACGCGGAAGGTCCAGAACAGGAGCGTCGAGTTCGGGCGCTCCGCGGGCGGGAACGACTTGAGGCCCTGGATCTCGCCGTCCCAGCTATGCGTGAGGATCAGGCTGCCGAGGTGCGGAATCTTCACGGCGTAGCGCGTGGTTTCCGCCTGCATGTCGGGAATGCCGAACAGGTTGAGCGCGGTGCCGCCCTGCTCGGTGTCCCACAGACCTTCGATCGCGGCGATCTTCGCGGGTTGATACTCGCGCGTGTTCAGGCCGTGAGCGTCGCCCACGAGCGCCTGCACGGGCGCAAGCACCAGCAGCAGGCCGAGCGCCATCGAGAACATCTTCTTCACGGCCGCATCGCGCCGGCCCTTGAGCAGGTGCCATGCACCGGTCGCGGCCACCACGAGCGCGGCCACGATGAACGCGGCGATCGCCATATGTGCGAGGCGGTACGGGAACGAGGGGTTGAAGATGATCTTGAACCAGTCGGTGGGCACGACGTGGCCGTCGACTACCTTGAAGCCTTGCGGCGTCTGCATCCAGCTATTCGAAGCGAGAATCCAGAAGGTGGAGATGAGCGTGCCGATGGCCACCATCAGCGTCGCGCCGAAGTGCGCGCGGGGGCTCACCCGGTTCCAGCCGAACAGCATGATGCCTAGAAAGCCCGCTTCGAGGAAGAACGCGGTCATCACCTCATACATGAGCAGCGGACCGGTGACGGGTCCCGCGAACGAGGAGAAGCCGGCCCAGTTGGTGCCGAACTCGTAGCTCATGACCACGCCCGAGACGACGCCCATGCCGAAGGCCACGGCGAAGATCTTCGACCAGAACAGGCACAGGTCCTTGTAGAACGGTTTGCGCGTCTTGAGCCAGCAGCCTTCGAGCACCGCGATGAAACTTGCGAGGCCGATGGAGAGCGCGGGAAAGACGATGTGAAAGGAGACGGTGAAGGCGAATTGCAGCCGGGCCAGGTCGAATGCCGATAGCGACGAGAGTGCCTGTAATGCGGGGATGGACGATTGCATGTGCGTGCCTGCTGTGTGCTTGCGTAGCGAAAAGCGCTTTCGCGCGAGGCCTGGCGCGGCGGCGGGCGGTGAGGGCGCCGCGCGCGATGCGTCGTGCGAATGGACGTAAGCGTAGGGGAACAGGGCGCGTTTTGCTGCGCTGCGACGTGCGCCAGCGTGTCGCAGCAGTCAATCGTCAAGCGACGAAACCGTGCGCTAAATCGTTGATAGTGATCAATTTAGATTAAGGATTCACTGCGAATTGATTTGGCGCATGAGGTGCGCGCTGCGTCAATTTGCGTCAAATCGGGCGCGATTCGCGGGGATGGCGCGTGCGGTGCGTCAATTCGCCCAGGTGCGAAAATCCCAGGCGTTCGAATCGAATCGGGGGCGGTTCGGCGGGGCGGGTGCGAGGCCGCGCGGCGTCTGGAGGAGCATGCGCTCGAAGCCGCGGCAAAGCCTCGCGATCAATCGTCAGGATGACGATCTAATGAGGCGGGCAGGCTCAGCGCGGATCGCTCCACAGCTTGCCGGCCGTCGCCCAGTTTTCAGTCTTCACGTCGGTGAAGATGATGTCGACGGATTGGGCATCCACGCCCAGCACCTTGCAGGTGGTCTCGGTGAGCGCGGCGGCCAGCTCGCGCTTTTTCTCGACGCTGCGGCCCTCGAACATCTCGATGTGGAAAGTCGGCATACGGATCTCCTTGTTTGCAGGGGGGAATGAAAGGGATTCAGTCGCGATACGACGTGTCGATGCGGTCGAGCTTGCGCAACAGCGCGGGCCATTCGAGCACGCCCTCGATCGCGCCACCGTCGCGCAGTTGCTCGGCGGTGTGCGCGCAGACCTGGGGCGTCGGCATCACGAGCGGCACGCCGCCCGCCTGGGCCTGCAGCTGGATCTCGCAGGCCTTGATGAGCGTCGCCATGAGCACCCACGCCTCAGCGATGGTGCGGCCGGTGGTGAGCGTGCCGTGGTTGCGCAAGAGCATGGCGGGATGCTCGCCGAGGCTCGCGGTCAGGCGCGCGCCTTCGGCGGGCGTGAACGCGAGGCCCTCGTAGTCGTGCCAGCCGAGCTGGCCGTAGAAACGCAGCGCGTGCTGCGAGGCGGGCAGCAGGCCGTCGCGCTGGATCGAGACAGCGATGCCCGCCGTATTGTGCAGATGCATCACGCACACGGCGTCGGGGCGCGCGAGATGCACGGCCGCATGCAGCGCGAAACCGGTCGCGTTGACCGGATGCTCGCTCTTGCCGACGATGCGGCCTTCCGTGTCGATCTTCACGAGATTCGAGGCGCATACCTCGTCGAAGGCCAGGCCGAACGGATTGATCAGGAAGCGGCCGGGCTCGCCGGGCACGGCGGCGGAGACGTGCGTGTAGATCAGGTCGTCCCAGCCATAGAGCGCGATGAGCCGGTAGGCGGCGGCAAGGTCCACGCGCAGCTGCTGCTCCGCGGCGGAGGGCGGCGTGGCGTCGTCAGTGACGCTGGCCGGACGATGGGCGAATGACATGGACGGCTCCTTCAGCGGGCGGTAGAGCGGGCGCGTGACCCAAGTTGCGGCTCGGTTTGCTGCCCGAGTGGCGCGCCGGTTTGCGCTTCGATGGGGGCTCCGGTTTGTCCTCCGGTTTGTGCTCCGATTGGCAATTCGGTTTGCGCCCCGATTTGCACCCCGGCTAGTGTTCCGATCGGTGATTTCATTTGGGCCTCGATTGGCGATGCAATTTGCGGCGCGCGAGCCATCGCCGCTTCGGTGGGCAGCGTGCTGCCCCCGGCGCTGGCGACCGCGTCGGGCGCTTCACCGCTCGCGGGCGCCTGGCGCGGCCGTGACCACGTCGGCATCATCAGGCGCCATGCGCCATGCACGGTCCAGCCGGCCAGCGCGAACGGCGCGGTCATGGCGGGCAGGCCGAGGCGCACGGCGGCCAGATGCAGTGCCGCGGCAAGCATCGTCGCACAGATTGCGGCACGTGCGCCGAGCGCGCTGGCGGCGAGCGCCGCCAGCGCGCCATTGAAGCCGCAGAGGCCCGCCGCGAAGCTCGCGGGCGGTGCGCCGAACGCATATTCGATGGCGCTCGCGAGCGCCGCGCCGCCGAGCGCGTAGGCCGCCGCACGGCGCGATGACCAGGCAAGGCCCGCGAGCAGCACGAGGCCCGGGAGCGCGCCCGAGGCGAACGTGGTCTGCGCGACGCCGCTCAATATGCCCGCCGCCGCGTCGAGCCA
>NZ_BAYD01000078.1 GCF_000685075.1 Paraburkholderia oxyphila NBRC 105797
TACCGTGGAAAACGCAATCAAGCATACGCAGAACACAGCCCTCAAGGGGCGCCGCTTCGACTCCATCGAATCCCAGAACGAATTCCTGATGCACTGGGAGGAGAACTGGGCCGCAAAACGCATCCATGGCAGTGCGCGGCGGCAGGTCGAGGCGATGTTCCAGGAGGAGAAGCCGCATCTGCAGGCGCTGCCGCTCACCGGGTTCCGGTACTTCAAGGAGGTCGTGCGTACCGTCAACGACGACACCACCGTCAGCATTGACCGCAGCCACTACGCCGCCCGTCCCGCACCCATCGGCTCTCTCGTGTGCGTGCGCGTCTATGACACTACCGTGGAGATCCGCGACCGCCGCACCCAGGAACTGCTTCGCACGCATCCCCGCCACACCGAGCCCGGCTCGCTCGAGCTTCCCGAGAGCGAGCGTCCGTTCAACCCGTCGCGCCAGACAAGCCTGGCGCTGGCTGGCGCCGGCGACATCGGACCGAGGGCGAAGGCACTGTGCCAGCACCTGTTCGACGCCGAAGGTCGCGTCGGCCATCGCGGCATGTGGGGCATCGTCGCGCTGGCGAAGAAGTACCCCGCCTGGCTCGTCGAACAGGCCTGCGACCACGCCCTGCGTCATCACCTCTATCGCTACCGGCAGGTGCGCGCCGTCGTCGAGCGGCTGTTCGAGCAGGCGCTCGAGCGCCTGGATCGTGCGCCACAACTCGCCTTGCCACTCACCCAGGAACACGCCCTGATCCGGCCCGCCGCCGAATACGGCGCGCTCTTCAACGCCGGCGCACAGCACAGTGCCGGCACCCAACCCTCCACAACGGGAGAAATTGAATGACTACCACGCTACCCGACATCGAACGCGCACTCAGGCTACTACGCCTGTCGGGCGTACGCGACACGCTCGAGACACGGGTGCTGCAGGCACAGGGCAGCCAGCAGCCGTTTCTCGAGACCTTCGCGCTGATTCTGCAGGACGAACTCGACCGGCGCCAGTCACGGCTCATCGAGCGACGCTACCAGCAATCCGGACTCGAGGAGAAGCTCACGCTTGCCGAAATCGACTGGTCCTTCAACCCGAAGCTGCCGCGGCAAGCCTGTTTCCAGCTGCATACCCTGAAGTTCATGGCCTGCGGCGAGAACGCGCTGATCATCGGCAAAACCGGCACCGGTAAGAGCCACGTTGCGAAGGCCGTGGCATACCAGGCTGTCCTGCACGGCCACAAGGTGCAATACATCGAAACGGACGACTTCTTTAACCGATATGTGCTGAGCCCACCGGCCCAGCGCGAGGCTAGGCTACGGGCCATCCTCGAGTGCGATCTGCTCGTGCTCGACGATTTGTTCCTCTCGCGCACGATCCCCGACGAGGCGGGGGCGTTGCTGCAAACGCTCATCCATCAACGCTACAAACTGCACCGCAGCGTGGTCGTCACGTCAAACCGGATCGTCCAGGACTGGGGCGCCTATCTCGGCGACAACACAATGAGCACCACAATCCTCGACCGGCTCATGCACCACTGCCACCTGCTCGAATTCGACGGGCGCAGCTATCGCCTCAAGGAGGCCGCCGAAACCCTTGCGAGAAAAACGAAAGAGAGCTAAAACCGATCTCGTCCTGCTTCACGGGGTGGGGGAATTTACGCGCCCATAAGTGGAGGAATTTGAACTGCCCGCCGGGGCGCATAGAGATCCCACACCGCAGGCGCGACCCGCAGCTGCGTCGCCACGATACCGAGAATCGGCGCATGGGGTTTCTCGCCCGGCCCCAGCACGCGTCCTGGATAGCGCAGGTAGATCATGAGCACCGCGACGCCGAGGCGGTTGTGATTGCCGCGGTGCTGACGCACGAACGCGAAGTCTTCCTTCGACAGGGTGGCGAGACGGATCAGTTCGCTTTCGTCATCGGGAAACGCGAACAGCTGGAAGCGCTGTGCGGGCGTAAGCAGTTCGCGGCGGGGCACGCTTCACCTCTCCGCGCGAAGGTACTGGTACAGCGTTTCCCGGCTGATCCCGTAATCGCGTGCGATCTGCGCCTTGCGTTCACCGGCTTCGACCCGACGCCGTAGATCGGCGATCTGCGCATCGGACAACGCGGGCTTGCGCCCGCGATACACTCCGCGCTGGCGCGCGAGCGCAATACCCTCGCGTTGGCGCTCGCGAAGCAGCGCGCGCTCGAATTCCGCGAACGCACCCATCACCGACAGCATCAGGTTGGCCATCGGCGAATCCTCGCCTGTGAAGGTCAGGCACTCCTTCGCGAATTCGATCCGCACGCCGCGCTGTGTCAGCGACTGAACGATATGGCGCAGGTCGTCCAGGTTCCGCGCCAGGCGGTCCATGCTGTGTACGACCACCGTGTCGCCACCGCGCACGAAGGTGAGCAGCGCGTCGAGTTGCGGGCGCTTCGTGTCTTTGCCCGACGCCTTGTCGATGAAGGTGCGGTCCAGCGTCACACCGTCGAGCTGGCGCTCGACATTCTGCTCGAACGTACTGACCCGAACGTAGCCCACGCGTTGCCCGTTCATGACCACCTTCTGGTGAATGTGTCAGGCTGAAATCTATGACGCGGAAACGGAAGCGTCAATAAAGCGCGAGTCGGACCCTAACCTGACGATGCTGACAGGCTTTACCTGACGTCAGGATAGGGTAAACCTCTGGCTGACAGGTATCTGGCCAATCGTCTCGGTGACGACCTTATGGCTATCGAAAGGCCGGGATCGGGTCACTGTCGGCCGTTCGGTCGGGTCCTCGGGCGGAGATCCGAGGGGCGGCACCAAGACTCGAAACAGTCGCTGGGAGGCTGCTCTGTCCCGTCTCTGAGTCACGCGGACTTTGCCGGTCCCTCTAACGGAATTTTTATGCCCGTGGGACATATTTGGCGCTACCAAGAACAATTAGGACTTCATGAACCGGTCGCGCATCACTTCAAGAAACGCGGCCGCCGGCCGCGGCAACTGCGTGGTCTGCGGCGCGGCGACGACAACCCGTTGCGCAGGAATCGTGGAGTCCAAAGGCCGGCAAACGATGGGCCGGCCGTCGTAGCTCATATCACCGACAGGGCGAGTCACGAGAATCGAAATTCCATGCCCGTTCGCGACCAGCGATCGGATCATCTCGACAGAACGCAGTTCCAGCGCGACAGATGGCGATACGCCAGCCAACCGGAACAGGGAAAGAAAATAGTCACGACTGTGCGGCATGTCCAGCAGGAAGAACGGCTCAACTGTCAGCTCCCTGATTGAAACAGCAGTCTGCTTGGCCAGCCGATGCCCCTCCGGGAGCAGGGCATAGGGTGATTGCTCCCCAACAGCGTGAAGCGTCACCTGACGCGCGAGATCCATATCGTAGATCAGCGCCAGATCGAGCGTGCCTCGCTCCACCTCTTCGACAAGTTCCTCCGTATCGCCTTCCTGGATCGTCAATCGGACGTCGGGATAGTGATTCTGAAAATGCCGGATGATCGGCGGAAGATGGCGCGCGCCGAGCGTCGCGAAACAGCCCACCGACAGGTCGCCCACGACGCTGCCGGTGTCCCGTGCGCCGAGTTGCGCCGCGCGTTGCATCAGTTCACGTGCTTCCTTGTAGCGGCGTTTGCCTGCGGCAGTCAATTCCAGGCCCCGGCTCGGGACACGCGTGAAAAGCCGCTCACACCACAACGCCTCCAGTTCGCCAATCGCGTGTGAGATCGAAGGCTGCGAGACGTTCATCGCCTTCGCGGCCGCCAAAGCGCCGCGATGTTCCACCGCCGCCATGAAATATTCGATCTGCCGCAACGTGAAGTGTATCAAGATCTTTGATATACAGAATTAAAAACCAACATTTTTTATTATACGGCGCTTTTCCTACTATCTGTGCATGGTCGCGCCGTTTCGGGATCGTCGATCCGAATACTGCGTACGTTCCGTTCCATATCGCCGGGTTGCTTCCGGCATCCATCACCACTTCAAGGTTCATGCCATGGCCACCTCGAAAGAAGTTGGCGCTTCCGCGTCAGTGATAGAGAAGCGTTCGCTTGACTACATTCCTGAAAACGAGCGCCACGGCACGGCGTTCGGCCAGTTCACGCTGTGGCTCGGCGTCAATCTGAATATCACTGCAATCGTCACGGGGGCGCTTGCCGTCGTGTTAGGCGGCGATGTCTTCTGGTCATTGATCGGCCTTTTCATCGGCCAGGTGCTGGGCAGTATGGTGATGGCTCTGCAGGCATCGTTCGGTCCAAAGATCGGTCTGCCGCAGATGATCCGCAGCCGCGTGCAGTTTGGCGTGTTCGGCGCGGTCATTCCGCTCCTGCTCGTGAGCTTCCTTTACGTAGGATTTTCGGCAGGCGGGACCTTGCTCGCCGGACAGGCTGTCGCCCGGATCCTGAGCATTAGTGACTGGCTGGGCATCGTCGTGTTCGGCATCGTAACGCTGCTTCTCGCGACGCTCGGGTACCGCACGATCCACTCGATCGCCAGGGTGGCCAGTGTGGTGGGTGTCTGTGCGTTCGTCTATATGTTTGCCGCTCTACTGGCACATCACGACATTAGCGGCCTGCTTGCGCAGCGGGACTTCGTCGCGAGCCATTTCGTGTTTGCCGTCTCGCTGGCGGCCGCCTGGCAGATTTCGTACGGGCCGTATGTAGCCGACTACGCTCGTTATCTTCCCGCCAGCACGTCGCGCCTCAGGATTTTTCTGGCCGCATCGCTCGGCACGGTAATTGGCTCGCAGGCATCCATGACCTTCGGCGTCTTCGCGGCGGCGCTCGCCGGTGCCGCCTTCTCGGGACGCGAGGTGCAGTTCGTGGTCGGGCTCGGCGCGACAGGCCCCATGGCGATGGTGCTGTACTTCATTGTCGGCTTCGGAAAGATAACGATGATGACGCTCAATGCCTATAGCAGCTACATGTCGACTGCGACCATCATCGGAGCGTTTCGCCACCGCGATGCCGTGTCGGTCCGTCACAGGTTCTTCTACGTGCTCGGCATGGTATCGCTCGCGGTGTTGATTGCCATAACGGGTTCGCATTCGTTTATCAAGTCGTTCTCGTCATTTCTGATCTTTCTCCTCGCGTTCATCACGCCATGGAGCGCTATCAGCATCGTCGATTATTTCTTCGTCAACGGGTCGAACTATGACCTGCACGCGCTCTCCGATCCCAGCGGCCGCTACGGAAGCTGGAATCTGTCGACGATCGCTGTCTATGTCTGCGGCGTTCTACTCGAACTGCCTTTCATATCGAGCGGCTTTTATACCGGCCCCATCGCGCGCGCACTCGCGGACTCCGATATTTCCTGGGTGATCGGGCTAGCCGCGACGGGATTGCTGTATGGCCTCGTCGCCAGAAAGCGCCGCCGTGCGCAGTCCGAACATCTGACCATCCCTACCGAACTGAGCCGCTGACGTGCTCGACATGCCCGGAGAAATTCGACGATATGCAAATACACGATCCCTACCAGGCCCTGCTTCAGTGCTTCGCCCGCTTTCCCGACCACGAGGGCCTTGTGTTTCCCGAGACAGGCCGACGTCTCACCTTCGCGCAATGGCTGCATGATGTGCGCGCGCTTGCGTCCGCGCTGCGACATGCCGGCGTCCGTCCGGGCGAGAGGGTTGCAATCTGGGCGGAGAATCGCATCGAGTGGCCCGTTGCGCAGGTTGCGATCGCAGCGATCGGTGCCGTGATGGTCCCGGTCAACACGCATTTCCGCGCGGAAGACGTGCGGCATGTGCTGACGCATGCCGGTGTCGCTGCCATCCTGTTGTCGGAGCGTTTTCGCGCCAATGAATATCTGTCGATCATCGAGTCTCTTCGACCGCAACTGAAACATCTGCGCGTCGTAGTGAATTTCGACGGCTTTGCGGTCCGGTCGCCGGGTACGCTGTCGTATCGGACGCTTCTTGACGAGCATAGCGGGAAGGCGGTGGAAGCATGGCAGTGGAACGTGCGCGACTGCGCGAGCATTCAGTACACGTCTGGCACGACCGGCAGGCCGAAGGGAGCGGAATTGTGTTTCGACGGCATGCTGCGCAACGCTCAGGGGACGATCGAGCGTCTGGGGGTCATTCCCGGCGATCGCTGGACTTCGATCATCCCGCTTTTTCATTGCGCGGGTTGCATCATGAACTCGCTCGCAGCGCTGCTCGCCGGGGCGACATACGTAGGTATCAGTGCATTCGACGCAGAACGCATGTTGCAGCTGATCGAGGACGAGCGGTGCACCGTGCTGACTGGCGTGCCGACCTCCTATCTTGCGATGCTGAACCATCCCCGGCGCGCGGAATGCGACCTGGGTTCACTGAGAACCGGCACTTGCGGCGGCGCCGATTGCGATCCGGCGCTGCTCGAGCGGTGCGCACGCGAATTCCCCATGCATGGGCTGGTTCAGGTATATGGCCAGACCGAAGCGAGCACGCTGATTTCTCTCGACGACGCTGCGAGTCCCCAGCGCATGCGCACGGCCGGACTGCCGCTGAACGGCATGGAAGTGCGTGTCACCGATGTCCACACCCGCGTGCCGCTCGGCAATGGTGAAGTGGGACAGCTCGAAGTGCGTGGCCCGATGGTTATGCTCGGCTATCACGATGACCCTGTCGAGACGGATCGAACCATCGACAGCGATGGCTGGATGCAGACAGGCGATCTCGGCTGCCTGCGCCATGACGGACGGGTCGAGCTGGTGGGAGGGCGGCTGCGCGACGTGATCATCCGGGGCGGCGAGAATGTTTACCCGGTCGAGGTCGAAAACCTGCTGAGAGAGCATCCGGACATCCGGGAGATTGCAGTTTTCGCTGTGCCCGATCATTACTACGGTGAGATCGTCGCAGCAGCGATCGAGTCAGACGCGTTGCTGACACCGGCCGATCTCAGGCAATTCTGTCGCGGCAGGATCGCGGGGTTCAAACATCCGGCCAGAGTGTTTTCGGTTTCCGAATGGCCGATGACGTCTAGCGGGAAAATCATCAAACGTCAGCTCCAGGTGGCGGCGAAAGAGGGCCGGCTGAAGGAGCTCACATGAGCAGGGTCGAGGCAGGCCGGCATTTCGCCGGCGAGTACCTCCCGACGGATGCGGATACCGCTGCCGCAATAGGGAACACGGGCGTGGCGGCAGTCTCAACGCCGGCAACGATCGCGTTTGTCGAACAGACCTGCCATCTGAACATCAGGAGCGCTTATGAAGTAGGATGGGGTTCGGTCGGCACGTCGGTGGAAGTGAAACACGTTGCGCCGGCGTGGCCGGGAATCGCCATGGTCTGCGAATCGACCGTCGAATCCGTGGCAGGCCGCGTCATTCGTTTCGACGTGCGTGTCGAACAGCGCGAACGCGTGATCATGTCTGGCTGGCATGAGCGGACGCTCGTCGATCTCGCGCGATTTTCCGCGCCGATAGCGCCTTCGGCCGATCGGGCACCGGTCGAATTTTTCTTCGACTTTCACAGCCCTTGGTGCTATCTCGCAATCGACCGCCTCGTGCAGATCGCGGCGAAGCACGGTCGTCAGATTGTCTGGAAGCCGATGCATCTTGCGAACCTGATCGATCGCATCGACGGACGGCGCCCGCTGGAGGCGTCCGGCGCGTTCGTCCACTGGTTCATGCAAGACATGCAGGACTGGGCGAGGCAGCGGAACCTCGTGATCCGGTATCACCCTGATTTTCCGCTGCGCCCGTCCCGCGCGCTTAGATGTAGTGTTTACGCAACCGAACAAGGCAAGGCGCATGAGTTTGTGAGAGCGACCATGCGCGCGTACTGGTCGGAAAGCCGTGACATCAGCGATCTGTCGACGCTCGAGAGAATTGGCGAATCTGTCGGCCTGAATGCGCACGAACTTGGGGCTGCCGCGACTTCTTCGCGATACAAGGAATTGATCGACAAGAACACCGACGATGCGATCGCGCGAGGCGTATTCGGCGCGCCCTCGTTCCTGGCTGATGATCGACTATTCTGGGGCAATGATCGACTTGAGATGTTGGACAATTTCCTCGGTAATTCGACGACGGGAAGCTGATATGACTTATGGGTCGTTCAGCGACATTCGGAACAGCCGCCAAAACGCTTAGCGTACGAAAAAGTCCGAATCTTGAGCGCACCCCGACTATCACGAGCAGCCCGTCATCAGTGCGCTCGAAGACCTTGTCGAGAACGGCCATATTGAACTGATCGTGCCGCAGCAGGTGCTGGACGAATTCGATCGGAACAAGGCCCGCATCGTCGGCGAAGCGCGACGCGGCCTGCAGTCGCATTTCCGGCTGGTCAGGCAGGTCGTGAATCAGTTTGGAGACGACGGCCGCAAAGCTGACCTGCTTGCAGGACTGAACGAGGTTGACCACCGGATCGGCGTTGACGGCGACGCGGTTGGCGGTTCGATCGAACGTATCGACAGGCTTCTACGCCGCGCTCCCGCGCTCGCGACCAGCGACGCGGTCAAGCAGCGCGTCACCGAGCGCGCGCTCGCGAAGCAGGCTCCTTATCACCGCGCGAAGAACAGCGTGGGAGACGCGATCCTCGTCGAGATGTACGTCGATGTGGTTTCGGACGCGACCGAGGACGCGCCATGCGTGTTCATCACTCACAACACGAAAGACTTCAGCGATGCAAACGGCGACTTTCGGAAGGCGCACGCCGACCTCGTGCACCTGTTCGATGCGCCGAAGTCATCCTACTGGATATCGATGGTTGAATTCCTGAAGGACTACTGCCCCGATCTGCTTGGCGAACACGACTTCGAGTTCAGCTACTCGCAGGAAGCGCGGCGGCTACCGGAGATCCTCGAAGCTGAACACCTGTTGTTCCGGCAGGTTTGGTACAACCGCCACTGGAACCTTCGCCATGAGATTGAGACTGGCAAACATCATGTCGTCGCGGAGAAGGACTACAGCCGGAACCCGTATCGGGCGGACCAGATGCTCGATACCGTATGGGAGGGCGCACTAGCTGCCGCGAAGAGGACCGAAGACGAGGTCGGCATCGAGAACCTCGGCCCGTGGGACGACTTCGAGTGGGGAATGATCAACGGCAAGCTCTCGGCGTTGAGATGGATTCTCGGGGATGAATGGGACATGCTGGACACGTAGGTGTCTCAATCAAGCGTTGAAGAAGCGCATCAGCTTCGCGCGTTCGAGTTCGTCGTTCGTGAAGGTCGTGCGTAGCGATCGTGTCGACCCACCAACGTAGCGGACGTCCTCGATCGCTCGACGCGGTTGCGGGATCTGGCCGGTGTCATTGTGTGGTCGGAGTGCCTTGCGTCCGCTCGGATTGACCACGAACATGCCGAAGGTCTCGTCGGCCTCAGCAGCGTCGACGATCGCCTGATTGACGTGCTCGTCGCCAAAGCCGTAGCCGATGGTCATTAAACGCGAGCCGCGTTCGCGCAGGCGCGCGCGGAACTCCGCGTCGTATCGCGTGAGAAGCGCCGAGCCTGCAATCGCCTCGACCTTGCGTGTACCCATCACGAGCAGTTCGTTCCCGTCCTCGCTGCGCCAGTTGACCGAGCCATGCAGCTTGAAGACCGGCTGGCCTTGATGTTCCACACGGTACTCGGCGTCCGGTCGCGGCCGCCAGTCCGCCGCGAGCTTTTCCTCCGGGCGAAGATTCCAGAAGTTCGGCGGAAGCGCCATGCCGGGGTATTGCACGCTTATGCGTGGATCGTGGGGCACATAAAACAACTCAAGGAGCAGATCTTGGTTGAGCGTGAAGATAGCGTCGAAGCGGGCCAGAAAGCTGGTGATGCTGCGCTGGACGAAGTTCGGACCGTTGCCCTGAAACTCCAGCCCGGGTCGATCCGCGAGCATCGCGTTCATGTCGTCGAAAGATGCCCTGACTGCGTGCTCCATCAGGTTTAGCCGCTCGCGGTGCGCGGGTTGCTGGTGATGATGCCACTCGCGTTGCAGGTCACCAAGTACCTCTTCGAAGTTTGGATTGTCGGTGAGTCGTTTGCAGAGATCCCGGTTGTCCGCAAGGCGGCTAATCAGGTCGTCGGCTAGTTCGCCGGCGAGCCAGCCATCCCAATTGCGGGTGAATCCCGCCCCGAGCAAAAGTAGATGTGCCACCCGCTTTCCCCTCACGATTCAGATCACTCATTCTACCCATGCGGCTGGACGCAGTTCTAACGTGAACGCAATTGCCGATGAAGGGCGGACGAAAGAAAAACTGGCTCGTCGCAGATTTGCGTGGCGGGCGTTTTCGGCTGCCTTCGGCCACGAGTCGCCGGTCGAGGTCGCCATCAAATTTGAATAACCGAGGTCTCGTCCGTGCTCACTCAAAGGCCGGTCTCCGGCGAGCGAATTACCGGCGGTACTGCCTCAACCCGGCCATGTGCAGTCGTTGGTTTCCACGGCATCAAAGGACAGTCGAACGGCGGCTTTGCAAACGTATAGCTGTCCGTCACCCAGCAATTGTGATCAAGACATCTCCGTGCGCCGACTATATCTCCCAATAATTTGGCCGCTGTCCTAGCTGATGCGGATCGTGCGAAAGCGAGACGTGACGTTAATGAGCTGCTTCAGCGATTTCACACTGCCTTATAACGCGATCGGACAAGCAGTCAAATCAACGCTACATACGGCGGCCGCAAATCAAAGCAGTTGTGAGCCCAGTTCAACCGGAAAAACCCTGTTCATCGCAATTGAAGTCGTACCGTGTTGGCGGCTTTGTAAATCCGACACTAAACGGCGGCGCAAGGTCGAGTAAATCGCTCAACAATGGAACGGCAGCCGACGCCGGCCGCCGGTACGAGTCGATTCAGATCGGTTCCGAGAGATCGTTGATGTCGCCGAGGTTCGGTGCAGGCCATCGCTGCCGGCGGATCAACTCGATCACGTCTTCGCCGTAACGTAGCCAGATGCGCGTGCGCAGATCGTTGAGCAACTCGTACACGGCGAGTGCCTGCTCCGGAGACCAGTTCGTGTCGATCAGGAAGTCCAGCCCGCAGGACAGCCCAGAGGGTAACGGGGTGCGCCTGCTCATGGCTTTTTCTCCGGGCGTGAAGCGCTACGTTTGCGGGCGCGTTGCTCGGCGCGCTCCTTTGCCTCCTTGACGCGATACGACTCTCCCTCGATGGCGATGACCTCAGCACGATGCACGAGGCGATCGACCAGGGAGACCACGCATGCAGCATTGGGGAACACCTCTGACCAGTCAGAGAATGCTTTGTTGGTTGTGACCACCGTACTTGCGCCACCATATCTGCGGCTCACCAGCTCGAACAGCAGGTCAGCGTAACGGTTCGAGTAGGCCAGGTATCCGACCTCGTCAATGACGAGCAGCGCAGGTGATGCGTAGTATCCGAGGCGCCGGCGCAGCGCTGCATCGCTGTCGGCGGCGGCCAGATCGCCCAGCATCTTGCCAGCCGTCGTAAAGAGCGCCGTGTAGCCATGGATGAGCGCCTGGTACGCCACGTTCAGTGCGAGTGTCGATTTGCCCACGCCGTTCGGGCCGATGAACACGGCGTTGGACTTCTCCTTCACGAACTCCAGCGCCATCAGTTCCTCGACGGCAGCGCGGTCGCAACGCGTGGGCCAGTTCCACTCGAAGTCGGCCAGCGGCTTGAAGCTGCCAAGGCGCGCGGCACGGATGCGCCGCTCCAGCGAGCGGCGCGTGCGCTCCTCCTCTTCCCACTGCAGCAGCGGTCCGAGCCACGGTTCGCCCAGTACCTCGGACCAGTGAGCAAGCAACCCGTGCAACCTTAACTCGCTGGCGCGTTCGCGCAGGATGTCAGTCATGCTTGTCGTCATCGTGTCCTCCGGTAAGCTGATCGTAGATTTCCAGGCGGTGCGGCGTGACCACTGCGTCCTTGCTGCGGATGTGCTCGGGCAGGTTCAGCGAGACCGGTGGTGGCGCCTGGCGCGCAATCCGTCGGCGCTCGAGTGCTTCGCGCACCGGGTTCGGATGGGGAGCCGCGTCGCTGGCGAGTGTCTCCTCGATGGCGGCCTGCAGCTCGAGCGCGCCGTAGCAGTCGAGCAGTCGCAGCAACTGCGTGGTGATATTGCCGATGTTGCCGCCCACCTCGGCTGCGCGCAGCATCAGCGCACGCGAGGCCGGCGCAGCATGGGCCAGGTGGTCAAGGCCGCGATGCTGGCGTGCGGCGCGCTTGCGCTGGACCAGTTCATCGATATGGGCAGGGTTCTCGACCTGCTGGCCGCGATCGTAGCTGCGCACATGCTCGGCCACAACGTCGGCGCCGTCGAGTATGCGCACCCGGTGTGGATCGGCGCGCACGGTGAGCGTGCGTCGTACATACGCCGATGGCGTTGAGTAGTCGTTGAGGTCGAAGCGCACGTAGGGCGTCTTGCCGACGCTCGCGGGCTCCTGCAGGTCGCATTCGTAGGGGTTGTCGGGCAGTGCAAGCAGACTGCCTTTTTCCCGCTCGAAGGCTTCACGTACGGTAATATCAGGCTCATCGGGGCACGGACGATCAGCGGCCACCGTGGCGCACCACTGCGCGGCCTGCGCGTTCAGGTCATCAATGTCGGTGAACTTGCGGGCTGCAAAGAATGAGGATCGTACGAAACGTATTGCGCGTTCCACCCGGCCTTTTTCGTTGCCGCGGCGAACGGCAACGGGTCTTGGCTCGAAGCGGTAATGACTGGCAAACTCGAGCAGTTGAGGGTTAAAGCGGATCGCATCACCCTGGCGTTCGAGCACGGCACTTTTAAGGTTATCGTAGAGGAGGACGCGGGCCGTCCCGCCCCAGGCCTCGAACGCGCCTACGTGGCCGAGCAGGAAGCTGTCCATGCGCGCATCAAGGAAGAACTTCAGCCAGATCTGCCTGGACCATGACAGCACCATCACGAAGGCCATCAGGGGTCGACTCGCACGACCAATCTGTAGGTGTCCGAAGTGAGCCCAGTCGACTTGACTTTGCTCCCCGGGCAAGGTGCGCAGACGCAGATAGGCCTCCGCTGGAGGGCGTGGCCGGTGCAGGGATATCAGATGTCTGAAGTGGTCCGGCGCCCCCTTGTAGCCACGCTCGCGTACCATCGCGTACAGCCGGCTTGCCGTGAGCGAGGGGAACTTCTTTAGCGTGTCGTGGATGAACGGCAGGAACGGTTCAATCTGCGAAGGCCGCTGAACCCCTCCCACCCTTGGCAGGCCCGCCTGGGCGAGCACCCGCTGCACGGTGCCCCGATGCACATGCAGCTGACGGGCGATGGTGCCGCATCGCCACTTTTCCACGTGATAGAAGCGCAATATCTTCGCCTCCAGTTCCGTGCTGATTGTCATGGATCAAATCCCCTTGTTCCAGTAGTAGTCCGAAGCGGACGGATGACCCGGTGTCGTAACGGCCCGTGACGTACAAATTCGCACGTGCGACGGCAGAAGTGGCATTGTCCGGACGCGCGCGAGGCACCCGCGATGGTGCCGGCCGGGTTGGCCGCCGTCGCCGAAGTCGGGCCTAGTAGAGCATCAGCGGCGGGCGGGGAACAGGGGTGATGCGTCACTTTCTTCTGGCAGTGACGACAGCGGTGTCGCCTGGCGGCGCGCTGTAACGGGAGAGCCCCCGCGCGTGCAACCCTGCCCGCGTGCCCGCAGCAGTCGCATTGCTCACACGGGTGCGCACCGGCGCTCGGGATGGGCGGCGCACTGGCCGATGTTGTCGAAACCGAAGCCGCCAGTGGCGTATCAGCGGCGTCGGCAGCATAGCGCCGATGCGCTTTTTCCTTCTGGCGCTGGCGATAGCGGCGTTGCCTGGCGGCGTGCCTCATGCGCCCGCGCATGCTGCGCTGGTAGCGCACGGCGGCCGTGCGCAGGCTCGCCCGACGCGCGTCATCGGCGCACTCCGGGCTGCAGTAAGTCCGGGCGCTATCGCATCTTCTGCACACGATCACCTGTGCCCGGCACCGCGCGCATAGAAACAAACGGCCTGAGTCCGCCATCGGCGCCCCCGTAAGCGCCGAATGCACACACTATCGACCGTGGCGGCAGGCCGTGCCATACTGGCGCGGCACCGTCCCCGGACAGTGTGGCGTGGAGGCCCGGCACCGGTCGAACCTGGCAGTTTGCGGTGTCGGGCCTGTTTTTCGGCGCTGAATTTTCAACGCCGCTCTTTCTACCTCATCCCGGGTTGGCCTTCACGCAAGTTGTGCGTGTATGCGCTCGCCCTACGGGCTCCCGCATACACGCACGACACCGATCGCCTGCTTGCATCGCCCCGATCCCCCGCTTTAAACGAGAGTCATTCCTTTCTCTAAAAATGCGACGCCGCCATTTTTTGTCGGTTTTCCACCGCCACTGACAGTACCGCTTGCCTTACTCGACCTTCGCTTTGCCCGGTGCGTGCGCGGCTATTTCGCACGCGAGTTGAACAAAAGAGCCTAGCGCAGCGGGCGGGTTGGGTTCCTTCCACACGAGGTAGAGTTCGCTTTGCGCGTGCTGTTCGCGCAGCGGACGATAAACGACGTTGTCCATGTGCGTTCGCTGAACCGACGCAGGTACGAGCGTCACACCAAACCCGGCGCTTACGAGGCCAAGGGACGCGTAGATCTGTCCCATTTCGAAGCTCGTGGAAGGAGAGAAGCCGGCCAGTGCGCACAACTGGTTGATGGTGGCGTGATAGTCCGGCGCGACATCTTTCCGGTAATTGATGACGCGAAGGTGCATACAGTCCTTGATGGAAATCTGCCGTTTCGCTGCGAGAGGGTTGTCCTTCGCGATGGCAACGTAAAACGGCTCCTGAAGCAACAAGACGCTGTGTAGTTGGGTATCCGGCGGCAAAGAGCGAACGAAGGCCAGATCGACGTCCCCTCGATCCAGCGCATTGATCTGTTCCGCAGAGGAAAACCATCGAAGTTCGACTGTCACCGCGGGGTAACGCTGCTGGAATTCACGCAAGATCGGCGGCAGCAGCGTGTACGCGATGTGCTCAAAGAACCCGACCGCCACCCGGCCGATTTCTCCTCTTGCTGCACGTTGTGAATCCACGATCGCGGAGTTCGTGTCCGCCAGAATTCGCCTGGCCCGTTCTTCGAAAACCTGGCCCGCCGATGAAAGAAAGACACGTTTGCCTTGGCGCTCGAAAAGCGCCACGCCGAGTTCCTCTTCCAGTTCCCGTATCTGCCGGCTCAACGGCGGCTGGGCCATGTGCAGTTCCTCCGCCGCCTTCGTGAAGTTGAGTGTGCGTGCCACTACCAGAAAGTAGCGAAGATGACGTAGCTCCATTTGGAACCTTTTAGGTATCAATACGCAACTTATTATATCTTTTACATTGGACTCGTGGGGTCTTAGGATCATGACAGCACACCAACAAGTCAGGAGATCCCCTCATGAAACTTACCGCGTCACAGTTGGAAGCGTACGAGCGCGATGGATTCGTTGTTCTGCCGGAGCTTTTCTCGGAAGAAGAAGTCGAGCATATGAAGAGCGAGTTGCGCCGGATCCAGAAGATCGACACCGACCATCTCGTCCGTGAAAAAACGGGCGGCATCGCGAAGACGATCTACAAAGTTCACGAAACAGAAAGTCCGACGGCATCGGCGGTCTTTCACTCGGCAGTGCGCTCCCCCAGATTGCTCCAGCCGGCCCAACAACTGATCGGCGATCCCGAACTCTACGTCTATCACACGAAGTGCAATCTGAAGACGGCTATCGACGGCTCCGTCTGGCAATGGCATCAGGACTTCGGCACCTGGCATATCGACGGCGTGAAAGAACCGCAGATGACAACCGCGTTGGTCATGCTCGACGAGCCGACCGAAATGGGCGGATGTCTCTACTTCATCCCGGGAAGCCACAAGCTTGGTTCACTCGATCCGACGTTCGATGAGGCAACCGGTTACCGCTTCTACGTTGTACCCAAGCCGACGATGCTCGATATTTTGTCCAGTCATCCCAAGGCCGTGCCTATCATGGGCCGCCCGGGAACAGTCGTGTTCTTCGACGCCAACATCGTGCATTCCTCGGGTCACAACCTCTCCGGTGACGATCGATGGCAGGCCTATGTCGTCTACAACCAGGTGAAGAACAAGCCTGAACAGGTCGAGCAGCCGCGACCGGATTATGTGCGTTCGACTAATTTCGTTCCTCTCGAGGTTGGCTCAGACGAGATTCTCGACAGAGTTCAGATCGGCTGAACTTGCGCGCGCGCCGCTCGCCGGGACGCATGTACCTGGCGAGCAGCGGCAAGTCACATCAACAGGGTAAGCCTTATCTCCTGAATGTCGGGCAGCCGACGCGTGACCTCGCGTCTTCTCTCCGAATGCGGCCATCACGACAACGCGTCGGGCCTGTTGCTCTGATGGACGCAAGTGAAGCGATACGTACGCAGAGTGCCGCGCAAGGACGCATGAAAGGTAAGCGACATGAAGGTCATAAAGATAAAACTGGAAGAAGCACGAGACACTACTTCCGAAGCAGCGTTTCTCGATGCTTTGCGGGTTGCGGGACTGGAGGGCGAGATCGACGTCAGCCATGCGACGCGCACGGTACTCGCAACGGACAATTCGATCTATCAGCGCAGACCCACGGCTGCGATTTTCCCTCGCAACGCCGCTGACGTTGAGCGCATCGCGCGGCTGCTCGCCGAGGAGCGATTTCGAAGCGTCGTGGTATCGCCCCGAGGCGGTGGCACCGGCACCAACGGCCAGTCCTTGACCGACGGTATCGTCGTCGACCTGTCCCGTCACATGAACCGCATCATTGAAATCGATCCAATTAAACGCACGGCGAGGGTTGAGGCAGGCGTCGTCAAGGATCAATTGAATGCGGCTCTCAAACCGCACGGATTATTCTTTGCTCCGGAACTGTCCACGTCGAATCGCGCCACAATTGGTGGAATGATCAGCACGGACGCCAGCGGACAAGGCAGCTGCACCTATGGAAAAACGCGCGACCACGTCATCGCTCTGAAAAGCGTGTTGCTTGGAGGCGTTCCGCTCGTCTCCGAGCCGGTCGACGATGCAGCACTGGAACAGCTTTGCGCACGGACGGATATTGTCGGACGGGCCTACAGAACTGCCCGCGAGATTTCCGACAACCAGGCTGAACTCATACGAGACACTTTCCCGCCGCTTAATCGCTGCCTGACGGGCTACGATCTCGCGCATCTTCGCGAACGGGACGGAAGGCTGAACCTGAATAGCCTGATTTGCGGCGCGGAGGGTACGCTCGGCTTCGTTGTAGAGGCGACATTGAACGTGTTGCCGATACCGCTTCATTCGGCGCTGGTGAACGTCCAGTATGAAGGATTCATGGATGCGCTGAGGGATGCGCGCGCTCTGATGGAACATCGACCGCTGTCTATCGAGACGGTGGACTCCACGGTACTCGCGCTAGCCCGCGATGACGTTGTCTGGACTTCCATATCCGAGTTCTTCCCGGACTATAACGACAAGCGAAGCGCTCAAGGTATCAACCTCGTTGAATTTAGCGCCGATGATCTCGGTCAGCTCCAAAGCCTTGTCGCTGAATTTGTCGAGCACATCAGGACGGACCAGAGCGTTCGGCGTCTCGGCCACACGATCGCCTGGGGACATGTGGCGGTCAACCGTGTTTATGCAATGCGAAAGCGCGCAGTCGGCCTTCTTGGCAACGTACGCGGTAGCAGGCGGCCACAGCCGTTTGTCGAGGACACGGCTGTCCCTCCGGAGCAGCTTGCGGAGTACATCGCAGAGTTTCGTGCGTTGCTCGATTCCCATGCTTTGAAGTACGGGATGTTCGGCCATGTCGACGCTGGCGTGCTGCACGTGCGTCCTGCGCTCGATCTGAGAGACCCCGATGATGTTGCCTTGATCAGGCCCATCTCGGATGCCGTGTCCGCGCTCACCATGAAGTACGGCGGACTTCTTTGGGGCGAGCACGGGAAGGGTGTGCGCTCGGAGTATGCACCGGCCTTCTTTGGGCGCCTTTACCCCTCCTTGCAGCGAATCAAGGCAGCGTTTGACACGTTTAACCAGCTCAATCCGGGAAAGATCGCCGTACCTGAAGGCGTCGATAGCACGCTTCTCAAGATCGATGCCATCACCTTATCAGGTGAGCTAAATCGTGAGATCAGCGACGCCGTATGGGAAGCGAATAGTGACGCAGTTCAATGTAATGGAAATGGCGCTTGCTTCAATTTCGATCCGGACGATTCGATGTGTCCGTCATGGAAAGCGACACGTCAACGCATTCATTCGCCGAAAGGCCGTGCGTCGTTGATGCGTGAGTGGTTACGTCTGCAGGTAGCGGCAGGTACCGACGTGATCGCACGACCGCGTGCGATGCGCTTACCCGTACGTTTCTTGAATTCGCTGCGTCGCGGTCGAAACAAAGAAGATTTTTCGCACGAGGTGTATGAGGCGATGAGCGGCTGCCTCGCCTGCAAATCTTGCGTCGCCCAGTGTCCTGTCAAGGTGAACGTCCCGGAGTTCCGATCGCGATTCCTGGAGCATTACCACACGCGATATCTTCGCCCGGCTCGCGACTACATGATTGCTTCTCTCGAATACACTATCCCACGGCTAGTCTCCATGCCCGGTGGGCGACAGTTTTACAACGGCGTTGTGGAAAGCCGGTTCGCGCGACTATTGCTCAAGCACGTTGTTGGAGTGGTCGACACACCGAGTATCGCCCAGAGCGAAGTCAGGAAAGCGATCCGGTGCGCTATTGCGACGCCTGAGCTTCTGATGCGCATGGACGCAAGCGAACGCGAGCGTTGCGTGGTCATTGTTCGCGACACTTTCACGCGTTTCTTTGGTGGAGACGTCGAAACTGCTTTTGTCGAACTCGCGGAATCTTTGGGATTTCGCGTCCTTTTTGCACCCTTTCATCCAAATGGTAAGCCGCTTCACGTTCTGGGCTTTCTGACACGATTTGCGCGAGCCGCACGTAAGAACGCCCAGACGCTGCTCGATATTGCTAATACGGGCGTCACGTTGGTTGGAGTCGACCCGGCCATGACGCTGACGTATCGCCAGGAATATTCCAAGGTACTCGGGAGCGAAAACGTCCCGAATGTGTTGCTGCCACAAGAGTGGCTCGCGGCTGCGATCACTTCGTCACACACGCCTATCGAGAGACGCAAGTCGTTCAAGTTACTAGCTCATTGCACGGAGAAGACGAATGCCGCGCAAGCTACGGCGCTTTGGAAAGCGGTCTTTGCCGCGGCAGGTCTGGACTTGGCGATGCCCACGACGGGGTGTTGCGGTATGTCCGGCACTTACGGTCATGAAGCGAGGAACCTGGCTACATCGACCGACATTTTCGCGCTGTCGTGGGCGTACCAGATTCCTGAGTCTGCTTACCCAACCATCGACGAAGAAGGCCCAGAGGTCCTGGCGACAGGCTATTCCTGTCGCTGTCAGGTCAAGCGGCTGCGAGGCAAGACGCTTCGTCACCCCGTGCAGGTGCTCGCGGATATCTACCGCCGATAGTCGTTAGCAACTCGGACGTCGCGCTGTTCAATACGTAAACTGAGACTTACTTTCCGAGAATATAAGGAGACGGAATGATCGAGAAGTCCAAGAAATTAAAGCGCATACAGGTAGCATCAATAGCGCTTCTGACCCTGGCCGGGATTGTCAACTATCTCGATCGGAGCACGTTGTCTATCGCGAACCATTCCGTCAGCAGTGAACTAGGGTTGTCGGCATCTCAGATGGGAATATTGCTTTCTGCCTTTTCGTTTGCTTACGCCTTTGCGCAGCTGCCGGTCGGAGTGCTTCTCGACAAATTTGGTTCGCGAGTGATGCTCGGACTTGGAATGTTCGTCTGGTCCGCCGCTCAGCTTAGCGGAGGGCTCATAACAAGCCTTCATCAGTTCATCATCGCGCGTATCGCGCTCGGAGTGGGTGAATCGCCAAACTTTCCGGCTGGCGCAAAAGTAGTGAGCGAGTGGTTTGGAATTCGTGAGCGGGGTCGACCGACGGGCATCTTCATTACTTCCTCGACGATTGGGCCGGCTCTCGCGCCCCCGATTTTGACTGTGATGATGCTGTCGTTCGGTTGGCGGCAAATGTTCATGATCATGGGTGGCTTCGGAATTGCGGTGTCGATCGGCTGGTACTTGATCTATCGTGACCGGAAAAGCGTAAAGCTCTCGGATGGAGAAACTGCCTATCTGAACGAAGGTGCGAGCGATGCTAAGATCGAGCGCAAGATGACCATGTCGGAATGGCGCAATCTGTTTCTGATGCGTACCACCTGGGGCATGATTCTCGGCAATGCGGGCATCATCTATATGCTGTGGCTCTATCTGACGTGGCTGCCTGCGTATCTCGAGCGCGAGCGTCATTTGTCGCTCGCCAGCACCGGATGGTTGGTGTCGATCCCCTATCTTTTCGGCACGATTGGCATGCTATCGAGCGGCTTCGTCGCTGATGCGTTGCAGGCCCGCGGTGTCGCGCCGGTTCGCAGTCGAAAATGGCCTATCTGTGTTGGTCTGATCGGCGGGGCTGTATTCACGGTTCCCGCCGCGTTCACCCCGAATCTGACACTTGCGATCTTCTATCTCAGCGTAGCGATGTTCTTTGTCCAGATGGCATGTGGGGCGAGTTGGGCGCTCGTGTCTGTGGCTGCGCCCCGGCACATGGCGGCATCCCTTGCGAGTATTCAGAACTTCGGCGGTTATTTCGGCGGCTCGTTCGCGCCTTTCGTCACCGGTGTTGTCGTCGATCGGACGCATTCATTTGTCGACGCATTCCTTATTAGTGCCGGAATCGCGCTTCTGGCTGCGCTCGTCTATGCATTTGTGGTGGGAAAGCGCGTCGATGAGCCGAAGGTCGTCGTGTCGACACCGCCGCTCGCGACGTGAGGTTTTCGCAGGGCGGTATAACCGTTCATAAGATCTCCAATACACGGCAAGACTCCTTTTTTTTGGCGAAGTTAAATGAATCAGTATAGAAACCTGATCAACGGTGAGTGGGTTGCCGGCGATCACTGGCGACCCAATGTGAGTCCTTCAGATAGCAACGATGTAATCGGTGAGTACGCCGACGCCGATGCGCTGCAGACTGAGATCGCAGCCGCTGCGGCACGTGAGGCCTTTCGCTCATGGTCAAAGAGTGGTCCACAGGAACGTTTTGAATTGCTAGACCAGACGGCCTCGATCATCCTGTCTCGGAAGGCGGAGCTGGCGAGACTGCTATCGCGAGAAGAGGGCAAAACGCTTTCGGAGGCCGCCGCCGAAGTGCAGCGAGCGGGGCAAATCTTCAAGTTCTTCGCCGGAGAAGCGTTGCGAATCAATGGCGAACTACTTCCATCGATTAGATCAGGTCTGACGGTCGAGGTCTCCCGGGAACCGATAGGCGTGGTTGGTCTCATCACACCGTGGAACTTCCCGATCGCAATACCGGCTTGGAAGATCGCACCGGCTCTTGCGTACGGGAATTGTGTCGTGATCAAGCCAGCAGAACTGGTGCCGGGATGTGCGTGGGAACTCGTGAAAATCCTGTCTGACGCCGGGGCGCCGCCTGGCGTCGTCAATCTGCTGATGGGACCCGGTGCGGCCGTGGGTGAAGCGCTCGTGCGGTCTGCCAACGTCGATGCAATCAGCTTCACGGGCTCGGCGATGACGGGTCAGAATGTCGCCGAAAAATGCGTGTCGAGCGGAAAAAAGGTCCAGCTAGAAATGGGGGGAAAGAATCCGATGGTCGTGCTCGACGACGCCGATATGGACGTTGCGGTCGATGCCTGCATCAACGGGTCTTTCTATTCGACTGGACAGCGTTGCACTGCATCAAGTCGTCTAATCGTCGGTCGCGGCATTCATGACTCGTTCGTCGAAGCAATGCATGCACGCATGAGAGTGCTGAAGGTAGGCAACCCGCTGGATTCGCAGACGCAAATAGGGCCGGTCGTCGATGCGAGGCAGCTTGCGCAGGACGAACGGTATATTCGACTCGCACGGCGTGAAGGCGGAAGCGTGTTCGGCGGTGCTCGTGTAGATGCCGACACGGAAGGATTTTTTCTCGCGCCTGCATTGGTGACCGGTACGCACCCATCCATGACCATCAATCAGGAAGAGGTGTTCGGCCCGGTTGCGTCGGTCATTCAGGTCAATGATTATGACGAGGCGCTTGCCGTAGCCAACGATACGCGCTTTGGATTGTCCGCAGGAATTTGCACGACGTCGCTCAAGTACGCAAGCCATTTCAAGCGAAACGTCGAGGCCGGCATGGTGATGATCAACACGCCGACGGCCGGGGTCGACTACCATGTGCCGTTCGGCGGCCGCAAAAAGTCTAGCTACGGAGCGAGAGAACAGGGCAGTTATGCGCAAGAGTTCTTCACGACGGTGAAGACCGCTTACATCTCGGCGGGTGTCGTGTGACCTAGCTTCCCTCGCCCCATTGTTCGATTTGCACTAGTTAGTGCGAACAGCCGAGGCTCCTCAAAGTTGAGACGTTCAGATTATTGGCGAGTATTGCGGTGTCGAAAATGAACAGCCTCAGTCTGCCGCAGCACTTGGAAGCTGGTTCAACAGTCGGAGCGACGTGACCAGTCTTTCGACGCCCGGATCTGATCGTGTCCATCGATCCGCCAAACAGTTTGACCGTAGTGACCCAAGAAGTGACGGCGAAGACAGCGGCTGTTGAACGGCAGATTCGGGTCGGGTTGATGCGTTCGCAGTTGACCGGGCTCGGCCATCTGCAGTCGTTCGTGTGGACACCAAGGAGGACGTTCAGGCGTCGCTTCGATACCGACGTCGGACTTTCGGCAGGTGTTGTGTCATCGCCACTTTGATCACCCTCTCTGGGGAGTAGTCCGTTAGCGAAGGCCTGTACCAAGGATGAGCTTTCAAACCCGGGCGCGAAGCGGATCAGGCGTAAGCGCCTCACGGCGGCCACTCTCGACGTTACGCGCGTGAATAAGGCATGATCGTGATGGAGGCAAGTTGATAGATCGGACAGTATCCAGCTGTCAGGTGAATGCCCGTGCGCTACTTGCCGGGCAGTCTGTCTGCCACGTTCCAAGGTAGCAATTCGTCGATGCGGTTGACCTTGTGATCAGCGATGTGGCTCAGGACATATTCCAGATAGGCGTGCGGATTGATGTCATTGATCTTGCAGCTCCCGATCAGGCCGTACATCGCTGCGGCCCGTTCTCCGCCACTGTCGGAGCCAGCAAAGAGGAAATTCTTCCTCCCCAGACTGACACAACGCAAGGCGTTTTCGGCCAGCGCGTTGCTGATTTCGATGCGACCATCTTCGCAGTACAGAACAAGCGCATTCCATTGATTGAGCGAGTAGCGGATCGCTTTGGCCGACTCGGACTTTGTCGACAGGGTTGCGATCTTCTGCATCATCCACGCGTTAATGGCTGCAAGCACTGGCAGGCTCTTCTGCTGTCTTATCCGCAGCCGTTCGTCCGGCGGTGCGCCACGGATTTGAGCCTCTACGTCATAGAGTTCGCCGATCAGTTCGAGCACATACTGCGTCGCCTCGGTCGGTGTACGGACGTGAACATCGTATATGTACCGTCTCGCGTGATCCCAGCATGCGGCCTCACGGATCCTGCCGCCCTCATACAGCTCGTTAAATCCATCGTAGGCGTCGGCCTGCAGGATACCCTCGAATCCGGCGAGATGGGTCTGCGGATGAATGCCTTTGCGGTCAGGCGAGTAGGCGAACCAGACTGCGGCGGGATCCCTCGATCCCGAACGGCGATCATCGCGAACATAGACCCAGAGGCGTCCCGTGCGCGTCTTCCTGTTACCCGGAGCAAGCACCGGGATCGGCGTGTCATCCGCGTGCAGCTTGAAGGTCGCCATCACATAGCGACGTACCGCGTCGGTCAGGGGGCGCAGAAGCTCCTCGCACTGACCGACCCAGCGACCCATGCTGGCACGATCAAGCGTGACGCCATCACGCGCGGCAATCTCCGATTGGCGGTACAGCGGTTGATGATCCGCAAACTTCGAGACGAGGATGTCAGCCAGCAGGCTCGGATGGGCGATGCTGCGCTCGATTGGCAGACCCGGCATCGGCGGCTGGGAGAAGTGATGGCAGCTGGGGCAGACTGTCTTGCGCCGGATCGTGCGAATCACCTTGAACGCGGCAGCGACACGGGCGAGTTGCTCGGATATGTCCTCGCCCAGTGCTTGCATGGCGTTGCCGCACTTCGGGCAGCTTGAAGCGGGTTCAAGCACATGTTCCTCACGATGCAGGTGCGGCGGCAAAGCCTCCTTCGACGATGTTGCACCGGCCGTCGCGCTCGTCCCCGACGCGCGGACACGCCGAACGTCGGCAACGCCACGCCCTCCGGTCAGATCCTCCAGCCCGGTCTCAAGCCGTTCGATCTGCCGCTCCAGTTGCTCGGACTTGCGGCCAAACTGCATCCGTTTCAGCTTGTCGATCTGGGCCTTGAGCTGTTCGATCTCGATATCACGCTCGGCAAGCTGGGCACGGGCCTCGATCAGCAAGGCCTTGAGAGCATCGACGTCATCTGGAAGCTGGGCATCCTCGGTCATGCGCGGAGTTTACGCGCGCCCCAATGCGTTTACAACACCGATAGCACCGCCGTTCGACGGGGCTGTCGCCAATCGATGCCTTCGAGCAACATCGACAGCTGTGCGTGGGTCAAATGGATCTTGCCGCCGTCAGCCTGCGGCCAGATAAAACGCCCTCGTTCGAGCCGCTTCGCGAGGAGCCAAAGTCCGTCCTCTGTGGCCCACAAAATCTTTATCAGGTCACCGCGTCGCCCGCGAAAAATGAAGACGTTGCCGCCCAGCGGATTCTCCTCGAGCGCCGTGTGCACCTTTGCCGCCAGCCCCTGGAATCCTGCCCGCATGTCGGTGACACCTGCGGCGATCCAGATGCGCGTGCCTGCCGGCAGGCCGATCATCGTGATAGCTCCCGGATCAGCAGTCGCAGCATATCCGGTGACACGTTACCGCATACTCTCAAGCGTGCCCGTTCGAATTCGATCTCGCAGAGAGCCTCCGGCGACGGCGCCGTATCGATCGTCATCGGCGGCGTATGCTCTGCCGTCTGAGCGTCGATATGCACCGGCAGCAGCGACGGCACCTTGGGCTCCGGCCTCGGCGCCGCGCCCTCCGGCAGTGTTGGCAAACCGTATTCGCCTGCCAGATAAAGCCGCCGCCATTTGAACAACAGGTTTGCATTGATATCGTTGCTGCGCGCGATCAACGCCACCGATGCGCCCGGCTCAAGCGATTGTTCGACCAGTTGCCGCTTGAACTCGGTCGGAAAGTTCGGCCGCTTATACGCGCCGTTCGTGGCGCACTCGTCCCATGTCTTGTCCACTTTGGTGCCCACCATAATTTGGTGCACACCAAACTACCCAAAACCTCAATCGTCGCGCAACAGCGGCCCCCGTGAGTCGCTTACGATCAGGCCGTCGCGCAAGCCCTTCGGACACTTGATGCTCCATACCCCGGGCGGCGCGATCTCCGCTGCGACGTCACCGACGGCGATCACTTTCGTGGCACTTTGTCGGGCGCCGCCATAACGATTTGCCAAATCACCCATTGCAGCTTGCCAATCCGACGAGCCTACGCAAAGTCGCTGGGATCATTCTTGTGCCGTGCCGACCCTGGTTGTCGTGTTCACGGTTAAGGCGAGCGCGTGAGCCACTGAGTAAGCAGACAAGCCTGCCTCAGCGAGTTGCCGCGCCGACTTACTCCGCGTATGACGGCGGATCTGATACGCATGTTTTGATACGAAACTGCTACTCGTTTTTCAAACGCAGTCAGGTCATAGTACGCAACACAGAGAACGGTGCGAAAGCACCTTCACGTGATTTTTCCAACGCTGCACAGCACGAATGCGCCGGCTGCGACCGGTATTCGATGGGCATTTTGAAGTGGTAGTGACTGTCGCCGTTACGTTGAGTCTGGCTTGCTTGCTCACGGCCAGCCTGATCACTTCTCGATACGCCGCGGTGCCGGTTGTTGCGCTATCGGGTTGCGCCGCGGCTGTGCACGTTGGTTACCTGGTTCGCCCAAAAGCAAGATTGCGGCGCGCGGCGCGCATCGGTCTTCGCCGCGGGGAGTTCCATGTCGTTTATCAGCCCATTGTGGACTGCGCACGCGACACTGCGTGGGCGTGGAAGCGCTGCTCCGGTGGGGCCATCCCAAGTTCGGAGTCGGGGGCCCGGGGCTGTTCATTGGAGAACTCAAAGGCACCGCAGGGTTACTGGATTGGGAAACCGATGGCAGTCGATCAGCTCCGGGCATTTGCGTCGGCGTCGATAAACACATTACAAGATGGCACCGGAACGGAGCTTAAAGCGTGAAAGACGAACGCATCATGGATGCGCAGCAACAACAACCAGGCAGCGTGCCCCTGCCCACAGAAAGCGACGACGATCAGTACTTTGAGCGGGCGACCCGGGTCACCGCGCGCGCGCTGAATTTACCAATATCCGTCGTATGTCTCGACCGTCTGGGTCAGCCAGAAGTCATAGGCGCAAGCGGGATTGGACGGGACGTCGTATTCCATCTGAATACGTACTATAGCCGGACGCTCCAATGCGAGGAACCGTTCGTCGTCAGAGATGCGCCGTCAGATGCGGAGCTTGCGCAGGGCTCAGTGGCAACCGGCGAATTGGGGATCCGCTTTTTCGCAGGCATTGCGCTGCGTCTACCGTGCGGCAAACCGATCGGTATGCTATGTATGATGCACTCGATGCCGCGGCGCTTCGCGCGCAAACAGCGTCAGCTGCTGGTGGATCTGGGGCAAATGATCGAACACGAAGTTGGCCTGCGCAAGCTGGACAGCTCTGATCGCTTGCAGGTGCGTCAGGCGATCGACCGGTTTCAGGCCCAGCATGCGCTTTACGTCGAGACTTTCCATCGGACTCCGGTCGCTATCGCGCATATCGGAAGCGACTGGGAGTGGCGGCACATGAATGATGCCTGCGTGAAATTCTTCGCGCACTCGCGCGCTCCGCTGACGAAAACGAACATACTCGATCTGCTGGATGCGAACGACCGGACCAGGCTTGAACAGGCCGTGCAAGCACTCAATCGTGGCCGCGCTGGTGAGGTCCTGACACTCGACGTAACGTTCCGATTGCGCAACAAGCAAAGAAAGCCAGCGCGCGTGCAGGTGGCACGGAAGCAGACGACGTCGGCCCGCGACGGAGGCTGGCTGTTTGTCATTCACGATACCCGGGCGGAGCGACAGGAAAAGGCCGCGCGCGATGCGCGGGAGGCTGCGTTGCATCGGGGAGCCCATGAGGCCTCGGAAGGTCTGCGCAGGGCGCATGAGCAATTGACGAGCACCGAGCGACAATTAGGAGCCACGCGCGTAGATTTGCACGCTATCGCTAACAATCTGCCGGTGCTGGTCGCTTACGTGGACGGTGAGCGACGTTATCGGTTCGCCAACTCAACCTATCGCGAGTGGCTGGGGGTGGACCCCGAGGAGATCGTGGGACGGCTCGCCCACGAGGTTCTCGCCGCTGACTATGTTGCTGCCATCGAGCCGTACGTCCAGCGCGTGCTCAACGGCGAAAGGGTCGAGTACGAGGTCGGAGCGACGGTTAACGGGAGTCGACGTGTCCTGCGTGGTGTGCTGGTGCCGCGTCGCGTCCATGATCAGGCGGCTGATGGGTACTACCTGCTCGTGCAGGACGTGACGGAGCGAACGGCGTTGCTCGATCGCCTGCGGCATCAGGCGTTCCACGACGCGCTGACCGGCCTGCCGAACAGACGCTCGTTCCTCGAGAGGCTGGATGAGGCACGCGCAGCAGGCGGCGACGGTGTGGCGGCCATCATGTTTATCGACCTGGACGGCTTCAAGGCTGTCAATGACACCTACGGGCATCAGTGCGGCGACGAAGTACTGGTTGAAACCGCGCGCCGGATCAGCCGCTGCGTGCGTGGCGGGGATCTGGTTGCGCGGCATGCCGGGGATGAGTTCACCGTGCTGCTGACCGGCCCTGCAATCGATCGTGCCGCACTGGAGAGGATTGCACGTGCAATCCTGCTGACACTGAGCCAGCCTATAACGTTCGGGGCGAAGGTCGTCCAGTTGTCGGCGAGTGTCGGCATACTACTGCGCGACCAGCGCGACCAGGCAGAGTCATTGAGTGGCGAAGCCCTGTTACGCGCGGCGGATGCCGCGATGTATCGTGCAAAAGTCGCGGGCAAGGCGCGTATTGTCGTGCATGAGCTTCACGATTCACCGACCGGCATGTTGGGTTGAGATCGACGCCCGTATCATGCCGGCCGAACCGGACCGGCCAGCTTTGCGCCGCAACGTGATTCATCGGCGCACAGGGCGCCTAGTGTCGCGACCGCTTTATCGAGCCGCACCGACCAGGGATATCCATAGTTCAGACGCACAAGGTGGCGAAAGGCGCCGTCCGCAGAGAAGATAGGTCCGGGCGCGATACTGATGCCACTGCCGAGCGCAGCCTGGAAGAACTGTATCGAGTCTACGTGATCCGGAAGCGCTACCCATGTGAAATAACCGCCGTCAGACTTGGTCGCCATCGTATCGGCCGGGAAGTACCGGCTGATCGCATCGAGCATCTGTGATTGCTGATGAGCCAACTCGCGACGTAGTTTGTGCAGGAAACGTTCGTAGCCGCCGTGCTGCAGATAGTCGGCGATTGCGCACTGCGCCGGCGTGCTGGCCGATAGCGTGGTCATCCATTTCGCACGTTCCAGCCCGCGCGCGAACCTTCCGGCTGCCGCCCAGCCGATACGATATCCGGGTGCAAGGCACTTCGCGAACGATCCACAATGGATGACAAGACCTTTCCGGTCAAAAAATTTGGCAGGACGTACCGGGTCCGGGCCAAAATGCAGTTCGTTGTAGACATCATCCTCGATGAGCGGCACGTCGTGTCGGGCAAGCAGATCAACCAGCGCCTGCTTCCGGGAATCGCGCAGCGTCACCCCAGTCGGATTGTGGAACGAGGTCATGAACCAGCAGGCCCTAACCGGATGTTGCTGCAGCGCCCGCGCAAGCGCATCCAGATCATGACCCTCTACCGGGTCGACAGGAATTTCCACTATGTTTAGCTTCAGGCGCTCGATAGCCTGCAGCGCCGCATAGAACGTCGGTTTTTCGATCACGATTACATCGCCTTGAGCGGCGAGCAACTGGGCACTGAGGGTCAGGGCTTCGAGTGCACCGCTCGTAATGATGATCTCTTCGACGGGCACCGTCATTCCCGCCATCAGGTAACGCAACGAAATCTGCTGGCGCAATCTTTCATACCCCGGCGGCAGGCAGTCAACCATGCTGGCCAGGTCCGTTGAACGATTGGCAGACGCGCACGACTTTCCGACACGCGCCATGGGAAACAGCGCAGGGCTCAGGAACGCTGAACCAAGCGGGACAGTCTCGGGCTGCCTGATCGTCCTGAGAACCTCAAAGACAAGGTCGCTGATATTGACGGTCTTCGGGTCGGCACCCGGCGAGGTCCCGGGCCTTCGCCGCGGCAATTGTCCGGCAGTCGGCGACACGAAATAGCCAGAACGCGGGCGCGCCTTGATCATCCCTCGATTCTCGAGCAGGTAGTAGGCACGAAATACCGTCGCGGGGCTTACGCCCCACGCCTTGCACGCCGCGCGAACCGAAGGAATACGCGCACCGGGTGGCAGATCACCGCGCTTGATGAGCTCACTGATCTGGTCGGCTAACCGCTCGTACCGTTTCAACTTGTGTGCTCCTCATAGAAAACACCATTGCGGGCGTGGACCCGCCGCGCTCGCACACATGCCTAATGCTTGAAGATAACCGTTTTTCAATCTGATACGGCTTTTCTTTTGCAATCTGCTTCTATTGCGGACGCACACGCGATGGCAAAGTGCGGCGCAGACCGGTTCCACTTCTTTCGAAGTTTCGCCTACGCGTGGCGGTCCGATCGATAACGATTTTCAGGCCAAATCTCTTAGCGACAAATTAATGGCATTCGGGTTCCCTGTAACAACAATCAGGCGCGGCGCCTTCATCGCGCTCCGTCGTGCCTCGCGTCGAGGGTTCGCAGTCGTCCTGGTCATCGGCGCAGGCACCTCGCTCGCTCTTGCTGGTCCGCCCGAAACTGGTTCGAACCGCAGTCTTCCGCTTGAACGCAAAGTCTGGCAGCAATTCGCGGACTGGCTTGCTGATCCACCGGCGTCCCCCATTCGCTTTGGCTCAGCCTGCGTGTCCATTGCGCAGTTGCCCCTTGTTCCCGCTGCCGTTGCCGGACCGGTCGCCGGCCCGATGCCTCTACGGACTAATACTTGCGATTCGCTCGAGGACACGCGCGCCGATGTCACCGGCGCCGCTGCCGCAACGGGCAGTTCGGGGCCGAACGTTGTGACGCTGCTTAGGGAAATGCGGTGGCAAATCAGCGACCACGCGGCGGCAGTTCGAGGGGGGGGGCTGGCCTCTGACGCCGTGGCCCGTATCGCCTCGCGGGTTAACCGGGCGGAGCAGTCGCCTGAATCACCAACGATGTCGCCCCCGGATTGCTCACTGGGTAAGGGTTGCGAAGAGCGAGCAATCTCGCCTTCGATCGGCACCGACACCCCCGCCTCGGTGCTACCTTCCGCGAGCATTGCGACGCAGCGTCCCTCGGTATGGACCATATTGCGCTTTGTATTGTGGCCGATCCTGGTGGCGGTTTTGGTCGTTGTTGCCGGTTGTGCCCTCAAAAGGTGGTTTCGCTACGACAAGTCGCTGCTGCGTGCTGCGCGTGCAGGGCTGCGTCGCGGCGAGTTCCACGTTGAATACCAACCCGTCGTGGGCATCAGGCGGGCCAGGTGCGTCGGCATCGACGCGTTGTTGCGGTGGGACAACCAGAAGTACGGCGCGCTGGGCCCCGCTCACTACATGAAGTTCATTGAGGACAGTAGTTTGATTGGACCCATGACGCGATTCGTCCTGTCGCGTGCCGCTCAGGAACTGCGGGAAATCGGCGCTCCGAAATCGCTCTATCTGGGCGTTACCGCTCCTGCTTCTTACTTGGTAAGTTCTGCGTTCATCGCGGACCTGCACGACGTTGGCTTCGTCGGTGTTCCGCCACTAATACTAAAGATCGGGGCAGGCAGCGCGAAGAAGTTCAAAAAACGTCTCATCCCGGTGATGGCCCAGGCACGTGCTAAAGGAATGCGGTTCGCCCTGTCGGCCGTGCGTCTCACTGACGTCGGACCTGCACTGCCGGCAGACATGAGCTTTGAGATGGTGAAGATTGACCGGGACGTGCTCGGAATGGATCCCGATGAACGCTCCAGACAGGTCAGTGCCTTGACGAGCATGGGCCACGAGATGGGCGCCGTGGTCGTTGTCGAAGGCATTGAGAACACGGCGCACCACAACGTCGCGCGGGCGAGCCGTGCCGAGTTTGGTCAAGGTTTCTTCTATAGCCGTGCACTCGGCGCCAGCCGACTGAAGGTATTTCTTGAGACCGCCAACGCACAATCCTCAACTGGGGCGGGAGCCTCGACCGTGCTCGGCTGGCGGATTCGAAATTACTAAATGGAGCGATCTATCCGCAACCTGAGCAGGTCAGGACATCTCCATTTAATTAGTATTGCATAGCAATGAAGCGCTATTTGCAAGTCGCGGCGGAGTTCGAAAACCTGATTGCGGACGGTACGCTTGCGCCCGGTGTGCGGCTCCCGTCGGTGCGTCAGGCGAGCAGTTCCCACCGCGTGAGCCCTTCAACGATTTTCCAGGCTTACTACACTCTAGAACGACGGGGCCTGGTCGTCGCAAGACCTCGGTCGGGTTATTTCGTCGCAAGTCGGCCTGCGCCAACGAAATCACTAGCGATTGTCTCGAACCGCAGTATTGACGAGGATGATGGTGACAGCCTGATTATCCGCTTCATGAAAGCTCAACGTCGATGCGCGCATCCGGGGCTTGGCGCTTCGGAACCAAGCGCCCAATTGTTCCCGTTCGGCCGGATTTCGCGCTCGTTGACTGCGGCAACCCGGAGGATGGCGAGCTCCCGGAACGCCTTGTCCGCGGGAGAGGCAGAAGCAGATCTGCGTCGCCAGATCGCCCTGCGCTACATTGTCACAGGTGTTACGGTTCCGATCGATGAGGTTGTTGTGACGAGTGGCGCGCTCGATGCACTGACACTCTGTCTGCAGGTTCTGACGCGGCCAGGCGACACCATCGCAATAGAACGGCCCGCTTTCCATGCTGTGCGAGATGCGGTTAAGCGCCTCTGTCTGAAGGCCGTGGAAATCCCTGTCGATCCACACCATGGACTCGACCTCGGCGTATTAGAGGAGGCGTTGCGGCACCATGCGGTACGGGCTTGCTGGTTTATGACGACGCTGCACCAGCCCACGGGCGCGACGCTCTCCGATGAACGGAAGGAGGCGCTCGTAAGGTTGCTCGCAAAACATGACGTGCCGCTCATCGAGGACGACGTATTCCGCGAACTGCATTTTGGCTTGACGCCGGCATATCCGGCGAAGCGCTTCGATTCTAACGGTCTTGTGCTGCACTGCGGTTCGTTTTCGAAGAGCCTTGCGCCGGGTCTGCGCCTCGGTTGGGTAGCGGCGGGGCGCTACGCCGCGAGAATTCAGCACGCACGTTGGCTGACGATGGCCCCGGCGTCTGTGCCCGTGCAATGCGCAGTTGCCGACTACCTTGAGCATGGGGACTACGGCCGGCTGCTACGCAAGTTGCGCCGCGAACTGGCGTTCCTTCAGAGCCGGATGGTGGCCGCGGTCGTCAGGTACTTCCCCAAAGGAACACTGGTGGTCCGGCCGCCGGGCGGATTCTTTCTATGGGTGGAACTTCCAGAAGGAGTCGAGGCAGTGCAGTTGTTCGAGATGGCCGAAGCGCACGAAATCGCGATAGCACCCGGTGCAATCTTTTCATGCAGCAGCGAATTCCGCCGTCACATCCGGCTTAACTATGGGCGTCCGTGGACTCCGGACGTTGAAAAGGAGGTATACACTTTGGGCACGCTGGC
Organism: Paraburkholderia oxyphila NBRC 105797; assembly: GCF_000685075.1. Classification (GTDB taxonomy): domain Bacteria; phylum Pseudomonadota; class Gammaproteobacteria; order Burkholderiales; family Burkholderiaceae; genus Paraburkholderia; species Paraburkholderia oxyphila. The sequence goes on from NZ_BAYD01000078.1 coordinate 32,785, forward strand.
GAAGCGAGCAATGGCTGAGCAACGGACAGCTCGGCATGCTGGGCGCGAAGGAGCGAAGTGAGACGAGGCCGATGATTGATGGCGATGCCAACTGGAGCCCGGAGGATTCGAGGCGGCCTGGACCTGCGCCTGGCGGCAGTCGGCCGAGGGACTGTGGAAACGGTTTTTCCTATCGCTGGAAACGAACTCACCAGCCCGATCAATCGAGGTCGCAAGGCCGGCCACACGCTAACATAGGCGTCGGGCCAGCATTTTGATCCAACTCGACGCATCTGGTCCACTTCATCCGGGTTCAACGGATAGTGATTGGGCCACCCGCTCCACCATCTCCCCTCGAAGACGGGTGGGACGCCCAGACCGTGAGCCGAAATAAGCCAGACACTGCTAATGCGGTAAGTCGATCTTTGGTGAATACTCCCGTGGACACCAGTCGGGCACCGATGGTGCTCCGGGCTCGAGCCAGAGGCGGAAGCCAGAACACTGGCCCTCACCTGCACCTCGATGGATGACTTGTGCAGACCAACGCTGCAACCAGGCGAGCGAAGAAACGAATGCGTGATCGGGCTCGTCAACTTGATGGTGGCTGAATTTGTCAGAGGCAAGCAGGACAGGCCTGAGAGAGGGGTATTTATCTCTTGACCGTGGTCTTTCAATGGATGACACATTTAATGCGGTCTACACCGGGCAGGTCGCCGTTAATGCCTTAGCAGGTGCGCTTGAATTTCGCGCGCATCGAGGGCCGAGAGATCTTCGTTGATCTCTTCGAAAATCAATTGACGCGTCCCCTCGCTCAGACGCGCGTGCAGCATCCCGAGAAACTTCGGCTCGACGGCTAAGCGCAATCGCTGATACCGCTGATGGAGCCGTCCCTGTTCGATGTAGTCGGCGACGGTCTTCGCGAATTTTTCGCGGTCCTTCTCGCTCAGCGTCTGTCCACCAGCGACGACATTGACAAGGTCTTCGATTTCCCGCAAGTCCAGTTTAAGTCCCGGTGTCTCGAAGATTCGAGCACGGCTGCCGTCGGCAACGACAACCCAGGTAGTGACAGCCATGATGCGCCTCTCAGTGTGATTGGTCGCCGGCTCGGCGGGCATCGCAAATCGGCGCGTCACGCCAGCGAGCTCGCGGGTCAACGACAGTCTATCTCCAACGCCCATCGATGACGGACCGTGGGGCTTCCCCTCGCTCCTGCGCGAGCGACGGATAGTCGGTATATCCGCGCTCGCCGCCTCCGTAGAACGTGGACGGATCCGGCGAATTGAGCGGAGCGCGCGACCGCAAGCGTTCCGGGAGGTCGGGATTGGCGATGAATAAGCGTCCGAACGCGATCAGGTCCGCGTTGCCGTCCTCGATCCATCGCTCCGCACTTCCGCCGTCGAACCCGCCCGCGACCATCAGCACGCCGCGGTATGTGCGGCGTATCATCTCGCTCATGCGGTTCGCGCGCGCCGTGAAAGCGACATCCTCACCGGTTGCCGCCAGCGCGGGATTCACGATGTGCAAATAAGCCAGTCCGTATCGATTGAGCTTCTCGATGACATAAGAAACGGTCGTCTCGGGATCGTCATCATGCATGTCGTTGAAGGTGCCGAGAGGGGACAGCCGGACGCCGACCTTTTCTGGTCCCCATACTTCGCAAACCGTTTCGATCACCTCGAATAGCAGCCTGGCCCGACGCTCGCTCGATCCGCCGTATTCGTCCGTGCGGCGGTTCGTGCCGGACAACAGAAACTGGTCGAGCAGATACCCGTTCGCCGCGTGCACTTCGACGCCATCCATTCCGGCAGCCTTTGCGTTGCGCGCGCCCCTGAAGTACTGGCGCACCAGATAAGGCATCTCCTCGACCTGCAGCGCGCGAGGCGTGACGCAGGGCGCGACGACACCTTCGCCGCGCTCGTTCTCGATGAACGCCTCCGCTTTCGGCCAAACGGCGGAGGGCGCAACGGGCAGCATTTCATCGGGCTGCAACGAGGGGTGCGATATGCGTCCGACGTGCCACAGCTGCATGAACATCAACCCGCCCGTCTCGTGCACGGCGTCCGCCACGAGCCGCCAGCCTTCGACCTGCTCACGACTATGGATCCCGGGCGTCCATGCATAGCCCTGTCCTTGCATCGACACCTGCGTCGCCTCGCTGATGATGAGCGCGGCCGCTGCGCGCTGCGCGTAATAGCAGGCATTGAGCTGCGTCGGGATGTTGCCTGGTCGGCTCGCGCGCGAACGCGTTAGGGGCGCCATCACGACACGATGACGCAAGTTGTAGGGCCCGACCTTTACGGGTTCGAAGAGCTTGCGCTGCGAGACTTGCTCGTCGTGCTGCCCGGCGTCCCCGGGCGCGATTTCCCGCTCACGCATATTCGCTCCTTGTGTCTTTGTTCGCCCCGAAGAGCGCTGCCATAGACGCGTCGACGCGTCAGCGTCAGATCACATCGACATGATGATCCCGCTTGGTACAGACGACGACTGAGTTTGCGTCTTCGCGGGTTGTTCGGGCTCGGGATGAACGGCGATTGGATCGCTCGCAGGAAAGGTTTCTCCGAGCGCTTCGTCGAGTTGTTCATCCAAGGTCATCGGCGCTTCCTGCACCTCGACATTCGACTTCCGGATGTCGACGCAACTTGCCTTTGTCATGTAGCGCTCCTTAAGGGAACCAGCGGAATCCCGCTAACCCGCCGGCGATGCGCGCCTGCAATCACGGTCGTTGGAAGCGGAGATCGTCACCGCATCACGCAGTTCAAAAATTGCGGCATAACGACATTCAGGTCGACGTCACTGATCTTTGGGTCGGCGAGAGATGGAGCATGCGTGAAGCAGGAGATGCCTGACACTACGGATCTCGCATGCTCGATCCGATCGCGCATGACAATCTGCTCGCGCAGGCGTGAGCACTCCCCAATGTCGAACAGCGCTTCGATGTGATCAACGTCCACACGAAATAACCCGCATAAATTGTCGGAGTGCCGATCCGGCCAAATGCGGACTCAACAGGATCCAGGATCACAACCCTGATGCAGCGCAGCGATGCTTATGCTGTCGTACCACTGCTGTTCAGGCTCTCTAACGCCTTCCTCAGGCGTTCCTCCTGGTCGTTCGTGAGAGACGTCTTCAGTACCTTCCCGCCGAAAGGCTTCAGTTCTGGCAGGACCTTGTCAAAATTCACGCGACGCACGAGGATGAAGAGCGCCGACGAACCCGGCTCAATGTTCTGACCGGTCGAACGCATGAAATCGTCATCGATTCCATAGTCCGAGAGCGCGCCCGACAATGCGCCCGTGCCAGCACCAATGGCCATGCCTGTTGCCAGCCCGACGAGCGGATTGAGCAACATCAGTCCAACCAGCGCACCAAATAGCCCACCCCAGGCCGCGCCACTGAGTGCGCCTATCTTGACAAGATCGACGGCTTGCTTGAGGTGTACCTTGCCATTCGCACTACGGACCACGATGCAGGCATCCTCAAGGTCGATCAGATGTTCCTTTTGCATCTGCTGGAGTTTGGTCAACACCTGGTCGGCCGTCTCTTCGCCTTTGAAGCTTATAACGACTAGATCGCTCATCGATTTGCTCCTCTTCTCCGGGGACTAAGCTGAGACTTTTCCGCGCCAAAATGGTTGAAATCATGCTCCGCGCCGCAAGGCAGAGGTGGCGCCAGACAGCCTTGCATGTCCCGCCCGGCACGTGCCTTCGGGTGTTGACAGGGCCTTTGACGCGATGACGATGACGATGACATCGAGACTAGGCTCTTGCCGGTTTTACTTCTTCCTCATTCCTGCGAAGACGTGTCGGATCTCTGCGCTTCTGCTGCGTGGGTTTCAGATGTGAATGTACGGCAGCATTGCGCAAAAACTGCGCAGGCGTGGGGAAGAAAATCGGCCCGGCGGCCCCTACTGTCGATCGATGCGTGTGGCGCTCGTGTGGCCCGCGTGCGCGCGTCAGTCCATCAACAAACCGACGAGGAGCAGCGATGAGAACCGACGAAGACATCAAGCGAGACGTGGAGTACGAACTGAAGTGGGATCCCGACATCGATCCATCAGATATCGGGGTCGCGGTCAAGGACGGTGCGGTCACATTGTCTGGTTTCGCGCGCAGCTTCCGGCAAAGGAAAAAGGCCGAGGAGGACGCCGCCCGCGTGCGTGGCGTCAGGGGAGTCGCAAACGATGTGGAGGTGCGCTTGCCTCTGATCAACAAGCGGCCCGATCCGGAGATCGTGCGCGAGATCATTGCCGAACTGAAGGCCGAGGTGCCTTATGCGGCGGAAGATATCAAGGCAGTCGTCAGGGACGGACACGTGACGTTGAAGGGCGAAGTCGAATGGGACTACCTGCGCCGCCGCGCGGCCGACACGGCGCTGCGGGTGAGCGGCGTAACCGGCCTCACGAACGAGATCCAAATCAAGCCGAAGGTCAAACCCGAGGAACTCAAGCACAAGATCGAGGACGCATTCAAGCGCAACGCGGAAGTCGACGCCCAGCACATCACTGTCGAGGCAGAAGGCAACAAGGTCGTCCTGCGCGGCACGGTCCGCTCATGGGCTGAGCGCGAGGAGGCCGAGCGGGTCGCATGGCTTGCCCCCGGTGTGATGCGGGTCGACAACCGGATCACCATCGAATACTGACGGGCCACTGGAGACCAGGTGGCTCGCTTGCTTAGCGGATGGCCGAGGAACGGACAGGACACGGCACCAAAACCCGAAACGCCCTCGGCGCTGCTGACAGCTGCCTATACTGCCAGAACGACTTTGGTTGACACGTTCTTCGGCTCGTTGCAAGGCGAGTCGAAGAACTCGCAAGGTTGGTCTTGAAAATCGTGGTGGTACTGACTTCGAAGACCGGCTCGGCGATACGGGCGGGGAAAACTGGATTTTGGCTCGAAGAGCTTGCCGCGCCTCATTACGTGTTCAGGGGAGGCAGGCGTCGAGATGACACTCGCTTCGCCAAAGGCGGGCAGCCCCCGTGACACCAAGCAAGGGTCCGGATACAAACCGAGGCGACCTGTCATTTCAAGACTCTGATTCAATCGCGAGCGCGGAAGTCCGCGGTCATTGTTTTGCTCGCAACTTCCCAAAAAATAATTAGCTACCGACGTTTCGGTGGGCAAGCCGGAATGCGCGAGGCGTCACACCGGTATATCGATGAAACACGTCGGTGAAATGCTGTTGAGTCTGGAACCCCGCGCGCGCGCCAACCTCAACCAACGGAAGCGTCTCCTCACACAACATCGTCCTGGCAAACTTCACTCGTTCGAGCGTCACGTACAGATGGGGCGGATTACCTGTCGCCGCTTTGAAAACGTGTGCAAAGTTTGAGGCACTCATGTGCACCAGCACTGCGAGTTGCTCGACCCGAATGTTTTCGGCTATGTGCTCATGAATGAAGACTTGAATGCGAGTCAGCATTTGACGGGTAAGTGGCGTGTCCGGCTCGGCCGCACCAGCACAGTGCCCGTACCGGAGAACAATGTGCGCCGAGATGACATCGGCAAAAGCGTCGGCGCAGGCAGCGTCGATGAGATCCGCGTCATACAAGGCACCCAATGTATCCACAGCCTCCCGCAGGAACGGATCCCAGGACATAGACCATTTTGGGACTGCGCCAAACGCCTCTTGCGAGACTTGCCCAAGTACGCCTGATCTGAGTGCGATAACCCATCCATTGAGATCGTCGCCAGCGGTCGTCGTCAATATCGCCCTCGTCGGAATGACTGCGGAAAATGGTGCAGAGATCAGGATGGAGTGACTCACCCCAAGGTCGTCGCCGCCTGCGGCATGCACGACAGTGCAACCAGTCGGCACAATCAACCGGAATCCCGGTATCAAATTCTGTCCGCGGTCGGTAAAAGCGACGCTCATCGGTTGGCAGCGTAATCCGCGATTCGGGGCCATGGCTTTATTCATGATAAGAAAGGATGTCGCTTCCATCTCGTCGGTACAGGAAGCGTAGGCCAAGTTCAGGGTTGCCTAAGACGGATTCGTCATATGGGCAGAAGCGAAGCCTTTTGGAGTGAGGGAACTTGATGCGATAACACATCCTTTCGGAATGCATTCAGAAAGCTGACGCTTGCGCTAGATATCACGCGGCGTAAGCGGTGGGGCGAAGTGCTCGCGTGGTCAGATATGTTGCCGACAGCATCGTCGTCATCGGCTTCTCGCAGGCAGTTGAAGCGCACGGATTGCACTGGTACTTAAAATATTGCTCGACGGGGCAGTCAGCAGTCTGGATCAGTTAATTTCTTTGCTGCACCGGCTTATTATCAAGGCACCCCACGGCTTTAACGTCGCACGCTTTGGGAGCATTTCCCGACGCGCGACCGCTCGCGTGAGTTTCTGCGGCAGATCTGCACGCGCATCATCGCATCTACGCCGCCCGATCGCTGCGATCGCAAGAGGACGGCTGCGGCTTAGGGAAAAAGGGACTCCCGAGCGGCATTTGACGCTCGTGCAGTTGGCTCTCCTAGACGCTAGACTGCAGTGAGCAGCCAGGTGCTCGCCGAGCGCGACGTCACCTGGAAAAATTGCGGGGTGCCGATGATTTCGCACGTCCAATTGTTTGAGTCGATCTTGCGCATGGTCGCGGCAGTGCTGGTGGGCTGCATCGTCGGGCTCGATCGAAACCTGCATGGCAAGCCGACCGGTGTCAAGACGCTGGGCCTCGTCGCGCTCGGCTCCTGTCTTGTGACGATGGCCGGCATGTCCTTCGAACTACACGGTTTTACTAACGGCAGCGACGCTGGTCGTGCGATTCAAGGCGTCATTACGGGCATCGGTTTTCTCGGCGCCGGGGTGATCCTGCAAAACCGCGCCACCGGCAAGATCAGCGGCTTGACGACAGCGGCTTCGATCTGGGTCACCGCCGCGCTCGGCATTGTGTGCGGCATCGGCGCCTGGCAGATTGCAGGTATTGCCACCGCCCTGCTCCTGCTGCTGCTCTCAGTCGGCGGCAGCATTGAACGTGCGTTGCACCGGCGCTGGCTAAGAAAGTCGCCCGAAGAGCAGGCGGCAATCACGCGGCACGACGAATAGCGCTGCGGCGCACTGATTGGCGCACTGCCCGTGGAACGAATGTGCGGCGCGTCAAATGCATTCGCCACGGACAATGCGAGACCTATGTCAGTGATGTTCGCTGTAGTCGGACCTTGGTTTCGGTGTTGCGCGTACCTTTGCGTATTGAAACTCGGGCAGCGCCTTGATCGCATCTTTCGTCGCACCGGCAAGCACCAGTTTTCCATTGTTGAAATCGAGCTGCTCGATCGGAATGGCCACGTCGTGATGTGACACACCCAGAAGCTGGTTTGCGGCTACGATTGCAAACGATACCGACCGGTCCGGTGCAACGATAATGTCATGAATGACGCCGACACGCTCGCCCTTCTCGTTGAAGACCGGCTTGTCCATGATCGACTTTCTCACGCTCCAGCCTGCCACGATCGCGGCCGACTCTTCCACACTGACACCAAGCGGCTGGGCGCCGGCCACCTGGGCGTGCGCGTCTAGAGGGAGTCCGAGCGACGACACGAGCAGCCATACAAGCAGATTCCTTTTCATGAGATTCCCTTTGTGGTTTCACAGTGCGACACCGATCCACTAGTGAACACGATAATGCTGGATCGTGAGTAGCGTAAGTTCATGTTAGGAGACCTGATGGCGTGGCGCTATGAAAAAGACGGCGGTGGATCGCGTAATTTCGACGCGTCCCGATGTCGATGTGTACACCATTCAGCGCGCCTCGCGAATCAAAGCAGAATTGCGAAATGCATGGCAGAAACGCGAAAGAATCGCAGGTGCACGGAGCCTAGACTTAAGTTCATCACCTGACGTTGAGCCGGAGTGCCACATGGATGAACTGCTTGGGCGCGCTTGGTGGATGCTCATTCTGCGTGGCACAGTAGCGCTGCTGTTCGGCACTCTGGCGTTATTCTTGCCCGGTCTCACTCTTCTACTGCTTATCATCCTCTTTAGTGCCTACGCAATCGCTGGCGGCGTTGTCGCGATTGTCGCGGCCATCCGCTACCGCGCGACGCACGGCGGCTGGTGGATGCCCTTGCTGCTCGGCATCTGCAGCATCGGCGCCGGCGTGATAGCCGTGCTGGTGCCGGGCATTACCGCCCTCGTGCTGGTCGCCGTAATCGGCGCAAACGCGATTATCACTGGCGTATTCGATCTGATCGCAGCAACCCGGCTGCACAGGCGCCTGCGTAATGCGTGGATGCTGGTGCTAACTGGAGTGCTGTCCGTGCTTTTCGGCATCTTCGTTTTGCTCTTCCCAGGCGCCGGCGCGCTAGCGCTCGTCTGGCTGATCGGCGTGTACGCAATGTTCACGGGCGCGCTGCTATTCGTACTCGGCATCACTGCCCGTGCCTGGCGTCATGAGGACCTGACCGGCGAGCCACACGCACCATTGCATCTCTAAGCGCACCGCTCACGGGCCACTCGTGGGTCACGAGGTCAAACCCGCGGGCGATGCCGCGCCGGGCGTGCCGTGGTATCAGGAGGTCGAATGCGCCGCCCCTCATCTCCGGTGGTCCAGCCTCGGGTCTGGCACTGGCGTACCTCACGTAAGGAGAATGACATGCCACTGGATCTCGACAAATGGAACCCGTTCCGGTTTTTACGCTCGCACGCGCAAAAAAGCGCATCTGGCGGCGTCGGTGCGCCGCGCACCGGTCAGCAAAGCGCGCGGCACAACGGGCAGACTGGAACGCAAACAGGTAACGGGGCACCGATGGAAGTCGCTGCTGCGCCGGTATCACTTGCGGCTGCCAGCTGGCCGCTGCCTGATCCGATTCATCTGTTTGCCGAATTGATCCGCGATCCGTTCGGAGGTCGTGGACCGCTCGGAAGCTGGTTCGGCGACTTCAGCGCGAGCGAGTTCCAACCGCGGATCGACGTCACCGATGAAGGCGACGCACTGCGTATCGTTGCCGAATTGCCGGGCATGAACCGCGACGACGTCGAACTCGAAGTGATAGATGACATGCTGATCGTGAGCGGCGACAAGCGCTTCGAATCGACGAGCGAAGAAAAGGGCTGCTATCGGGTCGAGCGGTCGTTTGGGCATTTTCAGCGTGCGGTCCCGCTGCCCGCGGGCATCGATCTCGATCGGGCAGAGGCCAGATTTGAAAACGGCGTGCTGACGCTGCGCATCCCCAAAGCGGTCGGAGAACCGGCAGCGAAGCGGCGCATTGAGATCAAATAACACCCGTCCGTCGGCGATGGAACTGGTCAGTTTGCGGGCGGGGGATTGTAAGCGACATGCTGCGCACCGGCGACGCTTATCGCGTCAAGCTGCGGTTGGTACGATCCACTGCCGCGCGAGGCGCCGAGGAAGAAGCTGAACAACTGACGGCCTCACTCAGAACTGCGTTCGACGAACCCGGAAGGGGACCTGCTGGAGCGTCGCATCTTGCATGACTAACCGACGCCGGTTGACGGGATCGACAGAACGTTTGCGCGCGCATGTCAGCGCGCCGGCGAGCGTCCCGGTATATCGATTGGAGAAGGCACGCTGCATTGCCCCCTGCTGCGGGTACCGCACGATGAATCAGTGCACCGGCCGACGCGACGAAGGACGATGGGATTCGCTTGGATCGATTCGAGCGCAGCGCGAGCCCAGCACGCAAACAAGGCGACACCGAGAGATCGGAATAGGAAGCGGAATAGATAGTTCCTACCCACCCAATACCCGCGCGGGAAGCGATGCCCGCCCGGATGAAAAGGAGATCATCATGGCCGAGTGCAGCGTTTGTGGTAAGCCCGCAACCTCGCAGATCACGATCACCGAAAACGGTCAACGCCGTCAGCTGATGCTGTGCAACGAGCACTACATGGAGTTCATGACGCGCAATCAGCGCCACCTGTCGCCGCTCGAGTCCCTCTTTCACGGCGGACTGTTCGAGAGTCTGTTCGACGATATGTGGCCACAGATGGAAAGCGGCCGCGGTAGCCGGTTTGTAGGACGCTCGCCCGGACAACCCGGCGGCGCCAATCAGGGTACAGCGGCCGGCAGCGGGCAAATGGGCGAGTCAGCGGGCGCACACCCGGGCGGCCGCACGCGCCGGCATAGCCGGGCGCGTGAAGCGGTGGACCTGCAGACGTACCTGAGCCAGAGCGGCCTGGACCGCCTGCAAGCAGCAGCGCAAGCCGCAGTCGAATATGGCAAGAACGAAGTCGATACGGAACACCTTTTGCTGGCGCTCGCCGGTAACAATGTGGTGCAGGAAATCCTGCGTGAATTCAAGCTTGATCCCGAAGAAATCAAGAAGACCATCGATCAGACCGCGCCACGTGGCACCCGCAAGGAGCCGGGCGACAACGAGCAGATCGGCGTGTCGCCGCGCGCCAAGAGTGCGCTGGAAAATGCGTTGAAGGCGTCGCTGGAACTGGGTCACAGTTATGTCGGACCAGAGCACATCCTGATCGGGCTCGTCGAGGAAGAAGACGGTTTTGCAGGTGAATTGCTGCGCAAGCTCGGGCTCTCGCCACAAGCGATGCGTCAAAAAGCAGTCAAGGTGGTAGGCAAGGGTGCCGAAGACGGCAAGATGGACGACCGCTCCACCACGCCCACGCTCGACAAGTACGCGCGCGATCTCAGCGCGCTTGCTCGTCAAGGCAAGCTCGACCCGGTGATCGGCCGTGACAAGGAAATCGAAACCACCATTGAAGTGCTCGCGCGGCGGCGCAAGAACAACCCGGTACTGATCGGCGAACCCGGTGTGGGCAAGACCGCTATCGTCGAAGGTCTGGCGCAGCGCATCGCTCAGGACCAGGTGCCGGAAGTATTGCGCGGCAAGCGCGTGGTCGAACTGAACATCAATAGCGTCGTGGCTGGCGCGAAGTATCGTGGCGAGTTCGAAGAGCGCGTCAAGCAGGTACTGGATGAGATCATCGAGAACCAGGACCGCCTGGTTGTATTTATCGACGAACTGCATACGATTGTCGGCGCCGGCCAGGGCGGCGGCGAAGGCGGACTCGATATCGGCAATGTCTTTAAGCCAGCGCTCGCTCGCGGTGAGTTACACCTGGTGGGTGCGACCACATTGAACGAATACCAGAAATACATTGAAAAGGACTCGGCATTGGAGCGGCGCTTTCAGCCCGTGACGGTGCCTGAGCCTAGCGTCGAGGAAACGATCGAGATCCTGCGCGGCCTGCGCGACCGGCTCGAAGCACATCACAAGGTGAAAATTACCGAAGAGGCGATCGCTGCAGCGGCAAAGCTTTCGGACCGCTACATCGCGGCGCGCTTTTTGCCGGACAAGGCAATCGATTTGCTCGATCAGGCCGCCGCCCGCGTGCGCATTTCGTCGAATTCGCGTCCGCAGCCATTGCACGATGTCGAGGCGAGCATCCGCCGTATCAGGCAGGAACAGGACGCGGCCAGCGCTGCAAAGCAATTCGATAAGGCCAAGGAACTGGAAGGGCAACTTGTCGCGGAACAAAAACGCCTGCATGAAGCCACCGAAACATGGAAGAAGGAGCGCGGCACCAGCTCGCAGGAAGTGACGGCGGAAGACATTGCACAGATCGTTTCGTCGCTCACGGGCGTACCGTTGTCTGAACTCACGGCCGAGGACCGTGAAAAGCTTTTGCGACTGGAAGACCATCTGAAGGAACGCGTGGTCGGACAGGATGAAGCCGTGTCCGCAGTCGCCAAAGCGGTGCGGCTTTCGCGTGCCGGTTTGACAGAGGCCGGCAAGCCGACTGCGAGCTTCCTCTTTCTTGGGCCTACGGGTGTGGGTAAAACCGAACTCGCGAAGGCGCTAGCCGCTTCGGTGTTCGGCGACGAGAACGCGTTGGTGCGCATCGACATGAGCGAGTATTCCGAGCGTCATACCGTGGCGCGGCTGGTTGGCGCGCCGCCCGGATACGTCGGCTACGAGGAAGGGGCAACTCACCGAGCGTGTGCGGCGCAGACCATATTGCGTGGTGTTGCTCGACGAAATCGAAAAGGCGAACTCGGAGGTGCACAACCTCCTGCTACAACTGTTCGACGAAGGGCGGCTCACCGACGGCAAGGGACGTCTGGTCGATTTCACCAACACGATCATCATCGCCACCAGCAATATCGGCTCACAGCTGATCCAGGACAACATGAAGGCTGATTCCAAGCAGCTTGGATACCCTGAACTGCGCGACCGGTTGATGGAAATGCTGCGGCATCACTTCAAACCCGAATTCCTGAACCGGGTCGATGAAGTCGTCGTGTTCCATGCGCTCGGCAAGGAGCAGATTCGCAGTATCGTCGATCTGCAACTTGCGCGCGTAGCGCGTACGGCGCTGGTTCAACACATCGATCTGTCATTCGACGACGCTTTGCGCGATCATCTTGCGCAGATCGGCTATGACCCGGATTTCGGTGCGCGGATGCTCAAACGCAAGATCCGTCTTGAGGTGGAATCGCAACTTGCTGATGCGCTGTTGCGAGGCGACGTGCGCGATGGCGACAAGGTCACAATGACCTACGATTCAGGTACACGCTCTGTGCGTGTGGAGAAAGGAGCCTCGCCCACCGAAGCGCCCAGCGACGCGTCAGCGCAGGGAACACCGGCACATGCATGAGCCCTGGAGAACGCGCGACGCCGCCCGCCCGTGCGGGGAGCGTCGCCCTCACGATTCAAGCTCACCTGCCACGATCTCGTCGCGATAGCACCAGATCCACGTTTCGCCGGGTTCGATTGAGCGTACCAGTGGATGACCGGTCGCGTGAAAATGCCTGCTTGCATGCCGGTTGGGAGACGAATCGCAGCAGCCGACGTGTCCGCAAGAAAGGCAAAGCCGCAAATGTACCCACGGCTGGCCGAGCTTCACGCAGTCCTCGCAATAGTCGATGGGCGTGTGGAGAATGCGGGCTTCGCCCAGGTGCGTGCAACCGGAGGTCATGATCGTGCTCCTCGGACAGGTATGGCAGACGCGCTGGAATCAAGGTTGCGCTCGTGCTCAACTGCTATTCAGATAGCGATGCACCAGTGCCACGGCCATTGCCCCCTCACCGACTGCCGACGCCACGCGCTTGATCGATGCGTGACGCACGTCGCCCGCTGCGAATACGCCAGGCATACTCGTTTCCAGATGCAGCGGCGCGCGTTCGAGAGGCCAATTCAGGTCCGCCCGATATTCCTGCAGATCGGGTCCGGTTACGAGATAGCCGGCTTCATCGCGAACGATGCCGACCTCCTGCGCCCATTCCGTCTGCGGCACGCCGCCAATGCAGACGAATAGCCAATTCGTTCTTACCGTGCGGGACCGGGCGGTTCGCACATCGGTCAGCGTAATCTCCTGCAACACGTCACTGCCAGCGAGCGCGGCAACTTCGGTGCATGTGAGCACTTCAATGTTCGATGCCGATGTGATGCGGTCCACCAGGTACTGTGATAACGTGTCTTTGAGCGATGCGTCACGCACGAGCATATAGACGCGATTGGCGGACTGCGAAAAATGCATGGCGGCCTGGCCCGCCGAGTTGCCGCCGCCCACCACATACACGTCTTCACCATGGATCAGTACGGCCTCGCTCGCCCCGGCGCCGTAATAAAGGCCTGCGCCAAGAAAGCGCTCTTCACCTGCCAGGCCTAACGTGCGATATGCGACGCCCGTCGCGCAGATAGACGTGCGCGCCGTGATGCGCGTGCCGTCTTCCAGATACACGATGCCCTGACCGGGCGGGAACTCCGCGTGGACGCCGGCGCGCGCCAGCAGGATTTCGGCGCCGAACCTGATGGCCTGATCGCGCGCCCGTTCAGCGAGTTCCGCGCCGCTCACGCCTTGTGGAAAGCCCAGATAGTTCTCGATCTTCGAACTGCTGCCTGCCTGTCCGCCCAGTGCCCAGCGCTCCACCAGCACGGTATGCAGTCCCTCCGATGCACCGTACACCGCGGCGCTTAATCCCGCCGGTCCGGCGCCGTAAATCGCAAGATCGTAGGCCTCACGGGATGGACTCGCAAACCAGCCGAGCTTCTCGGTGATTTGCCGGATGGTGGGACATTCCAGCCGCGTTCCGTCGTGGAAGACGCAAACCGGCAGGCGCGAATAGGAAAGGTGCTGCACATGCGCCAGTTCCTCCGCCTCCTTGTCCGCCTCCTTGTCGCTGCCCAGTTCGATCCATTCGAACGGTATATCGCAGCGATGCAGGAAGTCGCGTATCGCGTAGCCATGTGCGCTGCGCATGCGTCCATAGATCCTGACCATGAATATCTGTCCGCCTTTGAGGACGTTCAGGAGTTACTTTCGTTTCTCACGCTTCACAAGCAGGCGACCGCGCCAAGACAACGGCGGTTAGCCATATCTGTGCACCGTAGGCCCGTTCTGCAGCGGCGTCTTTCGCGATCCTGCGGGGCTTTGTTCGCTTTCTGCTGATGGCACCATCACATCAGGTCGTGCGACTCTTCCAGCTTGCGATCGACAAAACGCGTGCCCCATTCGATGCCGTCGCGCACCGCCTCCTCCTGCGTAAGCCATTCCGGCTGAGTCGTCCCAAGACGGAATTCGGCCACGGGGCTATCGGCATGGCGCACACTCACCTTCGCCTGCCACGCGCCGTATGCTTTCTGCTCCGGCTGTACTGCAATCTCGTAGCCTCGATGCTCAAACACGTGCGATTGCATGAGCGGCTCCCGTTTTATATCAAGGGGTCAATCTGGAAGCACGAACTCAGTGCGCATGTCTTCGATCACCTTCTGGACATGATGTGCGCAATGTGCGCCGAGGTCATTGAGCGGCACCATGTTCCAGTTGCGGCCGGATGCGTCGGGCGGGTGCCGCTCCGGTAGCGGTATACGCACGCGCAAAGCTCCTGGCACATCAGCAGCCATGTTCGCCATGCGGTTCTGCACTTCGTCGCGAATCTGCTCAGCGGTTCGAACGATCTTCGGCATCGGTCCGTCTCCCTCGGTCGCACGTCCCGACCATGACTGAATAGCGCATAGTGCCTCGTGCGTAGGCATGCACCGACGATGCTTTAAGTCTAGTCGCTAATCCGGGGATGTACGGATAATCGCTCGCTTCTGCGGTCTGCATCAAGAGCCGGTGTCCGCAGTTGATGAACTGCTGGCGAGTTGACAAAAAAGGAAAATATTCGACCTGCAGGGGGCCAGGCTCGAGCCAGTCATACAGGCGCTGGTGCTCCGGTTGCCAGATAACCGCAGCACCGCAGCAAGCCAGCGCGTGTGCGAGTGGCCTCGAAGCATGCGACACGACCCGTGACGGAGTCTGC
>NZ_BAYD01000077.1 GCF_000685075.1 Paraburkholderia oxyphila NBRC 105797
CCAACGCCCGCAGGACTACCAAAAAAATCAAATCGACAGCCAGGCCTGTCCTTCAGGAAAAACATACTTCTGAAGCGACTCAGCCTTCATCTCAACACTATACCCAGGCTGCAAAGGCGGCATATACCGCCCATTCCGAATCACAACAGGCTCCACAAAATGCTCATGCAAATGATCGACATACTCAAGCACCCGGTTCTCCAGCGACCCCGACACACAGAGATAATCAAACAGCGAAATATGCTGCACATACTCACACAACCCCACACCACCCGCATGCGGGCAAACCGGCACCCCAAACTTCGCCGCCATCAGCAGCACGACAATGACTTCGTTAAGTCCACCTAACCGACAGGCATCCACCTGACAAAAGTCAATCGCCTGCGCCTGCAACAACTGCTTGAACATCACGCGATTATGACAATGCTCACCGGTCGCAACACCAATCGACCCCAGCCGCCGCCGAATCGCCGCATGCCCGAGAATATCGTCGGGACTCGTGGGCTCCTCGATCCACCACGGATCGAATTCCGCCAGCCGCCGCATGTTTGCAATCGCTTCGTCAACATCCCACACCTGGTTGGCGTCCATCATCAGCTTCAGGTTCTCGCCAATTTCCTCGCGCAAAATGCGCGCACGCCGCACGTCCTCTTCGATATTGGCGCCGACTTTCTGCTTGAAATGCGTCCAGCCCAGCGCGACGCCCTCGCGCGCGAGGCGCCGGATTTTCTCGTCGTCGTAGCCCAGCCAGCCCGCCGAGGTCGTATAGGCGGGATAGCCCTGCGCGAGCATCTCCCTTTCGCGCTCGCCCTTGGTCTTCGCGTGGCGATGCAGCATGGCCAACGCCTCGTAAGGCGTAAGCGCATCCGTCACATAGCGGAAGTCCAGGCAGCGCACGAGCTCTTCGGGGCTCATGTCCGCGAGCAGTTTCCACACCGGCTTGCCAACCGACTTCGCCCACAGGTCCCACACCGCATTCACGACCGCGGCCGTCGCCAGATGAATCGCGCCTTTGTCCGGGCCGATCCAGCGCAACTGGCTGTCCGATGTGAATGCGCGCCAGAACGCGCCCATATTCGCAGTGATGTCTTCGAGACGTTTGCCAACGATGAGCGGCGCCAGCGCGTTGACGGCCGTGACGCAAATCTCATTGCCGCGCCCGATCGTGAACGTGAGGCCGTGGCCCACGAATTTATCTGGAGAATCGGTTTCGAGCGTGACGTAAGCGGCGGAGTAGTCCGGCGCGGCATTCATCGCGTCGGAGCCATCGAGTGAACGCGATGTGGGAAAGCGGATATCGCGAACGGTGAGGCTTGTGATGGTGGTCATCTGAACTCCCAGCGGGGAACCAGGCGTTAGCACGCGTTGACAACACTAGATTCGCTACCTAGCATGCTAGCATGTCTTCTGGAAATCAAGCGCGCCGTGAGCTCTTCATACGATGCAGCGAATGCCGCCGGCAATCCTTATGTCGCACTGCAAAAGATCAAGGACGGCGAACGCGTCAGCCTGACCGACGCGGTTGAGCAGGCGTTGAGAGAAGCCATCGTGACGCTCGCGCTGGAACCGGGAATGATGATCGACAAGATGGCGGTCTGTGACCGGATGGGCGTATCGCGCTTTCCGGTTTCCGCCGCGCTGGCGAGGCTCGCTCATGCGGGGCTCGTCGAGGTGTTGCCGCAGCGCGGCACGCGTGTCAAACCGATCGCGCTCGACGATATTCGCCAGCATTTGTTTATCCGCAGCGCACTCGAAGTCGAAACGGTACGCGGCGTCGCGCGCATGCAGGACCGGGCCACGATCGATGCACTGGCCAGCAATCTCGAAGCGCAGCGCAAGGTGGCCGGGAATGGGCAGCGTCTCGAGTTTCATGTGCTCGATCTGGCCTTTCACGAAATCATGCTCGATGCGGTGAACCTGCCGCGAGTGAAAGAGATCGTCGCGGTATCGCGTAACGCGCTCGATCGCGCAAGGCAATTGCTGGCGAGTCCCGAACGGCTCGTGCACACGCTCGACGAGCACGAACGGATCTTCAATGCCGTTCGCACCGGCAACGCCGACGCGGCGGCACAGGCCATGCACGACCATCTCGACCAGGTGGTCGCGGAGTTGCAGCGGTCCGCGAAAGAACGGCCTGATCTTTTCGCGCCTTAGGCTCACGTCAGGCAATGCCAGTGGTTCAACCACGTTCGTGCTGCTTCACAAGAAACGCCCATGACTCCGCTCATTTCCGTCAACAAGCTCAGCAAAAGCTTTCCCGGTGTGAGAGCGCTTCACGAAGTGCAATTCGAACTCGCGGCGGGCGAGGTGCATGCGCTGATGGGAGAAAACGGCGCGGGCAAGTCGACGCTGATGAAGATTCTCGCCGGCGTGTACAGCCGCGATTCCGGCGAAATTCTCTATGACGGTCAGCCCGTTGCGTTCGCGAGCCCGCGTGAGGCCCAGGCCGCGGGTATCGGCATCATTCATCAGGAACTCCAGCTGATGAATCATTTGACCGTCGCGCAGAACATGTTCATCGGTCGCGAGCCGCGCGGGCGTCTGCGCCTGTTCCTCGACGAAGACAAGCTCAATGGACTGGCGCGCGCGATTCTCGAGCGCATGCACGTCCATCTCGACCCGCGCACCGTGGTCGGCACGCTCACGGTCGCGAGCCAGCAGATGGTGGAGATCGCCAAGGCCTTGTCGTTCGATTCGCGCGTGCTGATCATGGACGAGCCAACCTCCGCGCTCAACGACGCGGAAATTGCCGAGCTCTTTCGCATCATTCGCCAGTTGAAGGCGCGCGGTGTCGGGATCATCTACATCTCGCACAAGATGGATGAGCTCAAGCAGATCTCCGATCGCGTGACCGTGTTGCGCGACGGCGAATACGTGGCCACCGTCCCCACCGCCGATACGAGCGTGCAGGCCATCATCGGCATGATGGTCGGCAGAACGCTTGCCGACATCTCGCCATGGCAGGGGCCGGCGCACAAGGGCGAGATCGCGCTCGAAGTGAAGCATTTGACCGCCGGTCCGCTCGTCAGGGACGTGAGCTTCACGCTGCACAAAGGCGAGATACTGGGCTTTGCCGGACTGATGGGCGCCGGCCGCACCGAGGTCGCGCGCGCCGTGTTCGGTGCGGACCCGATCGAATCGGGCGAGATCTTCGTGAAAGGCGTGAAGGCGCCGATCAGAAAGCCGAGCGACGCCGTCGCGCGCAGCATCGGCTATCTCTCCGAGGACCGCAAGCGCTTTGGACTGGCGACTGGCATGGACGTCGAATCGAATATCGTGATGTCCAACCTCGGCAAATTCCTGTCGCTGCGACTGTTTTTGCGTCGCATGCAGATACGCAAGACCGCGTCGAATTTCATCAATCTGCTGGCCATCCGCACGCCCTCCGCGACGCAACCGGTCCGGCTGCTGTCCGGCGGCAACCAGCAGAAGATCGTCATTGCGAAGTGGCTCGAGCGCGATTGCGATGTGCTCTTCTTCGACGAGCCGACGCGCGGCATCGATGTCGGCGCGAAGAGCGAGATCTACAAGCTATTGCGCGCGCTCGCCGAGCAGGGCAAGGCGATCGTGATGATTTCATCGGAGCTGCCGGAGATTCTGCGCATGAGCGACCGGATCGTCGTGATGTGCGAAGGCCGCATCACAGGCGAACTCTCCGCTAGCGAGGCGACGCAGGAGCGCATCATGCATCTCGCGACGCAGCGCGAAGTCTTGCAAACAGCATGAAAGCGGCAAGAAAGTGGCACGAGCCTCGAGAGGTTGAATCCATGACATTGCAATCGGATACTGCGGCGCTGTCCAACCAGAAACGGCCGTCCGGCTTCAGGGCGCGCATTTTCTCGCCAACTGCGCTGCAAAAGCTGCTCGCGTTCGCCAGCCTGATCCTGATGCTGATCTTTTTCAGCTTCGCGTCGCCGGCGTTCATGCAGATCGACAACATCCTCGGCATCCTGCAGGCGACGGCCGTCAACGGCGTGCTGGCCATTGCCAGCACCTTCGTCATCATCACGGGCGGCATCGATCTCTCAGTCGGCACGTTGATGACCTTCACGGCCGTAATTTGCGGCGTGTTTCTCAGCTATTGGCATCTGCCGATGTGGACCGGCGTGCTCGCCGCGATTGGAACGGGCGCGCTGTGCGGATCCATTTCGGGCACGCTGACGGCAAAAATGAAGATCCCGCCGTTCATCGCCACGCTGGGCATGATGCTGCTGCTCAAGGGGCTGTCGCTCGTGGTCTCGGCCGACAAGCCCATCTATTTCACCGACACCGAAAACTTCTACATGATCTCGCAGGATTCGCTGATCGGTTACTTCCTGCCGAGCGTGCCCGTGCCGAACGCGGTGCTGATCCTGTTCCTGCTCGCCATCGTCAGTTCGATCACGCTCAACCGCACGGCGCTCGGCCGCTACACGTTCGCGCTGGGCAGCAATGAAGAGGCCGTGCGCCTTTCCGGCGTCAATGTCGACCGCTGGAAGATCGCGATTTACGCGCTCGGTGGCTCGATTTGCGGCATTGCAGGACTGCTTATCGCTTCGCGTCTGAACTCGGCGCAACCGGCGCTTGGCCAGGGATACGAACTGGAAGCCATCGCGGCCGTCGTGATCGGCGGCACGTCGTTGAGCGGGGGCTCGGGCACGATACTCGGCACTATCATCGGTGCTTTCATCATGAGCGTGCTGACCAACGGCTTGCGCATCATGTCGGTTGCGCAAGAGTGGCAGATCGTGGTGACGGGCCTCATCATCATCCTCGCTGTCTATGCGGATATCTTGCGGCGCAAGAGAAGCTGATGGTCCACCTCTGGAGGAGAAACCCCATGTTGAAAAGAAAACTCATTGGTGTCGTGATCGGAGTCGGCGCGCTAGTCGGGGTGACCGGTTCGACGTATGCCGAAGAACCCTACATTCCGCTCATCTCGAAGGGCTTCCAGCATCAATTCTGGCAAGCGGTGAAAGCGGGCGCGGAGCAGTCGGCGAAGGAACACAACGTCAGGATCACCTTCGAAGGTCCGGAAACGGAGGCCATGGTCGACAAACAGATCGACATGCTCTCGGCCGCGCTCGCCAAGAAGCCACAGGCGCTCGGTATTGCCGCGCTCGACAGCAAGGCGGCCATTCCGCTGCTCAAGCGCGCGCAGGCCGAGAAGATACCCGTGATCGCATTCGACTCGGGCGTCGACAGCAACATTCCGCTGACGACGTGCGCAACGGATAACCTGGCCGCCGCCGCACTAGCCGCCGACAAGATGGCGGAGATGATTGGCGATTCAGGCGAAGTCGGCGTGATCGTGCACGACCAGACGAGCCGCACCGGCATCGATCGCCGTGACGGCTTTCTCAACGAGATGAAGACGAAGCACCCGGGCATCAAGATCGTTTCCGTGCAGTACGGCGGCGGCGACCACCTGAAGTCGGCGGAAATTGCCAAGGCGATGATTCAGGCCAATCCGAACATCAAGGGCATTTTTGGCGCCAATGAAGGTTCGGCGGAAGGCGCGGCGATTGGCGTCAAGGAATCGGGCAAGAAGCTGGTGCTGATTGGGTATGACTCCGGCAAGGAGCAAAAGGACGACATCAACTCTGGCCTGATGGCAGGCGCGATCACGCAGAACCCGGTTGGCATTGGCAAGTGCGTCGTCGATTCCGCGGTGAAGGCGCTCAAGGGCGAGAAGCTGCCCAAGAAAGTCGACACGGGTTTTTACTGGTACGACAAGACGAATATGACCGATCCGAAGATCGCCGCGGTGCTTTACGACTGAGCGGGTGTGAAAGCGCGTCCTGAGGGGACGCTTCGACGCCGGGAAGGTCAGCGCCGAAGGCAAGTCCCCCGCGCTGGAGAGGCCGCTCGAGCAGCGCAGCCGGACAGCCGCCAAGCGGGCTGATAGCGCTTGCGGCTCGGCGACGCCCGGTTTGCCGTTCTTGAAAAAAGATCACTCTGAGTGATCTTTTTTCGTTTTATTTAAACCGCTTTGGCTTGGCAACGGTTTAAAAAAACTGTATTTTGCACACTATGAGTGATCAAAATGCAGGAAAATTGAACCTGCTGCTGGCCGAACTGGGCGATACGCGTCTGATATCGAGTCGCTGGCTGCGGGCACACGGCTACTCCAGCAGCCTCGCCGCGCGCTATGTGAGCAGCGGCTGGCTGGTGTCGCCGGTACGCGGCGTCTACATGCGCAAGGGCGGCCGCCTGCAGTGGGAGGGCGTGGTTCGCAGCTTGCAGCTTGGGGAGGGGAAGCCGCTGCATGTCGGTGGTCGCTTCGCACTGAGCCTGCTGGGGCACGAGCACTATCTGCGTCTGGGCGAGGCAGGAACCATCACGCTGTATGGGCCGCAGCGGCCACCGGGTTGGCTCCGCAAGCTGCCGTTGGAGCAGCGTTTCGAGTTCCTGGGCAGGGGGCCGTTCGATTTTCCGCCCGTGGCGTTCGCCGCGGAGATGTCCGCGAAGACGCTGTCCGAGCAAGGGCTGGACTGGCATCGGGCTGCGCCGGGCAACGATGCCTTGATTTGCTCTACGTCCGAGCGGGCCATGCTGGAACTATGCGACAGTGTCGCGGACGCCACGTTGGTCTACGAGGCCGATGCGCTGATGCAAGCCATGACTACCTTGCGGCCACAGCGGGTCGGCCTGCTGCTGCGCCATTGCCGCAGCATCAAGGCCAAACGGCTGTTCCTGGCGCTGGCGGAGCGCCACCGGCATGCGTGGCTGCCGCACACACCGCTGGATGGCGTCGATCTGGGCCGGGGAAAGCGCGCGTTGGTGCCTGGCGGGCGCCTGCACCCGACCTACCAGATTACCTTGCCGAGAGACCTCGATGAACACCTGGTTTGACCATTGGGAGCGGCGCTATACCGACCGCGTGCGGATGCTGGTCGAGATCCTGCCGATGCTGGCGCAGGAGCCGCGCTTCGCGCTCAAGGGCGGCACGGCTATCAACCTGTTCGAGCTGATCTGCCGCGCTTGTCGGTGGACATCGACTTGGCATGGTTGCCGGTGCATGACTATGACGAAGACGCGAAGTTGATCGCGCAAGCGCTCGGGCGACTGGCCGATGTATTGCGCGTTCGCCCGCTGCAGTTGCAGGTCCAGTTGTCGGCAGGCGAGCGCGGGAGTGTCACGCGGCTGGTGGCCAGTCGCGGCCGTTCGCGCGTGCAGATCGAGACGACGCCCGTTATGCGCGGCACGGTGCATCCGGCGCGGAACATGGTGGTGCGCCCGAGGGTCGAGGAGGCGTTTGGCTTCGCGTCGGCGCAGATGCTGAACTTCGCCGACCTCTATGCCGGCAAGCTGGCTGCGGCGTTGTCGAGGCAGCATCCGCGCGACCTTTTCGATGTCGGCTTGCTACTGGAAGACGAGCGGGCCGATCAGGTGCTCTGGCGGACTTTTTGTCTACCTGACCTGCAGCCCCAAGCCCGCCTGGGAGATGCTGGCGCCACGCGTACCTGCAGATTTCGCAACAACCTTCGAGGCGCACTTTAAGGGCATGACAGCCGAGCCTGTCGAAGTCGAAGTCTTGCTGAACATTCATGAGCGCCTGCTTGCGCGTGTGGCTGGTTGGCTCGATGAGTCGTCATGTGCGTTCCTGCGTTCCGTTGAGGATCAGCGGCCGGACTTCGATCTAATTGGACTTCCGCATGCGGCCGATTTGCCGGCCGTGCGGCGCAAGCTGCACAATCTGGCGCAGCGCACCGAAGCCAAGCGTGCGGCGGATCGAAGTCTGCTGGAAGAAACCTTGGCCCGGATCGTCGGTGCCAGATGAGGCCACGGCTCCCCTTCAGCATTGGGACCTGAACCCGGAAAGCTGAGCCCAGCAACCGTCGCTGCACCTGACCACCGTCGCCTCCGACTGCCCCCTCTAGCTTCCCACCCGATCCTCCAAAGTACGGAACGTTTCGCCGGCCCTCGTTGACCCTCGCATTTCCGATTGCTCTAATCGACGCAAACGAGGCAGGCCAGGACATTCGCACTCCCGGTCCTGAATGCCGAGCCCGTAAAACCAGCGACATCTTCCCGATTATTTGATTCGGCATCCTATTCATATTTGATATTGCACAAAGCCTGCAAGGCGGGCGTTCGTGCGCGATTTGAGCGGAGGTTCAACACCAGACTGAAACGGCTTGTGCTCCCGTACTACGGGTTTGGAGCGATCGTCATGGAACCGGAAGCTACCGGATCGCGGGTCTTTCCCCTGCCATGGCGTGGACGAAAAAAACAAAACGATTTCGATATCAAGGAGGCAGACATGAGTTCGTACGGCGCATTCAGGTTCGCAGTCAAGCGAATTGCCGTGCTGGTGGCAGTGTCGTCGTTGCCGGTCACCGTGTGGGCGCAGTCGAGCGTGACACTGTACGGCGTGCTCGATGCGGGCCTGATCTACACGAACAAGTCGTACAACCCGGCAACGGGGCAGAACGGCGGCAAGCAGTTCGCGATGATCAGCAGCGGGCTGGAGCCTTCCGTGTTCGGCTTGACCGGGCAGGAGGATCTGGGCGGCGGCCTGAAGGTGAAGTTCAAGCTGGAAAGCGGGATCAGTCTCGCCAACGGCGGCTTCGACAATACCAACGGCGGCCTGTTCGGCCGCCAGGCGTGGATCTCGCTCGTCAGCAACGTAGGGGAATTGAAGGCCGGCTTGCAGTTCTCGCCGTTCATTCTCGCGCTCTATGAGTCCGACCCGCGCAGCATGGCGCAATTCGGCAGCAACATCTCCGTATACGCCAACAATACGTTCACCGGGACGTTCGTCTCGAACGCTGTGAGCTATACCTCGCCGAAGGTGGCAGGGTTTACCGCAAGCCTCATGTACGCGCTCGGCGGCGTGCCCGGCGATTTCAACGCGGGGCGCCAGTATTCCGCCAGTCTGAAATTCCAGGGCGCCGGGGTGCTGGTCAACGCGGCGGTCTACGATGCGAGCGCGGGCAACGAGACGGCCTTGAACAACACGCTGTTCGAGGTGCCGCTCATCGCCAAGACCTTTGGTCTCGGCTACAGCATCTCGTCCTTTACGGTGAAGGGCTCGTTCACCAACTACAAGGCGCCCGAGACCACGCTCAATGGTCTGGTGGGCGGCGGCAATCACGACGTCTGGAACCTCGGCTTTGATTACTTCGTTACGCCGGCGCTCGACGTCAATTCGGGCGTCTGGTACCTGAGGGATCCGCATGACTCGGGCACGCATGGGCTGCTCGTCGCGCTGGGCACGCAGTACTCGCTGTCGCGGCGCACGTCCTTGTACGCGCAGGTTGGCGTGACCAATAACCACGGCCGGTCCACGCTCGGTCTCGACGTGGACGGCGCGCTGCAGGGGGCGCCAGGCACGACGGTTGGCGGTGGGGTAGGCATTCTCCACAAGTTCTAGTCGGGACGCCTGACGATGAGGCGTGGGTTGGCACGATGGCTCGCTTCGAGAGCGGCCGTCGTGCCGCCCGCGATCAATGCAGGGTCAGCCCACCTGTCGGACTGATCGACGCGCCGGTGAGATAGGCCGAATCGTCGGACGCGAGGAATGCCACGACACGGCCGATATCGGACGGTGCGGCGACACCGAGCGGGCAGCCGGCGACAATCTTTTCGTACTGCTTGCGATGATGCTCCGATACCCTGCTATCCTCGCCGAATACCGCCTCCCATGATGGACTGTCGCGCACGACGGTCACGCAGACGCAATTCACCCGGATCCTGTCGCGGGCCAGTTCACTTGCGATGACCTTGCTCGCGCGGATCAAGCCACCGGCGAAGGTCGAGACGGCGGTTTGTCCCGGCGTCGGCACGCGGCCGCCCTCGGAGGTCACGAAGATGACGCTGCCCGAGCCGCGCGTGCGCAGGTAGGGGAGCGCGGCCTGGACGGGAAACAGCTTGGCGAGCGTGTTTTCGGCGACAACCCCGGCAACGCGCGCGAGGTCGATGCTGGCGAAGGGGCCGCGCACCTCGGGCGCGCGCGCCTCGTCGTCGTTGCCACCGGCGTTCGCCACGACGATGTCGATGCCGCCGTAGCGGCGAGCGGTTTGCTCCGCCAGCGCCTCCATGTCGGCCTTCGAGCGCACGTCGCCCGCAAGAAAGTCCGCGGTGGCGCCGGCCTGACGCAACGCCGCGAGCACGGTAGCGGCCCTTTCCGCGTTTCTCCCGCTGATGACGACCGTCGCGCCGCGTGCCGCGAGCTGCGCGGCGATGCCTTTGCCGATGCCACCTGTGCCGCCGGTGACGATCGCCACTTTTCCTTCGAGACTGTTCATGGGTAATCGCCTTTAGTGTGTTGACGAGCGGGATCGGGCGACCCGGGAGGATCGCCGTGTGCCGCCTGAATCCATGGTACGAAGTCGTCCCGGTGAATGCGATTGCCGATTTTCGATGTGCAGATTGATCGCTCGCGAACGCGCATGTGGTTCGCGAAACCGCAACGCCGCCTTGGCGAATCGGCAATTGAAGCCACACGCAGGCGCACCTAGCATTGGCTGTCACGGCCCGCGCCCGGCGAAGGCCGTTCACACATTGCCGAGGAGCAGACATGGAAGCCGTATCCCACGATCCGCGCGATGCACGCCCGTTAGCGGGTGTACGCGTGCTGACGGTCGAGAATTTCATCGCGGCGCCATTCGCCACGATGTGGCTGGCCGACGCCGGCGCCGAAGTCGTGAAGATCGAAACACGCGAAGGCGGCGACTTTTCGCGCAGTACGAGTCCCGTCAAGCCTGGCGTGGACGGTAAGCCTAGCGGCCTCGCGTTCCTTCGAACGAACCGCAACAAGAAGAGCATGACCCTCGATCTCAAGCATCCGGAGGGCAAGCGCATCTTCGAGGCGCTGGCGGCCGAGGCCGACGTGGTGATCGAGAACCTGCGGCCGAACGTGATGGACAGGCTGGGGCTCGGCTATGCGGATCTGAGCGCCCTCAATCCGCGCCTGATTTATTAGGCGATCTCGGGCTTCGGCCATGACGATATCCTGCCGAGCCCGTTCAGCGGCTTCCCGGCGTTCGATATCGTCGGGCAAGCGATGAGCGGACTGATGTACCGGCCGGATCGAACCGGAGACCGGCCCACGTACCTGGGCTTCTCGCTGGCCGATATCGAATGCGGCATTCTCGCGCTCTACGGCGTGGTGCTCGCCCTGCTGCACCGCGAAAAGACGGGCAAAGGAAAGAAGGTCGACATCGCGATGTACGATGCCTCGCTGATGCTCAACGAGATCTCCGTTGCCATGTACTCCGCGACGAAGCGCACGTCGCCGCCCGGCGTGCATGCGGTGACGGCGCCGTTCGGCACGTACCGCGCCAAGGACGGCTACATCGTCATCGCGGTGCTCGGCGAGCACATCTGGAAGCGCTTCGCCGTTGCGATCGGCCGGCCCGGGCTGACCGATGATCCCCGCTTCGAGGACGGCATGGCGCGCAAGCGCCACCTCGATGCGCTCAATGTCGAGATCGACGCCTGGCTGGGCGAGAAGACGCGCGAGGCGGCGCTCGATGCATTGCGTGCGGCCGGCGTGCCGTGCTCGACCGTCAATGACGTGCCCGATCTGTTCGAATGTCCGCACGTCGCGGCGCGCAGGATGATGATGACGCTCGATGACCCGGTCTGGGGCGCGATTCAGGTCGCGGGCAATCCGGTGAAAATGTCCGATGTCGCGGAGCCCGAAGCGAAGCTGCCGCCACGGTTGGGCGAGCATAATGCAGACATTCTGCGCGAATGGCTCGGCATGAGCGGAAAGGACATTGGCGATCTCGAAGAGCAGCAGGTGATCTGAATGTCCCGATGCCATGATGGCTTGCACGGCACGCCAATGGACGGTGGTCGGAGCCCGGCCGGGTATCGCAGGTGCATCCGGCCGGCCAGCGGACCGGGCGGTTAGATCGGAGAGTCGCCATGACGGTGCTGAGTGTTCACAATCTGACGCGGCGCGTCGATCTGTTCACGCTGAGGCTGTTTCTCACGGTAGTGGAGGAGCAGCAGATGCGGCGCGCGGCGCTGCGGGAAAACATCACGCCGTCTGCTGCGACCCGCCGGTTACAGGAGCTGGAGGAGGTCGTGGGCGTCGACCTGTTCGACCGCCTGCCGGGCGGCATGATCCCGACGCCCGCCGGCGAGGTCCTCGCGCGTCACGTGCGTCTGCTATTCGCGAATCTGGACGTCATGCGCCGCGAGATGGTGGAATTCTCCGAGGGCGTACGGGGCCACGTCGTCATCAGCAGCACCAGCACGATCATCGTGCATTTTCTCGCGCGCGAGATCGCCGAATTCGCGCGGGACTTTCCCCTCGTCGAGATCGAGTTGCAGGAGGACGCGAATGCGAATGTCGTGAGCGCCGCAACGTCTGGCAAAGCCGATGTGGCACTGTTCTACGCGACGGACGACATTCGCAGCGAAGCGCTGGATATCGTGGAATTCCGTACCGACAGGCTCGTTGCCGTCGTGCCGCGCACCCACGCGCTGGCCGGGCGCGCGAGCGTGACGACGCGGGACTTGCTCGAAGAGAACCTGATCGGCATTGCGCCGCACACGTCGATGATGACCCAGTTGCGCAATGCCGCGAGCCTGCTCGGCAGCGAACTACGCGTCAAATACCGGGTAAGCACCATCGAGGCGGCGCGAAGCCTCGTCAAGGCAGGGCTGGGCGTGATGATCCAGCCGGAAAGCATGCTGCCCAGCGAGGACGTCAACAAGGTGGCTATCGTGGCGCTCGACGAGCCGTGGGCGCTTCGCCGGCTCTGCATAGGAACGAAACGTGGCGAACCGCCGAGCGCCGCCGCGAAGGCGCTCATTGCGCAATTGACGGATTCATAGCGGGTTTCTTCCGCGGATGGCCGGTTCCGCGCGCCTTCGACGCGCAATTCGAAATCTGGAAAGCACGGCTTCGAAATCCGCCACTTGGTCGGTCGATTTCGTCTCCCTATAGTGGGCCGACCCACAACCATAAAGCCAGCACGGCCAGCATGACCGTGCAAGGTAAGGAGACGACATGAACGATTCATCTGCACAAACCGCAAGACGTTTATTAGTAGTGCTACTGTGCTTCATGACCATTGCCGTGGACGGCTACGATCTGATCGTCTATGGCGCGACCGTTCCGCGCCTGTTGGCGGAACCCGGCTGGGGACTCGATGCGAACGGCGTCGGCATGATCGGAAGCTGGACCTTGGCGGGGCTGATGGTCGGCCTCGTGGGTGCCGGGCCGCTCGCGGACCGGATCGGCCGTCGCTGGCTCATCATGCTCGGCGTGCTGTGGTTTTCCGTGGGGGCGCTCTTTTGTGCCCTCGCGCACTCGCCGTTCGCCTTTGGCGTGGCACGGTTCGTGACCGGCGTGGGGCTGGGCGGCGTGGTGCCGTCTTCCGTGGCGCTGAGCATCGAATACGCGCCCCGCAATCGCCGGCAGCTATACAACGCGCTCGCGCTCACCGGCTACCCCATCGGCGGCGTGATCTGTGCGCTGCTCGCCATCGCGCTGCTCGAAAGCCACGGATGGCGCATGCTCTACGCACTGGGTGCGCTCTACGCGCTGATTCTGCCGGCGATGTTTTTCCTCCTGCCGGAGTCGGTCAATTACCTCGTCGATCGCGGCCGCACGGATGAAGCGCGCGCACTGGCGTCCCGCTATGCCGTCGACTTCGATCAGGCTTTGCAAGAGGAGCAGCGCACGCATCTTGCGCATTCGGCCAGCCCTCGCGTGCGGGGGTTGAGACTCATGATGTCGTCGCAGTGGCGCGCGGCGGTGCTGCTGTTCGCGCTGATGGCCTTCTGCGTGCAACTGGTCATCTATGGCCTCAATGTGTGGCTGCCGCTCTTGATGCGCAAGGCCGGCTATCCGCTGGGTTCCTCGCTGCAGTTTTTGCTGGTGATGCAGTTCGGCGCGGTGTCGGGCAATCTGTTCGGCGCGTGGCTTGCCGACCGGTTGGGACCGAGGAAAGTCCTCATTCCGTTCTTGCTCATCTGCGGGCTGTCCTTGCTCGTGCTGAGCCAGAAGCCCGCCTACGTGTGGCTGATGCTCGGCGTGTTCGGCGCGGGACTGGGCTCGGTGGGCTCCGCCACGCTCAGCTATGGCTTTGTCGCCGCCTCATTCCCCGCCTCGTGCCGGGCCTCGGCCATCGGCGTCGTGCAGGGCCTGGGCCGTATCGGCTCGATTCTGGGGCCGCTGGTCGGCAGTTGGGTGATCGGCGCGAAGCTGGGGCCGCAGTGGAGCTTCTACGCGTTCGCGGTGCCGGCGGTGCTGGCGGCCGTGGTCGTCGCGCAGATTCGGGAGCGCGCGCCGTCGCCTATGGCTTACGCGGACGTCTGAGCGCGCAGGCACGGAGCGGATTGGCGAAATGTGGGAACCCGGCTGCTGCTGCGTTCAAAGTACGGAACGGCAGCACGGACAGCGTTGACGGTGGCGGCCAACGAATCGCACGATGAGCCCATCAAGAAGCCCGCAGTCGTGGCAGGGTAGTGGAGAGCAGGGAGACGTGGATGGAAACGGTTCGAATGTCGTTGCGCGAGGTCGTGGAGCGTTGGCTGATGCCCAGCCACGCGGTGCCGTTCCGGGTTCGCCCGTTGCGGAATGTGTGTGGCCGCTGTGTCCGGGTGGAGGCGCGCACACCGTGCGGCGATATCGCCATCTGCTTCTTCCGCCATGACGACGGCGCATGGCGCGTCTTTCCGCCGTTGCCGCGCCGTCTGACGATGCGCGCCGTGTGATCCGCTTGCATAGGCGGATGATGTAGTCGTCGTGAAATCGCGTGGCATCCATCGCGATAATTCGGAATCCTGTGTAGTAGAGCGTTGTGCCTCGATCCCCTCATTTCCTGTTTGCATGAAACACGAAGAATTTTTGCCTTTGAAAGCCAGGGAATCCGCTGGCGCGTCGCCTTCCACGACCCACGTTCCCGATCTGTGCGGCCTGATCCGCCCCAGCGACACGGTGATGTGGGGGCAGTCCCACGCGGAGCCGGTCACGCTCATGCGCGCGCTGGTGGCGCAGCGCGACCGGCTGCGGCGCATCCGGCTCTTTCTCGGCATCGGCCTCGCCGATGTGCTCGCGCCGGAGCACGCGGACGCATTCGATTTTCTCGCGTACTGCGGCAGCGGCACGAATCGCAAGCTCGCGCGCGCAGGCGTGCTCGACATTCTTCCCGCGCACTACTCGCAATTGCCGGCGCTGATTGGCAGTGGCGCGTTGCGTATCGACGTCGTGATGCTGCAGGTCTCGCCGCCCGACGAACAGGGGCGCTACAGCCTCGGCCTCGCGCGCGAATACCTCGTCGAAGCGCTCAAGCATGCGCGCGTGATCATCGCGGAAGTGCATCGGGAGGTGCCGTGGACCTATGGCGGCCCGTGGCTTCAGGCATCCGATATCGATCTGCTCGTGGCATCCGACGCGCCATTCGCCGATCCCCCCGCTGCGGCGCCGGGCGAGATCGAGCGGGCCATCGGTCGGCACGTCGCGGCCCTCGTGGAAGACGGCGCGACGCTGCAGACGGGGATTGGCGCGATTCCCGATGCCGTGCTGGCGCAACTGCGCGATCGCCGCGATCTGGGCGTGCACACGGGCAGCATCGGCGATGGCTTCGCGGCGCTGTGCGAGGCGGGTGTCGTCACGAATGCGAGAAAGACCATTGACGCCGGCATCACGGTGGGCGGCGTGATCATCGGCTCGGAACGCATCCGCCGCTTCGCGCACCGCAACGCCGCGCTCGAGCTGCGCGGCACGGAATACACGCACAACCCCAACGTGCTTGGCAGGATCGAGCGCTTTGTCGCGATCAACTCGGCGGTAGAGGTCGATCTGAGCGGCCAGGTGAATGCCGAAATGGTCGCGGGCACCTATGTGGGCGCCGTGGGCGGCGTAGGCGATTTTCTGCGCGCGGCGCAGTCGAGCCGCGGCGGCGTGCCGGTCGTCGCGCTGCCATCGACGGCGGGCGCGCACAGCCGCATCGTCGCGCGCGTCTCGGGGCCCGTGACCGTACCGCGCAGCGATGCCTGCGTGATCGTCACCGAGTACGGCGTGGCGGATCTGCGCGGCCTGTCGCTCGCGCAACGCGTCCCGCGCATGATTGCCATCGCTCATCCCGAGCATCGCGAGCGGCTCGAGCAGGAGGCGCGCATGAATCGTTGAACGCCAACAGGAGCCATTACAGCGGCGCGCCTGAGCCATTACAACGACAGGGCGAAAACGGCCGCAACACGGAGATCTTGAGGAGCACAGTCAATGAACTGGCAACTACTGGGAGCGCAGCTCCTCGCCGGCGTCGCGAACGGCGGCCTGTATTTTCTTGTGGCATCGGGGCTCACGCTGCTGTGGGGCGCGATGGGCGTCGTCAACCTCGCGCACGGCTCGTTTTTCATGCTCGCGGCGTTCGCCGGCGCAACCTGCATCAAGCTGCTGGGTCCAGGAGCCGGGTTCGTCGTCGCGATCCTCGCCGTGCCCGTAGTGGTCGCGCTGTGCGCTTCGGCACTCGAGCTGTCGCTGTTTCGCCGCGTCTATGCCGCGGGGATGTGGGGGCAACTGCTCGTCTCGTTCGGGCTCATGCTGCTCTTGAACAACATCGCCCGCATCGTGTTCGGCACCGAGCCGCTCTCGATGCCGGTGCCTGCGCAGCTATCGGGCTTCGTCGAACTCGGCGGCGTGCGGCTCGCCAGCTATCAGCTCGCGGTGCTGGCCGTGACGGGCGCGGTCGCCGTGTTCTTGTGGCTGCTGCTCGCGAGAAGCCGCACGGGCCGGCTGATCCGCGCTGCGGTGGACGATCCGCAGATGCTCGAAGCGGTGGGCGTGGACGTCAAGCGGCTGCGCACCATCGTGATGGGCGTGGCCGCCTTGCTGGCCGGCATCGCGGGCGTGGTGGCCGTGCCGCGCGGCGCGATCAACACGGGCATGGACGTGCAGATCGTGGTGATCGCGTTCGCGGTGATCGTGGTCGGCGGCCTCGGGGCGATCTGGGGCACGCTCACGGCGGCCCTGCTGATTGGCGTAGCCGAAGCGCTTTCGACGATGGTGCTCGACCATGGCAGCGAGATCGTGATCTTCGCCGTGATGGTGGTCGTGCTGATGATCAAGCCAACAGGCCTGCGCACGATAACGGGGAGAGCGTGACATGAAGCGAATCACCGCAAAGGCCGCGCTGGCGGCGTTGCTCGCGGCCGGCGCGCTATGCCTGCTGCCGTACGCGATCTCGGCGGCCTACCTGCCCGAAGTGACGCGCTTCGTGATCCTGGCCGGCACGGCGATGAGCCTGAACCTGCTCGTGGGCACCACGGGTCTGCTGTCGCTCGGGCAGGGGCTCTTCTTCGGGCTCGGCGCCTACGTGGTCGCGATCGGGACGATCCGCTACGGCCTTTCGTACTGGAGCGGGATGGCGCTCGCGATCGTCCTGTCCGTGCCGGTGTCGTTGCTGAGCGCGCTGATTTCGCTGCGTGCGCGGCATCTGTTCTTCGGCCTGCTGACGCTGGCCATCGGCCAGGTCGCATTCGTGTTCGTGGTGTCGAGCTATAACCTCACGGGCGGCGACGACGGGCTCGTGGGCGTGACCTTGCCCGACTGGCTCGCCAGCGGTCCGGCGCAGTTTCGCTTCGCGGTTATCGTCACCGTTGCAGCCTGTGTCGTACTCCTGAAGATCGTCTCGTCGCCGTTCGGCGCGATGCTCGGCGCCGTGCGCGAGAACGCCGACCGCGTCGCGTCGCTCGGCGGCAATCCCAGGCGCTTCGAGCTGGCTGCCTTCGTGATCGCTGGCGCGTTCGGCGCGCTGTTCGGCGCCGTGCTGGCGGGCGTGGAAGGCAGCGTGGATCCCCATCTGTTCTCGTGGGTCACGAGCGCGATGCTGCTTATGATGATCGCGCTGGGCGGCCGCTCGGTCTTTCTCGGGCCGGTGCTGGGCACGCTGGTGCTGGAGATTCCACGCGCGTACGTGCAGGTCCACTCCGCGAATGCGGACCTCGTGGTGGGCGCGCTCGTGATCTTCTGCGCGCTGGTCTTTCCCGAAGGGATCGCGCCGAAGCTCGTGGCGCTGCTGGCCGCACCGCTGCGGGCAAGGCGCTGCGCGCCCGCAGCGGTGGCTTCGCCGCAGCGCGGCGTCGAGGGGCAACCATGAAAGAGCACGTCGAACTGGCGCTGCAGGCGTCGAACCTCGTCAAGTCGTTCGGGGGCTTCACGGCTGTCGATGGCGTGTCGTTTTCCATTGGCGCGGCCGAGGCCGTGGCGATCATCGGTCCCAACGGCGCGGGCAAGAGCACGCTCTTCGACCTGCTCACCGGCCGCAAGCTGCCCGATAGCGGCGAAGTGCGCGTGTTCGGCGCGCCCGTCACGCGGCAGCCGCCGTGGCGGCGCGCGAAGCACGGCATCGGACGCTCGTTCCAGGTGAGCAGCGTGTTTCCCGGCTACACCGCGCTCGAAAACGTGCAGATCGGGCTAATGCTGGCGCAGGGGCGTGCGTGGAACCTGTTGCGCCCGGCCACGCGGACGAACCGGGACGAGGCGAACGTGCTGCTCGAGAAGGTGGGGCTCGCGGGCAAGCGCGAGGTGCTCTCCGGCGAGCTGTCGTACGGCGACCAGCGCAAGCTCGAACTGGCCGTGGCGTTGTCGACGGGCCCGCGCCTGCTGCTGCTCGATGAGCCAACGGCCGGCATGGGGCGCGACGAGTCGCGCGACTGCCTGAGCCTGATCCACGCGATCGCCGCGCAAGAGCAGATGCCGATGGTGTTCGTCGAGCACGACATGGATATCGTTTTTTCGTTTGCGACCCGCGTGATGGTGCTGGTGGCCGGGAGCGTGCTGATCGACGGCACGCCGGATACCGTGCGCGCGGACGAACGCGTCAAGGAGGCCTATTTTGGAGAGGCGATCTGACCAGGCCCTGCGCGTCGAGGGACTGGAAGCGGGGTATGGCCGCGTGAAGGTGATACGCGACGGCGCGATAGCGGTCGGGCACGGCGAGGTCGTCGGACTGATCGGGCGTAACGGCGCCGGCAAGACGACCTTCATCTCGTCGGTGGCGGGGCTCGTCATGCCGGGCGCGGGGCGCATCGTGCTGGACGGTGTGGACATCGCCGCGCTCGCGCCGAGCCGGCGCGTGGCCGCGGGCCTCGCGCTCGTGCCCAGCGGCGGGCGCCTGTTCAGGTCGCTCACGGTCGCGGAGAACCTGACGATCGGCGTGAAGACGCCCGCGCCGGGCCGGCTCGAAGGCGTGTTCGATCTTTTCCCGGAGTTGCACAAGCTGCGGCTGCGCTACGCCGGGAAGCTGTCCGGCGGCGAGCGCCAGATGGTCGCGATCGCACGCGCGCTGATGCTCGAGCCGCGCCTGTTGTTGCTCGACGAGCCCAGCGAAGGGCTCGCCCCCGTTGTCGTGCTGCGGCTCGCGAAGGCGATCGAGCGGCTGCGCGCGGACGGCATGGCGATGCTGATCGCCGAGCAGAACGCCAAGTTCGCCGACCTGATCTGCCAGCGCTGGTATTCGATCGACAAGGGGACGATCGAGCCGCTCGGGAAAGAGCCGCTCGGGAAGGAGCCGCTCGGGAAGGAGCCGTTCGGGAAAGCGCCGCTCGGGGCCGAGGCGGCGGGCGCGCCGTCGTGTACGGCACCGCCGCCGGCCGTGGCGCTCAGCTCGCGTAAAGATTCGGGAACTGCCCGCTTGTGCTGATGACGGTCGTGCGGGTCTCGAGGTACGGGTCGAGCGCATCGATGCCGTTCTCGCGGCCCCAGCCGCTCGATTTGAAGCCGCCATACGGCGTGGACCAGCGCAGGAACGAGTAGGTGTTGACCCAGACCATGCCCGCTTCGATGCGGTTCGAGACACGGTGGGCGCGTCCCACGTCGCGCGTCCACAGTCCCGCCGTGAGGCCGTATGCCGAGTCGTTCGCGATGGCGATGGCCTCGTCCTCGCCGTCGAACGGAATCAGCGAGGCGACCGGCCCGAAGATCTCGTCGCGCGCGATGCGCATGTCGTTGTGCACGCCCGCGAAGACGGTGGGCTCGACGAAGTAGCCGGAGGCGAGCTCCGGCGTCGCGATGCGGTGCCCACCGGCGACGAGCTCGGCGCCATCCTCCTTGCCGAATGCGATGTACGACAGCGTCTTCTCCAGTTGCGCTTCGTGCGCCTGCGGGCCCATGTGATTCGTGTCGACCGAAGGCAGGCCGACGCGCACGGCACGCGCCCGCGTGCAGAACGCCTCCACCACGCGCTCGTACACGGGCCGCTCGACCAGCACGCGCGAGCCGAGTGCGCAGCTTTGCCCCGTGAGCCGCCAGGCGGACGCCGTTGCGGCGTTGATCGCGTTCTCGAGATCGGCGTCGGCAAAGATGATATGCGGGGCCTTGCCGCCCAGCTCGAACGTGAAGCGCTTGAGGTTGTCGGCCCCGTCGCGGACCATCTGCTTCGCCGTCTGGGTCGAGCCCGTGAACGAGACCTTGTTGACATCCGGATGCTGGACAAGCTGCGCGCCCGCCGTGTGCCCGAACCCGGGCACCACGTTGAAGACGCCGCGCGGGATGCCGGCCTCGTGCATCAGGCGGGCGAGCACCAGCGCCGAAATGGGCGTCTGCTCGGCGGGCTTCACCACCACCGTGCAGCCCGCCGCGAGGGCCGCGCCAATCTTCAGACAGGTGGCGAGCAGCGGGGCATTCCACGGAATGATCGCGCCCACCACGCCAATCGGCACGCGCGTGGTGAAGGCATGCACGCTTTCGTCGACGGGAATCGTCGTGCCCTGCGCCTTGTCGGCGAGCGAGGCGAACCATTGATACCACTGCACCTGGGCCGTGAGGCTCGCGCGATGCTCGCGCACGAGATTGCCGTTGTCGCGCGATTCGATCACCGCTAGCTCGGGGATTGCGGCGCTGAAGAGATCGGCGAAACGGCGCAGCAGTGCGGCCCGCTCGTGGCCGGGCATGCGCCGCCACGGGCCGTCGAACGCGGCGCGCGCGGCTGCCACGGCGCGGTCGATGTCGGCGCGGCCGCCCATCGGCGCGATGGCCCACGGCTTGCCGGTGGCCGGATCGATGCTCTCGACGAGCTCACCGTCGATGGGGCTGACCCATTCGCCGTCGATGTACAGGTGTTCGTAGCGTTGTAGCGGCGCATCGTGCTGCGCGCTCATGGGGGCGTTGGGCATGCGTGTCTCCAGTGTCGGTGTTGTGTGTCGTGAGGGAACGAGGCGCGCGGCGGCACGGATCGGATCCGGCTTGCTGCGGCGCGGCGCGCTGGGCCCTTCGGGACTCAAACACTATGTGCCCGCGCCGCGCGGGGCGTCCACGTTGCGCTGCGCTTCGTTCCGGAATCTGGAAGCGCGGCCATGGCGTGGCCGTGCCGGCCCGATTCGGCCGCATCGAAGCTGCGCTTCGATTTTTCGCGATTGGTCGCAAGCGGCACGCACAGTAAGCTGAACTGCCCTTGTCTGGAGACCTCTGACCATGCACGAAACGCAGTGTGAAGCCCAGGGCCCGCTGGCCGGCATCCGGATCGTCGAACTAGGCGGGGTCGGACCGGTGCCGTTCTGCTGCATGCTGCTATCGGACCTCGGCGCCGACGTGATCCGCATCGACCGCCCGCCCGGCTACGACGGCGGCGTGCCGGGCGACCCGCGCCTGAACCTGCTCAATCGCGGCCGCCGCAGCGCGGCATTCGACCTGAAGCGTCCCGATGCCGCCGCCGCCGTCCTGAAGCTGGTCGCAAAGGCCGATGCGCTGGTCGAAGGTTTTCGCCCGGGCGTGGCCGAGAAACTGGGCCTCGGCCCCGAGGCCTGCCTCGCCGCGAATCCCGCGCTGGTCTACGGGCGCATGACGGGCTGGGGGCAGGACGGCCCGCTCGCCCAGGCGCCGGGGCACGACATCAACTACATCTCGCTCACGGGTGTGCTGCACGCCATCGGTCCCGCCGCAGGGCCGCCCGCCATTCCGCTGAATCTCGCTGGCGACTTTGGCGGCGGCTCGCTTTATCTCGCGCTAGGCGTGGTATCGGCGATCCTGGAGAGCCGCCGCTCGGGCCAGGGCCAGGTGGTCGATGCCGCGATGGTCGACGGCTCGGCCTCGCTGATGACGCTGTGCTACGGGCTGCTCGCGAGCGGCTACTGGAAGGACCAGCGCGCCAGCAACCGGCTCGATTCGGGCGCGCCCTGGTACAACGTCTACGAGACGAAGGACGGACGCTGGCTCAGCGTGGGCTCGAACGAGGCGCGCTTCTGGCGCAATACGCTGGAGATCCTGGGGCTGTCCGTTGCGGACATGCCCGATCAGCACGACACCTCGCGCTGGCCCGAGGTGCACGAGAAGTTCGCCGCTATCTTCCGCACGCGCACGCGCGACGAATGGTGCGCGCTGGCCGAGGGCCGCGAGGTGTGCTTCGCGCCGGTGCTTTCGATGACGGAAGCGCCCACGCATCCTCACCTGCGCGCGCGCGGCACCTTCGTCGAGCGCGATGGCGTCGTGCAGCCCGCGCCGACGCCGCGCTTCAGCCGCACGCCCGGCGCGATTCAGCGCGCGCCGGCGAAGCCCGGCGAGCACACGGAGGAAGCGCTGCGGGACTGGGGATTCAGCAGCGGGGAACTGGACGCCTTGCGCGAGTCGCGCGTCATCGTGTGAATGGCCGTCAAGCACAGGATTTCCGCGTGCTGATTAAGTCGGAGTCCTGATGTTCGTGCGGATCGAATCGATCTTCGGGAAATTCGAATTGTTGCTTCGTAATTGACCAGTTGGATCGGAAAACGCCTGGACCTAATCTACAGACAGTGATGCCCGGCACAACAACGAGGCAGACACATCAACTGGAGCGAAGACAAATGCAAGCGAACTTTCTGGACGAATCGCAGACGATGTGGCTCGACACCGTCAACCGGTTCATGGACAACGAGATCACCGTCGAGTACGTGCGCAAGTGCGACATGAATCGTGACTATCCGTACGAGGCTTACGAGAAGATCGCAAAGCAGGGATGGCTGGGCATCCTGATCCCGGAGGAAGAAGGCGGATCGGGCGGCGACATTTTCGACTATTCGCTGATGGCCGAAGGGCTCGGCAAGTTCGGTTTCGACTTCGCGTGCTCGGTGCTCGTGCCGACCTTCACGGCCATGAACATCATCAAGTTCGGCACGCCCGAGCAAAAGGCGAAATACGTCCAGCCGTTCATCGACGGCAAGATCCGCTTCTCGGTGTCGATCTCGGAGCCCGATGCGGGATCGGACGCCGCGAATACGAAGACGCGCGCGCGCCGTGACAGCAACGGCGACTGGATCGTGAGCGGCCAGAAGCTCTGGTGCAGCGGCGCGGCGGCCAACGACACCGTGATCGCGATGCTCGTACGCACGAGCACGGACGACAAGCACAAGGGCCTCTCGGTCCTGCTGATCCCGAACAACACGCCCGGCATGGTCATCAATCGCCTGCCCACGCTTTCGCGGCACGCCACGGGCACGACCGAAATCTTCCTCGACGAAGTGCGCGTGCCGGGCGACGCGCTGCTGGGCGAGGAAGGCCAGGGCTGGAAGATCATCACCGAGCACCTCGAGCTCGAACGCTGCGCCGTGGCGGCCGCATATACGGGCAATGCGCAGCAGGCCGTCGCGACGGCCACGCGCTACGCGCACGAGCGCATCCAGTTCGACCACCAGCTCTACGACTTCCAGGTGGTTCGCCACATGCTGGCCGACTGCCAGACCAAAGTCGATGCCGCGCGCCTGCTCTGCTACCGCGCCGCGCAGATGGCCGCGAACCATGTGCCGTGCAGCCGCGAAGTGTCGATGGCGAAGCTGTACGGCTCCGAAACGCTGAAGGAGTGCGCGCTCGCGGGCATGCAGGTGCTGGGCGGCTACGCGAACCTGCCCGAAGCGGACATGGAGCGCTATTTGCGCGAGAGCATCCAGTCGACCATCGGCGGTGGCACCTCGCAGATCCAGCGCACGATCATCGCGAAATCGATGCGTCAGTAAGGACGCACGGTCCCGCAGCGAAGCAAGCGGACGCAAACGCGGGATGGGCCGGTATGGCCATCTCGCCCACACAATTCTCAGGAGACCCGGCAATGAGCGTAATGAGCGTAGTTAACAACAGCATCAACATCCCGCTGGACGAACTGGAAGTCGGGCAGAAGTTCCGCTCGCCCGGCCGCACGGTGACCGAAAGCGACGTCGTGATGTTCTGCATGTTCACCGGCAACTGGATCGAAATCCATTCGAACAAGGAATACGCGGAGAAGACCCGCTGGGGCGAGCGCATCGTCCAGGGCATGCTGACGTTCTCGCTGATCTCCGGGCTGCTGCAGTTCGGCCCCGCGATTCAGGCGAATTACGGCGTGGACAAGATGCGCTTCCTGAACCCGGTGAAGATCGGCGATACGGTCTACGCGAGCGCCGAGGTGATCGCGAAGAAGGACAAGGACGAGAAGTTCGGCGTGGGCACGATGCTGATCCAGGCGTACAACCAGCGCGGCGAAGTCGTGCAGCGCAGCGAGTGGAGCCTCTTGATGCTGCGCCGGCGCACGGACCTCGATGCGCTGGTCGCCGAAGCCCAGCCCGACTTCAAGGTCTGAGGAGCGCGAGCATGAGTCCCCAACCGGTAGCGGCGATCGTCGGCATGGGCGATGCGTATGCGTCGCTCGCGAACAGGAAGGACCCGCTGCAGCTGGCCGCGGAAGCGACGCTGAACGCGCTCGCCGACGCGGGCATCCGCAAGGACCAGGTCGACGCGGTGTTCACGGGCCGCTCGCCATGGGCCGACAAGCGTTCGCAGTGGAGCAACATCTTCATCTCGCACATGCAGATGCCGGTGACGATCACGAGCGAGCTGACGATGCATGGCGCCGGGCTGACCTCGACGCTGGCGATCGCGGCGCAGATGATCGCGGCGGGCCGGGCCGAGTACGTGCTGTGCCTGCAGAGCGACGCGACGGAGCTGTTCGTCGACGCGGTCGCAATGGGCGCGGAGGCCGACGCCGACCCGCAGTTCGAGATCCCCTACGGCCCGACGATTCCGGCGCTTTACGCGCAGGCCGCGCATCGCTACTTCCACGAATTCGGCATCACCGAGGCGGATCTGGCCGATGTCGCCGTCGCGAACCAGCGCTGGGGCCGGCATCATCCGCACGCGGCGAAAGCGAAGTTCGGCGAGATCGACCGCGCCAAGGTGCTGGCCTCGCCGTATGTGGCAACGCCGCTGCGCCGATGGATGTGCTCGACGTGGGGCGGCGGCACGGGCGGGGCGCTCGTGGTCACGTCGCCGGAGAACGCGCGCGCCGCCCGCAATCCGGTGTACCTGATGGGCTACGGATCGGCCACCACGCACGAATACCTGACCGACCGCATGAACATGCGGCAGTGCCGGTTCGAAAGCCTTGGCGCATTCCCCAACCTGACCACGACGGCGACAGCGGAGGCGGCACGCCAGGCCTATGCGATGTCGGGCCTCGGTCCTGCCGATATCGACATGGCACAGATCTCGGTGAACTTCGCGCACATGGGCCCGATCGTGATGGAGGATCTGGGCTTCGCGAAGAAGGGCCATGGCATCGACCTCTATCGCGAAGGCCGCACGGGCGTGGACGGCGACCTGCCCACCGATACCAACGGCGGCTGGCTGTCGTTCGGACAGCCAGGCATCTCGTGCAACATGGACAGCATCGTGGAAGCGGTGCGCCAGTTGCGCGGCGAGCCGCTGGGTCTCGCCCCCGCGCGTCGCCCGCAGACCGTGCTCGTGCAGGGCGCGGGCGGGATGCTGGCGGCCGGCGCGGTGCTGCTGCTGTCGTCCGCCACGTGATATCCGATTGAGAGCATTCCATGACAGACACTCATACGCTCAATAGCTGGCCGCAGCCGTATCGCCTGCCGGACGCCGAGCCCTACTGGACCGCGTTGGCGCAAGAGCGGCTCACCTACCAGCACTGCAACGACTGCGCACAGGCCGTGTGGCCCGCCCATTCGTTCTGCACGCACTGCACCTCGCGCTCGCTCGACTGGCGGCAGTCGGGCGGGCGCGGCACGGTCTGGTCGTACAGCACCATCATGCGCGGCCCGACGCCGGTATGGGCCGGCATCGTGCCGTACACGGTCGGCTTCATCCAGATGGACGAAGGCTACTTCCTGTTTTCGCAGATCGACGCCGATCCGGATGCCATCGCGATCGGCCAGCGCGTGGCAGTGCGCTTCGAGCAGCGCGGCGAGCAGACGCTGCCGCTGTTCGTGCCGGCATAGCGGCAAAACGGAGGAGACACCGTGAGACACATTTCAGGGGCACGACCCGGCGGGAGGCATCATGGCCGGACCGCTTGAAGGCGTGCGCATTCTCGACTTGACGTCCAACTTCATGGGGCCGTACGCCTCGTTGCTGCTGGCCGACATGGGCGCGGACGTCTGCAAGATCGAATCGCGCGAGGGCGACACGACGCGCAACATCGGCCCTTCGCGCCATCCCGGCATGGGGCCGATCTTCCTGCATCTGAATCGCAACAAGCGCAGCCTCGTGCTCGACCTCAAGCATCCGGACGGCATTGGCGCGCTCAGGCGCATGGCGGCAAACGCCGATGTCCTGCTGTACAGCATGCGCCCGCACACGATGGCGAAGCTCGGCATCGCGTATGAAGACGTGCGCCGGCTCAATCCGCGCATCATCTACTGCGGTGCGTTCGGCTTCGGCCAGAACGGCCCCTATGCCGCGCGTCCCGCCTACGACGATCTGATTCAGGCTGCAGTCGGCATGCCGGTGCTGCAGAGCCGGAAGTCGGGGCCGCCCGAGTATGTCGCGACGGCGGTCGCCGATCGCGTCGTCGGCATGGCCACCAGCAACGCGGTCGCGATGGCGCTGTACCGGCGCGAGAAAAGCGGCGTGGGCCAGCAGGTGCTCGTGCCGATGCTGGAGACGTTCGCGCATTTCGTGCTCGGCGATCACCTGTACGGCCATACGTTCGTGCCGCCCATCGGCGACTGGGGCTACGCGCGCATGATGAATCCGGACCGCCGGCCCTATCGCACGCGTGACGGCTATATCGGCGTGAACGTGTATGCCGATCATCACTGGCGGCGTTTCTTCGTGCTCTCGGGGCATCCGGAGATGGCCGACGACCCGCGTTTCGCCACGATAGGCGCGCGCACCGAGCATATTGCGTATCTGTACGCGTTTCTCGCGCAAGTCTTCGAAACGAAGACCTCGGCGCAATGGGTCGCGCTGCTGAGCGAGGCGGACATTCCCGTCATCGAAATGAATACGCCGGAAACGCTGCTCGACGACCCGCACATGAAAGCCGTGGGATTCTTCGCGGAACAGGCGCATCCGTCCGAGGGCACGATCCGTACGCTAGGGATTCCTCAGCAATGGAGCGAGAGCCCGCCGGAACTGCGCTATCCGGCGCCGCGCCTGGGCGAACAGACGGCGCCATTGCTGGCGGAGTACGGCTTCGGCCGTGACGAAATTGACGCGATGATCCACTCGGGCGGCGCATGGACGCCCGGCACGGATGAAGCGTGAGACCAGACCCAATGCAAGGGAGAACAACCATGTTGCGTGATTTGCCATTGGCGGGCGTCGTGGTGGTGGAGCTGAGCGATAGCGCGTCGGCGCCGTTCAGCGGGCGTATCCTCGCGGCGCTGGGCGCCGAAGTCTGGAAGATCGAGCGGCCGGCGGGCGATTCGGCGCGCGGCTGGGGGCCGAGCAAATGGAAGGGCAGCGGGGCCGCGTATCACGCGCTCAATCGCGGCAAGCGCACGATCTGCCTCGACATCAAGGACCGTGAACAGCTCGCGACGCTGCACCGGCTGATCGCCGAGCATGCGGACGTGTTCATCCACAATCTGCGGCCCGGCTCCAGCGTCGCGTACGGGCTCGACGCGGACAGCCTGCGCGTCACCAAGCCCGAGCTCGTC
The DNA here is from genome assembly GCF_000685075.1 of Paraburkholderia oxyphila NBRC 105797. GTDB lineage: Bacteria > Pseudomonadota > Gammaproteobacteria > Burkholderiales > Burkholderiaceae > Paraburkholderia > Paraburkholderia oxyphila. The sequence goes on from NZ_BAYD01000077.1 coordinate 27,796, forward strand.
TACTGCGAGGTGGGCGCGTTCGGTCATGCGGGGCCGATGAATACGCTGCCGGGCTACGATCCGCTCATGCAGGCGTTCTCGGGGATCATGAGCATCACCGGCGAGGAGGGGCAGTCGCCGGTGCGCGCGGGCGTGTCGATCGTCGATTTCGGCACCGGCATGTGGGCCGTGATCGGCATTCTGTCCGCGCTTTATCGTCGGCAGATCAAGCATTGCGGCGCGACCGTGCACAGCTCGCTGCTGGAGACGGCGATTGCGTGGATGTCAGTGGGCATCGCGAACTACAGCGCGGACGGCGAAGAGGGCGGCCGGCATGGGTCGGGCGTGGCGTTCATCGTCCCGCATCGGGCCTATGGCGCGGCCGACGGCCACCTGATCGTGAGCGCGGCCAACGACGCGCTGTTCGCGAAGCTCTGCGCGGCGCTCGACCATCCCGAATGGGCCAGCGACGACCGCTTCGCCACGAATGCCGGACGGTTGAAGAACCGCGCGGAGATCGACCGCCTGATTGGCGAACGTCTTTCGACCGACACACGCGCGGCCTGGCAGGCGCGGCTGCAAGCGGCCGGCATACCCGTCGCGCCGATCCAGACCACGGCCGAGGTGGTCGGGCACGAGCAGACGCGTGCGCTCGGCATCATCGAAACGCCGCCCGACGACGAGATCGGTCTCGTTGGCCTGCCGCTGTCGTTCGACGGCAAGCGCCCGCCGCCGCTGCATGCCGCGCGCGAGATCGGCGCGGACAACGATCAGCTCGAACACCTGCTGAAGTTGCCACAGTAGAACGACCGGCTCGACCCTGGGCGCCGCGCAGGGGCGGAGGGTGTACGATGAACCCGACCGGCCCGTGCGACGTCGCGAAGAGGGGCAAGAAGGGCGGGCAAGAGAGGAGACATGGGCACCTTCAACCGGCTGCATCTGATACGGCAGGTCGATCTGTTCACGCTGAAGCTATTCGTTTCGGCGGTGGAGGAGCAGCAGATCGGTCTGGCCGCCATTCGCGAGAACATCGCGGCGTCCACGGCGACCAAGCGCATTCAGGACCTCGAAGACATCGCCGGCATCAAGCTGCTCGAGCGCGGCCCGAAAGGCGTCGTGCCGAGCCCGGCGGGCGCCGTGCTCGTGCGCTACATCCGGCGGATCTTCGAGAATCTCGACGACATGCGCGCGGAGGTCGCGTCATTTACCGAAGGCATGCGCGGCGAGCTGGCCATCGCGTCGGCGCGCACGATCATCGTGCCGTTCATCGCGCGTGCGCTTGGCGACTTCAAGCGCGACTATCCGCTGGTCGATCTCGTGGTCCACGAACTGGAGAACACCGACATCGTGCAAGCCGTGTCGCGCGGCGAGGCCGACATCGGCGTGTTCGCGGCCTCGCACGAATTCGATCTTGGCGGGGTGGACGTGACGCCGTACCGGACCGACCGCCTGATCGCCGTGGTGCCGCAAGGGCACCCGCTGAGCACGCGCACGAGCGTCTCGTTCGCCGATCTGCTGCCGGAGAACATCATCGCCGTCAATGCGATGCAGAGCGCGCTGCGGGTCGCGGCGCGGCGTCTTGGCGCCGAATTCGAGCCGCCTTACACCGTGAGCAGCGCGGGCGTGGCGGTGAGCCTCGTCGAGGCGGGGCTGGGCGTGACCATACAGCCCGAATGTCTCGTGAGCCACGAACTTTTTGGCCGCGTGACCGTGGTGGAACTCGCCGAGCCATGGGCGGTGCGGCACATTCATATCGCGACCGCGCGCGGGCGCGAGGTCAATCCCATTGCGTCCGCGCTGATCCGGCAATTGCTGGACCGGCCGCGCGACGAAGCGGCGCCTTGAGTTGACCCACAGACCCTGTCACGGCTTCCGCCAGTGCGGCCTCGCGCGAACTCGTTCTGCAGCGCTGGCCGGCATTCCACCGGCCGGCCGGCTCCTGATCGCATCGCGCGGGGCGGCCCTTCGGCCCTTCAATCGAGCCGCTGATCGAGCACCACCGTCTTCGACTCCAGAAACGCGTCCAGCCCTTCGGTCCCGCCTTCACGCCCGATGCCCGATTGCTTGAACCCGCCAAAGCCGATCGAGAAGTCGGTGCGCGAAGCGTTGTGCCCGACGGTGCCCGCCCGGAGCCGCCGCGCGACCCCGAGCGCGTGCTGCGCGTCGTGCGTGAAGACCACGGCGTTCAGGCCGAAGATCGTGTCGTTGGCGAGGTCGATGGCATGCGCTTCGCTATCCGCGGCAATGACGGACAGCACCGGCCCGAAGATCTCCTCCTGCGCGAGGGAAGACCGGTTGTCCACGTTGCCGAATACGGTGGGCTCGAAAAAGAACCCGCGCTCGAGGTGGCGAGGGCGCGCGCCGCCGGCGGCCAGTGTCGCGCCTTCGGCGATGCCTCGCGCCACATGGCGTTCGACGGTCTCGCGTTGCCGCGCCGTGGCGAGCGGCCCGATCGTGGTGGAGTCGTCAAAGGGATCGCCCGCCACCATCTTGCGCGCGATGTCGCTCAACGCTTCCACCATGGCGTCGTGCTTCGCGCGCGGGACGATGATGCGCGTGAGGCTGTGGCACACCTGCCCCGTGAGATAGCCGAAGTACGCGCCGCCGAGCTGCTGCGCCGCGGCTTCGATGTCGTAGTCGTCCAGCACGAGAGCCGGTGATTTGCCGCCCAGTTCCAGCGTGAGCCGCGCAATCCGTGCGGATGCCGCCGCGCTGATGCTGCGGCCCGCCGCCGTCGAACCCGTGAAGGTGATCTTGTCGACGTCCGGATGGCGGACCAGCTGCTCCGAGACGTCGCGCTCGGCGGTCACGACGTTGACGACGCCGGGCGGCAAGCCCACTTCATCGCAGATCTGCGCGAACAGATACGCGGAGGTGGGCGCCTCCGGCGACGGCTTGATGACGACCGTGCAACCGGCCAGCAGGGCCGGCGCGACCTTGTAGGCGGTCAGCGCGGCGGGGCCGTTCCACGGGACGATCGCGAGCACGACCCCCACCGGCTCCTTGACACCATAAGCTTGATGCCCCGACGCCGAGCGGCGCGCTTCGACGAACGGGTAGGTCGACGCCATGTCCGCGTACTGGCGAAACGCCGAGCCGAGAAACTGGCCGATGCGCGGCTTCGCGATACGGTGGAGGATGCCCGATTCGATGCTCCAGCCGCGTGCGAAATCGTCGTTTTCGGCTTCGAGGCGTTGCGCGATCTTTTCCAGGTAGACGGCGCGCTCGGCTGGCGTCATCCGGGGCCAGGGACCGTGGTCGAAGGCCCGGCGCGCGGCGTCGACGGCACGCGCGGCAGCGGCGGCGTCCGCGCGGGCGACGCGCGCCGCGACCTGCTCCGTGCTGCAGTCGAGCACGTCGAAAGCGTCAGCGGACGAGGCAGGCATCCATTGCCCGTCGATGTAGAAGCAGTCGGGGTGCGTTAGCGTGATCGTTCGTTCGGTGGTGGTCATGTTGCTGGGGCTCGGGTGTCGGGAATCGGTGGGCGAGTCAGTGGGCAATGCTGCGGGCGGCAAGCGCATCGGCGCGGATCATGTCGGCGCCTTTCTCGCCGATCATGATGCAGGCCGCGTTGGTGTTGCCCGCCACGATGCGCGGCATGATCGAGGCGTCGACGACGCGCAATCGCCGCGCGCCGCGTACGCGCAGTTGCGGGTCCACGACGGACTGCGCGTCGCGGCCCATGCGGCAGGTGCCGACCTGATGCCAGCCGCTGTTGCCGTTGGTCTTGAGGTGCTCGAGCCACTGCTCGTCGCTCGCGACGGGGGCGCCCGGCGCGAGTTCGGAGACGATGCGCGAGGCCAGCGGATCGGCTTGCGCGATGCTGCGCATCATTTGCATGCCGTTGATCGCGCTGCTGCCACCGAGACCTTTGCCGCGCGGCCAATACACCTTGCGGCCGCCGAGCGTCGGCACAGGTTCGGTGTTGAATGCCCAGTTGAACCGCTTGTCCATGAACAGCTTGCCCGCGCCGGCGGGCGTGCGGACCCAGAAGTTGTTCATGTCCGAGCCGGCCTCGACGAGCAGGACCCGCACGGCCGGATTCTCCGAGAGGCGGCTCGCGACGACGCAGCCCGACGAGCCGGCGCCCACCACGATGTAGTCGTAGATTTCCATGGAGCGCGTTGTCCTGTTACTGGCGCGCGGCGTCGACGATGGCCTTCGACGGCTGCGTCACGCTGGCGGGCACCACGGCGTCGACATCCAGCACGGGCTGCCCGTACTGTGCGCTCTTCGCGATCTTGCCGATGTACACCGGCACCTGGGCCTCGTGGTCGTCCTGGCCGAAGCGCAGCTTGCCGCGCAGCGTGTCGAAGCTGTTCGTTTCGAGCGCATGCATCACGGCGTCGGGGCTCGTCGAGCGGGCGGCGGCCACCGCCTGGGCCCAGGTCGTCACGCAGTCGTAGGCGACGCTTGCCCAGTCGGACGGATAACTCCCCGTGCGCGCCTTGAACTGGGTAACGAACGCTTTGCCCTGCGGCGTCTTCTCGATCTCGTTGAACGGCGCGTACTGGTAGCCTTCGGTGCCGATGGGCGCGTCGTTGCCGAGATTCTTTAGCGTGGTCGTGTCGAGCACCGTCATGAAGTGGTTGTCGATCTGCCTGAAAAAGCCCACCGCATTGGCCTGTTTCGAGAACGTGACCAGATCGGCTCCGAAGATTTGCGCCCATACGTAGTCGGGCTTGGCCGCGAGGATCTTGTTGATGCTGGCCGTGTAGTCGATTGCGCCGAGTTTCGGATACTCCTCGACCACGATCTGGGCCTGCGGATTCAGCTCCTTCATGAACGTCTTGAAGCGCTCGGCCGCGGAGCGTCCGCCCGCATAGTCGGGCACCAGCAAGGCATAGCGCTTGTACGGCGCTTTCGCGAGGCGTGTGGTGACGGCGCGCATCAGCATATAGGTGGTGGGCGCCATCGAGAACACGTAGGGCTGGTAGTCCTTCATCGTGATTTCTTCGGCCGCCGAAACGGCGACGCACATCGGCACCTTGAATCGGGCGGAGACCATCTTGCTGACGGCGAGCGTGCTGCCCGACGAGATCGGCGAGAGCAGCAGCGAAGCGCCCGACTGCACGAGTTCGCTGGCCTGCGTAATGGCGCGTTGCGGATTCGTGCCGTTGTCCTGCTGGTCGAACGTCACCGGCTGGCCGAGCAGGCCGCCATGCTGGTTCAGGCTGTCGAGCGCGAACTGGATGCCCGCGAGCGATTGCTGGCCGAGCGAGGAGGCCGGGCCGCTCAGGTCGAGCGATGCGACGATCTTCGCGGGCGGCGCGGCCATTGCGCCGAGCGAGGCCAAACCGCCCGCTAGCGCAAGCAGCACGGCGGCGAGCGGCGCGCGCATGGCGGGCAAGGGAAGGGATTCCATTGACGTGTCTCCAGTGTTTGGTGTTTGTCCAGCCGTTGTACTGCGCTGGGCTTCGCGTACGCAAGCACGGCACGGTTAAGGTTCCGTGCTTTGGAACACTGGAAAACAGGCTGGAAGTTCGAACTGCTAACTGGGCATGCGCGCGTCTTTGTGTCAATGGCGAACGCCCACGCGTTCCGTACTCCGAACGGGTGGGCCGACAGCGACGCGCGAATGTGCGGCTTGCCGCCTTACTTGCCCATCGGTTTCGCGAACATCATGTGCGACATGCCACCGTCACACGCAATGGCCTGGGCAGTGATATAGCCGGCCGCCGGCGACGCGAGGTACACGATGAGGTCCGCCACTTCCTCGGGCTCGCCCACGCGGCTCATCGGCAGCATCGTGGCGAGCTGGTCGAGGATCTCGCGCGGCACCGACCCGCGCGCCATCGGCGTGTCGATGACGCCGGGCAACACGACGTTCACGCGCACGCCATATTGCGCCCACTCGTGCGCCATCTGGCGACTCAGCGTGATGAGCGCCGCCTTGCTCGGCCCATAGGCGCCGCCCTGCGAATAGCCGTGCACGCCAGCCAGCGAGGCGGTGTTCACGATAGCCGCATGCGGGCTCTGCTTTAGCCACGGCAGCGCGCTGCGCGCGACCATGAGCGCGCCGTCCACGTTGACCTGGAAGCCGGCGCGCCATTCCTCCAGCGAAACGTTCTCCAGCATCGCCGACCGGACGAGCGCGGCGGTATTGATCACGACGTCGAGCTTGCCGAATTGCTGGATCGTCTTATCGATCGCGGCGTCGATGTCCGCCTGCTTCGAAACGTCGAGGCCGATTGCAATCGCTTGACCGCCCTGGCGCGCGATTTCGGCTGCCACGCGTTCGGCCTCGCCGGCCCGCAGATCCGCGACGACAACGGAGCCGCCGTTCGCGGCGAACGCCTTCGCGCTCGCCTCGCCCATGCCGCTGCCGGCGCCCACGACGAGCGCGGTGAGACCGTTAATCGGAGAATGGACCATCCAGTTGCGCGGATGGGTTTTGCTGAATTCTGCGTTCACGCCGTGTGTCTCCTTGATAGGGGTGGGACTGCCGGTTCACTTCAAGATGCCGCGTCAGCCATGCGCGGCCTTGCGTTCATGCGCGCGAGCACGGCCGGCATCCGGGCCGAGCATGCGCATGAGCGCCGCGACATTGCCGAGGTCATCCAGATGGAAGACCGTGTCGATTACGTCGTCGATGCGCGCAGCGGACAGCACGTCTTCGGTGTTGCGGCGGAATTTGGCGGCGAGTTCGTCGTTGGTCATGAAGCTCGACGCCTCCGGCGACGGACTGCCCTTCGGGTAGCGACGCTCGCCAACGAAAGTCTTGCCGCGCGCCTGGACCTCGATCTTCGCGGGGCGGCTGGCGGCATGACCACTCAGCAGTTCGACATAATTCGGATGCACCTCGTGCGTGACCTTGCCCATCAGGTTCATCACCGACTCGCCGAAGACGAGGTCGGGGTCCTGCCACCCCTTGCCGGGCGGCACGCGGTGCGCGCCGAGTGCGAGCCCGTGCGCAATGCTGAACTGCGCGTCGTGAACGTGCGCGATTTCGCGGTTGAGCCAGACGGGCTGTTCCACGAAGCCCTCGACCCAGGCCTTGATGCCGTCGATCTCCGCGGGCGCGATATCGTGTGCTTCGACGATCTCCGTGAGGCTGTCGAGCAGCGCATGAAGGATGCGGCAGTGCGGATAGGGCTTGTAGGCCTGCTCGGTGGGAAAGAGCCAGTCGCTGCCGAGACCCGCCGTGATGCGTTCGGGCTCCCAGCGGCGCGTGCCGATGAAGCGCGGGAACCCATACTCGCGGTCGTCGAGAATCTGCACGTCGCCGCGATGGCCGAATTCGGCCATATGGGCGGCCGTCATGGCTGCCTGGGTGAGCGCGCCGGCCAGCAGGTACTTGATCGTCGAACTGGGCGCATGCTGGAACCACGCCACCTGAGAATTCACGGGCGAGATGCTGCCGGCAATGCCAAGCGCGTTGCCGAGCACGGCGGACGGCAGCGCCTTGAGCTTGACGATGGCGGCCGTCGCGCCGAACACGGTGCTGCTGTAGCCGTAGACGGGCGGCGGCGAGACCTTGCCGTCCCGCGTGTCGCGCAGATAGTCCATGGCCTTGCCCAGGCGATACGACATTTCGTGCGAGAGCGCGATCGCTTCGATGAGCGCCGTGCCAGGCGCGCCGCGCGCTTCCGCGACGGCCAGTGCTCCGGGCAGCACGTAGGGCGCGACGTGGCCGGGTGGCACGACTGCGTCCATGTCGAGCGCGTTGATCAACTCCCCGTTAGCGAACGCCGTGCCGAAAATCGAGGCTTTCTCGCCCGTGCCCATGATGGTCGCGTCGCCGTTGCCGCCCATCGCACGCGCATAGTCGATGCCGATGCGTCCCTTGGGCTCGCCGGTGGCGGCCACGGCGCAGCCGATCGAATCGAGCAGAATCCGTTTGCATTCTTCGACGACGGCGGGAGGCAGTCGATCGACCTGGGTATCGGCGGTGAACTGGGCAAGCTGTTCGACGATTGTGGCGGACATGGCGGGGTCCTGAGAGGGTATTTTGAACTAACGAATGTTAGTTTTAGGAAAAGCACGGCGGATCGCCATGCGTATTAGTCCCTATACGCAGTGAGATTTCGGATGTCGCGCTTCACGGGGCGTATTTGTATCGAGGGCTAACGGCTGTTAGGATGGGGCGAGATGTGTGTCCAACCGCCGTGGGCGATACCGGCGGTCTTGTCCTGACCGATGATGAGGAGAGATCTGATGAACCGAACCACCGATGCAGCCGGTGCTGCACTCGCACGGGTCCAGGCCGCATGGAACGCGGCCGCACACCGCTGGGATGCGGACAGATTGACCGCAGTGTACACAGACGACGCGCTGTTTTTCGGCGGACGGCCAGGGCACTCGGTTGGCGCGGGCGCGATTCGCGATTATTTTGCGTCGTACGAAGGCGTGATCGAATCGGCCACGCTGGAGCTGGTGGAGCAGTACTTCACCCATCTCGCGGACGACTGCTTTCTCGCACAAGGGTATGGCGAATTCTCGTTCGTCTTGAGTGGCGGCCGGCCGTCCCGTTCGCGTCTGCGCACGACACTCGTCGTCGCGCTGCAGCAGGGCGAATGGAAGATCCGTCAGCACCATTTCTCAACCACGCCTGAGTCGCCGCCCATCTGAGCGCTTCGCCCAAGAGCGCGGGCGGCCTGACGACGATTGCCGCGCGTACGCAGCGAACATGGGCGCAGTGTCAACGCCCGCCGGCAAGCCGTTCCGTACAGTGACAGGGCGGCTGTTCCGGGTCGAAAAAATACGGTAACCTTGCAATTGGACATCGAATTGTGCAACGCACACCCACGCGGCGACGAAGAACAGGACAGCGCAAAGCTGATAGAGAGACGTGCGAAAGCGAAATGTAAATCCCAGCGCGGATACCCGAGAGACTCTGCTGCGGCTTGCCGCGCGCTCGTTTGCAACGCAGGGGTATACGGCCACGACGATGCGCTTGATCGCGGAGCAGGCCGGCATCGAGGCCGCGAGCATCTACTATCACTTTGCTTCGAAGGAAGAGCTGGTTGACGTGGTGATGGAGCACGGCGCGGACAGCATCGTGCAGCACATCAACGAGCATTTCGACGCGCTGCCGCCCAACGCGAATGCCGAGGACCGCTTCCGGGCCGCCTTGGTCGGACAGATGAGCGCGCTGATCAAGTTCGGCGACTACGCGCTTGCTCACAGCCGCCTTCTGACGCAGTTGCCCGACAAGGTGCGCGAGCGCCAGGTCAAGCGCCGCGAGCGGCATCAACGGCTGTGGACGACCGTCTTCGACGACCTGCGCAAGGAAGGGTATCTACGCGAGGACATCGATATCGCGCTGAGCCGCGTCTTCGTGCTCGGCTTCATCAATTCGGTCCAGACCTGGTTCGATCCGAAGAAGGGCTCGCTCGAGAAGATCGCGGACCAGTTCATCACAATGTTCTTCGAAGGCGCTGCGCCGGCAACCAAGCCGCGGCGCAGCGGCCGCAAGAAGGAACTGGCCGCGTCGTCCTGACCCGGCCGCATTGCGCGTCGCCCGGATTCTCGGGCGACGCGCGCCATCCCACCTTGTTCATCTTCGTGCAACGGTGACCCGTCGCGGGCGCCGCGTTCTCTCACGTCGAACGCTTCTCGCGTTCAATTCCGCTTCCTCCGAACCCCGCCCCGTTTTGCCGCTGGCGTGACAGGTTGACCTCCATTCGGGTTAGACCGGATGGAGATAATGCACCTTGTAAACCAATCTACCGTTCGTTAGATAAGCGGCCGTGCAATCGCAACGGCGAGCGTTCGCGTTGGTGACGAGCAGTGTGAGCAAGGAGACGCAACAGCAAGACGGGACGCACGCAATGCGTCGATTAAGCGGTGGCCGGAAGCACGCGGGCGAGACCGAGACGGTTTATCGTCGCGTCGCGCGTGCGCCGGCCGCCCAGATTCTTCATCTGGAGGAGCACGATGATCCACGACGTTTCAACCGGTTCAGGCCGCCTGCCCGCAGGCTTCGAAGCACTCGAACCCTTTCTCGATCACTGGAGCACGGCAACGTCCCATGAGCGGTGGATTCGCCGCGCCGGCACGCCCTATCCGGAGATCGTCCAGTTCTACGAAGCAATGTTGCCGCGCGCCGAAGAGGCGACGGTTTATCTGGAGCAGTTCCCGCTCGACGACATGCCGGAGCCGGCGCAGAACCTGTTCAAGTTGCTGCTCGCGATGTGCCACACATCGATTGCCGTGGAAATGCACCAGGCGCCGACGATTCGTCATGCGCCGCCGCAGCACGCGCTGAAGATCGAAGCTGGCTTCCAGCCGCACGGCTGAGCCGCAGGCCACGAACGCTTCCGTTTCCCATTCACGATGTGCCGGAGTTCACATGAATCATCCGTCCGAAATCCAGCTGAGCCTGACCGAATCCGCGGGCCTGAACACCGAAGCCATGCCCGTTTCGCTCTATACCGATCCCGCACAATATGAAATCGAGCGCGAGCGCGTCTTCCGCCGCGCCTGGTTGAAGGTTGGCCGCGTCGAACAGATTCCGAATCGCGGCGACTTCTTCGTCAAAGATATCGCGGTATTGAAGGCATCCGTCATCATTGCGCATTCGGAGGACGGCAAGATCCGCGCCTTCCACAACGTCTGTGCGCACCGCGCGAACATCGTCGAGCACCGTTCGCGCGGTAACGCCAGGCGCTTCGTCTGCCGCTACCACAGCTGGGGCTACAACAATGCCGGTGAGCTCGCGCACGTGCCTGACGAACCCGGATTCTTCCATCTGAACAAGAAGAAGTGCGGACTGACGCCGGTCTCACTCGATATCTGGGAAGGCTGGATCTTCATCAATATGGCGCCGGAGCCGGAAGTCAGCCTGAAGGCGTTTCTCGGGCCGATCGGCGATGCGCTGGCGGGCATCGAGTATCCGAGCCCCGAGCATGCGCTCGTGCTGCGTGGCGAGTTCAGGGCGAACTGGAAAGTCGTCGCCGAAAATTTCAGCGAGGCGTATCACATCTCCTCGATCCATCCGAAGACGCTGGGGCCGATCTACGCCGGCCCGCTCAATCCGTTCAGCCGGCCGATCAGCGCGAACGTCCACGGCGCGCATCGCACGATGTCGACGTGGCTCAATCCGGCGGCCGCGCCGTTCGCCAACGCGAAATTTGCCCAGTGGCTGTTCACCGCCGATCACTCGGTCACCGGCACGCGCAAAGAAGGCCAGACCAATCCGCTCATCGAGCACGAGGCGATCAACCCGAAAAAAAGCGAACTCTGGGCCAGCGACGTCAACTGGTTCTTCCCGAACTGGCATATGCAGATCTCGGCGAACCAGTTCTGGACCCACGAGTTCTGGCCGACATCGGCGAGCTCCACGATCTGGGAGGCGCGCTTCTACTACAAGAAGGCGGAGACGGTGCGCGAGCGCCTGCAGCGTGAGCACTTCACGTCGCACATCACCGACACGATGCTCGAGGATCTCGGCAACATCGAAAGCATGCAGCGCGGGATGGAATCGGGCGCGAAATCGTTCGTTCAGTTCAACGAGAGCGAAATCCTGTGCCGTCACGGGCTGGAGCAGGTCGTCAAGTGGAGCGCGGCGACGACGGTGAAGGACGCATTGGGCTAAAGCCACCGGCGCGCGGCCTGGCCGATTGGCGACGCCGCGCATCGGGTGGGGGGACGGATCGATCGGGAGCGCAATCAGGAGCACATTGCGCTCGCGATGTGGGAGGAACGATGACGAGTGTGGAAGGTGCGCTGAAGGTCCGCGTAGCGGCGAAGCACGACGAGGCCGTGGACATTTGCAGTTTCGAACTGGTTCGGGCGGATGGCGGGCCGCTGCCGGCTTTCTCGGCGGGCTCGCATATCGACGTTGCGGTGCCGGGCGGGTTGACGCGCCAGTATTCGCTGTGCAATGCGCCGGATGAAAGTCATCGCTATCAGATTGCGGTGTTACGCGATCCGAAGTCGCGCGGCGGTTCGGCCGGAATGCACGATCGAGTGCGGATTGGAGACGAACTGACGATCAGCTATCCGAAGAATCATTTTGCGCTCGCGCATGATGCGCGGCATCACCTTTTGCTGGCGGGCGGCATCGGCGTGACGCCGATCCTCTGCATGGCGGAACGGCTGGCGGCCATCGGCGCGTCGTTCGACATGCACTACTGCACGCGTTCGCGCGCACGCACCGCGTTCGTGGATCGCATCGCCCTTGCGCGGTATGCGCCGCGCGTGCAGTGCCATTTCGACGACGGCGCACACAGCCAGAAACTCCACCTCGCGGCCCTGCTGGCACGGCCGGAGCCGGGCACGCATCTCTACGTGTGCGGGCCGAAGGGATTCATGGACGCCGTGCTGAATACCGCACGCGAGGCCAGCTGGGCGGACGCGCAACTGCACTACGAGTTCTTCGCGGCCGAGGCGCGCGAGACGGCCGGCGACGAGCGCTTCGAAGTAGAGATCGCGAGCTCGGGGCAGGTGGTCGTGGTCGGCAAGGGCAAGTCTGTCGTGGCGGCGCTGGCAGCGGCCGGCATCCGGATCGAGACGTCGTGCGAACAAGGCGTATGCGGCACGTGCCTAACGCGCGTGCTGACGGGCGAGCCCGAGCATTTCGACGCCTACCTCACGCCCGATGAACGGGCGGCAAATGACCAGTTCCTGCCGTGCTGCTCGCGCTCGAAGTCGGCGCGGCTGGTACTCGATCTATAGACGTTTGGGGCCTCGGGCGCGCCGCGAGAGCGGCGCGCCAACCGTATCCAGACCGGCAAGCACGCACGCTCCCCCAAGCGGTTATTCAACCATCCGATCCGGATCGCCTTGCGCCGCCTCTGCCAGCAAGCGCCGGTAGTGAGGCAGCGCGGTAAAGAGCAGCCACGCCGCGAGCGCCGACGCGACCGTGCAGACGATAGCGATCGAATGCCCGACCATCTTCGGATTGCCGAACACATGATCGGTCATCAGCGCAATGAGCGTCGGCCCTGCGCCGAAGCCGATCAGTTGCGCGGCGAAGGAGTAAATGGCGCCCACGGTGCCCCGCATGCGACTCGGCGCGACGAGTTGCAGTGCCGCGCTCATGCAGCCCGTGGGCAGGCTGAAGAAAAAGACGGTGCCGGCCGCTGCGGCCAGCGCGCCCGTCGCGCCCGGTGCGAAGGGGATGCTCGCGCAGCAGAGCAGCATCGGAATCATGGCGATGGCGGCGATGCGCAGCGGTGCGTCTCGATAGCCGCGTTTCTCGAGCAGACGGGCGAGCCAGGGCCCGGTGAGCGCGCCGGCAATGCCGAAGCCGACCACCAGCACGCCAAAGCGGAATCCGACGAGCGCTGCCGGCATCCCGTGCGTGCGAATCAGATAAGTCGGCATCCACGCGGGCATGCCGAGCACGACGATCGCCAGCATGCCTACGCCTAGCAGTATCCGCACATAAAAGCCGCGTCGCTGCCAAAGATACGCAGCCGCATCGCCTGTCGTGAATTGCCGGTCGTCCGTGCGCTCGCTGTTCACGCTGCTGCGCATGGGCTCGCGCACGGTGACCATCACCAGCAGCGCAAAGAGCATCCCGGGCAGACCGATCAGCACGAATGCGAGCTGCCAGGTCTGGAACGGCGCGAGGATCGGGAACTGCTGATGAAGCGCGCGCGCGAACTCGATCACGAACCCGCCGGCCACGAGCGAGAGCCCGCCGCCGAGCATCGGTCCGAGGATGAAGATACTCATCGCGCGCGCCATTTGCCTCGCTGAAAAGCAGTCGGCGATCACTGAGAGCGCAAGGGGAAAGACGCACGCTTCGCTGGCGCCCACGCCGAGACGCGCGATGAAGAGCCCTTCGAACGTATTGGCCTTGCCGCACAGCGCGGTGAATCCGCACCACAGGCAAATGCAGACCACGAGAAGATTGCGCCGGTTGGTCACGTCGACGAGCCGGCCGAACAGCGGCGATGCGACCAGGTACGCTGAAATGAACGCGATGCCCTGGACGAGACTCAGTCGCGTGTCGGAGATGGCGAGCGTTTGCTTGATGGGCTCGACCAGCAGGTTGAGCAGTTGCCGGTCGATGTAGGCCAGCGAATAGGTGAGCGTCAGCACCGCCAGGATGTACCAGGCCTGCTTGCTGTCATGGACCACCCGCGCCGGGGACGGCTGCGATAGCGCGGGTTCATTGCTGCCGGCCCGTTTGGACGGCAGGTCGTTCATGGTGTTGCTCATGGCTCCTCCAGTATCTTCGTTCAAATATCATGTGATGTTTAACTACCTAACGTTTGGTAGTGTGGAAGGTGGAAGGACGATGTTCCATGAGTGTTATCCATGAGCCGGACGGCTTGTCCCACGCATTTCGGGGCCTAACGCAACTTTCGCGCCCGATTCGATGTTGGTGTAAACCCCCAATGACAGCGTGTTCGTCAGCGTCGAAACTAACTACCAGTTGTTAGGTAAAACCTGACGGCAAGCAATTGAACCCATCGACAGGCCGAGATAGACATGACGACGCAGATGAAACCGATACGCTCCTTCCTCTTTGTTCCGGGCAACAAGCCGGGCTGGATCGAGAAGTCCATCACTTCCGGGGCCGATGCGCTGATCCTGGATCTGGAGGACAGCGTGCCGCCGCCGCAGAAAGTCGAGGCGCGCGAGATCGTCAAGTCGAAGCTGGCCTGGCTTGCGGAGCAAAAGCAGCGCATCTGGGTGCGTATCAACCGTAGCGCGCACCTGTACGACTTCGACGACATCCTGGCGATCGTGAGCCCGGTGGTCGAGGGCATCGTGATCTCGAAGCCCTGCGGTCCCGAAGACATTCACACCGTTTCGTCGATGCTGGCCGAGGCCGAGTACCGCGCCGGTGTGGAAGTGGGGCACACCCGCGTGATCCCGCTGCTGGAGACCGCGCGCTCGCTGCAGCTGGCCTATGAAATCGCCCAGCACGAGCGCGTGCCCGCCATCGTGGGCGCCACGGCCAAGAATGCCGACGTGGCTCGTGCGCTGAAGACCGTCTGGTCGCTGAACGGCCGCGAGACCCAGTACCTGAAGTCGCGCGTCGTCATGGCCGCGCGCGCCGCGGGCAAGCTGCCCATCGGCGGCGTCTGGCAGCAGGTGCACGACCTCGAAGGGCTCAAGGTTTCGGCGGCCAACGACCGTCAACTGGGCATGAGCGGCGAGCTGGTGCTGCATCCCTCCAACGTGGAGATCGTCAACAAGGCCTATAGCCCCACCGAGGACGAAGTGGCTTTCTACCAGGGGATGATCGACGCGCTGGACAAGGCCCAGGCCGAAGGCCGCGCCTCGTGCATCTACGACGGCGAGCACATCGACATCGCGCACGCCAAGACGGCGCGCGAAATCATCGAACTCGCGCAGTCGTTCAACGGCTGACCCGCGAATCCACAGGAGACAGACAAAATGGCAGGCCTTTACTTCGAAGAATTCAAGCCCGGCATGGTGATCGAGCACGCCATCCGCCGCACCGTAACCGAGACTGACAACGTCCTGTTCTCGGCGATGACCTATAACTGCGCGCCGCTGCATATCGACGCCGAATACAGCAAGAACACCTTCTACGGCCAGCGTCTCGTGAACAGCATGTTCCTGCTCGCATTGGTGGCCGGCATTACGGTGTACGAAACGACGCTCGGCACCACGCTGGGCAACCTCGGCTTTGGCGAAATCGCCTTTCCGAAGCCCACGTTCCATGGCGACACGATCCGTGTCGAGACCGAGATCGTCGACACGCGCCTCTCGAAGAGCCGCAACGACTCGGGCATCGTCACCTTCAAGCACGTGGCCAAAAACCAGCGCGACGAGATCGTCTGCACGGCGGTGCGCACCGGCCTGATGATGCTGCGTCCCGCCGACAAGGCCTGATTTCACAGGAACAAGCCATGGACTACCAACTGAGCGCCGATCAACTGGCCATTGTCGATGCAGCGGAAAAAATCTGCGCGGACTTTCCGCTCGAATACTGGCGCAACAAGGACAAGAAACACGAATTCCCGCACGAGTTCTTCGAAGCCGTCGCGAGCGGCGGATGGCTCGGCATCTGCATGCCGGAGGAGGTGGGCGGCGCGAATCTGGGCGTGACGGAGGCGGCGCTGTTCATGCGCACGGTCGCGGAGTGCGGCGGCCAGGCGGCGGCGTCCACCATCCACATGAACATCTTCGGCTTGCAGCCGGTCGTGCATTTCGGCTCGCAGGCGCAGAAGCAGGCATGGCTGCCGCCGTTCTTGCGCGGCGAGCACAAGGCGTGCTTCGCGGTCACCGAGCCGGATACGGGGCTCGATACCACCAAGCTCAAGGTGGTGGCGAAGAAGCAGCCCGATGGCAACTACGTGATCTCGGGCAAGAAGGTTTTTATTTCCACGGCACAGGTTGCCGACCACATGCTGATCCTCGCGCGCACCACGCCGATCGAAGAGGTCAAGAAGCACAGCGAAGGACTGAGCCTGTTCTACACGAAGCTCGACCGCGACTATATCGACATTCGCGAGATCGACAAGCTGGGCCGCGCCGCCGTCGACACCAACGAGCTCTTCATCGACAACCTGCCGGTGTCGAAGGACGCGCTGATCGGCGAGGAAGGCAAGGGGCTCAGCTATATTTTTCACGGCATGAACGCCGAGCGCGTGCTGGTTGCCGTCGAGCAGGTCGGCATCGGCCGCGCCGTGCTCAAGCTGGCCACGCAGTATGCGAAGGAGCGCATCGTGTTCGGTCGCCAGATTGGCCAGAATCAGGGTGTCCAGCATCCGCTCGCGCGCAACTGGGCGGAGCTGGAAGCGGCCAATCATATGATCTTCGCGGCGGCGGATCTGTACGACCGGGGGCTTGCCTGCGGCTCGGAGGCCAACGCGGCGAAGCTGCTGGCCTCCGAGGCCTGCATGAACGCGTGCCAGACCTCGATCCTCACGCACGGCGGCTTCGGCTACGCGAAGGAGTATCACGTGGAGCGGTTTATGCGCGAGGCGTGGATTGGCTACATCGCGCCGGTCACCCCTCAGCTCATCCTGTCGAACATTGCTGAGCGCAAGCTTGGCCTGCCGAAGTCATACTAAGAGACGGGCCGGCAGCATACAGGATTCGCATAATGCATGGGATCAGAGTCAGGCGTTCTGCATGGAACCGGAGTACCGCGCTAAAGCGCGAACTCTGGTCGACAGCCAAAGCCCCAACTCTGATCGACAGGAGACAAGCATGTCCACTACAAGACCGTTGGAAGGTATTCGCGTGCTCGATTTGACCGTGGCGCTCGCCGGGCCCTATGGGTCGCTGTTGCTGGGCGGTCTGGGCGCCGAAGTCATTCGAGTCGAACCGCCTGGCGGCGGCGATATCGCGCGCAACAACCCGCCGTATGTGGGCAAGGAAGGCATCCACTTCGGCGTGCGGCGCGAGGACGAGGTATCGCTGACGATCCTCAATCGCGCGCGCAACAAGAAAAGCATCACGCTCGATCTGAAGTCGGAGCAGGGCCGGGCGCTCTTCATGGAGCTGGCGAGAGAATGCGACGTGGTCATCGAAAACGCCAGCGAGGGCGTCACGGCGCGCCTCGGCGTGGACTACGAGAGCGTGCGCCAGGCCAACCCGAAGATCGTCTATGCCTCGATCAAGGCCTTTGGCGAACCTAGCCCGTACCCGAATCTCAAGGGCATGGACATCATCGTGCAGGCGCTCTCGGGCATCATGGACGTCACCGGCGTGGCCGACGGCCAGCCCACGCGCTGGGGACTGCCCATTGCCGATCTGGTCGCGCCGCTGTACGCCGTCAATGGCATCCTTGCCGCGCTGATCCATCGCGGCAAGACGGGCGAGGGGCAGCTCGTGCAGGTTTCCATGCTCGACTGCCTTTCCTCGATGGTGGCCGAAGAGCATTTCGACGTGTTCGTCGGGCACGGCTATCCGAAGCGCTCGGGCAACTTCCATGATCGCCTCGTGCCCTTTGGCGTGTACGGCACGCGCGACGGCTACGTGGCGATGGTCGCGTTCCAGCCCGACTGGTTCCAGAACCTGATGGAAGCCCTGGGCAGGCCCGAACTGGCGAAGGACCCGCGCTACGCCACGCGCGGTCCGCGCATGCAGCATGCAGCGGAGCTCAACGCGATGATCGAGGAATGGACGCGGCAGCGCAGCACGGAAGAAGTCATCCGCGAACTGCAGGAAAAGCGCGGCGTGCCGGCTGCAGCCGTGCGCTCGCCGCTCGACGTGCTCAAGGATCCGGTGCTGCACGAGCGCGGCGCCGTGGTGAAGCTCGAGCATCCGGGATTGGACGGCGTTGAAGCGATGGGCATGGGATTGCCGATCCACTTCTCCAGAACGCCGGTCCAGTTCGATGAGCCCGCGCAGGAACTGGGCGCTTCGAACGACGAGATCTACCGCAGCCTGCTCAAGCTCCCGAACGAGCGCTTGCAGCAACTGCGCGAAGAGGGAGTGATCTGACGATGTCCACCACGCCATCCCATGTATCGCGAGGCGGACCGCTTGCCGGCATCAAGGTCGTCGAGATTGCGGGCATTGGCCCAGGGCCGCTGGCCGCGATGTTGCTGGCCGACCTTGGCGCCACCGTGATTCGCGTGGACCGCAAGGCGCCCTCGGGTCTCGGCGCGCCGCGCCCCGTGCAGTTCGACCTTGGGCTGCGCAACCGCAAGTCCATCCGCGTCGACCTGAAAGATCCGGCTGCCGTCGAGATGACGATGGAGCTGATTGCCGGGGCCGACGCGCTGATCGAAGGATTTCGTCCCGGCGTAATGGAGCGCCTGGGCCTCGGGCCCGAGGCGTGTCTCGCGCGCAACCCGCGCCTCGTCTATGGCCGCGTGACCGGCTGGGGGCAGGACGGGCCGCTTGCCCAGGTGGCCGGGCACGATCTGAACTACATCGCCATCACCGGCGCCCTGCACGCGATGGGCCGCGCGGGACAGGCGCCCACACCGCCACTGAACGTGCTGGGCGACTATGCGGGCGGCTCGCTGTATCTGGCCTTCGGATTGCTCGCGGGCATTCTGGAGGCGCGCGGCTCGGGCAAGGGCCAGGTGGTGGACGCCGCAATGGTGGACGGCGTGGCTTCCCTCATGACGGTCACCCTGGGCCTGCATGCGGCGGGCATGCTCAGCAAGGAACGCGGCACCAACCTGCTGGACACGGGGGCGCCCTTCTACGAGGTGTACGAGTGCGCCGATGGCAGGTACATTAGCGTGGGCCCGATTGAAAGCAAGTTCTACCGGCTGTTGCTCGAAAAGCTCGAGTTGCAGGACCACCCGCTGCTGCAAGAGCAGATGGACCGAGTGCGGTGGCCCGAGGCCAAGCAGGTGCTGGCCGCCAGATTCAAGGAGCGCACGCGGGACGAGTGGGCGAATCAGCTTGGCGAGCTGGACGTGTGCCTCGCGCCCGTGCTCGACTTCGACGAAGCGCCGGGCCATCCGCATCTCGCGGCGCGCGGCACGTTCATCGAAGTCGACGGCGTGACGCATCCGGCGCCCGGCCCGCGCTTTTCGCGCACGCCTGCGGCGCGGCCCGAGCCGCCTGCTGCACTGAGCACGGACAATGCCGTTGCCGCGCTGCGGGGCTGGCTGCCTGACGAGCGCATCGAGGCGTGGCGTGCCCAGGGCACTTTCATATGATGCCGTTGGCACATGTGCCCGACCGTGCGCTTGGCAAGGAATGAATAACAGGTGAGGATTCCTTTGAAATGACATCGCAAACATCCGATCTCGACGCGCTCGATCGCTTGACGAACGGCCGTTTTACGTGCCGCGCCTACCAGTACAAGGCGGTAGATGCCGGATTGATTCGCGGCATCGTTGCCATGGCGGGCCGTTCGGCCTCGTGGTGCAACGTGCAGCCGTGGCAACTGGTGATTACCGAAACGCTGGAGAGTACCGAGCGGTTTCGTGAGGCGTTGATGGAGCGGGCGCGGAGCTACCAGGAGAATGAGTCCGATTTGCCGTTTCCGCCGAGCTATGAGGGGATTTATGCTGAGCGGCGGCGTGGCGCGGGTATTGCGTTGTATTCCGCTCTGGGGATTGGCAGGAAGGATGCCGAGCGCACCACGGAGCAGGCGTTTCGGAACTTTCGGATGTTCGATGCGCCGCATGTGGCTATTGTTACCGTGCCGGTGGAGCTGGGGCCTTATGCGCTTGTGGATGCAGGTGGGTTCATCTCCTCGTTTCTGCTGGCCGCTCATGCTCACGGCGTGGCTACTACGCCACAAGGGGCGCTGGCGCGCCATGCGCATTTCGTGAGGGAGTATTTTGGTATCCCTGATTCGCAGCACATGGTTTGTGGGATCTCGTTTGGGTATGCTCAGGGTGAGCATCCGGTTAATCAGTTTCGGACTAGCAGGGCGGGGGTGGATGATCTGACCAGGTTTGCTTGATTTTTTGGATCGCCCTCTGGGGGGCGTTTTGGTGGGCGTCTTGGCGCGTTGGCCTTAA
>NZ_BAYD01000076.1 GCF_000685075.1 Paraburkholderia oxyphila NBRC 105797
CAACGCTTGCGGCCCGCCGCGAATACAAGTTAAGGCAGCAGGAAACCGCCAAAGGTCAGCATGTAGGCGTTGACCACCCACACGAGCGAAGTTTCGGTAAAGCCCAGGTCCGCCCGGATGGACGGCAGTGCGACGTTGACGATGGTCGTGTCCAGCACGATCATCAGCACACCCAGGCAGAGCACGATGAGGGCAAACCAGCGTTTGCGTTCGTCGATGCCGTGCGTCATGGAACTGCTCCTGTCGGGTGCCGGCAGTTCAAGACTGCGCAGCGGGTTCGGTATTGGCAAAGCCAGTTGCAAAGGCCCTGTCACGCGCGAGCGTCACAGGGCACCGGTATGTAACAGCCCCTCAGCGCAGCACGCCCTTCGCGCGCAACTCGTGACCGATGCGCGCGATCTCGCGCTCGCCCTCGGCGAGCGCCGCGCGGCTGGTGTGCACCGAAAAGCGGCCCAGGTGCAGTTCGTGCGGATGCGGGACGGCCGTCCCGACCACGAAGCGCGCATCGGTCTCTGCTTCGAATTCAAGCGCCGCATCGGACGGGTCGAATACGGCCAGCTCGCCTTTGCCGACGGCTTCGGGCTTGCGCAGGCTGCCGTCCATCACCGCGGTCCAGCCTACCGTATAACCGGGCGGCGGCTGATGGCGCCAGCGCTGCCCGGCCTTGAGCTCCACCACGAAATAATTGACGCCCACAGGGGCATCGATCGGGCTGACAGCTTCCCCGCTATGGCCGAGCAACACGCGTGCCGGGCCGTCCGAGGGGATTGCCTTGACGGAAAGGTGCTGGCTGAACGCGGGAGCCAGTTCGCGCTCCGGCGGCAAGGCGACCCACAGCTGGAACGCCTTGATCGGGGGCTCGGCGAAGCCGGAATGCCAGACGCCCCGGCCGGCGCTCATCCACTCGATATCGCCCGCCTCCATCGTGCCTTCGTGGCCCGTGGATTCAGCATAGCGGCCGCGTCCTTCAATGGCCAGCGTCAAGGTGGCGATGCCCGAATGCGGATGCCAGCCGAAACCCTGCTGGCCCACCGCCTCCTGCGTGTCGATCAGGTCGAGAAAAACAAACGGCTTGATCATCTCGCCAACGTCGGTGGCATTCACCATGCGCACGAGTGGCCCGTGCGCGTTGCCGCGCGTGCGGAAGATGACGCAACGGCCGGCGCCAACAAGGGGCGTAGGCGCAGTCTGGACAATTGCATTCATGGGTATGCGCTCGCTCGTGAGACGGGCTTTCAGGCCGTTGCCGGGATCGCGAAGTTCGCTTTGGCCCACGCGGCAAACTTCGTCGGCTGCTGGCCCGCGACCTGGTTGGCGAGCGCGATGGCGTCGCGCGAATCCGCGCCGAGATACGTATGGGTTTCGAACCAAGCGAGCATCGCGGCGATGCCCTCCGCGCCAGGGAACCAGCCGGCAAAAACCTCGCGCGGGACGCGCGTGAACGACAGCGTGTTGCCCTGCCGATTCAGGGTTTCAATAATCTCGTTGAAGCTCAGGAAATCGCCCACCAGCGGCAAATGCTCACCGTGCCCCACGCGTTCCGGCTGCGCAAACGCGCCCGCCACGATGCGGCCGAGTTCGGTGATGTCGCCCATGTGGATGACGCGCCGCTCGGGATCGAGCGGCAGCGCCCACCCCGCGGTGCCATCGGCCTGTTTCTGCGGAGCCATTACGCCGATCAGGTTTTGATAGTAGAACGGAGCAATCACAAACGTGTGGTGGGCGAATCCAGCCTCGCTCACGATATGCTCGAACTTCGCTTTGTTCGTGAAATGCGGGACATCGATCTTGCCGCCACTGATCGCCTCCACGTTCGGGAGCGTCGACCAGATGAAGTGCTGCACGCCGGCGGCTTTCGCCGCGCTGACGGCAGCGAGTGCCTGGCGGCTTTCGTCCGCGCCCGCCTCCCAGGAATTGGTCACCACGAAAGCGCCGTGTGCGCCGGCAAATGCGGCTTCAAGCGTCTCGGGGCGGTTGAAATCCGCCAGCTCGACTTCGTCGCCCAGCTGCGGATGTTTCTGGGGATTGCGCGTCAACGCGCGCACCTTGAATTGACCGCTCACCTGCAGCGCGCGCACAACAGCGCCGCCTTGTTGACCGGTGGCGCCAACAACGGCGATGATCTTCTGACTGTTCGACATGGTCGCTCTCCAGTGAATATTGGGTTGGGGTGGTGCGACCTTACGCAGCGAGCGCCGCGGTCTCTTTCTTCGCCGACTCGAGCGCCCCGCTACGTGCCTCCTCACCCATCGCTACGCCTTCCGCGCGGATAAAGGTGATGTCCGTGATGCCCAGAAATCCAAAGGCCGCCTTCAGATAGGTTTCCTGATGATCGAAGCCAGCGGTGGGCGAGCCTTCCCTGTAGACACCGCCGCGCGACGAGGCGACCACCAGCTTCTTGCCGCCGCACAGGCCGATCGGGCCGCTTTCCCCGTAGCGGAACGTCTTCCCCGCGATCGAGATGCGGTCGATCCAGGCCTTCAGTTGAGAAGGCACGCCAAAGTTGTACATCGGTGCGCCGACGACCACGATGTCCGCCGCCAAAAATTCATCGAGCGCGGCCTGGCCCATGGCGACGTCGGCCTTCAATGCTTCGTCGACCGGAGCGCCTTGCGCGGCCGCCAGATGCGCAGCCGTGAGATGGCCGATCGGCGTGGCGGCAAGGTCCAGGCGCGTGAGCACAAGGCCAGGATGGCGGCCCTGGAAGGTCGCGACGATATTCGAGGACAGATCGCGGCTCACGGAGCCTGGCCCGAGGATGCTGGAATCTACGTGTAACAGTTTCATGAGACGGATCTCCGAATGAGGTGACTGCCTGAGCGCTTTGGCCGGGATGAGCAGCCTGATCATCAGGCTGTAGCCTTGCAGTAGCCCGAAACCGGCCGCCTGCTGCGCGACACCTCAAGTATGGTGACGGAGAGCGTTACACACTAGATGGTAAAATGTGATTTGATTAATCCATTTATGGAGGAATCCCACCATGCTCGATCTGAATGATCTGGCGATGTTCGTGCAGGTCGTGCGGGCCGGCAGCTTCTCCGAAGCGGCGCGGCGTTTGCGCATGCCGGCAAACACGTTGAGCCGGCGCATCGATCAGCTCGAAGAGCAGCTCGGCACGCGTCTGCTGCATCGCTCGACACGCAAACTCGCGCCGAGCACCGACGGTCAGGCGCTGTTCGAGCGCTATGCGCCGGCGCTCGACCAGATCCTCGAGATCGAGCGGCTCCATGCGGGCAAGCAGGCACCGTCCGGCTCGGTTCGCGTCACCGCGATGGCCGGCCTGTTCGAAATCTTCCGCATCGAATGGATGGCCGAATTCTACGCGCGCTATCCGCATATCAGCATCGACTTCCTGCTCGACGATACGCCAACCGATCTGATCGCCGAACGCGTCGATCTGGCCTTGCGCATGGGCGTCGAGACCGGCACCGGCTTCAGGGTGCGCCGGCTGGCGCCGAGCGCCATGATCCTTGCGGCGAGTCCGGCCTATCTGGAACGGCGTCCCGCACCGCGCACGCTGCGTGAACTGGCCGAACACGACTGCCTGACGATCTCCACGCGCCAGGGTCGCAACACGTGGCGTCTGCAGGGGCCGCGCGGCAGCCAGGATGTATCGATCAACAGCCGTTTCGCGGTGAACGACATGCGCGTGCTGGCGCAGGCTTGCATCGCCGGGCTCGGTATTGCGCTGCTGCCGCAGTTGATGGTCGAGCCCATCATCGAGCAGCGGAAACTCGTACGCGTGCTACCGAGCTGGAGGCGTTCCAGCACCGACCTCGGCCTGCAGCTCGTCTATACGAGCCGCCCGCCCGTGCCGCCCGCGGTGGCAGTCTTCGCCGAATTTCTCATCGAGAAGCTGGGCGACACGATGAAGAGCCCATAACTTTCGTTGTGCGAAGGGCAGGCTAGTCGAGTAGTCGCAGGGCATCCGCGAGCGACAGCACCGTTGTGCGCGAATCGAATGCGGTGGAGAACAAATGTTCATGGACGACCGGATCCGGGTCGTAACAGCAATCCTCGACCGTGTACAGGCGGAAGTCCGCGTCGCTCGCATACGCGACCGATGAGAGCACGACGCCGGTCGACGCAATGCCAACCAGAATCAGCGAATCGACACCCTGTGCGCGCAGCCGTGCCTCGAGACCCGTGCCAAAGAACACGCTGGCGCGATGCGCGATGACGAGCGGTTCATGGGCCTGCTGGCCCAGTTCCGGCGCGGTCCGGTCGTCGAGGAAGAGGCCAAGCTGCTTGATGCCCTGGCCATTCTTGTTCAACGGGCTGACTTCCGGATAGCCCGGGCTGAAGCGCAGATTGGCGAAATAAACGCTGACGCCCCTCGCCCGCGCCGCGTCGCATAGCTTGCGCGTATTGGCGAGCAAGGCCGGCGCGACCGATGGAAAGAGCCCGAGAATATCGGTCTGGTAATGCATGACGACTAGCGCGGTGTGCGCCGGTGCGAGTGCCTCCATTCACGCATCTCCTTGAAGTCGGAAAGCCGATCCTGTTCACAACCGAAGCACATTGAACACGGTGAAGCAGGCGAGTGTCAACACGGCACCGGCCTGCCCAGGGTTTCATTGCGCCATGCCGCGCAATTGCGCCTTCATCAGCTTTCCGGTTGGGGTGCGCGGCAGCGCCTCGCGAATCAGATATTCACGGGGAATCTTGTATTTTGCCAGCCG
The DNA here is from genome assembly GCF_000685075.1 of Paraburkholderia oxyphila NBRC 105797. GTDB lineage: Bacteria > Pseudomonadota > Gammaproteobacteria > Burkholderiales > Burkholderiaceae > Paraburkholderia > Paraburkholderia oxyphila. Next base: position 4,683 of record NZ_BAYD01000076.1, read on the forward strand.
CGGAGCAAGGAAATTTCGCAGGACTTCGCCATCGAGCGCAGCGCCTCCGCGCGGCACGACGACGGCGATCACGGTTTCTCCCCATTCGGGATGCGCGCGGCCGATGACGGCGACATCCGCCACGTCGGGATGCGCGAGCAAGGCGTCTTCTACCTCTTTCGAATAGACGTTCTCGCCGCCGGTCACGATCATGTCCTTCAGCCGGTCGACGATGAAGAGAAAGCCATCGACGTCGATGCGCGCCAGATCGCCGGAACGATACCAGCCGTCCACGATCGCTTCGGTGCTCGCCGCGGGATCGTCGAGATAACCTTGCATGAGCGAGTCGGAGCGCAGCCAGATCTCGCCGACCTGACCCGCGAGCGCGTCGCCGCCGTCTTCGCGAACCACGCGCATGTCGACACCAGGCGTCGCGACGCGCCCGATCGAGCCCGCCTTCGCAATTTGCTCTTCTGGATAAAGGACCGAGCCGCAGGGGCCGGTTTCTGTCATGCCGAATACCTGGTAGAAACGGTCGCTGCCATAGCTGGCCATGAGCTTCTTCGCCGTATCGGCACCTATCGGGCCGCCACCGTAAACCCACGCGCGCATCGAACTCAGATCGAACTTCGCAATGTCGAGGTCCTGATGCAAGGGCAGCAAGTACGACACCGGCGCACCGAAGTAGAGCGTCACCCGCTCGTCCTGCACGGTCTGCAAAAACGCCCGCGGCTCATACTCGCGCAGCAGCACCAGGGTCCCGCCGACATGGAGCGTACCGAGCATCCAGTTGTTCAGCGGCGACGAATGCCAAAGCGGCATCGCCATGAGCGTGCGCTCATCGCGCGTCATCGAGAGCGCGAGCGCAGTAGTCATGGCGGCCATACAGGCACTTCGGTGGCTGATCATGCAACCCTTCGGGCGCCCGGTCGTGCCCGACGTATAGAGGATTTCCGCGAGCACATCTTCGCCGGGCGGCTTGCCCTCGTAACGTGGCGCATCGCCCAGCAACGCATCGAAAGAAGCGTGCCCGGGCAGATCGCTGTCCGTCGCGAGGAGCGTGACCGTCGTGGCAAGACTTCCCGCGACGGACGCGAGCGCACCGTCGACCACCGCGAGCTTCACGCGCGCATGCTGCAAGACGTAATCCACCTCAGGCGCCTGCATCTTGTGATTGACCGGCACCACGCTGGCCCCGAGACGCAAGGCGGCCAGCATCGCAATCAGAAAGCCCGGCGTGTTGTAGCACATGATGGCAATGCGGTCGGCCACCTCGACACCATGCCGCGCGAGCACTGTCGCGCCGCGCCGCGCAAGGTCGTCGACCTGCGCGTAGGTGTACGTGCGACCCGCATGACGCAGCATCGCCTTGCCCGGGTACTTGCGGACAGCGCTTTCGAAAAGGGAAACGATATTCATGATGGTTCAGGTGCCCTCTGGCGTTTGAAGGATGACCTCGCGCCGCTCACACCGGCCAGCTACGCTCGATGATCGCCTCGCGCAACGTGTTGGCAGGCAGCATACCGAACGTCCGGCCCCATTGCGCATCGAAGCGGCTCCCGATAAACGCGTCGCTCACGCAAGCCGGCGCATGTTCCTTCAGCAGGCGCGCCTGAATGAGCAGGATCAGCCGCTGGGCCTCGCGGCGCGCCAGCACTTCGCGCGTCGCTTCGTCCGCGTCCAGCAATGCGCCGAGGCCGTCGAGCTGCTCACGCAAGCGCGCATCGTCGCGGCAGCCCTCGCGCAGGTCTTCGATCAGCGCCATCATGGCGTCGGGCTCGCGCCGGATCGCGCGCATCATGTCGAGCGCCATCACATTGCCCGAGCCTTCCCAGATCGAAATGACGGGTGCCTCGCGATAGAGCCGGCCCGTCGGGCTCTCTTCCATGTAGCCGTTGCCGCCGAATACCTCCATCGCTTCAGCCGACAGTTCGATCGCGCGCTTGGCCACCCAGAACTTGGCCGCCGGCGTGACGATGCGCTGGTAGGCGCGTTGCAGCGCATCTTCCCGCGCCAATGCGAATGCCCCGGTCAGCCGCATCATGAGCTGCGTCGCCGCTTCGCTCTCGAGCGCCATGTCCGCCAGAACGTTTTGCATCAGCGGCTGTTGCACGAGGCTCTTTCCGAACGCCGAGCGGCCACGCGCATGGTGGATAGCCTGGACCACCGCCTGACGCATGCCCCCCGTACTGCCCATCACGCAATTGAGCCGCGTATAGGTGGCCATTTCGATGATGGTGGGAATGCCACGCCCTTCCTCTCCGATCAACCGCCCCCAGGCGCCGAGGAATTCGACCTCGCTGCTCGCGTTCGAGCGGTTGCCGACCTTGTCTTTCAGGCGCTGGATATGAATGGCATTCTTGCTGCCATCGGGGCGATAGCGGGGCACGAAGAAGCACGATGGGCCGCTTTCGGTACGCGCGAGCACGAGGTGCGCGTCGCACATCGGCGCAGAGAAGAACCACTTGTGACCGACGAGCGCGTACTCGCGACCGCCACCGAAGACCGTGTGTTCGACCGCTTGCGTGGTGTTCGTGCGAACGTCCGAGCCGCCCTGCTTCTCCGTCATGCCCATGCCGACGAGAATGGAGTCTTTCTGTTCAAGCGGGATATCGCGCGAGTCGTAGGTGCGGGAATAGAGCTTCGGTGCGAGGCGATCGAACAGCTCGCGATCTTGCTTGAGCACGGGAATACACGCAAACGTCATCGAGTTCGGACATTGCGAGCCGGCCTCGATCTGGCCATGCATGGAAAACCCCGCTGCGTACGCCGCCCACGCACCCGGGCGCGGATCCGAAAAGGGCTGCGAAACAAGATTCTGTTCGCGCATCATTTTCATCATCGCGTGCCACGAGGGATGAAATTGCACACGGTCGATGCGGCGCCCCTGGCGATCGAAGGTCTGCAGTTCGGGTTTGCAATGATTCGCCGTCTCGGCCATCGCGATCGATTCGGCGCTGCCGAGCCGCGCACCGTACTCGGTCAGTTCCGCTTCATGAAGGTCGCCGCCCGCGCGCTTGACGGCTTCCTGCAACGCGATATCGCTTGTGTAAAGGTTATAATCGCTCAACTCCGACACGACGTTGGTGACGTCGTGGGTATTCCAGTTCATTTCCGTGTCTCCAGTGCAGTGTTTCCGGTTTCGCAGCTGCGCGGCGCCCGGCTACGCGCCACTCTGGCACGCCGCCGTAACCCGAACCACTATACGGACAGCTTGGCGACAAGGTGTTCGGGTTTGATTGCAATGAAGGAAAAGACTAGCGTCAACGCAAAGCGTCGCAAGCCGGCCCAGTCGCGCGCCCGCGCGACGGCTGAGGCTATCCAGCAGGCATTTATCCAACTGCTCGTCGAGCAGGGCTATGACCAGACCTCGATTCGCCAGGTGACTTCGCTCGCCGGCGTAGGCATTGGCAGCTTTTACGAATATTTCTCGAGCAAGGAAGCGCTGGCCGCCGTCTGCATCCATCTGCGCGTCAAGGCTGTTGCCGCGACCATGCGCGCCTGCATCGACGCACACCGCGACGCCCCTCTGCCCGAGCGCATCGACGCGCTGATCGACGCGCAAATCCAGGCACCGCTCGCCGAATCCGAACACTGGGCCGCGCTATTTCTGGTTGAGCGGCGTATCTCCGAAGCCGATGCATTTCGCAAACCCTACGCCGAGTTCGTGCAACTCTGGGTCGACATGCTCGACGCGGGTCCGGGTTTGCCCGCGCAACGACGCGATACCGGGACCGCCTTTACGATCCATTCGATGATCTATGGACTCGTGTCTCAGGCGCTCATCACGCGCATTCCGGGCATCGATCCGGCCCGCTTGCGCACCACGATCAGAACGGCGGTGCATGGCTATGTGTCGGTCATCGCCCCTCTGGCGTATCGATTGTTCGAATTCGAGCGCATGCCCGGATTGAACCTTCCCCAGTGAAGGACTCCGCTGCCGGGGGCGAATCGATCAAAAGGATCTGGAATGCACGAACACCATACGCAAAGCGCAACCGCAGCTACAGCGTAGTCGCATTCCCATTGCGATCCAGTTCGTACACCTTATGAGCCTGCAACCGGCGCTTTAGCCACATCCCCGCCTTGCCCAGCACGCGCGCTTTCGACCAGATGAGGTCGACGCCCACGAGCCAGTCGGTGTGCGGATACGCCGCCAGCTGAAGCTCGACGAACTCCCCCTCTTCCAGCTCGCGCAGAATCAGCTGGCGCGGCAGCGTCGTCCAGCCCAGTCCCGCGCGCGTCATCTCCAGCAGCGCGAGATAGCTTTCGGCCTGCCAGCTGCGCGCCGAATCGAGGTATTCCGTGCTGGGCAGCGTGTTGTTGTGCGCGCTGAATACGAGGCGGCGATGCGAGCGCAATTCAGCAAAGCTCACGCTTGCCTGACGCGCGAGCGGATGATCGCGGCGCGCGACGTGGGCGAGAATCAGCTTGCCCATCTGCGAGAAACCGAGGTCGCGCGGATAGGCCGGCTGCGCAAAGGCAATGCCCAGATCCACCTCGTCCTTCAGCAGCAGCTCGCTCACATCGCCGTGAAAAGGATGGCGAATGTCGAGGTCCACCGCGGGGAAATGCGTGGAAAAGTCGGTGATCGCCGGCATCAGCGTGTTGTAGGGCACTTCGATCGCTAGCGTCAGCCGCGGCTCGACCAGCTCGCCGAGATCGTTGGCCTGCGATTCCAGATCGAGGCAGCGCTCGAGCACCAGCTCCACTTCGTTGAGCAATTTGCGGCCCGCCGGCGTGAGCACGGGCAGCTTGCTCGTGCGGTCGAAAAGCGGCAAGCCCCAGTCCACCTCGAGGTTCGCGATGGCGATGCTGATGGTCGATTGCGTCTTGCCGAGGCTGCGCGCCGCCGCGGAGAACGAACCGGTCTTCGCGACGCGGGCAAACATTTCAAGCTGGTCGAGCGAATAGCGCATTGCGCTTCCCTGATCTATTGAAAAAAGCGATGGATGTTCATTTGGTGCCGCTGAAAACGTGATGGATTATGGCGTACCGGCCCACGCATGACCAGCCGCTCCAAGGGGAGGGATTTCCCGGCGAGGGCGGCGATAGTGCGCCATCAAGGCCCGGAGCCCATACCAAGGAGACACTCAATGAGCAAGCGCAGTACTCATCCGGTCGACGAAATCCTGCCGCTACGGCAACTCGCGAGCTACGGCCTGCAGCACGTGCTGGTGATGTACGCGGGGGCCGTGGCCGTGCCGCTGATACTCGGCAGCGCGCTCGGCCTCACGCAGCAGCAGATGGTTACGCTGATCAACGCCAACCTGCTGACGTCGGGCATCGCCACGCTGATCCAGACCATCGGCATCTGGAAGTTCGGTGCGCGCCTGCCGCTGATCCAGGGCTGCTCGTTCATTGCCATCGCGCCCATGATCATGATCGGCAAGCAATACGGCCTCGCGTACGTGTTCGGTTCCGTGATCGCCGCGGGCGCGCTCACGGTGCTGATCGCGCCGGTGTTCAGCCGTCTGCTGCGTTTCTTTCCGCCCGTGGTAATCGGCAGCCTGATTACGATCATCGGCGTTTCGCTGATGCCGGCGGCCGCCATCTGGCTCGGCGGCGGCAATCCCGATGCGCCGGGCTTCGGCTCCGCCGCGAATCTGTTGCTCGGCTTCGCCACCGTCGCCGTTACGCTCTTCATCTATGCGCGTTTCAAGGGCTTTATCGGCAATCTTTCCGTGCTGATCGGGCTCGTCGTCGGCACGATCATTGCGACGGCGTGCGGCATGACGAGCTTTACGCACGTGGGCGAAGCCGCGTGGTTCGAGATCAGCGCGCCCTTCGCGTTCGGCTTGCCGCGCTTCGCCGCGATGCCCACCCTCGTGATGGCGCTGGCCATGCTGGTCATCATGGCGGAAACCACCGGCAACGTGCTGGCCATCGGCACGATCATCGGGCGTCCCTCCTCGCAGAAGACGCTCGGCAATGCGTTTCGCGCCGACGGCCTCTCGACGATGCTCGGCGGCCTCTTCAACAGCTTTCCCTACAACGCGTTTACGCAGAACACGGGCCTCATCGCCCTTTCGAACGTGAAGAGCCGTTACGTGGTGGCGTCCGCAGGCGTCATCATGGTGCTGATGGGGCTCTTTCCGAAGCTCGGCGCGCTGATCGCTTCGGTGCCGCGGCCCGTGCTGGGCGGCTGCGCGATCGTGATGTTCGGCATGACGACCGTCGCCGGCATTCAGGAGCTCTCGCGCGTGAAGTTCGACGGCACGCGCAACGCGATCATCGTCGCGGTGTCGGTGAGCGTGGGCGTGCTGCCGATGTCGTTCCCCACGCTGTTCGCCCAGGTCCACGGCCCCGTGAAGCTGGTTCTCGATAGCGGCATTTTCCTCGGCGCGATTACCGCAATCGTGCTCAACGTCATGCTCAACCGCGACCGGCATGAGGCGGGCTCGCACGATAACGCCCCCGCGCTGGCAAGCAGCGCGAGCACCGAAGCCCATTGAATCTATTCTTTTCTTCACCGACCACAACGGAATACTCAAATGAACGCCACCACCGAACTCGAATCCGCAAAGCTCGACGAACGCGACCTCGCGCTGCTGCGCAAAACCATCGAGCTGGCCGACGAATCCCGACGCAACGGCCGCCATCCGTTTGCTGCACTCGTGGCGGACGAGGAAGGCAACATCGTGGCGACCGCCGGCAACAACTCGATGCCGCCGCAAGGCGATCCCACCCAGCACGCCGAGCTCGTGGCCGCGGCGAAGGCCGCGCGCGTGTTGTCGCCGGAGCAGCTCGCGCGATGCACGCTCTATACGAGCGCCGAGCCGTGCTGCATGTGCTCGGGCGCGATCTATTGGTGCAACATCGGACGCGTCGTGTATGCGCTCTCCGAGCATCGGCTGCTCACCCTCACCGGCGCTCACCCCGAGAATCCGACGTTCTCGCTGCCCTGCCGCGAAGTGTTCGTGCGTGGCCAGCGGCATATCGATGTCGTCGGCCCCGCGCTCGAGGATGAGGCAGCGTGTTCGCATCACGGCTTCTGGGAATAAGCGCATAGCCGCATAAGGGCCTGAAACCGCCGTTTTTAAGCCGCTGCACCATAGTCCAATGGTCCGCAGCGGCTCATTCTTTACCTGTCATTTTCATTACGGCATTTTGTTGTCTATACGTTAAATACATAAGACGAAAATTCGCCCTTGATCTCCCGTGCCCGACTCGCACGCATTGTCGTTGCCATCAAATCAATCTCCTCCTCTTCAGCGAAAACCCTACTTAACCGCGCATCGCTGATTGTCTATTTTGTCTATCCAACTGGCGGATAGCACTGCCTTTTCCCGAAGATGCCGCTGGCCTTCGTAGCGGCCCCCGAAGTCGAACCTGGAGACTCCAAAGCAATGAAGAAGTTTGCCCTGTTCATCGCGATCCTCGCGATCGCAACCTCCGCCTGCGCGAAGGACTGGTCCACCATCCGTTTTGGTGTCGACGCGAGTTATCCCCCGTTCGAATCGAAGAGCGCGGACGGCAAGCTGGTCGGCTTCGACATCGACCTCGGCAATGAAATCTGCAGACGCCTGAACGCGAAATGCGTCTGGGTCGAGCAGGAATTCGACGGCATGATTCCGGCACTCAAAGCGAAGAAGTTCGACGGCGTGCTGTCCTCGATGTCGATGACGCCGGAGCGCGAGCAGCAGATCGCCTTCTCGGCGAAGCTGTTCAATACGCCCACGCGCCTCGTCGCCAAGAAGGGCAGCAACCTGCTGCCCACGGCCGACTCGCTCAAGGGCAAGTCGGTGGGTGTCGAGCAGGGCACGATTCAGGAAACCTACGCGAAGAAGAACTGGGCGCCCCAGGGCGTGAACGTGGTGCCGTATCAGAACCAGGACCAGGTCTACGCCGACCTGCTCTCGGGCCGTCTGGACGCAGCGCTGCAGGATGAAGTGCAAGCCGACATGGGCTTCCTGAAGACGCCGCGCGGCGCGGGCTTCCAGTTCGCGGGCAACGAAATCCCGTCGGACGCAGCCGGCATCGGCCTGCGCAAGGAAGACACCGACCTGAAGGCGAAGATCGACAAGGCCATCGCCGACATGATCAAGGACGGCACCTACAAGAAGATCGAGTCGAAGTACTTCGACTTCGACGTGTACGGCAGTTAAGCACTGCAAAACGGCCGGCCCGCGTGAAGACGCGGTTGCTGCTTGGTCGTTGGAAGAAAGCCCAGACTCAGCCGAGTCTGGGCTTTTTCATTTCTGGGGTTCGGGTTCAGGAAGCTCGTCATCAATCTCCCGCCTCCATTGCCTTTTTCATGACATCCATATTACGAACGATCAGTTGTCTAATCATTTAAATCGCGAGGCGTTTTCCCTGGATGTCCACCCCGCGCCGTCGCGCACCTTCGCCCTATTTAACTGGTTCGGCGCACGTCCTCTTCAGCGAAAACCCTACTTAACCAAACATCATCGCCCGGTTATCTTGTCTATTCAACTTTGCAGATGAACCCCTCTGCTTGAAGACGTCGCCAATTCACGGCGGCGCGGATTTCGATACTGGAGACATCATGTCAATGAAGAAGCTAGCCCTGTCCATGGCGATCCTGGCCGTCGCAACCTCCGCCTTCGCGAAGGACGGGTCCACCGTGCGGTTTGGCGTCGATGCGAGCTACCCGCCGTTTGAGTCGAAGAGCACGGACGGCAAGCTCGTCGGTTTCGACATCGACATGGGCAACGAGATCTGCAAGCGTTTGAACGCGAAGTGCGTCTGGGTCGAGAGCGAGTTCGACAGCATGATCCCGGCGCTGAAGGCGAAGAAGTTCGACGGCGTGCTCTCTTCGATGTCGATGACACCGCAGCGCGAAGCGCAGATCGCATTCTCGTCGAAGCTGTTCCATACGCCGACGCGCCTCGTCGCGAAGAAGGGCTCGAACCTCCAGCCGACGGCCGATTCGCTCAAGGGTAAAACGGTGGGCGTCGAACAGGGCACGACTCAGGAGACCTTTGCGAAGCTCAACTGGGAGCCGAAAGGCGTGAAAGTCGTGCCCTACCAGGACCAGCAGCAGGTCTATGCGGACCTGACCTCGGGCCGTCTGGATGCGGCACTGCAAGACGCCGTGCAGGCCAACATGAGCTTCCTGAAGACCCCGCGCGGCGCAGACTTCCAGTTCACGGGCGGCGACTTGAGCGACCCGCAGGGTACCCTGGGCGTGGGTGCCGCTATCGGCCTGCGCAAGGACGACGCGGAGCTGAAGACGAAGATCGACAAGGCCATCGCCGACATGATCAAGGACGGCACATATAAGAAGATCGAGTCGAAGTACTTCGACTTCGACGTGTACGGCGGCTAACATCGCACGCAGCAGGACGCAGCCCGCGCCCTGCTGCGTTGTCCCGATCGGCATTTCCTCATCCCGTGCGCCGGTTCGACAGCCGGCGCAATCACATCGCCATGCAAACACAGACGCATCCGTTGATTTCCCCGGCGCTCGGCACCGAGCGGCACCTGACGAGCTTCCACTACGGCCCGGCCGGCAGGCAGAAGATCTACATCCAGTCGTCGCTGCATGCCGACGAACTGCCCGGCATGCTGGTCGCCTGGGCGCTGCGCAAGCGCCTCGCCGCACTCGAGGCGGCGGGCAAGCTGCGCGGCGAGATCGTGGTGGTACCCGTACCCAATCCAATCGGTTTGAACCAGCGCCTGCTCGGCCAGATGTTGGGCCGCTACGAAACCGGCACCGCCTCGAACTTCAACCGCAGCTTCCATGATCTCGCCGAGCTCGTGATGCCGCGCATCGAGTCGCGCCTCACCGGCGACGCGCAGCAGAACCTGCTTGCCGTGCGCGCCGCCATGCGCGAGGCGCTCGCCGAGCAGACGCCAACCACCGAGCTCCAGTCGCAGCGCCTCGCGCTGCAGCGTCTCTCATACGACGCCGATGTCGTGCTCGACCTGCACTGCGACTTCGAAGCCGCGATGCACCTGTACACGAATCCCGACCTGTGGCCCGATGTCGAGCCGCTCGCGCGCTATCTCGACGCGAAGGCGTCGCTGCTCGCGCTCAATTCGATCGGCAATCCCTTCGACGAGATCCACAGCTTTTGCTGGTCCGCGTTGCGCGCGCGTCACGGCGAGCGCTATCCCATTCCAAATGGTTCGATCTCCGTAACGATCGAGCTGCGCGGCCAGGCCGACGTGTCCTACGCGTTCGCCGAGCACGACGCTAATGCGATCGTCGAATACCTGACGCACCGCGGCGTAATCGACGGCACGCCCGCGCCTTTGCCGCCGCTCGAGTTCGGGCCCACGCCGTTTGCCGGCAGCGAGCCGCTGATCGCGCCGATCTCCGGCGTGCTCGTGTTCCGCGCCGCCGTTGGCGCGCGCGTCGAGCCCGGCCAGCCGATCGCCGACATCGTCGACCCGTTGACCGAACGCGTCGTCACGATCAAGAGTTCCGTTGCCGGCGTCCTGTACGCGCGGCAGCGCGCTCGCTTTGCCACGGCGGGGATGGAAGTGGCATGCGTCGCGGGCGCCGAGCCCGTTCGCAGCGGCTCGCTATTGCCGGATTGAGTCGCACGGCGCGAACGCGCCGGGACGAACTCGCCATCGGCCACGTTGTCAAAATAACGTGGCTGGAGTTCTCCCTCATGAAACGCGTTTGCTCCGCAATTTTGCTCGTAGCGCTCACGGTCGGTTGTGCTGCTTGTGCGTCCACACAGCCGCCCGTGAACGATCAATCGGCCCGGCGAGCCCCGGTGCTCACCGTTGGCGTCAGCGACCCCAATACGCAACTGATCCTGCCGTGGTTCCTCACGGACCTCATCAACTGGGTCAACGATCCCTAGTTGTGTAGCGCCTTGGCGCCAGCGCGCTACGACACGCGCAATTGCTCGACCAGCCATCTCCCCGCTGGCCCGGGCGGCGCGGCAGAGGGATAGACCGCCAGCATGGGAAGAATGAGCCCGCCCGGCGGCACGTCTTCAATTTGCAGCTCGACGAGCCGCCCGGCCGCAATGTCGTCCGCAACGATGTGCAAGGGCATCCCGCCCCATCCCAATCCTTGCAGCAGAAAAGCGTGCTTGGCAAACAGATCCACGAAGCGCCAGACCGAACCGGACATGACGCCAAACTCGCGGCCGGCAGACAACGCGGAGCGGTCGGTCAGCACGAGCTGCATATGGCGCGCGAGCTCGTCCTTGCCGATCGGACCGCGGATTGCAGCCAGCGGATGCGAACTGGCCGCGACCATCACATAGCCAATGGCCGTGAGCCGCTCGGAGGCGAGGCCCGCCGGCACATAGGGCAAGGAGCCCACAATGCCTAGCGCGGCCCGCCCGTCGAGCACGGGCTCAAAAGCGCCGCCAAGCGCATCGGCGTAGATCCGCAACGGGACTTGCGGAAAGCGTTCGCGGAACGCCTTGGCAACCTCGACAACGGCCTGAAGCGGGAAAAAGACGTCCAGTACCACGGACAATTCGGGTTCGAGGCCGGAAGCCATGCCTTTGGCGCGCGCCTTCATCCAGTCCACACCGGAGACGACATTGCGCGCGTCGGCCAGCAAGACCCGGCCCTCGGTCGTGAGCGTCGGGTAGCGGCCGGTCCGGTCGAACAGCGTCACCCCGATCTGCCCTTCGAGGTTGGACACCAGCTCGCTGACCATCGATTGCGCCCGGCGCAATTTCCTCGCCGCGCCTGAAAAACTGCCTTCTTCAACGGCTGCGATGAATGTCCGTAGCTGATCCAGCGATACACCGTCCAGCATGTTGGCCTCCCTGGCGTCCCGATCGATGCAAACCCGATGCAAACGGCTAGAGCTGGGGCCGCAAGACGATCTTGCTGGCCACCGACTTCACTCCCGACACCTTGCTGGCCGCGTCGGTCGCAATGTGCTCCTGGTCCTGCGTGTCGATGAAGCCGCCCAGAATGACCTCGCCCGTTTGCGCATTGGCGAATACGGCGATGTCCGTGCCCGCGAGCCCCTTGGTCTTGTTCAGCGCCTGATGGATTTTCCGCGCGAACATGCGGTTGGCCGTGCGCTCGGCCTTCTTCGAGACGCCGGGCGCCGATGCCGTCTGGGATGCCGCAATGCCGTTCGTTGCCCCCGCCTCCGATGCCGGCTCCTGCGCAAGCGCGACGGCCGACACGCAGCCGGCCAGTACCCAAAACACCGCTTTGTATGTCGCTCTCATTGGATCATCCTTGTATGAAGACATCAGCGCAAAGCCATGCGAGCGTGACGCTCATCGCTCGAATCCTTCGAGCACGGTCTTGCCGATCGCCCTGCCCGTTTCGATCCGCTCGTGGGCGAGGCGAAGATTCGCCACCGTCAAGGGCCCGACCACGTGCGTGAGCGTCGTGTGCAACACGCCTGCATCGACCTGCTCAGAGACCTCTTTGAGCAGACGATGCTGCGCGTCCATATCCGCCGTCTGAAACAGCGATCGCGTAAACATCATCTCCCACGACACCGTGATGCTCTTCGGCTTGAACGCGGCGATGCTGTCGTCGAAGTTGTCGATCAGCGTGATATGGCCTTGGGGGTTCAACGCGCGTGCAAGGCTCGCGGCGCTGCCGGGCGTCGAAGTGATGGCGCCGATATAGTCCACGCCGCTGAAGCCGATCGCGCGCAGCGCTTCGTCGATGGGCTTGCTGTGGTCGGCAACGTGCTGCGCGCCGAGCTTGCGCACCCATTCGGCGCTTTCGGGCCGCGATGCCGTGGCAATGACGGTCAGACCCGTGAGACGGCTCGCCAGCTGGATCAGCATGGAGCCGACACCGCCGGCACCATTGAGCACGAGCAGCGTACCGTGGGGCTGGAGCAAGCCGCGTGGCACCTTCATGCGGTCGAAGAGCATTTCCCACGCGGTGATGGACGTGAGCGGCAGCGCCGCCGCCTCGGCGAACGACAAGGTGGCGGGCTTGGGCCCGACGATGCGCTCGTCCACGAGGTGAAACTCCGCGTTCGTGCCCGGCCGGTCCATCGCGCCCGCATAGAAGACTTCGTCGCCGGGCTTGAAGAGCGTGACCGCACTACCTACGGCTTCGACCACGCCCGCGGCGTCATAGCCCAGGATTCTCGGCTGCGGGCTTTCCGATGGGTCCTCGTGACGGCGGCGCTTCACATCCACGGGATTCACCGACACGGCCTTCACGGCAACCCGCAGATCGCGCGGACCGGGTTCGGGCATCGGCAGCTCGAGGTCGGTCAGGACGTCGACGCCTCCTTTGACTGCGTAACCTATCGCTTTCATGCTGTTCTCCGATGCCATCTGCCGTCCGGTCCTGCGCGCCTTTCGACTAGTTCGCCCCTGCCGCGGCGAGCTTCGCGCTGCCTCGCCCGAAGACCTTGTCCAGGCTGTACGCACCGGCGCCGAAATACGTCATCTGCAGCAGGCCGCCCGCCATCATCACGTTCTTGAGGAAGTGAATCATCTGGTTCTGGTCCGCGAAGTTGCGGTGGAAAAACGCGGCGGTAGCAAGACAGAACAACGCCAGCACGAACGAGGTGAAACGCACGCGGTAGCCCGTGATCAGCAGCAGACCGCCACCCAGCTCGACCACCACCGAGAGGAGGTACGCGAGCGGCGGAACCGGCAGACCCATGGCATGGATATAGCCGACCGTCGCGGCATAGGCGCCCAGCTTGCCTAGCCCGCTCATGACAAAGGGCGCTCCGAACATGATGCGGCCCAGCAGGGGAAGAAACTTGTATTGATCCACGACGAACTCCTGAAATGAAATGGCTTTGGTGGCGACGTAAATGAAATCTGACCAGGGTCCACCATCACCAGATCAGAGTCTTCAAAGACACAGACTTCGCTTGCAACTCCATTCACGAGTCGCCGGCCAATCCTCGTTGTGCGCCGGGTGCCTGTTTGTGTTTGGCAGCCCTTTGATCAGCGATGGCGTGAACCGTGGAGGCATACTATATTTGCAACGAGAGTGCGCCTATCTCCTGAATCGCAACGCATCATTGCCGCTGATAGAACGTTAAAACCCCACGCTCCCTGCCCATGAACCAGATCACCGACCTCAACGATCTCCGGCTTTTCGCGGAAGTCGTCGACCATGGCAGCTTCACTTCGGCGGCACGCGCGCTTGGTTTGCAGACGTCCAAACTGAGCCGCCGCGTTCGCGCGCTGGAAGAGGAGTTGGGCGTGCGCCTGCTCAATCGCACCAGCCGCAGCCTCTCGTTGACGGAAACCGGCCGGCGTTTCCACCAGCATTGCGTCGCCCTCGTGGCCGAATCGAAAGCGGCCAAGGACATCGTCGACCAGACGCGCTCGCAGCCGCAGGGCACCATCCGGATCAGCTGCGCCGTTGGACTGCTGAGCTCCGGCATCACCGCGATCATTACCCGATACCTGCGCGACAACCCCCAGGTCCAGGTGCTCGTCGATGCCACCAACCGCCGCGTGGACGTCGTCGAAGAGGGCCTCGACTTCGCGATTCGGGTCCGGGTCCCGCCGCTGGAAAACACCGATCTCGCGGTGCGCCAACTGGGCTTGTCCGTCCAGATTCTGGTGGCCAGTCCCGAACTGGCGGCGCAGTATTCGCCGCCCAGCTCGATCGAATCGCTCGAGGCATGGCCCACGCTCGCCATGGCCAATAGCGGCGAGCGCTTTGCATGGAACCTCGTCGACGCCCGCGGCCACACGACCGCCTGGCCGCATCGGCCTCGCCTCGCGACCGACGACCTCGCCAGCTTGCGTACCGCAGCGCTGCAAGGCATCGGCATCGCGATGGTGCCGCGCGAGCTCGTGGACGCCGATCTGCGCAGCGGCCGGCTGATCCACCTGCTGCCGGAGCTGGCCTCGACACCGGGTCTCGTGCACGCGATCTTTCCTTCGCGCCGCGGCATGGTGCCGGCCGTCCGGCATCTGCTCGACGCGCTGGTCGCCGGATTCGAAGACCTGAACCGGAAGTCGTAGCAGCCGCATGCGCCGCGCCCGTCAGCTCGCATCTCTGGCCTGCCCGTTCGGTAAGGCGAGTTCACGCTTTGGCGCCGTGCTCCAGCGTTTGTCCCGGTCCAGGCTCCTCATGTGTTCGCTCAACGCGTCCGCAAACACGCGAATCTTCGCGGGCAAGTTGCGGCGGCTCTGATACGCGAGGTTGATGGTCAGCGGCGGCAACGCCCAGTCGGTCAGCAGAGGAATCAGGCGCCCGGCGACGATATCGTCGTGAACGATGTAGAGCGGCTGAATGACGATGCCGAGTCCGGCCCGGCCCGCCGCGCAGATCACCTGACCTTCGTTGGATTCCATGACCGCGCTGATCGCGATGTCGCGCCGCTCGCGGCCTCGCTTGAGCTGCAGCCGGTACGGGCTGGACGCGTAGCTATAAACCAGCAGCTTGTGATCGGCCAGGGCCTCCGGCGTTTGCGGCGCGCCGTATCGCGCGACATACGCCGGCGACGCGGCCAGCACGCGGCCCGTATCCGCGAGACGCCTCACGGTGATGCCCGAATCGCCTTCATGTTCGCGCGTGCGGATTGCGCAGTCGATGCCCGCCTCGATGAAATTCGGATATCGATTTGCCGCCGTGATCTGCACGCAAAGCTCGGGATAGCGCTCATTGAATTCGGGCAACCAGGGCGAGATATGGGCGACAGCGAAAGAAACCGAGCTCGTCACGCGCAACACGCCCCTCGGCTGCACCGTCATGTCGCCTACGGCCGTATCCGCATCCGCGATGTCCGCCAGGATCGACGCGCAGCGCCGCTGGTATTCGCGCCCTGCGTCGGTCAACCATAGCCGGCGCGTCGTTCGCTCCACGAGGCGCGCGCCGAGCCGGTCTTCAAGCGCGTTCAGCATGCGGCTCGCGGCGGCATTCGAGATGCCGAGCCGCTCCGCCGCCCTCGACAGACTGCCAAGGTCGGCCGTCAACGCAAAGAACTCCATTTGCGTGTAGCGATCCATACGGCCTATTTCCTGTTCAATGCTGGCTGGCACGCTCGCGCGTGTGAACGCATCGCCTCGCTGGGCGCGGTACCGCCAACGCCCAGCGAGGTGCGCTTCAACGCACGGCCACCGTCAACCTTCAGCGCGAGAGCACTCGCCGCAACACCGTGCGAAGCTCGCCTTCCGGATCGTTTTGCAGTGCGAAGGTACGCCATGCCACGTGGTGATCGGGGCGCACCAGTACGCAGCCGCTGTCCGAGATCTCACGCACGCGCGCCCAGTCGCCGGTATGGTCGGCGTAGCGCTGGCGCGGGCCGACCACCTGCACGTCGATCTTCAACCCCAGCTCTTCGCCCACCCGGGCGGCCGCCTCCACCCACGCCTCGCCGCCGAGGCCCGTGAGCAGCACGAAGCGGCCGTGCCCCGCCAGGTCGAGCGTCGAGACCTTGCGTCCGCGCGAGTCGAACACCCACGCATGGGGCAGCCGCGCACCGGGCCATGTCGTCGCCTGGTAGAACAATTCGGCGTCGCGCTCGAACTCGGGCTCGGCGTCGCCTTCCTGGAACACCGCGCTGGAGCGATAGCGCTGGTTCATCTCCACGCCGTGGGCGTCGAGCTCATATTGCTTGAACGCCAGCGCGTCGCGAATGGCCTCGCGCTGCTTCTCGGCCTCCTTGGTCGACTGGCTGCGGGCGTGCATGTTCGCCTGCATCACCGCGGCGTCGTTCGACTCGTCGATGCCCAGCGCGTGATAGAGGGGAGCGAACTCCGCAATCGACTGGTTCGCGCGCGTGACGATCTGCTTCGCGATCGGCGCGCGTTCGACCGTATAGGAGTCCAGCAGCTCCGGCCCAGCCTGCCCCTTGAGCACCAGCGCCAGTTTCCACGAGAGGTTGAACGCGTCCTGAATCGACGTATTGGAACCGAGGCCGCCCGACGGCGGGTGCCGGTGCGTCGCGTCGCCCATGCAGAACACACGCCCGTCCTGCATGCGGGTCGCGTACATGTTGTTCACGGTCCACGTATTGGCGCCCAGCAGCTCGATCTCGAGATCGGGCTTGCCCACGAGCTGGCGCGCGATTTCGGTGGCCTTCGCCTGGTCGATCACGGGCGCGGGCTGCTCGATGTCGTAACCCCAGACGATCAGCCACTCGTTCCACGGACGGACCATGCGGATGAGGCCCATGCCGATGCCGCCGACTTCCGCGCCGGGCTGCATGACCGGATACAGCACGGCCGGCCGGTGCGCCACGAGCTCGGACAGGTCCGCGCGGAACCAGATGTTCATCGAGCCTCGCACGCCCATCTTGCCTTCGAAAGGCAGGCCGGCGTTCTGCGCGACTTTGGAGTTGCCGCCGTCGGCGCCAATCAGGTACTTCGACTTGACGACGAACTCCTCGCCCGAGAGCCGGTCGCGGCAGTGCGTGATCACGCCTTCGTCGGTCTGGGTATGGCTCAGATACTCGGTGCTCATACGCGCTTCGGTGCCGCGCGAGCAAGCCGTCTTGAACAGGAGCGGCTCCATGAAGGTCTGGGGCAGATCGTTCATCTTCGCCGGGCTCGACAGTTGACGCTCGGCTCGCGAGCGCGGATGCAGGCCCCAGCTCGGCACGCGGCCGATCTCTTCGCCGGTCAGGCTCTCGCAGAACACCGTGCCGCCCATGAGATCTTCATTGGTCGCGTGGAGGTAGGCCTCCTGCTCGACCTGCTGGCCGAGATCGCGCAGCACTTCCATCGTGCGCAGGTTCGTGATGTGCGCGCGCGGGGTATTGGCCAGCCAGCGATACTGGTTGACCACCATATTGTCGATGCCGTACGTCGAGAGCAACGCGGCGCTTGCCGATCCGGCCGGGCCGGTTCCGACGATCAGCACATCCGTGGTTATTTCGTACATTCCATGCCTCCATATCACCTATTCGACAGATTCGTATGCATGCCTGATTATCTGAATCGGTCCTGCATCCGTTGTCTCCTCTCAAGACCCGAAGAATCAGGCCGTCTTCTGCTCGGTCAGGTTCAACGACCGGATCATCTGCTCGCGCATCGCGAACTTTTGCACCTTGCCTGTCACGGTCATCGGCATCTCGTCGACGAAGCAGATGTATTTCGGAATCTTGTAGTGGGCGATCTGCCCGCGGCAAAAGTCCCGGATATCCTCTTCAGTCGCGCCCTCGCCCGGGTGAAGGACGATCCACGCGCACAGCTCCTCGCCGTTCTTGCTGTCCGGCACGCCGAACACCTGGACGTTCTGGATCTTCGGATGCCTGAACAGATACTCCTCAACCTCGCGGGGATAGATGTTCTCGCCCCCGCGAATCACCATGTCCTTGAGGCGCCCAACGATATTGCAGTAGCCATCCTCGTCGATCGTCGCGAGGTCGCCCGTATGCATCCACCCATCGACGACGCTTTCGCGCGTCTTTTCTTCGTCTTCCCAGTAGCCGAGCATGACGGAGTAGCCCTTCGTGCACAGCTCCCCGGTTTCGCCAACCGGGACCATGTTCCCGAAGGTATCCACGATCTTGACTTCGAGATGGGGCTGGATCTGCCCGACCGTGGTCGTGCGCTTGTCCAGCGGATCCGTCGTCGAACTCTGGAACGAGACGGGGCTCGTCTCCGTCATGCCGTAGGCGATGGTCACCTCGCGCATGTGCATCTTCGTCACCACGTGATTCATCGTTTCCACGGGGCACGGCGAGCCCGCCATGATGCCCGTGCGCAGGCTGCTCAGATCGAACGTATCGAAATCCGGGTGGCCCAGCTCCGCAATGAACATCGTCGGCACGCCGTGCAGCGCCGTGCAGCGCTCCTCGGCCACGGCCGCGAGTGTCGAGCGCGCGTCGAATCCTTCTCCAGGAAAGACCATCTGCGCGCCGGCCGAGACACACGCGAGCACGCCGAGCACCATGCCGAAGCAGTGGTAGAGCGGGACTGGAATACACAGCGAATCGGCCTCCGAAAGCTTCATCGCCATCGCCACATACCGTCCGTTGTTGACGATATTCCGGTGCGTCAGCGTGGCCCCCTTCGGGTTGCCGGTCGTCCCGCTCGTGAACTGGACATTGATCGGGTCGTTGGCGGACAACGTACGCTCGACGGTCTGGAGCGGCACGTTGCCCTTCTCTTGCAGGAAGGCTTTCCCGCGCGCCATGACGGTCCCAAACCCCATCATGCCGGAGACATCCGGCACACCAACGCAGATCACCGCGCGCAGGTCCGGCAGACGCGCCGCCTGCAACTCGTCCGCCTGCTGGGACGCCAGCTCCGGCGCGACCTCGAGCAGCATCGAAACATAGTTCGATGTCTTGAACGTCTGCGCCATGACGAGCGCCTTGCAGCCGACCTTGCGCAACGCGTATTCGAGCTCGGCGACCCGATAAGCTGGATTGATGTTGACCAGCACCGCACCAATGCGCGCCGTGGCGAATTGCGTGATCAGCCACTCGACGCGATTGGGAGACCACATGCCCACGCGGTCGCCCTTCTTGATGCCCAGCGACAGGAACCCGGCCGCGAGCTGGTCGACCTGCTCGTCGAACTCCTGCCACGTCCAGCGCACGCCTTGCTCCCGGAAGACCACGGCTTGCCGGGCGGGAAACTTGCGTGACGTTTCCCGCAAGAACTGGCCGATCGTCGATTCGCTCAACGCAATCTCGGTCGAACCGCGCACATACGAAACGCCGTTCTCCGGGCGGATGAGCGCGGGAAGGCCGGTTAAAGTATTCATCAAGCGATCCTCCACCGCAGCTGTGCATTTCGGACTCGAGGCCCGCCGATACGGAACTGCTCCACCGGGGCGACGTCTTCTCCCCTCGTCGGCGGCAGAAGATCCGCATCGCCCGATTCATTCAAATAATTTGACATGCTAACGATTCCGTGCAATTCCCGAGTCCGAATAACACCTGCCCCTGTCCTCTTTGCTGACGTGAAACGCCACTACTTCCCGTAGAAAACCATGTCGCTGGGCTCCTCGTCGCGGTCGAACGCCTTGGCCGTGTGGGCGAATCCGCGCGTGGCGTCTTCCGTGAGGTAAAGGGGCATGGTGATATCGAGCATGGCCGAGTCGGCAGCCGCCACGCCGCCGCCCGACCACGCCTTGAGCAGCGTGCGTGTGGCCGCGTACGACAGCGTAGGACCGTCGGCGAGACGCGCGGCCAGCTCGTTGGCGACGCGCTCGAGCGTTCCCGGCTCCGCGAGATGCGTCACGATGCCCAGACGTTCCGCCTCGCTGCCCGGAATGCCTTCGCCCAGCATGGCGAACCGCGAGGCACGGCCACGCCCCACGCGCTCGGCGAGGCGCTGCAGCGCACCGGCGATGGGCAGCATTGCCGTGGTCACCTCGACGCAACGGAATACCGTGTCGGGCTCCGCCACGATGAAGTCGCAGTTCAGGGCAAGCTCGAAGCCGCCGCCGAACGCCAGGCCCTGCACCACCGCCACCGTCGGGATACGCAGCGCCTCGATCGCACGATATGAAGTGTTGACTTCGGCCACGAAGGTGCGGAACCAGTTCAGATCCTTGCCCGGCCATTCGCGCACTTCGCCGCCGAGACTGAAGTGGGGCCCTTCGGCCCGCACGACCAGCACGCGGATATCGCTTTCGCTGGCTTCATGAACGGCATCCCGCAGGCAGCGGGCAAACTCCAGATCGAGCCGGTTGTAGGGGGGATTCGCCAGGACGATGCTCCCCACCTTGCCGTCGCGCTCAAAACGAATACTTTTCATCAGGGAACCTCATTGATTCAGCGGAATGATCGGGAGCAGCAGATGCGAGGGACGCTCGGCATCGCGATAGATCTTGTGCGTGACCGTATTGCTGCTGCACACGTGATACGGAATGTATTCGACGTCCGTCATCGCGCCCGTCCCGGTCGGCACATCGAGGCTGCTGATCTCGACACAAATGCGGTGGCCCGCCTTGAACTGGTTGGCCGTCGCCAGAATCTGGATCTCGTACTTCACGATCTCGCCCGGCGTAACCGGCGCGATCGAATCCTTCGTGAGCTTGTGGAACGGCTCACCGGGCTTGGACCGGTCGGGATCCGTCGCACGATAAGAAGCCTTGAGCCAGCCACGCGTCAGTTCGCGCTCCGGCAGCGTATCCGGCACATTGCGTTCGCCCACGCGCGCGGTGACGACGGAGACGTCGGGGCCCACATCCTTGAGCGTGACGATCCAGTTCGTGTCGGGCTGGTCGAGCTCCGCGTAGAGTGTCAGCGAAATCGGGCCCGCGACCAGCACGTCATGGGGAAGCGGATCGGTCATGTAGCGCAGACGCTCGACCTTCGAGGTCTTCTTGAGCGGCATTTGCGTGAACACGTCGGGCTCGCGCAGCGCATTGCCGACTTCCGCGGCCGGCCGCGGCGGCTCCGTGGAGAGCTGCTCCCAGCTACCCAGGTAGTACGGGGTCCACTGCGTCTCGGGCAAGGGCCAGTCGGTGCCCGTGCGCCACTCGTTCGCACCCATCGCCCAGTAGCGCACCGGCGGCTCGTCCATGATGCCGGTATCGATACCCTTGAGCCAGTAGTCGTACCAGCGGATCACTTCGTCGTGGTACTGATGGAACGGGCGCTCCAGGTGCGCGGGTCCCGTGAAAAGGAGCTTGCGCGGCTGCTTGACGTTCTGGAAGTAATGCTGCGCGCCGAGCCAGTGCAACTTGTAGGTGTAGGCATAGGCGCCAGAACCCGTATAGAACGGCACCTTGATCGACTTGAAGAATGCCTCTGCGCGCTCGACGGTCCCGTCCTGCTCCCACGGGTTGGTCATGATGTGATACATCACCCACGTTCTCTGACCCTTCTGTGTCAGGATATTGTAGAGGTTGATGTACATCTTGTAGTCGGGGTTGCGCATGGCCTCGCGCCACAGCGCTTCCTGCTCGTCGGGGAGCGGCCCCGGCACGCCGCGCGGCTCGTGCACCGTGCTGAAGACATCGAGCAGGTACGGGAACGTATGGACGACGCCACCGGGGTTGAAGTCGCGAAAGCCGAACATGCCACCGTATGCGCTGCAGGCATCGTAGGGGAAGATGGCCTTGAGCGCCGGGTGCCCTTGTGAAGCGGCGCGCCACTGCTCGCCCGCAAAGCCCGAAATGCCCACCATGCCGACTTTGCCGTTCGACCACGGTTGCTGCGTGATCCACTCGATCATGTCGTAGTGGTCGGTGTTCTCTTCGCCGTAGTGGCCTTCCGATTTCGCGGACCCACGCGGTTGCGCGATCACGTGTACGTAGCCGTTTGCGACGAAGCGGCGGCTGTCGCCTGCCTCCACGGGCCCGAACCAGAGCGGCGCGTGCGCGGGCTGCGGCGGCAGCACATCGGCAATGTCCGGACCCTGCAGGTCCTTGTTGTGCAGCGCCGAAGCGTAAAGCACCGGGTACGGACCGGCGCCATCCGGCCGATAGACGTCTACGGCGAGGCGGGTGCCATCCCGCATCGTCACGATGACATCGCGTTCCTCAATCATGTCTCCTCCACGGATGTTGGTACGTCCTGCTCAGGCAGGCAGCCCTGTGCGCATCGCCTGCGAAACCTGCCTGTGTACGTTGCACTTCACGCCGGCTCTTCACCAGCGCAATCCGGGGGACCCGGACTGTCGATTCACTATACTTCACGACCGTAAAGTACGCAACACGAAAAACCCTGGTGGCCGCGCCGCAAGCGCGGCCTTAAAAAGCGAACTTCAACGTCCCAGCAAGCGCGCGGCGTTTTCTCCGTAGACCTTATCCATGTCGATGCCGGGAATCTCGATGTGGTCGAGCGCCGTGCCAAATTGCCGGATCGCCGCAGTCGGAGCGAACGGGAAGTCGGTTCCGAACAAGATGTGGTCAGGCGTCGTGATTTGCGCGAGCGCGCTCAATGGCGCCTTTCCGCCCGAAAGCGCCGTGTCGTAATACAGCGATTTGAACGCCTCGTACGGGTCGCCCACACGCTCGATCGCGCCCGGCATCATGGAAATGGAAAGGGCAATACGCGGCACGAGGAACGGCAAGGTGCCGCCCGCATGCGAAAGAATGAAGCGGACATTGCTGAACTTGCGCAGCGCGCCCGAGATGATCAGGCTGGTGGCGGTGCGCGTGGTCTCGAACGGATATTCGAGCACCGAAGCCGGCGCAACGCGCGGTATCTCGTGGGGCGGCTGATTCGGGTGGACGAACACCACGGCGCCGCGCCGGTTCAGCTCCTCGAATAGCGGCGTGAAATGCGGGTCCCCCAGATACATGCCGTCGTAGTTCGTGAAGAGAATGAAGCCGTCGACCTTCAGCACGTCGAGGCTGTAGCTCACCTCCTTCAAAGCCGCGTCGATATCCGGCAGCGGCAAGCTGGCAAACGAGCCAAAGCGCGCCGGATGCTTCGCCCTCAGATCGGCCGCAAAATCGTTGCATTTCCTGAGCAGCGTGGCTGCTTCCGGAATCGTCGGCCCGGAGGAGATCGACAGAATGCCCACGTCGATGCCGTTTTCATCCATCATCGCGAGCGCAGCCTCTTCAGACCACGTTGGCGCGACGCCGTTTGGCATCGCGGCGTTCAGGATGTCGAGGCCAACGGCATCGATATAGAGCTTCGGAAGGAAATGCTGGTGCGTATCAATTTTTTGCTGCGGCATGACTCTGTTCTCCTGACTAAAATTTGTGACGCAAACCCACACGAAGAATGCCCTGCGAGCGCCCGCTCGATGGAGCGGTGTCGTAGGTGATCTGTGCTTGCGTCGCCGAGCCGCCCGCCTTCATCCACTCGGCAGCGGCGTAAATGTCGGTTCGCTTGGAAAGGTAGTAATCGGTGAAAAGGCCCAGTGCCCGATAGATTGGGGACTCACTGGTCGAATCGATCTTGCCGTGGGTGTACACATACACGATACCCGCCAGCAGATCGGGCTTTAACTGGTAGCCAAGGTTCGCCTCGTAGTTGTCGAAGCGAACGTCGCCGCCCTCGAAAGCTTTCTTGAACCGCGTCGTGGTGTACTCGAGGCCGACCGTCGCGTTGCCGAACCGGTATTGCGCACCCGTGCCTGCGATCGTCTGACTTTGTGCATTGGGCACGTAGGCGGCAAATGACACCGCGTTCGGTGCTACGCTGTTGAAGACGGCGGTATAGGGATTCTTGATATAGGTGTACGCGGCGGCGGCATACAGCGGCCCGCGAGCGTAGCTCAGGCCGAATGACTTCACGCTATCGGTGGAAAACTGTCCCGCCTGACCGCCAAAGCTATAGAGTCCCGCGACGGACAAGCCCGCGACAACAGGACTGACGTACTTGACGGCATTGTTAATGCGATTGCTCCCGGCCGTATTGTCGATGTCGCCGGCGTGGGCGAAGTAGACGGACCAGTTCAACCCCGCATTGATCTTTGAAAGCAGGTCGCCCATCTCCTCGTATTGACGCCCCAGCGTCAGGGCCCCATACCGGCTTGTGAGCCCCACGTACGCCTGCCGGCCAAAGAGCGCGCCGTTGTTGCCGATGTTGCCGGTGGACGGGTCAAAACCATCTTCCAGAACAAAGACCGCTTTCATGCCGCCGCCCAGATCCTCTGCACCTCTGAACCCCCAACGCGAGATCGAAGCTCCGCCGCTCTGAAGTTGCCAGTTCGAATGGCCCTTCTGATTGGAGGTATAGGTGATGCCTTCGTCGACGATTCCATACAACGTCACACTGCTCTGTGCATACGCCGATGCCGAGACGGCACAGAGCGAAGCGACCACACACGTCAAGCCCTTCATCTCCAGTCTCCTCCAACGTTTGTTCGCTTTCGTCCGAACATTGTCGGCAGCCACCGCAATGTCTGCTTTTTATTTTTACCGTTCGTACAGCTTTAGATTAGCCAAATATTTTCCGGTCGTACAGCATTGCTCGACTGGGACTATCCCTATGGGGCGTCGGTGGGACGTCTATGGAGCGCGGCGCCTGCACGAATCGGGCCGGGGCAAAGTTTGCTTATGGAGTGAGGGAGCGCGAACGCGCTGGAGGCAGCACGCCTTCGCGCTTTCGTGCGAGCGGCACGATGGCGCGTGAGCGGCGCCGGCCGCGCCAGCGACTCAAAGGCAGCGGCTGCGCAGTCCGGCGGGGCTGATCGGCTCCGCCGGATGCAAGAACGTCATGCGGAAGGCGAGGTTGCTGGCCGATCCGATCGGCCAACGAATGCTGCAACGCGGCGGGCGAATTCGCTCGTGGAGGCGCACCGCAGAAACGCCTGCTTCTCATTCTCGAGGTGCTGCTCGAGGCCATCGCCCGCGGCCAGGCCAACGAGCTGCTTCATCTCGCGAACGGCGGCAGGCGGCAAGGCTGCCACCTTGCGCGCCATCGCAAGCGTGTCTTCCTCGAGCGCGTGCGGCTCAGCAAGCGCTTGCACGAGGCGCAACGCGGCGGCTTCGTCCGCGCTCAGCGCGCCGCGCGCCAGCATCAGCTCGAGGGCCTGGGCCGGCCCCAGCCGCCGCGTCAGATGCCAGGAGAGCCCGCCATCGCTGGAAGTGCCGAGCGCTCCGTAACCGACCACGAAGCGGGCGGAAGTGGACGCCACGGCAAAGTCGCACGCCATGGCCAGCGAGAAGCCCGCACCCGCGGCAGCTCCCTGAACGCTCGCGATTACGGGAATGGGCAAGCGCCTGATCGCCAGAATGGCGGCGTGAAGCTCGCTGATCAAGGTTTCTAGAAACGTATCGGACCGCTGCAACCCGGCCAGAATCTGGGCGAGATTGCCTCCGGCCGAGAAGATTCGGCCGGAGGCACGGATCACGGCCACGCGATGCTTCGCACTCGCCCCGATCGTTTCGAGTGCGTTCAGCATGCTTTCGCAGAACGCCAGATCGATTGCATTGGCTTCAGCGTCGTTGTTCAACGTGATCACGGCGATCTCGTCGACTTCGGTAAGGGTAATGGGGCGTGGCATGGGCTGGGCATCTCGATGGGAAAACGGCCGTTCAATCAGCTTGACTAAACGTTATTGGCACGCGAACCCTGCTGCGGAGCGCGTACCCCTCACGGGTGGACGGCTCAGGACTATCCCCAGTTAACCGTCTCGCGGCCTTACTATATTTTACTTTCGTGAAATTTAAAAGCCGTGTTGCGCCGAGAGCCGAGACGCTCACCGCAGGCGCATGCTTTCGTTTGTATTATACTTTTGTACAGTTTTCCGCTGACCCGCCTGATTGGTGGCCGCCAGCAACCCAAACGCCGTCGGGATGAGCGCCCGGTGCGGTAATTCACTATCGGGAATGCAAATGGTACAACGCGCAGTCGCCAGCAAGAGCACCGGCAGGAAGGGCCGGCCGACGGATCTCAAGCGAGCCGAGCAGCAGCGCGCGCAGGAAACGCGCTGCGCCATTCTGAACGCGGCGCTTGCGGAGTTCGCCGCGAAGGGCTATGAGGGTGCGAGCATCCGCGGCATTTCCGAGCGGATCGGCTTGCAGCATCCGCTCATCACTTACCACTATCGGTCGAAGGATATTCTGTGGCAGGCCGTGGCGGAGCATGTGTTCGAGCGCATCCGCGCGCAGTGGGAGGTCTATCTGGACGAGACGCCCCCGGACAGCGCCGCTGAGCGGGTCCGGCTCGTGTATCGCGCGCTCTTCCGCTTCACCGTCGACTATCCCGAGTTTCATCGCTTCATGCTGCAGGAGTTTCTCGGATATAGCGCGCGGCTGCAGTGGGTGGCCGACTCTGTGCTCAAGCCGCTCATCAACTGGCTGCTGCCGCAGATTCAGGAGGCACAGGATGAAGGCACGTTGCCCAGGATGGAACCCATCCTGTTCCATTACCTGGTGATCAGCCTGACGTCGACGCTTTCCGGCTTTGGGCCCGAGATGCAGGCGACGGCCAATATCTCTCCGTCCGATCCCGCTGTGGTCGAGAGCTACTGGAATGCCGTCGAGGATCTCGTCTTCAACAAGAAGGCCCTGCCTCTGGAACTCGCGAAAGCGCAGCCGCGTCCTTTCGGCGTCGAGAAGCCGCTACGGCCGGCATCTCGCGCGAAGTCCAGCGCGTAAGCTCCCCACACTGCGCCGTGCGAGCAAGGCTCGACACGGCGCGCTGCATCAAGCCTCCTTCCCTTGCCCGCGGCTCTGCGGGACTTCCTCCCCCGACGTTCCAATCCGCCGGCGCGCGCCTGGCGTTCGCGCGTGCGCTCAATCGACAGGCAAAACCAGGCAAACCCCCATCGCCGAATGGATTGACACACTCATCTGCGCGCCCTAACATACAACTATGCTGCACGCATTCAATATTATTGAACGATAGATCCGCGTGAAGCTGGGAGACATGAAGGTTTCGTCATTTTCATCATTTATTAAGGATTCCTTTCAATGAGCGTCATCTCCTTCGAGCGTCGCGAGAACGTGGGTCATATCGTCCTCGCCAATCCTCCCGCGAATCTCATAGCGTCCGACTTCGCCAACGCCCTCGAAAGCGCCGTGCGCGAAGCCAGCAAGGCCGATATCAGGTCGCTGCTGATTCGCGCGGAGGGTCCCAACTTCAGCTGCGGCGGCGACGTGCTGGATTTCATCGACAAGGATTTCGATGAGTGGCGCACGTTCATCTCGCAGATGCACTACACCTACCGCTCCATCGAAGCGCTGCAGATTCCGACGATTGCGGCCGTGCGCGGCGCGGCATTCGGCGGCGCGTTCGAGCTCGCGCTGGCCTGCGACTTCATTGTTGCTGCGGAAAACGCCACGTTCCGGTGCATCGAAGCCTCCGTTGGCTCTGCGCCTGTCGCAGGCGGCGTGCAACGCCTGGCGGAACGCGCCGGCCGTGCCTACGCGGCGCGCTACGCCATGCTGAGTGAGCCCATGTCTGGCACCACCGCGGGCCAGCTCGGTGTTGCGGCGTTCGTCGTTGGCGAAGAGCAGGTCGAGGACGTTGCCGAGGATCTCGCCATCAAGCTTTCCAACGGCCCCACGCGCTCCTATGGCGCGATTCGCGCGCTCCTGAAGGCATGGTCGGCAGGCGGCGTGCCCGGCGCCGATGCGCTGATCCTCGATCTCACCATGGGGCTGCACCGGACTGAGGACGCGCGCAAGGGGCGAACGGCACGTGCAGAAGCCCTTGCTCGCGGAGTCGAACCGGCTCCGGTCGTTTTTGTCGGCCGATAGCGCGCGCCCGAAGATCACCTGCACCTTACTGGAACAACGATGAAGTTCGGCATCTTTGACCAAAACGACCGCAATGGTCTGCCCATTCATAAGCAGTACGAAGACAGGCTGCAAATCATCGAGCTTTACGACAAGCTTGGCTTCCATTGCTATCACATGTCGGAGCACCATGCGACCACGCTGAGCGCCTGCCCTTCGCAAAACGTGTTTCTTGCGGCCGCCGCGCAACGCACGACGAGGCTGCGCCTGTCGCCGCTGGTCTACATCCTGCCCGTCCACCATCCCGTGCGTCTTGCCGAAGAAATCTGCATGCTCGACCATCTGAGCAACGGCCGCCTGGAGTACGGCGTGGGCCGGGGCGCGTCGCCCCATGAAATCGAGGCGCTCGGTATCGATTCGGCCACCGCTCAGGCCAGGTACGCCGAATCATACGAAATCATCAAGCGATATTTGAGTTCGGCTACCCTCGACTACCAGGGAACGTTCTGGCAATTCAGCGATGTGCCAGTCGAGCTCAAGCCGCTGCAGACACCGCCCCCGACGTGGTACGCGCTGGCATCGCCCGATTCGACCGTATGGCCCGCCCAGGAAAAGATGAACATCGTTTGCGGCGGCCCCGTGCAACGCGTCAGGTCGATTACCGACCGCTATCGCGAGGAGTTCGCAAAAAGGCATCCCTTGTCCCACGAGCCGCTCATGGGTGTGAACCGCTATATCGTGGTCGCCGAAACGGACCAGGAAGCCATGGCAATCGGCTCGCGCGCATGGTCGACCTTCTATCCGAACTTTTTCAAGCTCTGGAAGAAGCACGGCACGCAGCCCGCCAACGCAAAGCTTCCCCCGACGTTCGAGCCGCTCGTGGAATCGGGCCTCGCCGTGGTCGGCCGTCCCGAAACGGTCCGCGAAAAGCTGCTGGAACAGGCGCAGCAAGGCGCGTTCAACTATCTGATCGGAACGTTCATGTTTGGCGACATGTCCGTGTCGGAAGCGAGAACCAGTATCGGCCTGTTTAGCGAGTCAATCATGCCGGCATTCGGCGAGTCGCCAATGCTCCTCTCGTGAGCGCAAGCCTTCTTTCCGCCCCCGAACGCCCAGCGATCGAGGCGTTCGAAAAAGCGCCTGAAATATGAGCCATCTACACATGCTTGAATCTGACCGTCATCTGCTTGAAGCGTCGTTGCCCGCCATCGAGCAAATTCAACTGGACCTCCCCACTCTGGCCGATCAACGGGTTATCACGTATCGCGCGGCGGGCGACGCGCGCGCGCCCGCCATCGTCCTGCTGCACGGCATTGGCTCGAATTCGGCGGGCTACCGCGCGCAGTTCGCGGCACTGAGCAAGACGCATCGCGTGATTGCCTGGGACGCCCCAGGTTTCGGGCAAAGCAGCCCGTTCGCAATCGACGCGCCCGCTGCCACGGACTATGCGCAGGTGCTGCTGGCCCTGCTAACCGAGCTGGGCATCGCACGCGCAACCGTTGCAGGCAGCTCATGGGGCAGCGTGATCGCGGCGACGTTCGCGGCGCAGTATCCGCTGGCTACGCATGCCCTCGTCTTGAGCGCACCCAATGTAGCGCGGGGCCATCTATCCGGCGAGGAACGGAGCGCGGCGCGAGAGGCCCTGATGCGAAGCGGCGCGGCGCAGTCGGACGAAGCGCGCGCCGCCGTGGTGGACGCACTGGTCGCGCCGGGTGCCGGGCCTCTGGTTCGCGCGCACGTGTCCAGGCTAAGAGACGCCGTAACGCCGACGGGATGGCAACACGCCGTGGACATGCTGTTCTCCACCTACACGCCCACTGTGGTTGCGTCGATCGAGGCGCCGATGTCCGTCCTTGTCGGCAACCTCGACCGCATCGCTCCACTTGAAGAGCATGCCCGGCCCCTGCACATGGCCGGCCGCGACTCGACGCTGCATACGCTCGATGGCATCGGCCACATGCCGAAACTGGAGGCGCCGGGCGCATTCAACGCCATCGTGCTCGCAGCTGCAGCAGCAAAGGCCGGTTGACGCAAGCGCACAAGCCGCGCTGCGGCCGCGGCGCATGCCCGGCCGCTAGCTGATTTAGCGGGCGACCTTTCCGCCCAGCGCAACCGTAGCCCGATTCGCGCAATCGAGCAGTGCCTTGACCGCGTCGCTCTGCGCGTCCGTGTCCAGTGTGGCGGAGGTGCCAATGAGACTGATCGCGAATCGAAGCTCCGCGTCCCTGTCCCAAATGGGCGCGGCGACGGACACATAGCCGAGGTCCGCGCGATGAATGGATGTGAAGCCATGGGCGCGCAATTCGGCAAGCGCTTCTTCGCGCAGCGAAGCGGGCGTCAACGGCTGTTGCGCCGTGAGTTCGCGGCTGATGAGCGCCTCCGTGCGGGCAGGTTGAAGGCACGCAATGAACAACTTGCCCGCGGCCGTCGTGACAAGCGGGATCAGGCCCGTTCTCAGCTCGAGCATGCTGCGCGCGTCCCCTTCCTGCTTGAAGAGACTGACCGGCCCGTCCTCGGCCCAGGCGGTCACGGCCGCGCCACTGCGTGTTGCGTCGCGCAGCGCGATGACCTCCCGCCGCACGATGTCGAATCCATCGAGCTGATTGATGGCGCTCATGCCCAAGGCGAGCGACGCCGGCCCGAGCTTGTAGCACCCGGGTTTCTCGTCCGCCGCAACCAGCCCGGTCCGCACGAGGCTGATCATGTAGTTGCTCGTCGCGCTTGGCGAGAGTTCGGAGAGCGCGGCAATCTCCTTGAGCGGCAGTGCCCGCACACTCGTCTGCAACGCCGTCAAGATCCGGAACGCAATCTCGACGGACTGGATGCCGCGTCTCGCAGTCACATTGTCCATTGTTCAGTCATATCGAAGTCGCGAAAAACGCCGCACCGCGTTCGCACGGACGGCCGCCATATTGGCGCCCGAGGGCGCAGCCTCGGATAATTCAACATAAATTATGTCATTCATTAATGTTGAACTCAATTCCCGTGAACCCCCATTCAATCTCGATCCGGGGATATCCGGGCCCAGATGTATCGCCCGTGGCGATGGGTTGCATCGAGGAATACAGGCTTCTTTGCGAAAACGCCGTCGCGTAACCTTGCCTTATGCCATCACGAATCGAGGATGCCGGCTCATCATGTATTCCGAACATTCCGCAACGGACCTGTCACTGGCCTCATTGCAAAGAACGATTGTTGCGCGGACCGCTGGCCGCCAGCACGGTCCCATCACGCGGCTCGTCAGCCCGTCCGATCTCGGCGAGATGCTGAAGCCCTTTGTGTTTCTTGATCACTTCGATAACTCGGCAGCATCCGATATGCGGTTTGCCATGCACCCTCATTCCGGCATTGCGACGACGACCGTGCTGCTGGAAGGCGAGGTCGAGTATGAAGACACGACAGGCGCTTCAGGGATTCTGCCGGTCGGCGGCGTCGAGTGGATGAACGCCGGGTCGGGCGTATGGCATGACGGCCGCGCAACCGGCGACGGGCGTGGGCGCGGCTATCAGCTGTGGGTCGCGTTGCCGCCCGGGCTCGAACTGGGCGTTCCCCATAGCCAGTATTTGTCCGCGAACGAAGTCCCTCGCATCGGACCGGCCAGCGTCGTGCTGGGGTCTTATGGCAATGTCGAAAGCCCGATTGCCGCGCCGCCAGGCATCAATTACCTGCTCGTGCGGCTAGCGGCGGGGACCCGCTGGCAGTACACCCCGCCACCGGGGCACAACGTCGCCTGGCTCAGTGTTCAACGCGGCGCACTGAATATCGGCGACGAACGCATCGCCAACGAGCTCGTGGTCTTTGAAGAATCCGAAGAGCGTCTGGTCATCACGGCAGATGGGGATTCGGAGTTCGTTCTCGGCTCTGCCGTCGCGCATGCGCACAAGCTCGTGCTCGGCTATTACTCGGTCCATACCACGGCGCAGGCGTTGCGCGCGGGGGAAGACCGCATCATGGAGATTGGGGCAGAGCTGCGTCGTATTGGGCGCATCAAATAGCACGTCTCGATGCCTCCATCATTCCCTTTAACCGCCTCATCAAAGTACAGAGACCGCATGGCCCTGAACAATCGCGAAGCCCCCCCCGTGCCAGACGTCCATGTCAGTAACGCGGCCATTCCGTCCATTGGCTACGGCACTTACGGAATGAGTGGCGCAGACATCTACCGGGTGGTACCCGAGGCCCTGCGCGCCGGTTTCCGTCATATCGACACCGCACAAATCTACCGTAACGAAGGCGAGATTGGCGACTGTATTGCCGCGTCCGGCATTCCAAGACGCGATCTCTTTCTGACGACCAAGGTCTGGGTGAGCCACTACGGCAGTCAGCACTTCGAAGCATCGGTCG
Organism: Paraburkholderia oxyphila NBRC 105797; assembly: GCF_000685075.1. Taxonomy (GTDB): domain Bacteria; phylum Pseudomonadota; class Gammaproteobacteria; order Burkholderiales; family Burkholderiaceae; genus Paraburkholderia; species Paraburkholderia oxyphila. The sequence goes on from NZ_BAYD01000076.1 coordinate 36,906, forward strand.
ACGAGAGCCTGCGAAAGCTAAGGACCGACTATGTCGACCTGCTCCTGCTGCACTGGCCGGGATCGGACGTGCCGCTGCCCGAACAGATCGAGGGACTCAACACGGTCGTGCGCGCGGGCAAGGTCCGGCATATCGGCGTCAGCAATTTCAACCGCGCCCTGATGACCGAAGCGATCCGGCTCTCCGCAGCCCCGCTTGTGACGAACCAGTTCGAATATCATCCGTACCTGAACCAGTCCTTACTCGTCGAAAGTACCCTGCAGGCAGGGCTTGCCGTAACCGCGTATTGCGGCATGGCTGTTGGCCGTGTCTTCAAGGAGCCAGCGCTCGAGCGAATTGCGGCCCGCTACGACAAAACCATCGCCCAAATTGTCTTGCGATGGCTAGTGCAACAACGCGGTACGGTTGCGCTTTCGAGAACCACCCGCGTCGATCGGCTCGCGGGGAACCTTGCTGTGTTCGACTTCGAGCTGGACAGCGCGGACATGGCGGCCATACACGCGCTGGCGACGGCGAACAGCCGGATCGTCGATCCCCCCGGACTCGCTCCGCGTTGGGACAGCACCGCCCCTTGACTCCATGAGCCTGCTGGATGGCGCCGCGATCATGCGCGCGCCCGTCGTTCGCACACAGCCACGCTGCACTTGCCTTCCCTGGAAGTGATATTGGACTGATGTATCGTTCAATGACACTCCGTTCCCCGTTTACCCATCAGCGTTTCCCCTACCTCGACATCGTCAGGCTCGTTAATATATCTTCCTGAGAAGATGTTTAAGAAAACGTGTTTGACAGGACAGGCGTGCGTTGACAAATGAAACCACTGGAAGATCACGGGACGATCAGCGCGTCCCCGTCTGAACCGAAACCGGCTGAAGCGCAGAAGTCAGCGGTGCCCCGCTTCGTCTGGGACGACGACTACGCGCTCGGCCATCGGTCGATGGACGAGACGCATCACGAGTTTGTTGCGTGCGTCAATGCGTTGCTCACCGTTGGAGACGACGGCATCGCGGCGGCACTCGAGACTTTCGCCGAGCACGCAAACCGGCACTTCGGCGAAGAGGACGACGCCATGCTTGTGAGCGCTTATGGATCGGCCGGCTGCCATATCGATGAGCACGCCGCCGTGCTCCGCTCAGTCGACGAAGTTCGCGAGGCACTCGCGCAAGGGCAAACCCACGTCGTGCGCGCCTTCGCGAAGGCGCTCGCAGACTGGTTTCCCGAGCACGTGCGTGTCATGGACCAGGGCCTCGCACGCTGGCTGGTTCAGCAAGAACTCGGGGCGGCGCCCGTGGTCATCCGGCGCCGCCTGGACCTTGCCGCCTGACATGCCCCTCTTTTATCTGGACGCTCTCATGGAAACGGTCAAATCCCCCGTAAGCGATACGTTGCAGGTCCGGGTCTCGGCCAGGACGCCGCTGGCCGAAGATATTCTCGGCTACGAATTCACCCCTGTCTCGGACACACCGTTGCCCGACTTCGAAGCCGGTGCGCACATCGACGTGCATCTGCCCGGCGGCCTGGTGCGTCAGTATTCTTTGTACGACCTGCCGGGCGACACGCCGCGCTACCGCATCGGTGTGCTGCGCGATGCCAGGTCTCGTGGCGGCTCGGTCGCGTTCCACGAACGCGTGCTGGAGGGCGACACGCTCTCGATCAGCGTCCCGCGCAATCACTTCGCGCTGCAGAGCGGTCCTGACCGATCGATCCTGTTTGCGGGCGGCATCGGCATTACACCGATCCTCAGCATGGCCCAGCAACTCGCGCGCGAGAACCGGCCTTTCGAGCTGCACTACTGCGGGCGCTCGCTGCCGCGCATGGCGCTGATCGATCGCCTGCAGCAGATCGCGTCGCCCGACGGCGTGCAGGCGCAAGTGCATGTGCACATGGACGACGGCCCGGCCGAGCAGCAACTCGATGCGCGAGCCGCGATAGGCGCACCGTCTGCCGACCGGCATCTGTACGTGTGCGGCCCCACCGGCTTCATGGACACCATCCTGCAGACCGCACGCGAACTCGGCTGGGACGAAGGCCACCTGCATCGCGAATATTTCGCGGCGGCGCCCATCGAAACCTCGGGGGACGAGCGCTTCGAAATCGAGCTCCACAGCAGTGGCCAGGTGATCGCGGTCGCCGCCGGCCAAAGCGTCGCGCACGCCTTGCTCGATGCGGGCTTCGATCTGCCGCTGTCCTGCGAGCAGGGCGTCTGCGGCACCTGCATGACGAAGGTGCTGGCCGGCGTGCCGGACCATCGTGACCTCTATCTGACCGACGACGAACGCGCACGCAACGATTGCTTCCTGCCGTGCTGCTCACGTGCCAAGACCTCCCGGCTCGTGCTCGATCTCTGATCGCCGGTCAATCATCGCCAAATACTCTAGCGAGGAGTCGAAAATGCTAAGCAGGCAGGATAACGAATTAATGTGCCGGATTGGAGCAGGGACACCCATGGGCGATGCGATGCGCCGCTTCTGGCTGCCGGTGATCCAGTCCACCGACATGCCCGAGGCGAACGGCGACCCGCAAACGGTCGAGCTGATGGGCGAGCGCTTCGTGGTGTGGCGCGACGAGCAAGGCCGGCCAGGCCTCTTTGCGGAAGGCTGCCTGCACCGCGGCGCCTCGATGCAGCTGGCCCGCTCGGAGGGCGATGGCCTGCGCTGCATCTACCACGGCTGGAAGTTTGCCGTGGACGGCAAGGTACTGGAAACACCGAATGTAGAAGACCCGAAATTCAAGGAGCGCATCAAGGGCCGCACCTATCCGGTGCGCGAGGCGGGTGGCCTCGTATGGGCATATCTGGGCCCGCATGGCGACGCGCCGCCCTTCCCGCACTGGGCGTTCATGGACCAGCCGGACGCGCATCGCATCAACGCGTGCGCGGTCATCAACGCCAATTTCGTCCAGGTGATGGAAGGTCTCGTCGACTCCTCGCATTTGACCGTGCTGCACAGCTCCGCACTGGCGAGGACCAATGACTCCGATCTCGACTATGCGAAAAAGACCTCGCATATGCAGTTCGACGCGGCGCCGAAAATCGAAGCCGACGAAACGGACTTCGGCTTCCACTATGTCGCCATCCGCCAGACCGGCGGCACGCGCATCGCGCGGGTCACGGCGTTCGCCGCACCCTGCTTCATCGCCAATGCGAACGGCGATATCTGGCTCGCGATCGTTCCGGTGAACGACGAGCGCTGCAACCTGTATCACGTCTGGTGGGATGCCGAAAAGCGCGTTGGCGAAGAGCCGCTGCGCAGCGAGCAATTGCTGTTCGTCGGCCTCGACGAGCCAACCTTGCGCAAGTACGGCATGACGGCGGATACCTGCGACTCGCCGGCCGCGATGTCGCTTGCCAACGCCTTTGGCCAGGACCGCGCAAAGCAGCGCGGCGGCCACTTCACCGGCTTCGACAGCATCACGCAAGAAGACGCCGCGTGCAGCGTGTCGAGCGGCGCGATCCGCGACCGCTCGCAGGAACTGCTGTGCCCCGCGGATATCGCGATCAGCCGCCTGCATCGCAGCCTGCTGGCCTGCGCACGGGCCGCTCGCGATCAACGCGAGATCCCGGCGCTGCGCGCGGCGTCGGGCCGCGCCATCGGCATCTCCGCGGAGATCGGTCAGGACCAGGACTGGCGTAGCCTGGTACCGCACCACCGGATCGTCTCGGCCCAAGGCGCACGTACAGAACGCAGCCAATAACCGAATACTGACAAGGAGTCCTGCATGTTGAATCGCGAAGACAATGAGCTGCTTTGCCGTGTCGGCCCGGGAACGCCGGGCGGCGCCTTGATGCGACGCTTCTGGCACCCGGTGTGCACGTCCGCCCAGCTGCCCCACCCGGACTGCGCGCCGCTGCGCGTGCGCCTGCTCGGCGAGAACTATGTCGCCTTCCGGGACACCGAAGGCCAGGTCGGTTTTCTGGAAGAGCTGTGCATGCACCGTGGCGCGTCGCTGGCGCTGGGACGCGTCGAAGAAGGCGGCATCCGCTGCCTCTATCACGGGTGGAAGTTCAGCGCCTCCGGCAGCGTGATGGAAACGCCGAATCATGCTGACCCGAAGTATGCACAGCGCCTGAAGGCGCCCGCCTTTCCCGTGCGCGAGGAAGGCGGCATCGTGTGGACCTACGTGGGCCCCGCCGAGCAGGTTCCGCCGTTCTCGCGGTACGCGTTCATGGACGCCAGGCCGCAGCACCGCGTGGTCCTGCGCATCAACGTCGCCTGTAACTACTTGCAGCTCGTCGAGGGTGGCGAAGACAGCTCGCATGTAGGCGTGCTGCACACCAACATGGCGCGCCCCGGCTGGAAGGACAACGAGTTCACGCGCAACCCGGACGTGGTCAATCCCGCCGCGCTCGCTTCCAACGACATGGAGCCGACGCTCAAGATCGAGGAGACGGCGTTCGGCTTCCACTACGTTGCCTTGCGCAAGACCGACGATCCGAAGATCCGCAATGCGCGCGTGGTGCCGTTCATCGTGCCTTATGGCCGCATCATCCCCGCCCCGGCATTCCTGTTCACCGTACTCGAGGTGCCCGAGGACGACATGCACACGAGCACCTACATCGTCGTGCATGGCGATGCGCCGATCACCGAAGAGAAGATCATCGAACTGCTGGGACTGAATGACTCGCGCTACTACGATCGCAAGAGCTGCACCTTCACGGCCAGCTGGGCGGATACGTTCGGCCAGAACCGCGAGCTGATGAAGGAGAACTGGACCGGATTGCGCGGCGTAGAGGTTGAAGATGCCACGATCGGGCTCTCCCAGGGGCCCCTCTACGACCGTTCGCGCGAGCACCTCGTGCCCGCCGACCAGGCCGTCGTGCGCGTGCGCCGCGTGCTCCTCGAGTCGATTCGGCGCGTAGCGGAAAACCGTCAACCGGCGGCGCTCGGCCTCGACCTGCGCGGCGTAAGCGCTTGCGACAGGCAGCTCGACGAAAACGAGTCCTGGCAGGATCTGCTGCCTTCGCACCGCCAGCCGGCAACAGCCTGAGGAGCCACACCATGACCAGTCATTCCACGCGCCACGACGCGCCCGACTACCTGTCCCTCTTGCGGCTCGATGGCCGGGGGTTCGTGCTGCTGGGCGCCGGCCAGGGCATCGGCGAACAGACCGCCCATGCGCTCGCTCAAGCCGGTGCCCGCGTACTGTGCGTCGACAAGGACCCGCAGCTTGCCCGCAACATTGCCGAAGCCGTGGGCGGGATCGCCTGCGTGGCCGACGCAACGTCGCGCGCCGACATGGAGCGCATATTCGATACGGCGCGCCGACAGTTCGGACGCGTGCACGGCGTGGTCGACATCATCGGCGTTGCGGGCATCAAGCCGCTTTCGGCAGTCGACGACGACTCCTGGGCCCAGCAGTTCGACATCGTGCTGCGCCATGCGTACCTCGCCGTGCAGATCGGCGGTGAGATGATGAAGGCCGACGGCGGCGGCACCTTCACGTTCGTCGGCTCGCTGGCCGGTGAACGCTGCGTGCCGAACGAGGTCGCCTACGCCAGCTCGAAGGCCGCGTTGCACCATTTCGTGCGCTGCGCGGGCGCAGAGTACGCGCGCCACGACGTGCGCATCAACGCGGTTTCACCGGGCTTCGTGCGCACGCCGCGGCTGGTGCAGCGCCTGAGCGAGGCCACGTGGGCAACCATCGACGAAGCGATCCCCCTCGGGCGTGCCGCCTCGCCTGCGGACATCGCGGGCCACCTGCTGTTTCTGAGCTCGGACCTCAGCGCCCACATGGCCGGCGAAATCGTCAACGTCGACGGCGGTATCGGCGTGCTTGCCGCGGTGCCCAAGCTGACGTTCGCACCGTCCGCGACACCGACACCCTGAAGCCGATCGACAGCAAAGCTTTGCGAGGGAAGCCGGCCCAGGCCGGCTTCCCTGCTTTATATGGACATGCCGCGCCCGCCACACGCCCTCCGCCAATACCCTTTCCTTCGCTCCCGTCCCTCACGGACCCGCGTCATGATTTGGCGCCGGGAAATTTACGTACAATAGTGAACGGCCGTACTGGCGGCTGGCCCGCGCCAGTCGAGCTCAAGAAAAACGCATGAAATGGCAAGGAAACCATCGAGATGAGCAGCGCCGTTCCCAAGCAGCCCGCACGCACCCGCACCAGCAAGAAAACCTTGCCGGCACAAACGGAATCCGTGAGAAAGCCGGGTCTCCCCGGGAGCAGCCAGATCGAATTCATCACGCTGCAATGGCAGCGCGAACATAGCGATCTCGATCTTTCGAACTTCCTGCTCGCGATCTATTTCATGGGGCTCGGCACACTCGTCGAGCAGGCCTTCGACAAGATGTGCCAGCGCATGGCGGGTATCAGCGGCTCGGACATGCGGGTGCTGCTCGCCTTGCGCCGCAGCGGCCATCCGTATGCGAAGCGCCCCACCGACCTGTACCGCGCGCTGCTCGTGACCTCGGGCGCGATCACCAAGAAGATCGATCGCCTGACCGGCCTCGGTCTCGTGGAGCGGCAACCCGATCCCAGCCACGGCGGCGGGTTCATTGTGCATCTGACCAGGAAGGGCCTCGATCTCGTCGAGAAGGCGGTCGTGCGGCTCGCCGAAGAATCGTCGATCGCACCGGCCATGGCGCACTTTTCGGAGGAGGAGCGTGCCGCAGGCAATGCGTTTTGCCTGCGCGCGCTCGCATTGATGGAAGAACATGTGCTGCCCGGACTCGAAGAACCCGATCAGGCAGCACCGAAGTCACGCGCCAAAAATACGCGACGCGCGGACTGAGCACATTAGAACAGGTGGCGAATGCCGACGACCGTGCCTACCGTCGTGCCCGTGGTGCCGTAAAGCGCTCCATCGATGGACAAACCCGTGTCCATTTTCCCGTGGTTGTTCACAATGCCAACCTGGGCGTAAACCGATGTCTGTCTGGACAGGAGATATTGTCCGCCCACCGCGCCCAGAATGGAGTGATTCGACGAATCATTGCGATCGGTCGTGTACCACACGCCCCCGTTCACATCGATCGTCGGCGTAATATAGTAGTCAGCGCCGCCACCGTACACGTTGCTGCTGAACGACCCCGAAACCTTGTAGCTGGCGAACGATGCCTTGACGGTCAGCGAGCCGAATTTATACGAGGCCCCCAGCGTGCGGCCGAAGAAGTCCACGGTGGTTGGAATGGGCGTTTGCGCCGCACCACCCGAATTTCCGTTGTAGAAAGCCGCATCGATCAACAGCGTGCCATTGTCGTAGTGCAGATCCGCCGAGTATTGCCGGCCAGCCGCGAAATTGCCGGCCTCGCCGCCAAGCGCGTACAGTACGCTACCCTGAAACCCGTATATGACGGGGCTCGTGTACGATACGGCGTTTGAATTGAACACCCCCGTAGCCGCTACGTTGTCGACGTAGATAATGGCGCTGCTGCCGAAGGTAGACATACCGCGAGGATCGAGTCTATATGCAGCAAGAAAAAACGGCGAAAGCTGCAAGCCCGCCTTCACTTCGCCCAGATCGCTCTTCAAGCCAACGTAGGCCTGGCGGCCGAATAAATTCCCGTTCGAAATGCCGAAGCCCCCGTTTGCAACGCTGATGCCGCTCTCAAGCTTGAACTCCGCCTTCAGACCGCCTCCGAGGTCCTCAGTGCCCTGCAGACCGAACTGAGACGGCGCAGATCCAGAGTCGATAAGAGAAATTTGTTTCCCGGCATTCTGTCCGGTGGCGCTATTCAAGGTTTTGCTCGTGTACAACAAGCCCGAATCGAGCAGACCATACAACGTCACGTTGCTTTGCGCGTGAGCCACGCCTGCGAAAAGCACCATCGTCATACCGACTGCGATATTGCGCTTGGCGAACCATTCCGTCTTTACCATCTCCAGTCGTCTCCGATATATCGATTCTAGTTAAGTACAAGTCAAACACCACCTGTCCGGCAGAAGATCAGAAGCCCTCTGCCCGACGCAGTTGTTCGTACAGCGTGGGTCACGGTGCCCGCGATTACCAGAAACATCCCTTATTTTTCGGAAAATTACCGTAGTATTTATTTTGACGTACTAATTACATAGAAAGATGGTGCTGCACTCCGAAGCCTGTTCGCCAGCATGCGCTGGAGAAATTCGTATAGCTCGTCCACTCAAACATTCACAGCCCTGGGATCGCGCTCGCAAGAACACGCACGCTCGACTCGCCCGCCCAGTTCCAGCAGACCGCTACGCACAAATCATCTTCTAAGGAAGATACATCCATGACATCTTATGCGTCAACCAAGGCGATTCCAGGGAGTTACCCCAGTGGCGAAATACTCATACATGGCGCGCCTTTTCACGGATAAATACTTCCGTAATCTTCACCCATCGCAAGCTGCCGGCTATGCCGTCACCTCCCCTCGCGCGAACTGACTCCCTTACAATCTTCCGTGGAATATATTTCGCGTATGGATAACGGTAAGTAAGCGCTACATGGCAGACGCGTGACGAACCACATCGAAGCGTCAAAGGCCAGTGATTTCAACGCTTTTGCGCACTGCTGTGCTGGCCGCCGGATCGCACTCATCGTTCTATCGCGTGCAACGTTACGTTGTCGTACAGGAGATGTGCGCATGATCGCGGCCGACATAGTATTGCGTTGTGACGCGTAACTCCACGCTTCGGCCAGAGCGGCCGCATCTTCACCTGCGCTTGCGTGGACCCACCACCCCAATCAGGATTCCGAAATGAGTACAACACCAACTTACAAGTACTATGCGGGCGGGAAATGGCTCGAAGCCCAGGATGCACAAACCTTCGAGGTACTGGAACCCTATAGCCGCAAACCGTTCGCGCAGGTTGCCGCGGGTGGCCGCCCGGAAGCCCGTGTTGCGGTACAAGCCGCTGCCGAGGCATTTCCGGCGTGGTCCAGCACGCCGCCGGCCGAGCGAGCGCGCCTGTTCCTGAAGGCGGCGGAGATCGTCAAGCGCCGCCGCAGCGAGATTGCCGACGCGCTCGCCCGCGAAACCGGCAGCACGATTTCGTTCGCCAACTTCCAGCAGGACCTCGTGGCCGCAACGCTCGAACAAGCGGCCGGCTGGATGTACCAGCCGGCGGGCCAGGTGCTGGCGACGAACCAGCCCGGCGCGCATTCCATCGCGGTGCGCCGCCCGCTGGGTGTGGTAACGAGCTTCACGCCATGGAACGGCGCCAACATTCTTTCCTGGCGCGCGGTCATCTCGCCGATCGGCGCGGGCAATACCGTCGTGGTGAAGCCCTCCGAACTCGCGCCCGTCTCGGCCGGCCTGATGCTGGCCGAGATTGCGCACGAAGCGGGCTTCCCTGAAGGCGTGATCAACGTCGTGTCCCACGCACCGGGCGCGGCAGGCGAAATCGCAGACGAGTTCTTCGATAACCCCGATGTGCGGGTCATCAACCTGATCGGCGGCGTAAAGACGGCGCGCATGCTTGCGGAGCGCGCGGGCCGCACGCTCAAGCGCACCGTGCTGGAGCTCGGCGGCTACAACCCGATGATCGTGCTCGACGATGTCGATCTCGACTATGCGGTCCGCACGGCCACATTCGGCTCGTTCTTCCATCAGGGGCAGATTTGCCTGAATACGCGCCACATCATTGTCCAGCGCAAGATTTACGACGAGTTCGTGACGCGATTCGTGGCCCGAACCCGGACCCTCACCAAGGGTGATCCGCAGAATCCGGCCACCATCATCGGACCGCTGGTGACGCCCGCCGCCGTCAAGCTCGTTGATGACCGTATCAAGGACGCCGTCGCCAAGGGTGCTGTCGTGCGCACCGGCGGCCGCCACGAAGGTCAGGTCTACGAACCGACGATTCTGACCGATGTGCCCGCCGATGCGCTGGTCGCGCAGGAGGAAACCTTCGGGCCCGTGGTCGTGGTCGAGGCGGTGGACACGCCCGAGGAAGCCGTGGCAGCCGCCAACCGCACCATGTATGGGCTGTCCTCCTCGATTCTGGCTGGCGATACGTACCGCGCGTTCGAGCTCGCTCCCAAGATCCAGTGCGGGATCGTCAACGTGAATACGGCGACGGTCAACGACGAGATCCATGCGCCGATGGGTGGCGTGCGCGACAGCGGCTGGGGCCGCACTGGCCCGGACAGCCTGGCCGATTTCAGCGACGTCATCTGGATCAATTCGCGCAGCGCACAGACGCCCTATCCGTTCTAGGCCAGCGGCGCGGCCATCTCGATCGCTTGATTCGCCAATCATCATGCCCACCAGCACGCGCTTCGCTGTCGCCGTTCACACGCTTGCCGCCATGGCGGCAAGCGGCGGCAAGCCCCTGCGCTCCGAAGATCTGGCGCATAGCGCCAGCACCAGCGCGGTCGTGATCCGCGCACTGCTGCAACGCTTGAGCGATGCACGGCTCACGACCGCGCAGCTCGGCGCGGGCGGCGGCGCGCTGCTGGCGAGGCCCGCGAAAGAGATCAGATTGCTGGACGTGTATCTCGCAGTGGAGGACCCAGCGCTTTTTTCCTTGCACCGGAGTCCGCCCAGCGCCGACTGCCCGATTGGCGGCAACATCCTCGCCGCGATGCAGCCATCGCTGGATCGCGCGCGTCGGGCGCTTGAAGACGAGTTGGACAAGGTGAGCGTGGCCGATATCGCACGAGAGGTTGCGCGGCTCGGTCAGTTCGGCATTACGTTGTAGTAGTGCTTTTTTTACCCACAAATGTCACTGTGTCGGTGACAGATTTTCTGGAGATTTGTATGAGCATCGGTATCATTGGATCGGGCAACATCGGCGGCGGCTTTGCTCGCGCGCTGGCCAGCAAGAATATCCCCGCGGTGATTGCCAACAGTCGCGGCCCGGAATCGCTGAAGGCATTGACTGACGAGTTGGGGCCCTCCATCAGGGCCGTCACGGTGGCCGAAGCGGCTCAGGCCGATATCGTGCTGGTGGCGGTGCCGTGGGACGCGATAAAGGATGCGCTTGGCGGGCTTCCCGACTGGGATGGCCGGATTGTGATCGACAGTAACAATCCGCTCGTGCATCTCGATCCGGATTCGGACGATGCTGGGGATCCGGCCAATCCGTTTGCAGCGCTTGGGATCAAGCCCGCGGATATCGGCGGGCGGTCGTCGAGTGTGGTGTTCTCTGACTGGGCGCCCGGCGCGCGTGTCGTGAAGGCGTTCAATCATCTGAATGCGCAGGTGTTTGATAGTCTTCAGGTGCCTAATGGGCAGCGCGTTTTTTTCCTTGCGGGTGATGATGCTGATGCCAAGGCGCAGGTTGGCAAGCTGATTGCGCAGTTGGGGCTGGCTAGCATTGACCTCGGGTCGCTTGAAACGGGCGGACGGCTGTTTCAGATTCCGTTTGGGCCGCTTTCTATTGTCAATCTCGTGACTATCTAAGGTCCCCGTTTGAAAACGGTGTGGGATTCTTAAGGCGTTGGCCTTGACTTGTTTTCGCG
>NZ_BAYD01000075.1 GCF_000685075.1 Paraburkholderia oxyphila NBRC 105797
CGGCTGCAAAGAAAAGTAGGTGCCGCCCCGCACAGGGGCAACGCATGCGGCCCGCCGCGAAAACAAGTTAAGTCACAACCTAAAAACAACCGAAAACAAAATCCAGCAGTCGCAAGACGCACTCAAACAAATGCCTGCGGATATCCCTGCGCCACGAGCCACTGCCGAATCATCCGGGCAGTATCCGCATCAAGCGACTTGAGCGTCTCCTGCGCACTCTCATGCTTGAGTTTCTCGACAATCGGCGCAAGCGGCACGCCTTGAAGATGCCAGACGCCCAGCGGCTGATCCGGACTCACAACCACATCGGCCTCGCCGATCACATCACCATCAATCACCGGCGCACGAGCGATCGTAAGCTGCCCGAAATCGGGCACCTGATGAGTGGGCACATCATCGGGCCAGCTACTGCGGGCCTGCCAGAACGGCGCCGCCCCAAAGCGCTGCTCGAGCGCATAGAAATCGCGCCCCGTGCGCGCAAAGCGCAGAAACAGATGCTCGATACGCTGCTGATGAAACCGCAGCGCCAGCTCGGCGCGCTCGGGCCGGCTAATGAGCGTATGAATCACGGCGGGCGCCTGCAACGCCGACGAGAGCGACTGAAAGATGCCGTTACCCGAGAGCGGATCGACGGCCATCGCCGCATCGCCCACACGCAGCCAGTTGCGCGTCCCGGTGCGCCCGCATAGCGTGGCCGTGCTGCTGCGCGCATAGAGCCGTGCCTGCTCGCCGGTCTCGCCGGCAAAGAACGCGCTCGCGAGCGGCGAGTGCCGCATGCGCGCGCAGAACGCGAGCAGCTCATCGCGTTGCGGCAACTCCGCGCTCGCGACGTCGAGTGTCATCTGCCAGTAGCAGCGGCCGTCGGGCAGGCGCGCCATCCAGGCCCAGCCGTCCTGCAGACTTTCCACGGCCGAGGCGGCCGCCGCCGGCGCACCTTGCCAGACGTTCAGGAGGCTCAGCGTTTGCGGGCCGCGCGTGGCGTCGCGCATGAGCGGCGCGAGCCGCCCACGTGCTTCGACGAGAAAGTCGGCATTCAGCGAGAGCGGCCCATCGGAGGTCTCGATCATCAGGTCATGCGTTTGCGGTGTCGATTGCACCGAACGCACCATCGCCTCGACGACCTCGACGCCCGCTTCGCGCAAGTCTTCGCGCAGCGCAGCGTCGAAGGCGTGCCGGTCGACCAGAAACTCGGCGTTGACCGTTTGCGTGATGCCGTTCCAGAGCGTCGTGCGCGCGCACGGCCCTTCGGCGCACACGGCGGCACGCAAGAGGCCCGCGCGGCGCAGGCCCTCGAGCACGCGTAGCGACAGGCCTTCCACGGCGTCGAAGCGGCGCCGGTCGCTCACCACGGTCACCGCGTAGCCAAGCGTGGCCAGCGCGCGCGCCACGGCCGCGCCCGCGGGCCCCGCTCCGAGCACGACGATATGCGGGGCTTTCATGATGCGATCGAGCGCCGTTCGGCGCCGATGAAAGCCGCATGCGCACGCAGATGCGCGAGCAGCGCATCGCGGTCCGCTGCGGGGTCGAGCATGAGGCGGGCCGCGATGTGGCCGCTGAGCGCGGCGGTGGCGATGCTCGCGCCCGCGGGCGCGCCACGTTCGTTAGCCATGCCAGGCATGTGTTGAGTCTGCCCCTTCACCACCGCGCCGAAATCGGCCTGCGCCGTGTCGAGCCAGGACCACTGATGCGCGGCGCAACGGGCGTCGCCGGTCACGCGCACGACGCCCGGATAGCTGGCGGGAAACACGCCCGCGCCTTGCGCGGGGCTCGATGCGCAGACCACGATGCCGGCTTCCACGGCCTCGGCGCACGCTTCGCGCAACGTGCTCCGATCGGCGCGCACGCCGAGGCTCAGATTGATGATGCGCACGCGCTGCGCGATCAGCCAGCGCACGGCCGAGGCGATTTGCGCGGCGCTCGTGACCGGGCGCTCGTGAAAGACTTGCGCGACACAGAACCGCGCGCCGGGCGCGGCGTGCAGGATGTGCGCGAGCACGGCGCTGCCGTGGCCGAGTTTGTCGGGCGTGGCGACGCGCTCATGCACGCACAGATCTTCGCCAGGCGCGAAGCCGAGCGCGGCGTCCACCGACGCCACCTGAGCGCCACCGTATCCGCTATCCACAATGCCGACGCGCAGTTCATGAGACATGGGCGGCACACTCCTCGTACGCATTGGGGCGGCGCTGCAGGCGTCCTTCGGCAAGATCGAAATGCAGATCGGCGTGCGCGAGCGTGGACGCGCGATGGCTGATGAGCACGCGCGTGCGCGCGTGAAAGAGCGCGTCGATCTGCGCGATCACCTGGCGCTCGGTGGCCTCGTCCACGGCCGAGGTCGCTTCGTCGAGCACGAGAATCGACGGGTCTTGCAGCAAGGCACGGGCGATCGCGATGCGCTGCTTCTGGCCGCCCGAAAGCTGCTGCCCGCGCTCGCCGACGAGACTGTCGATGCCCTCGGGAAGCGTCGCCACGAGCTCGTCGAGCTGCGCGGCGTGTATCGCTTCCACGATCTGCGCGCGGCTCGCGTGCGGTGCGCTGTAGCGCACGTTGTCGGCGAGGCTGCCGCGGAACAGCACGATGTCCTGGCTCACGACCGCGATGCGGCGGCGCAGCTCGGCGAGATCGAGCTCGCGCAGATCCACGCCGCCCAGGCGCAGCGTCCCTTGCTGCGGATCGTAGAAGCGCTGCATGAGGTCGATGAGCGTGGACTTGCCCACACCCGAGGCGCCGCTCAGCGCGATCTTGCTGCCCGCGGGGAGCACGGCCGAGACGCCGCGCAGGATGCCTTGCGTGCGCGCGTCGTGGGCGAACCAGACGTCTTCGAACGCGAGGTCGCTACTGGCCGGCGAGGGGGCGGGCCGTGCCGGTGGGGTCACCATGACGGGCTCGCGTTGCAGCTCGACCACGCGCCCGAGGCTCACGGTCATGCGTTGCAGCGCGACGTAGAGGCCGAGCAAACTCTTCACGGGGCCGACCGCCATGCCCAGGTAGGTCGTGAACGCAATCAGCGAACCGAGCTGCCACGTGCCCTTGACGACCCAGTAGCCGCCGAGCAGGAACGCGCCCGTGCGCGAAAACGAAGTGAAGAGGCCCGGCACCGACTGCGTGAAAAATTCGGTCAGCTGCAGCTTGAGCAGCCGCTCCATGTAGCGGTCGCCCAGGCCATCGAGGCGGCGGCGCTCGGCGTCCTGCTGGCCCGATGCCTGGATGAATTTCATCGCGGGCAGCGTCTCGACGAGAAACGACGAGAGATCGGCGGCGCTCTCGCGCAGGCTGCGCGCGTCGCGCTCGACCTTGCGGCGCATATGGCGCAGCCACAACGCCTCGAACGGAATCAGCACCGCGACCAGCAGGGACAGCTTGGCGGATAGCGTGAGCAGCAGCGCCACGGAGCCAATCAGCCCGATCACGCTGGAGACGGCGGAGAAGAGTGCGTCGAGCGCGAAGCGCTGGATCTCGGCGACATCGCCATCGAGCCGCGAGAGCAGGTCACCGATGCGCCGCCTGCCGTAGAACGACGGCGGCAGCTTTTGCAGATGTGTGTACACGGCGCCGCGCAGCGCGAACAGCACGCGCCCGGAAAGCCGCGTGTGCAGATAGCGGTTGACGCCGCCGAACAACGTGCCCGCGATGCCGGCGAGCACCATCGCGGCCGCGAGCGCGAGCAGCACGGGGTAGTTACGGCCAAGCAGGCCGCGGTCGATCATCTCTTTCGTGATCCACGGCTGCACGAGCGCGACAAAGGACGCGCCCACCGAAAGCGCAAGCAGGCCCGCAATCGCAAGCCGGTGCGGGCGCACGAAGCCGTACAGCCATGCCATCGATTCGCGCAGCCGTGCGCGGTCGTCGGTCCTGATAAAACGTAGCAGCAGACTCAGCATGGTCGATTAGCAGGTCGAACGAATTTCGGACGCATCATGGGTGCAACCGCTTGAGCTTGCGATAGAGCGTCGCGCGGCTGATGCCGAGCGTCTGCGCGGCGGCCGCGACGTTGCCCTCGTGGCGCGCGAGGCTTTCGCGGATCAGTTCGTCCTCGTGCTTGCGGATCAGTCCATGAGGGCCCGCGCCGGGCGTAGTGGGGCACGCGCCGTCTATGAACCCGTCGCACAGGTGATCGAGGCCGAGTTCGTATTCGTCGTCGGCGCGCACGGCCAGCGCGGTGCGCAACACCATTTCGAGCTGGCGGATATTGCCGGGCCACGCGTGCGTGCGGAACACGTCGGCCAGCTCGGCGCTGATGCCCACTTGCGAAGCACCCAGACGCGCCAGCAGCGACTCGACGATCAGGTCCACGTCGTCGCGCTCGCGCAGCGCGGGCAGATGCACGCTCACGCCGTGGATGCGGTAATAGAGGTCTTCGCGGAAGCCCTTTTCGCGCACCATCGTTTGCAGATTGCGGTGCGTCGCGCAGATCACGGCAATGTCGATGGACTGCTCCTCGCCCGCGCCGAGCGGCGCGACCTTGCGCTCCTGGAGCACGCGTAGCAGGCGCGCCTGCAAGTGCAGCGGCATGTCGCCGATTTCGTCGAGAAAGAGCGTGCCGCCGTTGGCCTGCATCAGGCGCCCGGTCATGCCGCCCTTGCGCGCGCCCGTGAACGCGCCGTCGCGATAGCCGAACAACTCCGATTCGATGAGGCCCTCGGGTATCGATGCGCAATTCACGGCCACGAACGGCTTGCCCGCGCGTGCGCTGGCGTCGTGCAGGCCGCGCGCGATCACTTCCTTGCCGGTGCCGGTCTCGCCCTGCACGAGCACGGGCAAGCCATTGTTGAGGCCCTGACGCGCCATTTGCAGCGCGCGCAGCAGGCGGCTCTGGCGGCCCGCGAGCTTCGCGAGGCCTTCCGTGTTTGCGGTTTGCGCTTGCGTGCGGACAGCCGCGCCCGGCACGAATGCTTGCGCGGAGCGGGCGCTGTCGACGCGCGTAGCGGCACGGCGCGGCGCGCGCAATACGCGAAACGCGAACTCGCCCGGCAGCGCGGCCACGCGCAGCGCGCCAGCCGTATCGAGCAGCGCGGTGAACGGCAGGTCGCGCGGGCCTTCGCAGCGCCGGCCCACGAGCTCGCTGCGCGACAGTCGAAGCAGGTCGCAAGCCTGCGCATTGGCCGCGACGATCTCGCCGTCGTCGCGCACGGCGAGCACGCCGCTCCAGGTCGAGTCGAGATAGGGGCGGCGCGGATGAAACGCCAGCACGAACAGCTCGGGAAAGAACGCTTCGAACAGGCGCGTTTCGATGTGATTGGCGGCTGCGCCGATCAGCATCGAAGGCGTGTCGTGCAGGATCGGCAACTGGCCGTCGCGCGTGAGGTCGAGCACGCCGATCACGTTGCCATGCGGATCGGTAAGCGGCAGCGAACAGCACGAGAAGCGGCTCAGGCGGCCAATGAAATGCTCGCCGCTGTCGATCGCCACGGGCCGGCCTTCGACGAGCGCCGTGCCGAGCGCGTTCGTGCCGCGCAGCGACTCGGTCCAGGTCGCGCCCGGCGAGACGTCGAAGATGCCGAGGTCGGCGAGCGCCGCCGCGTCGCCTTCCACGCGCAGGATCGTTGCATCGGCATCGGCGAGTATCACGAGGCCCTCGCGTCCGCAGCGTTCTTCGAGGAAATCGAGCTCGGGCGCCGCGGCGTCGAGCAGCATGCGGTTGGCCGCGTGCAGGTCGTCGAGGTTGCCGAATTCGCGCAGGCTCACGAGCGCGTCGTCATGGCCGCGCACGCCGTGCGCGAGCGAGCGGCGCCACGAGGCGTCGATCTCGCTGCGCAGATAGCCTTCGGGCAGATGACCTTCGGCGCGCAGGCGCTCGCGGATCAGATGGGTGGTTTGCAACCGGTCCGGAATCGCCGCGCCGGGAGGAAAGAAGTCTTGCAAGCTGTCCCCCTTTAGAGTGATCGCGGTTCGCCACTTGCATCGGTGCCGCGTGTGAAAAAAAGCCCGCCTAATCTCGCACAGATGCCGGGGCGAATCCATCCGGTGAACAACGCATATCGCGCGGCTGCATCGGGTGTTCCGTCGGGGTTTGCCCGTGTTCTGCCGCGTGATTTGCCAGCATGCATGCGCGCTGGTTAGGGTGCGAAGGGGAGCGCCAGCGCGCTGCGATGGACGCGCCGCGCAAGGTCGTTTGCTTACGTTCGGCGCGGCGCACGGGTGTCTCGCTGATCCATCGCGCGAGACTTCTCGTGCGGCTAGCCCGCGCGTTTGTTGTACGCGTTGCACCAGCCGGCGGCCGCAACGCGCTTGCCGCCGAAGAGCGGGCACGCGCCCGCGGCGTCGCCCGGCTTGCCCTGATAGAACGAGCAGTTGCCGCAGTCCTGGCCCGCTGCATAGCGCGCGAACTGGGCCTTGTCCACGTGCGCGGCGTCGGCGTGATAGCCGAGCGCCTTCGCCGGCGCGTCGCTATCGATGAGCAGGGGCGCTTCGGCGCACGCGTTGCGCTGAAGCACGAGGGAGGCGGCCGCGCCAATCGTGGTAATCACGAATGCACGGCGTGTGAGTGTCGTCTGATTCATGGTGCTTCGTTGTGTGGGGAGAAAGCGGAGTGCGTGCCGCCGCTCGCGGCGTGACGCGCGCGAGCGGTGGCGTGCATTCGTCAGATGCTCATGAGCACGGACTTGATTTCGGTGTAGTGCTCGATGGCGGCGGCGCCCATTTCGCGGCCGAGGCCCGACATGCGGTAGCCGCCGAACGGCAGCGACGGATCGAGCGCGCTATGGCAGTTGACCCACACCGAGCCGGACTTGATCTTCGGGATCATGCGGTGGGCGGCCGCGAGGTTGTTGGTCCAGATGCTCGCGCCCAGGCCGTAGCGCGTGTCGTTGGCGAGGCGCAGCGCGTCGTCGATCGTGTCGAACGGAATGGCCACGAGCACCGGCCCGAAAATCTCCTCCTGCACGAGCGGGCCTTTCTGATCCGCATCGACGATCACGGTGGGCTTCACGAAGTAGCCCGGGCCGTACTGCTCGCCGCCGCAGGCGAGCTGCGCGCCCGCCGCGCGTCCGCGCTCGATGTAGCCCATCACGCGCTGCTGCTGCTTCTGCGAGATCAGCGGCCCCATCTCGACGCTCGGATCGAGCCCGTTGCCGAGCTTCATGCGGCTCGCGATCGAGGCAATGTCGCCGACGATGTTGTCGAAGCGCTTGCGCTGCACATACAGGCGCGAGCCCGCGCAGCACACCTGGCCCTGATTGAAGAAGATGGCCGTGGCGGCGCCCGCCGCGGCGGCGGCCGGGTCCGCGTCGTCGAGCACGATGGTGGGCGACTTGCCGCCCAGCTCGAGCGTGATGCGCGTCATCGACTCCATGGCCGCCTTGCCGATGAGCTTGCCCACTTCGGTCGAGCCCGTGAACGTGAGCTTGTCCACGTCCGGATGATGCGAGAGCGCGGCGCCCGCTTCGGCGCCCGTGCCCGTCACCACGTTGAAGACGCCCGGCGGGTAGCCCGCTTCGAGCGCGAGCTCCGCGAGCCTGAGCGCGGAGAGCGGCGTTTCGTCGGCGGGCTTGAGCACGACCGTGCAGCCCGTGGCGAGCGCGGGGCCGAGCTTCCAGCACGCAAGCAGCAGCGGGAAATTCCACGCGACGATCGCGCCCACCACGCCCACGGCTTCGCGGCGCGTGTAGCCATGGAACTGGCCCTCGGGCATGAGCGGCATGGAGACATCGACGGTCGAGCCTTCGATCTTCGTCGCAAAGCCGGCCATGTAGCGCAGGAAGTCGATGGAGAGCTGCACGTCCATCACGCGCGCCACCTGGGCGCTCTTGCCGTTGTTCACGCATTCGAGCTCGGCGAGCATCTGCGCGTCGCGCTCGACTAGATCGGCGAGACGCCACAGCAGATTCTGGCGCTCGCGTGGGCGCATGCGGCTCCACGCGGAATCGTCGAAGGCCTGGCGTGCCGCGCGCACGGCGCGGTCCACGTCTTCCGCGCCGGACTTCGGCACGTCGGCGAGATGCGCGCCCGTGGCCGGGTTGTGCACGGGCATGTTCGCGCCGCTGGCGGCATGGACCCATGCGTCGCCGATCAGCATGGTCGGTGCGCGCTCGATGAACGCCTGGGTTTGCGGGAGTAGAGACAGCGGAGCCTGCATGAGATGATCCTCGCTCTTTGGGTTGGCTGAGAAAGAGCGCTAAGCAGCTTCCATACCAGCCGCTGCAAACCCTGCGCCGCATATCGAAGCGAAGGTCATCTCGCGCGCAACGTTTCTCATTTTGAGAATTCGCATGAGACGCGAGACGAGAATGGCACACGGCCGAATAGGCGATCGATGCGCTGGCGTGCCGACCTGCGCAAACGAATTATTTTTTGCATTGGGATTTACCCGATTCCCGGGTTGCAGAAAAACCCTTGTTTCAGGGGCTCAAATCGTTCTCGCACGGCGTTTTGCGTGATTGGCACGACCCATGCTTTATCGCCACCCGAATAATCGAGCCGCCTGATGCACGAGAGATATACAAACGGCGATGAACGGCGAAATGGAACCCGGTAAAGGAGCGAGGCCTTGTTCAAGACTTTCATTCGACGCAGTACCTTGTTGAGCATCGCGGGCTTGGCCGCGCCGCTCGCGTTCGCGACGGCGGCGCACGCGCAGGTGGACGCGCAGCAGCACGACGCGCTCACGATCATCAGCCACACCTGCGCGGCGTGCCATACCGCCGAGTCGAAGGATTCGTGGAGCCGCATCAGCCATCAGCGCAAGACGCCCGAGGGCTGGCTCATGACGATCGCTCGCATGCAGACCATGCATGGCCTCGTCATCAGCGACGCGGACCGGCAGATCCTCGTGAAATATCTGTCCGACCGCCAGGGCCTCGCGCCCTCGGAAACGGCCGACGCGCGCTATGCGCTCGAGCAGCGCCTGAATACGCAGGAGACCATCGGCAGCGAGGAATTCAAGCAGATGTGCGCGCGTTGCCACTCGGCGGCGCGGCCCGTATTGCAGCGGCGCCCGGTCGAGGAGTGGGACAAGCTCGTGAATTTCCACCTCGGGCAATGGCCGTCGATCGAATACTCGGCGATGGGCCGCGACCGCGAGTGGCTGCAAGTGGCGCTCAAGGACATCGCGCCGATGCTCGCGAAGCAATACCCGTATGACAGCAAGGACTGGACGGACTGGCAAAAGAACCGTCCGGCTGCATCGACGTTCGTAGGCAACTGGACCTTCAGCGGCCACATGCCCGGACGCGGCGACGCGTACGGCGTGATGAGCGTGACAGGTGGCGCGAACGACACGTTCAAGGTGTCGCTCAAGGGCCGCTATGCCGACGGCAGCGCGCTCGACGGCAACGGCTCGGCGATGCTCTACGACGGCTACGAATGGCGCGCGAGCATCAAGGTGCAGGGCGTTGAAATGCGCCAGGTGCTGGCGGCCACGGATGGCGAGATGAAGGGCCGCATGTTCGACGATGCGCATACGGAGCGCGGTCTCGACTTCATGGCGGCGAAGGCCGGCACGGCGCGCATTCTCGCCGTGCAGCCCGAGTATATCAAGGCCGGCACGCAAGCCGAGGTGACCGTGGTGGGCACCAACCTCCAGGGCACGCCGGACTTCGGGCCTGGCGTGGCGGTGACATCGGTGGTCTCGCGCTCGCCCCAGGCGATCCGCGTGCGCGTGAAGGCCAGCGCCGATAGCGCGGTGGGCCCGCGCGCGGTGAGCGTGGGCGGCGCGCAGCTCGCGGACTTCTCCGTCTATCAGCAGATCAAGGAAGTGAAGGTCGTGCCTGAATACGCGGTGGCGCGTATCGGCGGCAACGGCGGCTCGGTGCCGAAGGTCGAGGGCCGCTTCGACGCGCAGGCGTGGGGCGTGGACGCGGCGGGCAAGCCGTTCCGCATCGGCGTGGTGCCGGCGCAATGGTCGGTCGAGCCGTTCAACGACCAGGCGAAGGAAGACCACGACGTGAAGTTCGCGGGCGCGATGCAGGCCTCGACCGGCATCTTCACGCCCGGCGGCGCAGGCCCGAATCCGGAACGCCGGATGTCCACGAACAACACCGGCAATCTCAACGTGATTGCGACCGTGACCGATGGCGGCCAGAGCGTATCGGGCAAGGCGCACATGATCGTCGGGGTGCAGCGCTGGAACAATCCGCCGATTCCCTGATGCATGACGCTCGCGAGAATCAAGGCTATTTAAAGGCCGAAGCCGGTCTGGATCGAATGCAAGGAGAGTGAGATGAGCGCCATGTTGAACGTGGTGGAGCGCAATGTGCACGAGGTGCAGGTGGACCACGAGCGCCTGATGTTCCATATCCCGAGCAGCTCGCTGTTCGCCGCCGACAAGGTGACGGCGGACATCATCGACGCGCTGCGCGAGAGCAGTTGCACGGCGGAAGAATTGTTCGCGCGGCTCGCGGGCAAGTCCGCGGCGCACGATGTGAACAAGGCGAACGAGGTGAGCGAGACGCTGCGCGAGTTGCTCGCGCTCGAAGTGGTGAGCGACGGCTCGCCGCTCTCGCCCGATATTGCCGTGAAGCGCGTGGAGCGCACGGCGATCAACACCGTCGTGCTCAACGTGAATACGGGCTGCAATCTGAGCTGTACGTACTGCTACAAGGAGGATCTCGATACGCCGTCAGCGGGGCGCCGCATGGACATGGAGACGGCGAAGGCGTCCGTGGAGATGCTGCTCAAGGAATCGCCCGACGAATCGCGCTATACCGTGGTGTTCTTCGGCGGCGAACCGCTCAGCAACCGCAAGCTGATCGAGTGCATGGTCGAGTATTGCGAGCTGCGCTTCGGCGCGCTCGGCAAGCAGGTCGACTTCGTGATGACGACCAATGCCACGCTGCTGACCGAGGAGATCGTCGACTGGCTCGACGCGCATCGCTTCGGCCTTTCGGTGAGCATGGACGGGCCGCGCTCGATTCACGATCTCAACCGGCGCACCGTGGGCGGCGCGGGTACGTATGACGTGGTCCGCCGCAAGGTGGAGATGCTGCTCAAGCGCTATCGCAGCCGGCCCGTGGGCGCGCGCGTGACGCTCACGAGCGGCGTGACCGATATCGCGGGCATCTGGGATCACCTCATCAACGAATTGGGTTTTGCGGAGGTGGGCTTCGCGCCCGTGACGTCGGGCCAGCTCGACACCTTCAATATGCAGCCTGAAGAGCTCACGCGCGTGTTCGAGAACATGAAGGCGCTGGGCCGCCGCTATCTGCACGCGGCGCTGGAGAATCGCAACATTGGATTTTCTAACCTGCACCAGCTCATCACCGATATCCACGAAGGGCACAAGAAGTCGCTGCCTTGCGGCGCGGGCCTGAAGATGCTCGCCGTCGATCACAAGGGCGATCTGAACCTGTGCCACCGCTTCACGGGATCGACGCTGCCCACCTTCGGCAACGTGCACGAGGGCGTGGACACGGAGCGGCTCACGGACTTTCTCTCCGAGCGGCTCGACCGCAGCGGCACGGGCTGCGAGAGCTGCCGCATCCGCAACCTGTGCTCGGGCGGCTGCTATCACGAGAGCTACGCGCGCTACGGCGACCCGCAGCACCCCACTTACCACTACTGCGAGCTGATGCGCGACTGGGTCGATTTCGGCATCGAAATCTATGCCCGCATCATGGCGGCCAACCCGGCGTTCATCGACAACCACATCACTCCGCGCAAGGCACACTGACATGAAACATTTGAAGCCGCTCAACAACAAGGCGAAGCAGCTCGAGCAGGCTGCGGCTGAAGACCGCCTGGAGGAAGTCGTCGCGATGACGTCGGTGGCGGGCTGCACGGCCACCACCGACCCCGGCTGGGAAGTGGACGTGTTCGGCGGCGTGGCCTCGCTGTGCCAGCCGATGGAAGCCGACCTCTACGGCTGCTCCGACCCGTGCTGGTGGCCCGCGCAGGTGCCGGACATGATGAGCACGTACCAGGACTGGAACAAGACGGCCGCGGATTCGGGCAAGGACTGGCGCCATCTCGGCAGCGTCTTCCCGAAGGATAACTAAATTATACGGATCGACTAAAAGGACATGTCATGGCATTGAGGAAGCACACGTACCGGGCCGCGCTCGCCGCCGTGCTGGGCGCCTTCACGACGCTCTCCACGCTTGCGGCGGCGGCGCCGGACACGCCGCTCGAAAGCGGCCACGAGTATCTCGCGGTCACGAACTATCCGAACAACCTGAGCGTGATCGACACGGCAACCGAAACGGTCTACAAGACCTGCTCGCTGCCTGACGCGTACGGGCCGGGCACGATGCAGATCAGCCCGGACAAGAAGCGCGCCTATGTGCTCAACAATCACTACGGCGACCTCTACGGCATCGATCTGGACTCGTGCAAGACGGTGTTCCATGCGGCGCTCTCGCAGTCGTGGGACGAGCGCGCGCGGGCGATGTTCTCGATCGCGCTGAGCCCGGACGGCAAGGAGATCTACAGCGTCGTCAATCCGACGAAGATGAACCGCGACAGCTACGAAGTGCAGGCGCCGCGCCTCGAGGTGTGGTCGACCGATGGCGGGCTCGAGGCGAAGCCGGTGCGCACGTTCCCGGCGCCGCGCCAGACCACCATGATGCAGGCCGCCGACGACGGTTCGCTCTTCATCATCGGCCCGGCGGTCTACCGCATGAACGTCCACACCGGCAAAGTCGACGTGGCCGCGCCGCTGCGCGACTGGAAACGCCCGCTGCATGGCGAGCCCGACGTGCTCTACGTGTGGCCCCAGCAGCGCCCGCAGCACACGTTCAATCTGCTCTATACGGCCGACCGCTTCCCGGATGAAAAGAAGGACCCGGACAAGGCGCAGACGATGTACGGGTACATCGACATCGACCTCGCCACGGGCAAGACGACGCTCAAGGACTTTGCGCCGTTCACGGAGATCTATTTTTCGGGAGGCATCTCGCCGAAGGACCCCAATATCATGTACGGGGTGCTCAACCGGCTCGCGAAGTACGATGTCAAGGACGAAAAGCTGCTCAAGAGCGTGCCGCTCGATCATTCGTACTACTGCCTGACGATCGATAAAGCGGGCAAGAAGATCTATCTGGCGGGCACGTTCAATACCGTTGCCGTGTACGACGCGGATACGCTCGAGAAGCTCAAGGACATTCCCGTGCCCGGCGGCGACATGGCGATCACGACGGCGCAGATTTTCACGCGCTGATTTCCGCACGGAGAGCGGTGTAGAGGGTGCGGGTGCGAAGCCTGCGCCGCAGAAAAGATGAGGGCCGCCGAGCGGCGGCCCTCATGACGGCGAGGCGGCCGGCTTAGCGGTGGGTCGTGCCACCCGTTTCGTCGGCGCTTTCAAGCGCCTTGCGCTCGCGCCGCTCCTCGTTGCCGCGACGCGCGCGCATGCGCTGGCGCGAGAGGACATGGATGACCTCGCCAGTGCTGGCATTCTCGGGAATTTCGTTGCGGATCACGTTGGCCACCATCGGCAGCCCCTGGCGCTGGCGCCGCAGCGCACGCGCAATCGCGCCACGGCAGGCCGGCCCGTGGCAATCCCATTCGTCGCGTGTCTTTCCGCAGTAACGGCATTCTTCCATAGGCTGCAGTGTAACCGCATTCGCCTGGCGTTTTCGGGGCACGATCCCGTGCACATGCACAGTGTCGGCGCAAGCAAACCGCAAGTAACGTGCGCGCGCGGACATTGGCGCACGAACGGCGTGTTCGCGCCAGCCGCATGGCAGTATCATCGGCTGCGGGGTTCGCGAGGCGGGAGCGGCACATGACAGCGGCGGCAGCGACGGCAGCGGCAATCGACGTGGTCCTCTTCGACATGGAGGGCGTGCTTTCCCATTACGACCGCGAGGCGCGCGCCGCGCGGCTCGCGGCGCTGACCGGCACGACGCCCGAGGCCGTGCGCGAGGCGATCTGGGGCTCGGGGCTCGAAGCGCGCGCCGACGCGGGCGAGCTGGCCCCCGAGGTCTATCTGCGCGCGCTCGGCGAACTGCTCGGCTGCGCCATGGACCGCGAGACCTGGCTGACGGCGCGGCACGCCTCCATCACGCCCAACGACGCGGCCATCGCACTGGCCGGGCGCACGGCGCGGCGCTGCCGGATTGCCGTGCTGACCAACAACTGCCGCCTCGTCACCGACCACCTCGACTATCTGAATCCGCCGGTAGCGGAGCTGTTCGGCGAGCGTGTCTATGCGTCGGCATCGTTTGGGGCGGTGAAGCCCGCGGCACAGGCCTATCTCGGCTGTCTCGCGCAACTGGGCGTCGCACCGCGCGCAACGCTCTTCATCGACGATGGCGAGGCGAACGTGCAAGGCGCGCTCGACGCCGGCCTGCACGCCTGCCGCTTCGTCGATGTCGAAACGCTTGCGCAAGACCTGCAGCGTTTTGGCGTGATCGACGGCTGAATCCATGAAGGCGCACGAAGCCGCGTGGCGGCCACCCAGCAAGAGCGCGCGGCGCGTGGCGATTATGATGGGCGCGGTCTGTTCGAGAGTGAGTCTGCGATGAAAGTGTGCCGGGAAGTGTATGTGTTCGCCGCGATATGCGTGGGCATGGGGCTTGGCTTGGGAGCCCCGGTGGCGTTCGCGCAGGCGGGCGCGAATGCGGTGCCGAATTCAGTGCCGAATTCAGTGTCGAACGCGCCCGCGACGGTACCCGTGCAGGCGCCGGTGGTCTATGTGAGCGATTTCGAACTCGACGCGGCCAACGTCACGACCGACCAGAATCCGGTGGACAACGCGCGGCGCTTCGCGGGTGGCCTGCTGCCCAGGCCGTTCGCGCATCGCGACGACCCGCAGGCGCGCGCCCGCAAGATCGTCGACCAGATGGCGGAGACGCTGGTCGCGGACCTGCGCAAGGCGGGCTTCGATGCGCGGCGCCTGCCGGCCGGCGCCGCGCCGCCCACCCAGGGCTGGCTCGTGCGTGGCGTATTCCTCGACGTCGATGAAGGCAATCGTCTGCGGCGCTCGATCGTGGGCTTCGGCGCGGGCGCGAGCGAGATCGACCTGGCCGTTGCCGTCGACGATCTCTCGAAGCAGGCGCCCGCGCCGATGTATCAGGAGATCGAGACGCACTCGAGCCAGAGCAAGCCGGGGGCCGCCGCCGCCATCGCGCTCAATCCCTACGTGGCCGCCGCCAAGTTCGTGGTCGCACGCGGCGAGCAACGCATGAGCGTCGAGCGTGCGGCTGGCGAGGTCTCGAACGCCGTGGTGGCGCGTGTGAAGGCCGCCCATTGAGATGGGCGCCGGGGTGGCTGCCGCAATACCCGTCTAGTATTCATCGGCCGCGGCGCGCGAGATGCGCTGAGCGCCCTCGATACACCGTGCGCGCGTATCAGCCGCGCGCCGGAATCTCCAGCCCGCGCTTGACGGCCGGACGCGCGAGGAAGGCGTCGAGCGCGCGCGCGACGTGACGGAAGTCGTTGAAGCCGACCAGATCGGCCGCCTCGTAGAAGCCGATGAGGTTGCGCACCCACGGGAACGTGGCGATGTCGGCAATCGTGTAGTGCTCGCCCATGATCCACTTGCGGCCCGCGAGCTGCTGGTCGAGCACGTTGAGCAGGCGCCGCGACTCGGCCACATAGCGCTCGCGCGGGCGCTTGTCCTCGTAGTCCTTGCCGGCGAACTTGTTGAAGAAGCCCACCTGGCCGAACATCGGCCCGATGCCGCCCATCTGGAACATCAGCCACTGGATCGTCTCATAGCGCTCGCGGCCTTCGCGCGCGAGGAGCTGGCCGCTCTTGTCGCCGAGGTAGATCAGGATCGCGCCCGATTCGAAGAGCGGGAGCGGTGCGCCATCGGGTCCGTTGGGATCGATGATCGCGGGAATCTTGTTGTTGGGATTGAGCGAGAGGAATTCCGGCGACATCTGGTCGTTGGTGTCGAAGCGGACCAGATGCGGCTCGTAGGGCAGGCCCGTTTCTTCGAGCATGATCGACACCTTGACGCCGTTGGGCGTGGGCAGCGAATAGAGCTGGATGCGCTCGGGATGTTGCGCGGGCCATTTGCCGGAAATGGGGAAGGCGGAGAGATCGTTCATGCGAAGTCCTGTAACGGGGTGCGGATCGTGCCCGGCGTGCAGGCACGGCAGGGCATGGCAAACGGCATGCCCGCCATGCGGGCCACGCCGCGAGGGCGGCGCTCAGGCGGAACAGTTTAGTGGAAATGCGGCCGGCGCGCCGCGAATGCCTCGGCCGTGCCAGGCGTCGCTATCGATGATCAGCGGGTGAGCAGCGGGTGACTAGCATGAATTTGCCAGGGATAGCGAAGTAAAAGTCCACGATATGGCCGCAACACGGATGAAAAGATCGCGCGCGTGCCGACGTCTCTCTATCCCTGCGCCCGATTCGCGGCATGCGCGATCCGGTCCCGCACGACGCCAATTGCCTGCTTGAGGGCATAGACGTCCTGAAAGTAACGATAGGGAATCCGTATCCGGCTCGCGTTGGCGTCGATGTTTTCGATCTCTTCGCTCCATTGCGCAATCTGTGCGCGGGTCGGCTCGCGGCTGTTCCACACTTCGTCTTCCAGCGCCTTGATCTCGCGATACCAGACCACGAGCCGCTTTTTCATCCGCGCTTCGAGCATGCGCGGCAAGGCCTGAAGCAAGCCGAACAGGAGCGCCGCGAATGGCACGAGGATCAGCAGCCGTCGTTCAATCAGGCTCGCGAGCCAGAACGGCAAATTGCGGTACAGGAACGGCTGGCCGGATTTGAAGTAGCGCACGCTTTCGTCGGAGATCGGGAATTCTTCCGTGTTCAGGTTCGGGAACGTGCCGTGTGGTGTGAAGTAATCTTCGCCGCTGTGGACGGCGTGGGCCGCGTCGAGCAGCAAATAGATGAGCGCCGGATGCAAGGTGTCTTTCGCTACGAGCAGTGCCGTTGCCGCGAGCAGCGTGACATCGGCGCGTGGCAGGTCTTCAGCGACATTCGTGGCGCCGCGCGGCAAAACAATTTTTGAAAGCGCCGGGTATTTCTGAACCAGCGCATCGGCCTGCGAGAAACTCATGAGCTTCAGATTGCTGTTCAGCAGGGTCTTCTGCATCTCGGCGTCGGGCCGGCCAATGAAGAAGGCCGCGTCGATCCGGCCGCTCTCGAGCGCCTGATAAGCCGCGGGGGCATCCATTTGCAGCAGTGTGGAGTTCTGGCTCGTGACGTCGCTATAGCCGAGCAAGACCTGTGCAACGTTGAGCAGGCCGCTGCCGGGCACGCCTGTCGAAATCTTCTTGCCGCGCAGTTGCGAGAGGCGGTCGACCGTGGTGTCGCCGCGATAGAACACCCAGATCGGTTCGTACGACACGGCGGCAATCGTGCGCAGATTGTCGGTTTCTTTTGGACTGGTGGTGCCCGACTGGATGAACCCGACCTGGTAGGCGCTGTTGGGGTCCCTCAGCCGCTCGTAATTCTCTATCGAACCGGAAGAACTGCGGATCACAAGCTTGATGCCCGCGCGCTTCAGGACGGGCGCGTAGCGATCCGCAAAGCCGCGATAGATCCCGTTGTCCGCGCCGCTGGTCATGACGATGGTGCGCTGGAACGCGGGTGCGACCACGATCGCTGCCACCCAGGCAAACGAAGCTAACAGAATGATTGCGGCGACGATCAGAAAGCGCCGCCTCGCCCGGGTCATGGGCGCTTTCTGGCTGCGCTGCAATGCGGGTTTGTGTTTGGGCATCGTTAGCCACTTGTCCAGGTTTTGCCAAACGGAGGATCGCGGCGCGCCATGATCCTCATCTCGTGGACAGGCTTGCGATACCCGCGGATAGAGCGGCTTGGCGGCGCACGCCGTGAAGGCGTGCGCCGTGTGTCATCTCAGCACGAAGGCCGGGTGTACGAGGCGGCTGCGCTTAGCGCTGCGCCCACAGCGTGCGGCCCCAGAACGTGAGCGTGCGGTCCCACGCGCGCTCCGACCAGACCGGATCGAACTGCGTGTGCGAGATGCGGCCCGGGCCCACGGCCGTTTCGTTCGCGAAACTGTGGTAGGCGAGGTAGCGGTGAAATTCGACGTTCACGCCGCCGTCACGCAGTTTCTTTTCGAGCTCGTCGACGGTCTCGCTCTTGAAGAAGGCGTCCTGCGTGCCCCAATGGCCGAGCACCGGCGCGGTGATCTTGCTCGCGTCGAGGTATTCGAGCGGCGGGAAGCCGTACCACACCACGGCGCCCGCGAGACCGGGGATCATGTTCGCGGCGAGCAGCGTGAGCGCGCCGCCCATGCAGTAGCCCGTCACGCCGACGCGGTCGGTCAGCGTCTTCAGGTAGTCGACGGCGCCGCGGATGTCCTGCGAGGCGGCATCGGCGAAGTCGAGGCCCGTCATCAAGTGATTCGCCTCTTCTTCTTCGACGGTGCTCTTGCCGCGGTAGAGATCGGGCACGAGCGCGTAGTAGCCCGCTTGCGCGAGGCGCTCGGCCACGCCACGGATTTGGTCGTTCAAGCCCCACCATTCCTGGATCACGACGATGGCGGGTGCGCCTTCGGTCTTGGCGGGCCTGGCGAGATAGCCCTCGAGCGTTTTGCCGTCGGGGCGGTTGAAGCTGATCATGGAGCCGGAGAAGTCTTTCATGGGTGTGCCTCGATGTTGCGGTTGATCGGTTGCAGCGCGCTGGTGCAAATTGGTGCGGATGGGTGCGGGCTGCCGCGAAACGTGCAGCCCGTAGCATAGCGCCTGCGCGAGCGCTTTGCTCGCCGGCCCGTGACGCAATGCTTGCGTTGCGCCGGGTGAGCAGCGAGCTGCGCCCCGGCTCACTCGCCGATCAGATGCAGGACGATCTCGCGCGCCTGCGCGTGCCGACGGTGCTCGAACAGATAGATGCCCTGCCAGGTGCCCAGCACCGGCTCGCCGCGCTCGACGGGAATCGAAAGCTGCGTGTGCGTGAGCGCGGTGCGCAGATGCGCGGGCATGTCGTCGGGGCCTTCGGTGTCGTGCTCGTAGCGCTGCGGGTCTTCGGGCGCGAGTGCGTCGAAATAGCGCTCGAGGTCGCGGCGCACCGAGGGATCGGCGTTCTCCTGGATCAAGAGCGATGCCGAGGTGTGGCGGCAGAACAGCGTCAAGAGCCCGGTGCCGATGCCGGTTTCGCGCACGAATGCGCGCACTTGCAGGGTGAACTCGACCAGTCCGCGCGAGCGCGCATGAACGTGCAGATGATGAATGGCCTGGCGCATGGTGGGGTCCTCCGGTGTCGATGTGGCTTGCCGGCCTGAAAGCGGCAAAGCGGGTGAGGCGCGAAGCAGGGCGGACGGGCGCGGCGCTGTCCGCTTCAACTGTGCAAGTGCACAGTTGAAGCGGATTTCGGGATAATTCGCGTCCGCACGGTACGCTGCACATGCTGGTAGGATACCGGCCTTGCCGCCGCTGTGGCGGCCGACACTGGAGTATGCCGTTGAACCTTACCCGCTTCGCAAAAGCCCGCCACGCCACCAAAGCTTTCGATTCCGCACGCAAGATTCCCGCCGCTGTGATCGACGAACTGAAGGAGCTGATCCGCTTCAGCCCTTCTTCGGTGAACTCGCAGCCCTGGCACTTCGTGGTGGCCGGGAGCGATGCCGCCCGCGCGCGCGTTGCGAAGTCCATGCAGCCTGGCTACACCTACAACGAGCCGAAGGTGATGCGCGCCTCGCACGTCCTCGTTCTGTGCGTACGCACCGATATGGACGAAGCCCATCTGAACGCCGTGCTCGCGCAGGAAGAGGCCGATGGCCGCTTCGCGAATGCCGAGGCCAAGGTGGGACAGCAGAACACGCGCGCCTTCTACGTGAACCTGCACCGCGAGCGCGCCGATCTGCCCGCATGGATGGAGAAGCAGGCATACCTCGCGCTCGGCACGCTGCTGATTGGCGCATCGACGCTCGAGATCGACGCCTGTCCGATGGAAGGCTTCGACTCGAAGGCGCTCGATGAAGAACTGGGGCTCGCCGCGAAGGGCCTCACTTCGCTGGTCGTGATCGGACTCGGTTACCGCAGCGGCGACGATTTCAACGCGAAGCTGCCGAAGTCGCGCCTGTCCACGGCGGCCGTCTTTAGCGAGCTGGCGTAAGCGCCGGCGCTGCGCGCGCGGGGCCGCAGGGTTCGGCGCGCGTGGCATCGCATGGTGTCGCGTGGCGTAGCGGCGCCGCACAGGCGCGCACTCATCGCCACGCGCTGCCCACCTGAATATAGAACGCGTTCTGCCCCGGCCCGTGCGCAACGTCGATGCCCATCGAAAGGCCGAGCTTGCGTGCGATCAGATAGCGAAAGCCGGTTCCGAAGCCAAAGGCCGTGGGTGCGTCGCTGAACGAATGCAGGTTGCCATAGGCTTTGCCGGCTCCGCCGAAGCCCAGCAGCGCCCAGCGTGGCGTGACGTTCCAGCGTAGCTCGACTTCGCCAGTGAGCTGGTTGCGGTCCTGGTATTTTGCGTCGGAGACACCGCGCAGGCTCACATAGGGCTGCGCAAAAAACGGAATATCGCCCTGCGAAAACCCGGTGTCCATGCGCAGGCCGAGCACCCAGCGCGGCGCGAGCGGAATCCAGTGATAGGCCTTGAGGGTCTGCATGTCGAACGCGTTCGAGCTGCCGAAGCCGCCGCGCGCGAAGTCGGCCTCGAACTCCGCGTAGGTGCCGCGGCTTGCGTAGAACATGTTGTCGCGCGTGTCGTAGTCCACCACGATGCCGCCCTTGCCCACGCGCACATCGCGTTCGAAGTTCTGGATGCTGTTCGGCAGCACGGGGCCGAAGCGGGTCGCGGAATCGAAGAACGTATAGCGTGGGCCAACGTACCATGGACTATTTGCAATCCTGAATAACACCTGC
Organism: Paraburkholderia oxyphila NBRC 105797; assembly: GCF_000685075.1. Lineage (GTDB taxonomy): Bacteria > Pseudomonadota > Gammaproteobacteria > Burkholderiales > Burkholderiaceae > Paraburkholderia > Paraburkholderia oxyphila. Next base: position 20,667 of record NZ_BAYD01000075.1, read on the forward strand.
TGGACCACGGCCACGCCGCTCAGCTGATAGGCGTTCGCATTGCCCAGCGGTCCGTAGTAGTTCAGGTGCAGATTGACCTTGCCGACGGCGCCCAGGTAGCGGATGCGGTCGTCGTCCCATGTGTGGAAGTGCAGGAAGCCCACGCCCCAGCTATGCGTGCCGGTCATGAAGCCGCCCAGGCCCGTGATGTTGGGCGGTGCCATCCTCGGGGCGCCGTCGTTGGCGGTGTCCTGCGCGGCGGCGTCGCTGGCGCCGTCGGCTGGATCGGCCTGTGCGCGCCCGGGTGCCTTGAAATAGAGCAGGGCGAGCCCGAGTCCGTAGCCTACGGCCGGTTCGGTGATGATGTCCGGCACCGGTAACACGCCCTTGTGATTGAGCAACGCGTCGCTCATGTCGAAGCTGCCGTCCTGCGGGTCGCGATACTTGGCGAGCCACGAAGCATCGTCTGCACCGTGCGCGGCGTGCGCCACGAGAGCGAGTGCGAGAGCTGGCGCGAGGAGGGCGGGCTTCGCGGGCCGTTTGCGTGTCATCGTTGCGACGATCTCCAGTGGCTTGCCGGTGGGTTGGCGACGCCCGCTGCGAAGAGCTGCACTACGCGACTGGATGAGCGCCGCGCGCCTCGCGGCGCACGGGCCGTTTGCTTACTGGCCAGTTTAGCTTTTGCTTTGCATGCATGCGCCGAACGCGCGCCAGTACGTGGAGAGCTCGGCGCCTTGCGCTTGCTGCTGGGCCTGCGCTTCGGCCGCGTGCTCACGGCGCGCACGCACGCCGCCCGCGACCACGCCGGCGGTTGCGCCCACCGCCGCGCCGTTGCGCGGACACCGGTCGTGCGCGAGGGCCTTGCGCCCGGACGCTTGCCGTCAGGGACTCGGCGCTGAGGTTTGCGGGTGACTTGTCGTGTCGTTGGTGGCGTTCGGCGCGGCGGCTGCGTTCGCGCCTGGGCTTTGACTCGCCACCGTGTTTGCATCGGCGCGATCGGGATGGTGCGGGTCGTGCAGCACACCCGTCCAGCCGCCGCCCAGATCGCCGATCAGCGCCGCCGAGTCGAGCAGCCGCTGTTGCTGCACGCTGAGCGCGCTTTGCTGCGTGCTCAATTGCGTGGCTTGCGCCGTGACCACGGTCGTGTAATCGACCGTGCCCGCCTCATACTCGTTCAGCGTGATCTGCGTGCCGCGGATCGAGTCGCGCACCGCGGCGTCCAGCCGCTCGTTTTGCTGCGCGAGAAAGCGCAGGCCCGCGAGATCGTTCTCGACGTTCTGGAATGCCGTGAGCACGGTGCCGCGATAGTTCGCCACCGCTGCGTCGTAGCTCGCGCGTGCTGCCGCTACGTCGCCGCTCCGCGCGCCGCCGTCGAAGATCGTCTCCGTCGCGCTCGCCCCGAGCGACCATACGTAGTTGCTGATGTGCAGCAGGCCCGAAAGCGGCGCCTGCGTGAAGCCGTCGAGCGCGGAGAGCGAGATGTCCGGGTAGTACGCGGCCACGGCCACGCCGATGGCCGCATTCGCCGAGGCCATCTGGCGCTCTGCGGTGGCGATGTCGGGGCGCCGCTGCAGCAGCGTGGAGGGCACGCCCGCGGGAATCACCGGCAGGACCGGGAGCCTGGCGTTGTGCGGGATCGTCATGTCCTCGGGATTGCGGCCCACCAGCACCGCGATCGCATGCTCGTATTGCGCCCGCGAGACACCCAGCGCGATCAGGCTGGCCTGCGCGTTCTCCAGTTGCGTGCGCGCCGTGATGAGGTCGGAGGGCGGCACCGTGCCCGCGCTGTCCTGGTTGCCCACCACGCGCAGCGAAGCCTTGTAGGCATCCACCGTTTGCGTGAGCAGGTCGATATCGGCGTCGGTCACGCGCAAGTCGATCACGGCGTTGGCGAGCGCAATCTGTTCGGATAGCTGAGCATTGGCGAGCGTCGCTTCGCTCGCCTGCGCGGTGGCCGATTGCTCCTCGACCTGGCGGCGCACCTTGCCCCAGAAGTCCGGTTCCCAGCTTACGTTCGCCTCGAGCGAGCCCGAATTCACGACGACCGCACTACTGCCGCTGAAGCCGCTCACCGAGGAGGTGGACGAGCGTTCGCGCGTGGCGGAGCCGGTCACACCCAGTGTGGGGAAGAGGCTCGCGCGCGCGACGCGGACCTCGGCCAGCGCCTCCTGGTAATTCGCATAGCTCTGCCGCACGGTCTGGTTCGACACGGGCACGAGCGGCTCGAGTTCGTCGAGCAGCGGGTCCTGGAAGGCCGTCCACCAGTCGCCCTTCGGGCTTTCGGCGGCGGCGGGCTCGGCCTGGGTCCAGCCGGGCAACTCCTTCCATTGCGTGGGCACTGCCACCTGCGGGCGATGGTAGTCGGGGCCCACCATGCAGCCGCTCGCGAGCAACGTGAGGGATGCCGCGAACGCGAGCGGCAGCAATCGGCCGGCCGCTCGCAGGGAGGGCACGGCTGGCGCGGATTTGCGCGGATGGTCAAGCGAGGCATTGCGCCGCCCCGGGCGGTGAATCGTCTTCATGGTGCGCTCTCATCGGCCTGGCGGTTCCAGGGCAGGCGTGTTGCCCAGCGTGCGAGTCGTGCGCGCAGGCGGTCGAGGAACAGATAAATCACGGGTGTGGTGTACAGGGTGAAGAGCTGCGAGAGCAGCAGGCCGCCCATCACGGTCACACCGAGCGGCTGGCGCAGCGAGGCGCCCTGGCCGATGCCCACGGCGAGCGGCACGGCGCCCAGCACGGCGGCGAAGGTCGTCATCATGATCGGCCGCAGCCGCACCACGGCGGCCTCGTGAATCGCGTCACGCGCGTTCTTGCCTTCGTTGCGTTGCAGCTGGATGGCGACGTCCACCATCATGATGCCGTTCTTCTTCACGATACCGATCAGCAGGATGATGCCGATCATCGCGATCACCGAGAACGGCGTACCAAAGATCAGCATGGCCAGAATGGCGCCGATGCCGGCCGAAGGCAGCGTGGAAAGAATCGTGAGCGGGTGGATGGTGTTTTCGTAAAGCACGCCCAGCACGATATAGACGACGGCGAGCGCTGCGAGAATCAGCAGCGGCACCGTGCCCATCGACTGCGCATAGGCCTGCGCCGCGCCCGCGAACTCACCGTGGATCGAGGCCGGCATGCCGATGTCGCGCTGCGCCTGCTCGATGATCTTGCCGGCCTCGGAGAGCGAGCCGCCCTGAGGCAGATTGAACGAGATCGTGCCGGCCACCTGGCCGCTCTGGTGATTGACCTGGGTGGCCGTGTGGCTCGTGGTCCAGTTCATCAGCGCGGTCACGGGCACCATGGTCTCGGCGGCGGTGCTGTCCGCGCTGCCGCTCGAGCTGCCGCCCTTGCTGTTGGCGATCGAGTTGTTCTGCTGGTTGGCCACGGCGTTCGCGTTGTTCGCATTGGTGTTGCTGGCCGTGGTGCTGGTGGCCGTGATCGCGCTAAAGGGTGTGACGCCCGAAATCGTGCTGCCCGACATCTGCGTGGAAGCGGCGCCGCTCGCGTTGCCGGCCGCCGTGCTCAGATAGATGCGGTTGAACGACTGCGGATATTGCCAGTATTGCGGGGCCACCTCCATCACCACGAAATACTGGTTGATGGGGTTGTAGATGGTCGAGACGGTGCGCTGGCCAAACGCGTCGTAGAGCACGCTGTCGATCTGGTTCGGGTCGAAGCCGTAGCGCTTGGCCGTCGCGCGGTTCATGGTGACATAAGACTGCAGGCCGTTTTGCTGCAGGTCCGAGTTCACGTCGGTGAGCGTGGTGTGATACTTGTTGAGCTCCGTGATGAGCTTGGGCACCCATTTGAAGAGCGCATCGGCGTCGTCGCTCGTGAGCGTGTACTGGTATTCGGCCGCCGACTGCCGTCCGCCGATCTGCAAGTCCTGCTGAGCCTGCAGGAACAGGCGCGCGCCCGAGACCGCGTTGAGCTTGGGCCGCAGACGGTTCACGACTTCGGTGGCGGAAAGCTTGCGCTGCGCGAGTGGCTTGAGCTGGATAAAGACGGTGGCCGAGTTCAGTGCGCGCCCACCCGTGAAGCCCGCGACCGAGGCCACCGCGGGGTCCTTCTGCACGATGCCCTGCAACTGCGCGAGCTTCTGCTCCATCGCCGTGAACGAGATGCTCTGATCGGCGATGATCTGCCCGATCAGAATGCCCGTGTCCTGCTCGGGAAAGAAGGTGCCGGAGAGCAGGCGCGCGAGAAACACATTGCCGATCAGCAGCGCGAACAAAATGAAGATCGTGAGGCGCGCATGATTGAGCGCGACATCGAGCGTACGCGAATAAAACTGCTTGAAGTGGTCGAACTGCGCATTGATCCACTGGCCCACGCGCGAAGGCTCGCGCTCCTTGCGCTGGCGCGCGAGCACATAGGCGCACATGGTGGGCGTGACCGTGAGCGAGACCACGAGCGAGATGACGATCGCGATCGAGAGCGTCATCGCGAACTCGTGAAACAGCAGGCCGACGATGCCCGGCATCAGCAGGATCGGCAGGAACACGGCAATCAGCGAGAGGCTCATCGAAAGCACCGTGAAGCCCACTTCGCCCGCGCCGCGCAACGCGGCCTCCTTCGGGTCGAGCCCGGCCTCGATATGGCGCACGATGTTTTCGAGCACCACCACGGCGTCGTCCACGACGAAGCCGGTGCCGATGGTGAGCGCCATCAGCGAGAGCGAGTCGATGCTGTAGCCGAGCAGGTACATCGGCCCGAACGTGCCCACGATGGACAGCGGCAGCGCCACGGCGGGAATGAGCGTGGCACGCGGCGAGAGCAGGAACACGAACACCACGCCGATCACGAGCAGCACGGCGATAAAGAGCGTGCGCTCGGTGTCGGCCACCGATGCGCGTACCGACTCCGAGCGGTCGATCGCCACGTGCACCTTGATCGTGCCGGGCAGCGCCGCCTCGATCGAGGGCAGGCGCGCCTGGATCTGCTGCACGGTCTTCACGACGTTGCTGCCCGGCATCGGATAGACGATCACGAGCACCGCCGACTCGCCGTTGAAGAGGCCGGCGTTGCGGATGTTTTCGTTCGAGTCGTTGACCGTGCCCACGTCGCGCAGGTACACGGGCGCGTCGTTGCGGTAGGCGATGATCACGTCGCGGTACGGCGCGGCGTTGCTGATCTGGTCGTTCGAGGTCACCACGAAGCGCTGGGCGCCCTGGTCGATGTGGCCTTTCGCGCTGTCCGCGTTGGCCGCGCCAATGGCGGCGCGCACGTCTTCGAGCCCGATGCCGTAGCTATTGAGCTTGCTGGGCTCCAGCTCCACGCGCACCGAGGGCAGCGCGCCGCCGCCCAGCGTGATCTGCCCCACGCCGTCCACCTGCGAGAGCTGCTGCATGATCACGGAATCGGCGGAGTCGTAGAGCTGCGCCTTGGTGAGCGTCTCGGAGGTGAGTGCGAGCACCATGATCGGCGCGCTCGCGGGGTTGTACTGCCGGTAGGTGGGGTTGCTGCGCAGCGTGGTGGGCAGGTCGGCGCGGGCGGCCTGGATGGCCGCTTCCACGTCGCGCGCCGCGCCGTTGATGTCGCGATTCAGGCCGAACACCACCACGATCAGTGAGGACCCCACATTGTTGATCGAGGTGAGCTGGCTCACGTCGGCGATGGTGCCCAGACGCCGCTCGAGCGGCTCGGCCACCGTGGAGGCCATCGTCTCGGGGCTCGCGCCCGCCATGTTCGCCTGCACCACGATCACCGGATAGGCGATATTGGGCAGCGGCGCCACCGGCAGCCGGAAAAAGGCCAGCGTGCCGGCAAGCAGGATCGCGATCGCGAGCAGCGAGGTCGCGACCGGCCGCCGGATGAAGAGCGCCGAGAGGTTCACGGCGTGCCCTCGGGCGCGGGCGGTGCGCTGGCGCCAGGACCGGGACCCGCATCGCCATCGGTGCCGCTGGCTTGATCACGATTGCGCTTGCGGCCGAAGCGTTCGGCGAGCCGGTCGAAGAACAGATAGATCACCGGCGTCGTGAAGAGCGTGAGCAGTTGCGACACCGTGAGGCCGCCGATGATCGCGAGGCCGAGCGGGCGGCGCAGCTCCGAGCCCGTGCCGGTGCCGAGCAGCATGGGCAGCGCGCCGAGCATGGCGGCGAGCGTGGTCATGAGAATCGGCCTGAAGCGCAGCAGCGAAGCCTCGAAGATCGCCTCGCGCGGCGGCTTGCCGTGCACGCGTTCGGCTTCGAGCGCGAAGTCCACCATCATGATGGCGTTCTTTTTCACAATGCCGATCAGGAGCACGATGCCGATGATGCCGATCACGTCGAGGTCCTTGCCCGCCATCATCAGCGCGAGCAGGGCGCCGATGCCGGCCGAAGGCAGCGTCGAGAGAATCGTCACCGGATGGATATAGCTCTCGTAAAGCACGCCCAGCACGATATACACGGCCACGATGGCCGCAATCAGGAGATAGACCTCGCTCGAGAGCGAGTCCTCGAACGCCTGCGCCGCGCCCTGGAACGACGAGGTGATCGAAGGCGGCAGCTTCACGGCGGCCTCGGCCTTGCGAATGTCGGTCACGGCGGCGGAGAGCGACGCGCCATCGGCGAGATTGAACGAGATCGTCACCGAGGGGAACTGCGCGAGGTGGCTGATCATCAGCGGCGAGCGCGTGATGGTGATGGTCGCGATGCCCTTGAGCGGCACCTGGCCTGACTCCGCGGTCTGGCTCGGCAGATAGATCTCGCCGATCGAATCGACCGTGGGCAGCGACTCGGGCTTGGCCACGAGAATCACGCGGTACTGGTCCGACTGCTCGAAGATGGTCGAGACGATGCGCTGGCCGAGCGCGTCGTAGAGCGCGTTGTCGATGGTCGCCGCCGTGATGCCGTAGCGCGCCGCGAGCTGGCGGTTCACCTCCACGTTCACGGAAAGGCCGTCGGTGTTCAGGTCGCTCGTGACGTCGGCAATCGAGCGAATCTGCTTCATGCGCGCGACGAGCGCGGGCACGTATTGCTCGAACGCGTCCTGGCTCGGGCCGCGCAGCACGAAGTTGTACTGGTTGCGCGAGACCGTGGTGTCGAGCGTGAGGTCCTGCTCGGGCTGCAGGTAGAGGCGGATGCCCGGCACCTTCGCCACCGACTGCTGGATGCGCCGCGCGATCTCCCCGGCGGTTTCGGAGCGGTCGTCGTGTGGCTTCAGGTTGATGAGGAAGCGCCCGTTGTTGAGCGTGTTGTTGATGCCGTCGATGCCCACGTACGAGGTGAGCGAAACCACATCGGGATCCTTGAGAATTTCCTCGGCGAGCGCCGACTGGCGCCGCACCATCGCCTCATACGAGACCGAGTTGTCGGCCACGCTGATACCCTGGATCACGCCCACGTCCTGCACGGGGAAGAGGCCCTTGGGTATCACCACGTAAAGGAATCCCGTGAGCGCCACAGTCACCACCGCCACGACGAGCGTGAGCGTCTGGTGGTCGAGCACCCAGCGCAGGCCGCGCTCGTAGGCGTTGAGCGTCTTGTTGAAGAGCCCCTCGCTGATGCGCTCGAAGCGGCTCGGATGCCGCTCGGCCTGGGCGCGCAGGATGCGCGCGCACATCATCGGCACGACGGTAAGCGAGACCACCGCGGAGAGCACGATGGTGACCGCGAGCGTGACCGCGAATTCGCTGAAGAGCCGCCCGATCACGCCGCCCATGAAGAGCAGCGGAATCAGCACGGCAATCAGCGAGACCGTCAGAGAAAGGATGGTGAAGCCGATCTGCCCCGCGCCCTTGAGTGCCGCCTGCAAGGGTTTGTCGCCTTCCTCCAGATAGCGCACGATGTTCTCGATCATCACGATCGAGTCGTCCACCACGAAGCCCGTCGCGATGATGAGCGCCATCAGCGAGAGATTGTCGATCGAGTAGCCGAGCTCGTACATGAGCGCGAGCGTGCCGATCAACGAGACCGGCACCGAGATGCTCGGAATGATCGTGGCGGGCAGATTGCGCAGGAACACGAAGATCACGGCCACCACCAGCGCCACCGCGAGCACGAGCTCGAAGGCCGCGTCGTTGACCGAGGACTGGATCACGCCCACGCTGTTGGAGACCACCGTGACTTGCATGCCGGCGGGCAGCGTGGCTTCGAGCTGCGGCAGCTGGCGCATGATCTGGTTGACCGTGGCGATCACGTTCGCGCCCGGCTGGCGCTGCACGTTCAGCACGATGGCGGGCGCTTTGTTGTACCACGCGCCACGCTCGACATCCTGGGCCGCCGTGGACACGCGCGCGACGTCGCGCATGAACACGGGTGCGCCGTTCTGGTAGGCGATAACCGTGTCTTCGTAGTCCTTCGGGTCCGAGATCTGGTCGTTGGAGTTGATCGTGTAGTCGAGCTCGGGGCCGTCGAAGTTGCCCTTCGGCGCGCTGATGTTCACGTTGGCGAGCAGCGTGCGCAGGTCGTCGAGATTCAGGCCGTAGGCGGCGAGCTTTTGCGGGTCGGCTTCCACGCGCACGGCGGGCACGTTGCCGCCCGCGGTGCTCACGAGGCCCACGCCCGGCACTTCGGAGATCTTGGTGGCGAGCCGGTTGTTGGCCGCGTCCTGCAACTGCGTGAGCGACATCGACTTCGAGGTCACCGCGAGCGTGAGAATCGGCTGGTCGGCGGGATTGACCTTCGCGTAGGTGGGCGGCGCGGGCAGGCCGCTCGGCAGGTAGCTGTTGGCCGCGTTGATGGCCTGCTGCACGTTCTGCTCGGCCACGTCGAGGTTCAGCGAGAGGTCGAACTGCAGCGTGATGACCGAGGCGCCCTCGGAGCTGTACGAGACCATCTGCTGCAGGCCCGGTATTTCGCCCAATTGCACTTCGAGCGGCGCCGTGACCGTGGTGGCCATGACGTTCGGGCTCGCCCCGGGGTAGAAGGTCTGCACCTGAATGGTCGGATAGTCGACCGAGGGCAGCGACGACACCGGCAGGAACTTCATCGCCACGAGGCCGACCAGCACCATCGCGATCATCAGCAACGAAGTCGCGACGGGCCGCAGAATGAAGAGACGCGAGATATTCATCGGCGCAAGGGGTGCGGATCAGGACGCCTGCGCGCCGGTGGGTTCAGAGGCGGGTTGCGCGGCGGCGCCCGCGGCGCTCGCCCCGGAGGCGCTCGGCAGCCGTCTTGCGTGGGCATGCGAGGCATTGCCCATGCGTGCCGCGCTCGCGCCATGGGCGCCGCTGGCCGCGCCGGCTGCACGAGGGTTGCCCGAGGAGGGCTGGATCTTCGCGCCGTCGTTGAGGCGGTCGAGCCCGTCGGTCACCACGCGCTGACCCGCCGCGAGGCCCGCGACGATCACCGTGTGCTGGCCGTCGCTCGGGCCCAGCGTGACCTTGTGGACGGACACCGTGTTGTCGGCGTTCACGAGATACACATAGTCGCCTGGCGCGCCGCTCTGCACGGCGGGCGTGGGCACGAGCACGGCGTTATCCATCGTGTCCACGAGCAGCTTCACGTTCACGAACTCGTTGGGGAACAGCGCCTCGTCGTCGTTGGGCACGCTCGCGCGCAGCGTGACCGTGCCGGTGGCCGTGGCCATCTGGTTGCTGATCGCGTAGAGCGTGCCGGTGGCGAGCTCCTTGGTGTTGTCGCTGCTGTAGACCGTGATCGGCAACTGCGCGCCCGCGTTGACACGCTGCAGCACGTCCGAGAGCGAATTCTGCGGCACCGTGAACTGCACCGTGGTGGGCTTCATCTGCGTGATGACGGCGATGCCGGTGGAGCTCGACGCCGTCACGTAGTTGCCCGGATCGACGAGGCGCAGGCCCACGCGCCCGGACACGGGCGCGGTGATACGGCAGTAGATGAGGTCGAGCTCGAATTGCTTGATGTTGGCAATGTCGGACTTCACGGCCGCCTCGTCCTGGGCGACGAGAAACTGCTGGTCGGTATAAGTCTGCTCGGCGATCGACTGTTTCGCGTGCAGCTGTGCGTAGCGCTCGAGGTCGGCGCGCGCCTGCGCGAGCGAGGCGCGGTCCTTGGCGAGCTGCGCCTCGGCCTGCTCCTTGCTGATCTCGTACTGACGCGGATCGATCTGCGCGAGGAACTGGCCTTTCACGACGTCCTGGCCTTCGCGGTAGCCCACTTCGGTCAGATAGCCGCTCAGCTGCGGCAGCACCGTGACGGTGGCGACCGGCGTGACCGTGCCGAGCGCGTCGAGCGTCACCGGCATCGCACCGAGCGTGGCGGGCGCAACGGTCACGACCTGCGGGGCGGCGGCGCGCACGGGCTTCTTGCCGCGCAGCACATGCACGACCACGAGCGCGATGAGCGCCAGCACGATCAGCGCGAGGATCCAGCGGCCGCGCCGTTTTCGCGGCGGCGGGGCGTCGGGCGCCTTGGGCGGCGTGGGGGCTTGCGGGGCAGCGGGGTGGTTTGGCGTGTCGCTCATACCAGTCTCTCAGAGGGTGCCGACGATCAATGCAGCGCGCATGCTCGCGCGGGTGCGGGGGCTATGTGCGGAACACTTCGGCGGGGCCGCCAGGGCGCCGTGCCGGTTGTCGTCGGTTCGCATACGCATACTCGTGGTTGTTGTTTGCAGCCGTTGCTGAACGCGTTCCGGCTTCGAGGGCCGGACCGCGCATGCCGGAAACTTGCAGTCTAACCAACTCGCGCGCTAATTTCGAAACGTCAGGTAATTGAAAGATTTAGCCGCGTTACATGGGCCGGCTTTCGTCATTCGACGTTACATATGACTCGCTTGTGTGAAATAGCGGTAAGCGATGGAAAGCGGCGGCAACATGCAGTGCGCACGCTACCTGGCAATCCTTGCAAATTGCTTTCGACCGACGCGAATCCCTGCGTTGCCGCAATATCGGACGTGCATTCAGAGGGGGTAAGAAGGGGCATGCGTGCCCTGACGCCGGACCGCCGTTGCGACGGTCGTGGGTTGGCGTTGCGCCGGTTCAGGCGCTCACCGGCTCGAGCGCGCGAGGAGGAGGCAGCGGCTATTCAGCCCGCCGTGCCCGCATAAGCCGCTTTCAGTGCGGCCACATCGAACTTCACCATCGACATCATCGCGTTGGCCACGCGAGCGGCCTTCACCGGGTCGGCGTCGGCCATCATGCGCATGAGATCGTCGGGCACGATCTGCCATGCGATACCGAAGCGGTCTTTGAGCCAGCCACATTCGAGCGGCGCGCCGCCGCCTTCGAGCAGCGCATTCCAATAGCGGTCGAGCTCGGCCTGATCGGCGCAATTGACCATGAGGGAGATCGAGAGGTTGAACGCCTCGGGCTGCCCGGAGCTCATGGCAAAGAACGGCTGCCCAAACAGCACGAAGTCGACGACCTTGGTGGCTCCGGCGCTGGGCACCGGGGTGACCCGGACGATGCGCGAATCCGGAAAGATTTTCGTGTAGAAAGCCGCAGCCTCTTCGGCTTGCGTGGAATACCAGAGAAAAGGCGTGATCTTTTGAATCGTCATGAGGGATCTCCTGTCGAAATTCGCGGGCGAGCCGCTTGGCGCCATTCGAACGACGGACGAAGACTAACAAAATAGACACTGCAGGACGAAAAATCCCGCTCTTTTATGAAATTAGCTGCCGCGGGTATGACCCCGATTGACTAATCGCGTAGCGGGCGCGCGGCAGGCGCCATATCGGCATGCGCATATGCACGCGGCTCAATCGCCCTTGCCATGCGTGCAGCACTCGCGTTTCACGAGATTCACGAGCCAGTCGGCGAATACCTGAAAGCGGCGGGACAGATGCTGGCGGTGCGGGTAGAGCAGCGTAACCGGCATGGGTGCGGCGCGATATTGCGGCAGCACTTCGACGAGCTCGCCCGCGCGAATATGGGCCTCGACGTCGTAGGCCGGGATCTGGATGAGCCCGAGTCCCGCGAGGCAACAGGCGATGTAGGTCTCGGCGTTGTTGACCGTCACGCGGCCGTTGGTCTCGAGTGTCCTGATCGTCTCGCCATCGACCCATTCCCACGGCGCGAGCCGCCCGCTCGAGGGCGACGCATAGCCGATTGGCGCATGGCTCGCGAGGTCGTCGGGACGGTGCGGGACGCCGTGCCGCGCGAGCCACGCGGGGCTCGCGACGTTGATGAGCGTGAGCTCGCCAATCGGACGCGCAATCAGGCCGGAGTCGCTGAGCTTGCCAACGCGCAGCGCGCAATCGATGCGCGCCTCGACCAGATCGACCGCGCGATCGGTGGTGCCGAGCTCGACGTCGATTTGCGGCCAGGCATCGAGGAAGTCGGGCAGCGCGGGCGCAACGATCAGGCGTCCTATGCGGTCGGGCATGTCGACACGCAATGTGCCGCCGGGTGTGAAGCTCGCTTCGCGGAACAGGTTCTCGGTTTCCTCCATGTCGGCGATCAGCCGCAGACACCGGTCGTAGAGGGCCGCGCCGTCCTGGGTCGTCGTGACCTTGCGCGTGGTGCGGTTCAGCAGGCGCGTGCCCACCCGGTTCTCCAGTTCCTGAATGGCTGCCGAGACGGAAGATCGGGGCATGCCGAGCGTCTGTGCGGCACGCGTGAAGTTCGCGCATTCGACGACGCGGGTGAACACACGAAAAAGGTCGATGCGGTCCATGGTTGCCAGCCGGCCGGCGCGCGTTCGATGGGGCGGAAGCGGCGCAGCGAGGGGGTGGAAATTGGTCGAAATTTCTGACCGATCTGGTCAGAAACAGGGCCTTTATAGACGATAAGTCGAACTTTATCATGTGCCGCAGAGGTGGCTGCGCCGGGCAGCCGACCCGTTTCGGAGAGTAGAGATGGCGAACCATGACATCAAGGGCAAGACCGTGCTGATCGCCGGCGGCGCCAAGAATCTCGGCGGCCTCATCGCCAGGGATCTGGCTGCACAGGGTGCGAAGGCGGTCGTGATTCATTACAACAGCGCCAGCACGAAAGCCGCCGCCGAGGAAACAGCCGCTGCGGTCAAGCAGGCCGGTGCCGAGGCGCTCACGCTCCAGGCGGATCTCACGAGCGCGGGCGCGGTCGAGAAGCTGTTCGCGGACGCCGTTGCGGCGGTCGGGCGTCCGGACATCGCGATCAACACGGTGGGCAAGGTGTTGAAGAAGCCGTTCACGGAGATCACCGAGGCCGAGTATGACGAAATGGCCGCCGTGAATTCGAAAACCGCTTTCTTCTTTCTGCGTGAAGCGGGCCGGCACGTCAACGACAACGGCAAGATCGTCACGCTCGTGACTTCGCTGCTGGGCGCGTTTACGCCGCTCTACGCGGCCTATGCGGGCACCAAGGCGCCCGTCGAGCACTTCACGCGCGCGGCCGCGAAGGAGTTCGGCGAACGCGGAATTTCGGTGACGGCGGTCGGCCCCGGCCCGATGGATACGCCGTTCTTCTATCCCGCCGAAGGCGAGGACGCGGTGGCCTATCACAAGACGGCCGCGGCGCTCTCGAAGTTCTCGAAGACGGGACTGACCGATATCGAGGATGTCGTTCCGTTCATCCGCCATCTCGTGAGCGACGGCTGGTGGATCACGGGGCAGACCATCCTCATCAATGGCGGGTACACCACGAAATAAGGGCGTTTGCGTGGCTAGTGCGCTGGGACGGTGTCGGCGCCGCTGCCATGGCCAACGGCGTGCCCGAGCGTTTCCTCGGGGCCGTATTCGCTGGGCGGCACGCCCAGTTCGCGCCGGAACATGTCGCTGAAGCTGCTGGGCAGATAGCCGAGCTCGCGTGCCACGGCACTCACGGACTGACCTTCGGCGAGCCGCGACACCGCAATTGCGAGCTGCACCTGGCGCCGCCATTGCGCAAAGCCCACGCCCAGCTCGCGCGTGAAGAGGCGCGCGAGCGTGCGCACGCTCGCGCCCACCTGCGCGGCGTGCTGCTCGAAGGCGATCTCGTTCGACGGATTGTCGATCACCGCGCGGCACAGCATGGCGAGGCGCCGGTCGGCGGCACCGGCTGCGCCGCTTGTGCCGGATACGCCTGATGTGCCCGATGTGCCCGATGTGCCCGATGTGCCCGATGTGCCCGATGTGCCCGATGTGCCCGATGTGCCCGATGTGCCCGCTACGCCCGCTATGCCGGTGGCATCCGGCAGCGGAATCCGCAGCGACGAGCGCCTCGCATGAGCGAGCTCCATCGCCGCGAGGTGCGAGGCGGCGGTGAGCCACGCCTCGCCGCGTTCATGCTCGCATTCGGCGATGGTCTTGATCAGCTCGCGCAGCAAGCCATCGATCTGGAACACCTCACATTGCTTGCTCAGATGGCCGATGTCGCGCTCGTGGAGATAGAGATTGCGCATCTCGACGGCGCTCATCATATGGATCGCGTGCGGCGTACCGGGCGGCAGCCAGACCGCGCGCTGCGGCGGCACGACGAGCGCTTCGCGGCCCGTTTCGACCCACATGACGCCCGAAACGGCATAAAGGACCTGAGCCCAGGCATGCGAGTGCGGCTCGATGTGCAGGCCGCGCGGGTAGTGGCGGGCGAGGGCGCGGGAGAGACCCGGGGCGTCGGTCAGGGGCGGCGGGGCGGCTTCAGGCATGGGAGCGTGCGGGCGGTTCGGGTGGGCGTGAACAGGCACTAAGCTAGCACGACTTCAGGGGCGGTTCGAGCGAGGCGTCATGCCCATGGGTTCGGGCGGAGATTGCGCCGCTGGCACACGGCCGCCATGCACCGCGCATTCTTCACGATTCGTGTTGCAAGGCTTCACGAATCGCCTGTCTATAGCCGAAATGTCTTGCGGGATACTAGCCTCCGAATTCTTGCGGACACCCACAAGGCAGCACGACACGCGCAAGCCTCGAATAAAGGAGACACCTTGGGCAATACCCGATCCAGCCGGCGCGATATGCCGCTCACCCTGATCAGCCTGTCGATCATCTTCTTGTCGGTGGGAGGGCTGGCGGCCTTTCCCAAACAATCGATCGCCGGCGCGGAGCAGGTCCTGTACTGGTGCACCACGATCTTTGCATCGCCGGTGCTGCTGTTTGCATTTTGTTCGTCGATCTTCGTGATCGGGCTGGCCTTCAGCAAGTACGGCAAGATCCGGCTGGGCGAGGGCGCGCCGGAGTACTCGACGCTCTCGTGGATTTTCATGTTCATCCTCTCCGGTCTGGGGTCCTCGTCGTTGTACTGGGGCTTTCTCGACTGGGCGTACTACTATCAGACGCCGGGATTGAACCTGCCGCCCGAGTCGCAGCAGGCGCTCAAATTCAGCGTCGCCTATTCGTTCTTCCATTCCGGATTGAGCGCCTGGGCGATCTACGCGGTTGGCGCCGTGGCCATGTGCTATCACTTCCACGTGCGCAAGAACAAGGGGCTGGGCCTCGCCTCCGTGATCGAGGCAATTACGGGCTGCCGCGCGAGCGGTCCGGTCGGCCGCTTGATCGACTTGCTGTTCATGCTGTGCATGTTCGGCGCCCTGACCATTTCGCTGGTGCTCACCGCCACGACCTTCTCCAGGCTGCTGGCCACGCTGACCGGCCTTCCGGACACGTTCACGACGCAGGTGATCATCATTCTCGCGGTGTCGGTGCTATTCACGCTCAGTTCGTGGGTGGGCATGGACGGCGGCATGAAGCGGCTCAGCCATATGGTGTGCTGGGGCGTGGTGGCGTTGACGTTCTACATCTATCTTGCGGGCCCGACTCAGTTCATCACCAGCAATACGCTCTCGAGCCTCGGGCTGATGTTGACCAATTTCGTGGACATGAGCCTGTTCACCGATCCCATGGGCGACGGCAAGTTCACGCGCGAATGGACGGTCTTCTATTGGCTCTGGTGGATCTCCTATGCGCCGGGTGTGGCGCTGTTCGTGACCCGCGTCTCGCGCGGACGCACCATTCGGGAAGTCATTCTCGCGATGCTGCTGGGCGGCTGCGTAGGCGTGTGGTTCGTATTCGGCGTGCTCGAGAACTACAGCCTGCACAATTTCATGACTAACGTTGTCAACGTGCCGGGCGTGTTGAGCCACCAGGGCGGCGAACTGGCGATCAGCATGCTGCTCGACCAACTGCCGGCCGGCCGCATTGTGATGACGTTCTTCCTGTTCGTGATGGCGATCTTCCTCGCGGCGCACATGGACGCCGTGGGCTACGCGGTGTCGGCCACCTGCACCCGCGACCTGGCCGAAGGCGAAGACCCCGCGCCTGCCGACCGGCTGTTCTGGTGCATCATGCTCACGCTGGTGCCGCTGGCGATGATCTTCTCCAAAGCGCCGCTCAATACCATGAAGACAGCGGTGATCGTGACGGCCATTCCGTTCCTTGTCGTGTTGCTGCTCAAGGCGTACGGCCTGCTCAAGTGGCTGCGCGAGGACTACGGCCACGTGCCGGGACACCTGATCGAAGAGCGCAACGCGTCCCCGGACACGGTGGCGACCGACAAGCAACTGGTCGGCTGAGCGAGGACATCATGCAAAAGCACTACCCACTCAGCGACGCGATGCGCGAGTTTGTGGCGACGAGCGGCCGCTTCGTTGCCGCGGACGACAGCGTGAAGGCCATGCGGGATGCTTACGATGCGCTGTGCCGATACTTCACGCCGGAGCGCGACGCAGGACTCGCCATTGAAGAGCAGGCCATTGCCGGGTCGGACCGGCACATTCCGGTTCGCATCTATCGTCCGTTGGGCGAGGCGCCCGCGCAGGGCTGGCCCTGCGTGTTGTATCTGCACGGCGGCGGCTGGGTCGTGGGCGGTCTGGATTCGCACGAGTTCATCACGGCGCCGCTGGCGCGCGATTTGTCCGCAGTGGTCGTAGTGGTGGACTACCGTCTGGCGCCCGAGCATGTATTTCCGGCTGCATTTGACGACTGCCTGGCGGCGTGGCGGCATCTGCAGTCGCAGGGCGAGGCGTGGGGAATCGATACGTCCCGCGTGGTGGTCGCAGGCGACAGCGCGGGCGGCAATCTGGCGGCGGCTTTGTGTCTGGAGATCGCGCGGATGGGCGGTGGGGCGCCGCTTGGGCAAGCGCTGATTTACCCTGGGCTGGGCACGGATCACAGTCTTCCGTCCTTCCGTGACAATGCCGACGCGCCGTTGTTGAGCACTGCCGATGTGGCGTATTTCCTGCGCGTCTACGCGCCCGATCCGGCCAGCCACAACGACCCGCGTCTCGCACCGCTGGCGGCGCCGTCGCTGGGCGGCTTGCCGCCGGCGTTCGTGGCGGTAGCCGAGTTCGATCCTTTGCGTGACGACGGACAGCTGTATGCCGAGCGCTTGCGCGCGGCGGGCGTTCCTGCGCAGTTTCATCTCGGCCGTGGCTTGCTGCATGGCTGCATGCGTGCGATGGCGCGCTGTCCCGAGACCGCCCGGTTGTATGAGGCCTTTGTCAAGGCAATAGCGGCGATGCTCGCAAGCCCGAGAGCTTAGGGCGAGCAGCAGCACGTTGCGGCGAGCGCCTTGCTGGGGAAGGCGCTCACTCCCTTCCTTCAAGCGCCGCGTATTGGCGCAGCGTCCTCGCCGCCGCGACCATATTGGTCAGCGCGGGAATCACTTCCTGCCACTGGCGCGTCTTCAGTCCGCAGTCCGGATTCACCCACAGGCGCTCGGCGGGAATGCGCCCGGCGGCCTTGCGCATGAGCTGCACGATGTGCTCCTCAGTCGGGATGTTCGGCGAGTGGATGTCGTACACGCCCGGCCCGATTTCGTTCGGATACTTGAAGTTGTCGAACGCGTCGAGCAGCTCCATGTCCGAGCGCGAGGTCTCGATCGTGATGACGTCGGCGTCCATATCGGCAATAGACGCGATGATGTCGTTGAACTCCGAATAGCACATGTGCGTATGGATCTGCGTTTCGTCGCTCACGCCGTTGGCCGTGATGCGGAACGATTCGACAGCCCAGCGCAGATACTCGCCCCACTGCGCGCGCCGCAGCGGCAAGCCTTCGCGCAGCGCGGCTTCGTCGATCTGGATCACGCGCACGCCAGCCTTCTCGAGATCGAGCACTTCCTCGCGGATCGCCAGCGCGAGCTGGTAGCACGACACCGAGCGCGGCTGGTCGTCGCGCACGAACGACCAGTTGAGGATCGTCACCGGACCGGTGAGCATGCCCTTCATCGGCTTGGTCGTGAGCGACTGTGCGTAGGCGATCCACTCGACCGTCATGGCCTTCGGACGGCTGATGTCGCCGAACAGGATGGGCGGCTTCACGCAGCGCGAGCCATACGACTGCACCCAGCCGAACTGGCTGAATGCATAGCCGTCGAGCTGCTCGCCGAAGTACTCGACCATGTCGTTGCGCTCGGCTTCGCCATGCACGAGCACGTCGAGGCCCAGCTTTTCCTGCTCGCGCACGCTGCGCTCGATCTCGGCGCGCATCGCCGCCTGGTAGCCCGCGTTGTCGAGCGCGCCGCTCTTGAACTGGCTCCGCGCCTGGCGGATTTCCGCGGTCTGCGGGAACGAGCCGATCGTCGTGGTCGGGTACGCGGGCAGGTTCAGGAGCGCGGCCTGTTTCGGCGCGCGTTGTGCATAGGAGTGCTGGCGATTGCCGAGCGTTGCGTCGACGCGTGCGAGCGCGGCCTTCACCGCCGGGTTGTTCACGCGCGGCGAGTGGCGGCGCGCTTCGATGGCGGCGGCGTTGGCTGCCAGTGCATCGGCAACCTTGTCGCGGCCGTGATTGAGCGCGGTGGCGAGCACGTTCAGCTCGTCGAGCTTTTGCAGGGCGAAGGCGAGGCACGAGCGGATTTCGGCATCGAGCTTCTCTTCGCTCGCGAGATCGACGGGCACGTGCAGCAGCGAGCACGACGGCGCCAGCCACAGACGATCGCCCAGTTGCTGCGCCAGCGGTTCGAGCCATTCGAGCGTGGCGCTCAGGTCGGTCTTCCAGATGTTGCGGCCGTTGATCGCGCCCACCGAGAGCACGCTCTGCGCGGGCAGCTTCTGCGCGGCCAGCGCGAGTTCTTCGCGGGCGTTGATGGCGTCGATGTGCAGGCCGTCGACCGGCAAGCTGCAAGCGAGGTCGAGATTCTGCTGGAGTTGGCCGAAGTAGGTCGTGAGCAGCAGCTTGACGCGGCGCTCTTCGAAGCCTTCGTAGGCCGTTTCAAACGCCTTGCGCCATGCCGGGTCGAGCTCGGTGGCGAGAACAGGCTCGTCGATCTGCACCCACTCGACGCCCATGATGCAGAAGTAGTCGAGCAGCGCGCGGTACACCGGCATGATGCGCGGCAGCAGGGCGAGCTTGTCCGAGTCGTCCTTGGCCTTGCCCAGCCACAAATAGGTGATGGGCCCGACGATCACGGGCTTCGCCTTCACGCCCTGCGCGCGTGCTTCGCGCAGTTGCTCGATGAGACGCGAGGTATCGAGATTGAACTGCGTGTCGGCCGTGAACTCGGGGACGATGTAGTGATAGTTCGTGTCGAACCACTTCGTCATTTCACCGGCGGCAACGCCGCCGCAGCAAGCCGCATGGTCTTCGGCGCCTTGCGCCGAGCGGCCGCGCGCGACGCGGAAATAGTTGTCGAGCTTGTCGCCATGAAAGCCCTGCACGCGCTCGGGCAGATTGCCGAGCGTGAAACTCATGTCGAGCACCTGGTCGTAGAACGCGAAGTCGCCGACGGGCACGAAATCGAGTGCCTTTTGATTGTCCCAGTGACGCGCGCGCAGTTGTGCGCCTAGCGCCTTGAGCTCGTCGCGCGAGGACTCGCCCTTCCAGTAGCGTTCGAGGCCGAACTTGAGTTCGCGATTTGCGCCAATGCGCGGGAAGCCGAGGTTGTGTGTGGTGACCATCTGTGCTGCCATCCAGGAGAAAAGTGCAGAAAACCAGCGGTAGTGGCAGCGATGATAGAGCTATCGGATGATGAAATATAATGGCATTATTTCATCCATCCATTAGCTTTCTTCATTGATTGGATCAGGCTCCCGGATCATGCTCGAGCGCATCCACCAGCTCGGCAAGGAGGGCATTGCCAGGCAGATTTTCCTGGGCACGCGGGAGGCCGATGCAGCGGTTGATTAACTGAGGTCGTTCGTGCAGTTCGCGAGGGAGTCGAGCTGGGTGGCGCCGCGGGTGCGGGGGTGATCGAGGCGCGCTTTGCCGCCGCGTCGCTGGCAGTCAAGGTGTACTTGCCTTAAAGCATCCTGCGCAACACATCATTACGCGCGATCCACTGGTGCTTGACGACCGCGAGCACATGCAGCACGACCAGTCCTGCCAGCAGCGCGCAACTTGCGCGGTGCACCGCGAATAATGCGTCGGTTAGCGGGCCTTTCTGGAACGGCGTGTGAATCTCAAACAGGCCAAGGAACGTATAGCCGTTCGGGACCATCAAGAAGCCGCTTGCGAGCACGGCAAACATCGTGAGGTAGAGCACGCCGTGCACACCATGCGCGAGCGATTGCTGCCGGGCCGACACACCGTGCATCGCGCGAGGTTCGGCACGAACCAGCTTCCAGCCCGCTCGAAACGGAAACAGGACGATGAGCACCGTCCCGATCGACATGTTCAGTTGGGACAGGAAATGATGCACGGGGCCATTGGCGATGCGGGTGAGCGTATAGCCCGCCACGCTCGCGTAGACGATGCAGGCGGCAAACGTCCAATGAAAAAATCGCGCAAGGTCGTCGTAGCGGTCGCGGGCGGGGCGCCGCTGTAGCCGATTGAAGCCGAGCCTGCCCGAACGATCATTGGACGAGGCCATGCAGAGCCCCTCGCCCGTGTGTGGACTGCATTGCATTGTCGCTGGCGGCATCCGGTTCGCGCGCATCTTCTAATCCAGGTTCTTCAGCCCATGTCGAAGCTTCGGCGTGCGTTCCGTGCATGGCTCACTCATCACCCGAACCGCGTGTGATTAGCGTGGGATCGCCCCGTCGATCTGCGCCGCATCGTACCGGCTTGCCCTCCTTCCGTCAATAAAGATGCGAATGACTGCTATTTGCATTTACGTTTTGCTTTAGGACCTATTTCATCGAGCTTGCGTTGACGTCGTTTGCGACGCGCGAGGCGCTCCCCGCTTCCGGTGCGAGTAGGCCGACGGCCAGATAACCGAGGAGATACAGCGCCGACAGGGTGCCGCCTCGTCGTTCGACGGAGGTTGCGCCGTTGATGACTTCCAGGGCGCTCAGAAACAGCAGGCTATAACCGGCGCCCGTTATTGCGGTCGCAGACAGGAAGAGCGTCATAGTTCCGCCGAACAGGATCAGCACGCTGACGACCACGACCGGGTAGATGGCGAAGATTTCGGCCGTGGTCGTCGGCGTGAGATGCCATTCGCTGGCGTAGAGCCGGTAGGTCATCGCCGGCGCCGCGCTGGTCCAGAGGGTATGCGCGACCACGCCAGCCGAGACCCAGAAGCTGGCCCGGCGCGCGAGCGCGACACGCGTGTGTCGAGCGGTGCTCCCGCCGCGCCGCGCGGGAACGTTCGGGCAGGCTGCATGGTTCATGGCCGTCTCCCAGGTGTCATAGCTTCGAGCCGCCGTCGACACGCAGCGTGTCGCCCGTCACCCAACGCGCCGCGTCGGATGCGAGGAACAGGGCCGCGCCTGCGATGTCGTCGGGCTGCGCCACGCGCTTGAGGGCCTGCATGCCGAGCGTGTAGTCTCGCCCGGCATCGGTTTTGGCGAAGTTCGACATGTCGGTCTCGACCACCCCCGGCGCGACGGCGTTCACGCGGATGCCGCGCTCGCCCAGCGATGCGGCGAAGTGCTTGACCAGGGTGTCGACCGCGCCCTTGCTCGCGGCGTAGGCGGACAGGTTGCCAACCGGACTGCGGGCCGCAAGCGAGGACAGCAGAACCACGCTGCTGCCTTCGCCCAGCACAGGCAGCAGTTGCTGGACCAGGAAGTACGGTGCGCGCACGTTGACGGCGAACAGGCGGTCGAAGTCGTCGACCGTCGTTTCCGCAATAGGCGAGGCCTTCGAGATGCCCGCATTCGCAACGAGTATGTCCAGGCGCTCGCCTACCAGTTCGCCTACCAGTTCGCGTACCTGGCGCGCCAGTTCGTGCGGGCCGTTCGCCGTGCTCAGGTCTGCCGCGACCTTCTCGGCCGAACCGCCCGACGCTCGGATTGTCTCGACCACGGCGTCCGCAGCCGGTTCGGCGCTGCTGAAATGGACGAGCACGCGTGCGCCTGCTGCGGCCAGGGCGAGGGCGGTGGCGCGGCCGATGCCACGCGAAGCGCCGGTGACGAGTGCGGTCTTGCCATTAAGATTAGTTCTCACGATTAATTCTCCTTGAGTTGCACGTCAAAAATGTGGGTGTCTCGGCTTACGGCTCAGGAAAGGAAACGGGAAACGTCTGCCACGAAGCGCTCGGGGTATTGATAGAGCGAACCGTGATTGGCATCCGGATAGATGACGAGCTGCGCATTCGGAATGTGCTGGCGCAGGATCACCGAGTTGAGCGTGTAGATGATCACGTCGTTGTCGCCATTCACCACCAGGGTCGGCTGGCCGAGTGCCTGCAGGTAGGCGTACGGGTTAGCTTGCGGCTTGCCCCATTTGGCGAGTGCGACGAGCTGGGCCGGCGCCACGGTATCGTTGACGGCCGGATCGCGGCCTTCCGTGCGACGGCGCAAGCGTTCGAGAAACGCATGCCCGGCCGCCTGGCTGGCTTCGGAGGGCGAAAAATGCACGCGCAGCCAGAGATGGTCCGGTTCGGCATAGGTCGCGCCGAAGATTTCCTCGGCTTCGGGCGTCAGCGAGGCCATGGCTTCTCCGCTGCGCGGGCCGGTGCCAACGAGGATCAAGCGGCGAACCAGCGTGGGCTGCGCAATGGCGAGCGTCTGGGCAATCAGGCCTCCCATCGAGAAACCCAGCACATCGACCTGCTCGAGGCCGAGCGCACGGATGAACGCGGCCGCATTGGCGGCCATTTCCTCGATCGACTCGGGAACGCTGCCCGAGCTGCTCGAAATGCCGGCGTTGTTGAAGAGGATCACCTCACGTCCTGCGGCCAGGCCATCGGTCACGGCGGGATCCCAGTGATCCATGGTGCCGGTGAAGTGGATGTTCATGACGAGCGGAACGCCCGTGGGATTGCCGAAGCGGCGAAAGGCGAAGCGGATGCCGTTTGCCTCGACGTACTGCGTCGGCGCGCTGTGGTGGGTATGGTGGGTCATGATCGTCGTCCTTGCAGATGTGAGTTGAGGGATTCGCTTTCCGGTATGTCTGAGATGCATGGGGTACTGTTATTTCACTTCGCTTACGCGCCTGAGGATCTCGTGCGGCGCTGCCTGCTGATGGGTAATGTATGCGCTCGCCGGCAACAGGAAAAAGACTTTGTAGGCAAGCGACCATGCCTCGCAGATATGGGACAGGCATCCCGCGTGCTCAGGCGGTCCTGCCGCCGTTGACGCGCAGGATTTCGCCGGTCATGTAGCTGGCCTTGCCCGATCCGACGAAGACGATGGCCTCGGCGATTTCCTCGGGCGTTCCGGCGCGTTTGAGCGGGACGCCCGAGAGCATGACGGCCTTGCGCTCGCTGCTGCCGGTCAGTCGCGTGAGCATCTCCGTGTCGATGGGGCCGGGCGCGACGGCGTTGACCCGTACCCCGGACGCAGCCACTTCCAGCGCCGCGGACTTCGTAAGGCCTTCGATAGCATGTTTGCTGGCGGCGTACAGGGACATGCCGGCCGCACCGCGCAGACCCATCGTCGACGACACGTTGACGATGCTGCCGCCTTGTTGCGCCGTCATCACGCGCAGTTCGTGCTTCATCGCGAGCAGGGTGCCGAGCACGTTGGCATCGAAGACGGCGGCATAGCGCTCGGGTGTTTGCGCCGTGAGCGGGCCTGATTCGCCCTCTACGCCGGCCGCGTTGACGGCGATGTCGAGTCGACCGAAGCGAGCGACGGTCCGCTCGACGAGCGCTTCGACCTGTTCTTCGTAGCGAACGTCTGCCTGGATGAACTCGGCTTCGATACCCGTTGCGCGCAATTCTTCCGCGAGCTTCTCGCCGACTTCCGCCTTGCGACCGGCAAGTACGACGCGCGCCTTGTCGCGTGCGAAAGCCAGGGCTGTGGCGCGGCCAATACCGGACAGTGCGCCGGTGATGAGTACGACGGGTGAGTGATTCATGTTGATTCTCCTGGTTGGTCAGGAATCCTGTGCATGAAATTCGATCAATCGGGAACGGTGTCGCCGGTGTATCGCAGCCGGCCGACGAGAAGGAATTCAGTTATGCAGAACACGGTCGCGCTGAGTGCGACCGAAACAACCGCGAGCCAGTTTGGGGCGGGTGCGGAGTGGATTGGGGTGGCTTGCGTCATGATGGATTCCGGTTTGGGTGCATCGATTTGGGGGGCCGAAATGGCAGGATCGCGGTCGGCGCGTTTACAGCTTCGAGCCGCCATCCACACGAAGCGTCGTGCCAGTCGTCCATCTGGCCTGGTCGGACGCCAGGAAGGCGATCGCCGCGGCGATGTCCTCGGGTTCCGCGAGCCGTTTGATGGCCTGCAGGCCGAGCGTCATGGCGCGGCCTGCGTCGGTGCGCGTGAAGCTCGACATGTCGGTTTGCACGACGCCGGGCGCGACCGCGTTCACGCGGATGCCACGCGGCCCCAGGTCGGCCGCGAAGTGGCGCACGAACGTCTCCACGGCGCCCTTCGTGGCCGCGTAGGCCGACAGCTCGCCAACAACCGCACGGGCCGCGAGCGACGAAAGCAGCGTGACGCTGCTGCCCTTGCACATGATCGGCAGCAGTTGCTGAACGAGAAAATACGGAGCGCGAACGTTGACGGCGAACAGTTCGTCGAAGTCGGCGACGCCGGTTTCCTCGAGCGTGGCGGCCTTCGCGATGCCCGCGTTGGCAACGAGGATGTCGAGCCGTTCGCCGACGATGGCCCGGACCTGCCGCGCGAGCCTGTGCGGCCCGTCTGGATCCGCGAGGTCTGCCTGGATGGCATGGGCACGGCTGCCCGCCGCAGCGATTTCGGCGACGACGGCCTCGGCCTCACGTGAGCCGCGGCCATAGTGAACGATGACCTGAGCCCCGGCCTGCGCGAGCGCCAGCGCAGCGGCACGTCCGATGCCACGGGAAGCGCCCGTCACGAGCGCGGTCTTTCCGGTGAGGGTCTTCATGATCGGGTCCTTCCAGCAGATGGCTGACGTTGAGGTGAGAGATGAGGTGAAAGACGTTTTCGTCCCGCTGATGGAACCG
The DNA here is from genome assembly GCF_000685075.1 of Paraburkholderia oxyphila NBRC 105797. GTDB lineage: Bacteria > Pseudomonadota > Gammaproteobacteria > Burkholderiales > Burkholderiaceae > Paraburkholderia > Paraburkholderia oxyphila. Next base: position 45,643 of record NZ_BAYD01000075.1, read on the forward strand.
AACGATAGTTGCCGCTTGCCCGGGAGAAAAAGACTTTGTAAGCTGGTAGCCATACCTGAGAGGCATGGCTACCGGTGAGGGACTGCGCGCATGGAACTGCGTCACCTGCGTTATTTCGTGGCTGTGGCGGAAGAGGGCAGCCTGACCGTCGCGGCGGAGCGCCGGCTGTACACGTCCCAGCCGTCCCTGAGCCGACAGATCCGCGACCTCGAGTACGAAGTGGGTGCGCAACTGTTCGTGCGCAGCGCGCGTGGCATCGAGCTGACCGATGCCGGCAAGGCATTTCTCGACCACGCGCGGCTGGCCCTGGCGCAGGTGGACGCGGCGTGCGAGGCCGCGCGGCGGGCAGCGCGGCCGTCGAAGCCGACGTTTGCGGTTGGCTTCCTGAGCGGCCAGGAAGTGACCTGGCTTGCTGAAGCGTCGCGTGTGCTCGCGAACGATCTGCAGACGCTCGAGATGACGGTGTCGAGCGAGCATTCCCCCGATCTGGCGGAGGGCTTGTCTACGGGCCGGTTGGACGTTGCGTTCATGCGTGCCGAAGCCAACCGTCCCGACCTCGAGTACGTGACGGTCGCGCGCGAGCGTTTTGTCGTGCTGATGCCGAGCGATCATCGCCTGGCGGCCTTCGACGAGATCGACGTGCACGAACTGGCGAGTGAGCTGTTCATCGGCGGCTCAGACGTGGCTGGGCCCATGCGCCGCGCGATCGAAAACTATCTGAATGCAAACGACCTCGCGATCGAACCGGCGCATCGCGTCCACAACCTGACGATGGCGATGTCGCTGATTGCATCGACGAGAGGCGTTGCATTGCTGCCCGCCTATGCCGAGAAACTCCTGCCCTGGTCGGTGACAAGCCGGCCACTCAAGGGCGAAGCGCCGACGATCGAGCTGGTGGTCGGCTATAACCGCAACAACCGCTCGCCGATCCTCGCGACCTTTCTGTCGCGCATCGATCAGATCCGGCAATAGGCGCGCGACGCGTCGGGCAGGATCATTTTCAGGAAAATTCCCACGAGAATTAATAAGCTAAACGAAGCAATAAATTCATCTATAGATAGCGCCTTTCGGGACCTGAAAAATTCTCCGGCAGGGCGCAGCGACGGTGCTTCGTCGCTGTTTGCAGCCCGGCGCATCAGAGCTGCCCGAATTTGCTGCGGGTGCCGCAGATCGACGTTGCGATGACCTCGCTATCTTGTCCGGCTACCGGACGAATCTGGAATTCGCCTTGAAGGGCTTTTCACCTGCTCGTAGAGTGAATTCACGCCCACAGAAAACGCCACGCGATCCTCAAGGTCGCTGAAGACCATACGTTCAAGCTCGTTCCGACCTTTGCGCCAGGGCGTCGACGCCTCTGGCCGCGATATCGGCGGCATCGGATCGACGACACACCGGGCGCATACGACATGACGCCGGACATAAAAAAATTCACGGAGACTCTCAATGAAAAAGCAGCTCGCAATAGCGGTTGCGCTGGCGATGCCGTGCCTTGCGCACGCACAAAGTACGGTCACGTTGTACGGATTGATAGACGCAGGGATTAGCTATGTGTCGAATGCCGGCGGCAAGAGCGAGGTGATTGCCAACGACGGCATCATCCAGCCAAGCCGTTTCGGGTTTCAGGGCAAGGAAGATCTGGGCGGCGGCACCAAGGCGATCTTCACGCTCGAGAATGGTTTTTCGCTGAATACGGGAGCCGATTCGCAAAGCGGGCTGATGTTCGGACGGCAGGCGTTCGCGGGCTTGAGCAATACGAAGTGGGGTTCGCTCACGTTCGGCCGGCAGTACGACTTCGTCTGGGATTACGTGACGCAGTACTCGCTCGGCTCAAGAATCGGCGCCTACGCGTTCCATCCGGGCGACTACGATCACCTTGGCGGCTCGCTGCGGATCAACAACTCGGTGAAGTATTCGGTGTCGCCGTTCGGTGGCTTCAATGTTGGGGCGCTCTATGCGTTCGGCGCCGATTCGTCGGGTGGCGGCAACGGACGTGTGGTCGCGGCAGGCGCGCAATATTCCGGCGCGATAGTGGGGCTCGCGTTTGCGTATAACAACGTCCACGACATGACGCTCGCGCCGGCCGCGCAAATCGGCACCACGCTGGGTCCGTCGTTTCCGTCCGGCACGTTCGTGGCAAGCAATATGCGCAACATCGAGGTGGCCGGCAGCGTGACGCTGGGCTCGTCTTCGACGCGTGCGCTCTTTACCGACACCAGGATCTCGACGCCAGGCGCTTCGGCGACTATGCGCAGCTATGAGATCAATGAAGTCTTTCAGATTACGCCGACTTTGGCGGCCAGTGCGGGTTATTCGCTGACGAGAATGTCGCCGTCGACCTGGCATGATGTTGCCTTTATTCTGGACTACTTCCTGTCTAAGAGAACGGATGTTTATGTCAGCGCGTCGTTTCAGAGCGTGAACGGCGGTGCTCATGCGGCGTTCCTGACGCTTCCGGCGTCGTCGAACGGGCACGAGGCCGCAGCCCGTGCAGGGATCAGGACGCTGTTCTAAGTTAGAGTTTTTGGAATTGTGATTCCTTTGGTTGGGTGTGGATCCTGGGGGCGTTGGCCTTAACTTGTATTCGCGGCGGGCCGCAGGCGTTGCCCCTGTGCGGGGCGGCACCTACTTTTCTTTGCAGCCGCAAAGAAAAGTA
>NZ_BAYD01000074.1 GCF_000685075.1 Paraburkholderia oxyphila NBRC 105797
AGTCTGTTCCTCTTAACTATAAAACTCTGTTATGTGGCACATATAATTCATTAATGCATTACTGATTTATTTATTTATTGAATGGCCAATATATTAGAATTCCTTATTACAATTCCAGACAGAATTCGAATGAAAATATCGACGCAGAGCGGCGATGCCAAAGCATCGCCAAGACTGGTTTATAGAAGAGGTATTTTTCCCGATTCGGAACGTTATCGAAGAATACTGCCACATTGAGCGGCCATCATCCTTGATCCAGCGCAGGGAGCTCCCGGCAATGAAAGCGGAAAGTGCGAGTCGCGTGTTGCGAGACAAAAGCCACGTCGGTATTTTTCTTCACGGTCTGCCATTATCTTTCGCGCTTTTGAAGTCTGTTTCAGACGCGATTCTTCGCTATCCCATGTTTTATTCATTCTTTATAGCATCACGCCATATTTCATTCGATATTCCGGCTTCATCGGGCACGTGGCATCCGCCGACCATCACCGCCGCACGATTAATAATCAAGAATGCTAATCAAATTCGCACTGCACTGATGGATCATGTCTGGCGAATGCGGCAATATCGGCGCTCACGCGCGCAGCCTGGTTCAGGTACATCCCATGCGTGCCGCCTTCGTAGACTTTGAGCGCGGCATGCGCGAGCAGCGCAGCAGTGGGGCCGCCGGTCAGCTCGAGCGGCGCCGAAGCATCGCTGTCGCCGTGCAGCACGAGCGCGGGCACATCGATCTGCGCCAGCTCGCGGCGAAAGTCCGTCGAGACCTGCACGCGGCTCAACTGCGCCGCCGCGTAGAGCGAGGCGCGCAGCATCATGTCGGCGGTCCACTGGATCACGGCGCGCGACGTGCCGGGCTCGAAATAGGCTTCGGTGCGCCGCTCGATCCAGTCGGGAAATGACGTCAGCATCTCGTCGAGCGAGGCGGCAAAGAGGCTTGCGTCGAGGCCATAGGGGTTGTCGGCGGTCTTGAGCAGACAAGGCGTCGAGGCCGGCGAGAGCAGCACGATGCCCGCCACGCGCCGCGCGCCGTGACGGCTCAGGTAGCGCACGATCTCGCCGCTCGCAAACGAGTGCCCGACGAGCGTCACGCCCGAGAGATCGAGCGCGTCGAGCACGGCCTCGAGATCGTCGGCGAGCGTGTCGTAGTCGTAGCCGCGCCCCGGATCGCTAGAACGCCCGTGCCCGCGCCGGTCATACGCCACGCAGCGAAAGCCCGCTTGCGCGAGCGGCACGCTCTGGTAGTTCCACATGTCGGCGTTGAGCGTCCAGCCCGACATGAAGACGAGCGGCGCGCCGGCGCCCCAGTCGCGGTAGTGCAGCGCGGTATCGTCGCTCACGCGGATAAAGCCAGGCAGGGTCGCAAGACGTGGATCGTGGTTCATGGTGGTCGCTCCTTTCGTTCGTCGCGCTCGTTCATGGAGTTGCTGCTGGGTGGATGAACGTCATGCTCGGCGAATGCGTGCGCGCTGGCGATTACCCCGCAGGTAATGACGCGGGCGCATTCTACGGACGCTTAAATATCTGTGGCGCAGGGCCAGGGAGCGGCGCAGGCAGGCCGCGCGCAAGCGACTTGCGGCGGTGCTAGATTGGTCGCTCGCGTAGCAACGCGCTCCTCGCGCGGCTTTGCATGGAACCGGACCAAGCGCCACAGCCCCCAGTCCGATCGCAACGCAGGAGACGATCATGAGCAGCACCTCTGAGCGCCCGGCCTTCGGCGCCGCCGTCTACTACCGCGATCCGTTCACCGCGCTCGACTGGCTGGAGAAGGCGTTCGGCTTCACGCGCCAGTTCGTCGTGACCTCGCCGGACGGCAAGCTCTGCCATTCGGAGATGCGCTTCGAAGACGGCTACGTGATGATCTGCGGCGAGTGGCCCGGCATGCCCGCCACGAGCCCCGCCACGCTCGAGGGCAAGAACACGCAGTCGGTGCACGTGCAGTTGAAGGGCGGCCTCGACGCGCATTGCGAGCGCGCACGCGCGGCGGGCGCGAAGATCGTGCGCGAGCCCGACGACCAGTTCTACGGCGACCGCGTCTACGCGGCATGCGACCCGGAGGGGCACATCTGGAGCTTCGGCCAGACCGTGCGCGAGGTCTCGCGCGAAGAGGCCGAAAAGGCGAGCGGGCTGAAGATCGACGGCTGGATTTGAAGCGCGCGGCCGGCCGCCCGAAGAATCCACGCCCAAAAAGAAACGCCCCGACGGGCAAAACCCGTCGGGGCGTTTTCATATCGCTCAGTGTCGTCCTCACGCGGCGCGCTGAAAACCGCGCACCGCGTGGCAAGACAGCATGGCTTAGCGCTGCGCGACCGGCTTGGCTTCGCGCGGCGTTTCGCCGATGAAGAGCTGACGCGGACGGCCGATCTTCTGCTCGGGGTCGGCGATCATTTCGTTCCACTGCGCAATCCAGCCCACCGTACGCGCCATCGCGAAGATGCAGGTGAACATGGACGTGGGGATGCCCAGCGCGCGCTGCACGATACCCGAGTAGAAGTCCACATTCGGGTACAGCTTGCGCGACACGAAGTATTCGTCTTCCAGCGCGATCTTCTCGAGCGCCATCGCGAGCTTGAACAGCGGATCGTCGTGCAGGCCCAGTTCTTCGAGCACTTCGTGGCACGTTTCGCGCATGAGCTTCGCGCGCGGATCGTAGTTCTTGTAGACGCGGTGGCCGAAGCCCATCAGCTTCACGCCCGAGTTCTTGTCCTTCACCTGCTTGATGAACTCGGGGATGTTGTCGACCGAGCCGATCTCTTCGAGCATGTTCAGCGCGGCTTCGTTCGCACCGCCGTGCGCCGGGCCCCACAGACACGCGATACCGGCCGCGATACATGCGAACGGGTTCGCGCCCGACGAACCCGACAGACGCACCGTCGAGGTCGAGGCGTTCTGCTCGTGGTCGGCGTGCAGGATCAGGATGCGGTCGAGTGCGCGCACGAGCACGTCGTTGACCTTGTACTCTTCGCACGGGTTCGAGAACATCATGTGCATGAAGTTCGCGCTGTACGAGAGCTCGTTGCGCGGGTACACGAACGGCTGGCCGATCGAGTACTTGTACGCCATCGCCACCAGCGTCGGCAGCTTGGCGATCATGCGGATTGCCGAGATGTCGCGGTGACGCGGGTTATTGATGTCGAGCGAGTCATGGTAGAACGCCGAGAGCGCGCCCACCGCGGCGACCAGAATCGCCATCGGGTGTGCGTCGCGGCGGAAGCCACGGAAGAAGAAGTGCATCTGCTCGTGCACCATCGTGTGCTGCGTGACGGTCTTTACGAACTCGTCCTTCTGGGCCTGGTTCGGCAGCTCGCCTTTCAGGAGCAGATAGCAGGTTTCGAGGAAGTCGGCGTTCTGCGCGAGGTTGTCGATCGGGTAGCCGCGATAGAGCAGCTCGCCCTTGTCCCCGTCGATGTACGTGATCGCCGAGTTACATGCCGCCGTCGACATGAAGCCCGGGTCATACGTGAACTTGCCGGTCTGACCGTACAGTTTGCGGATGTCGATCACATCCGGGCCCATCGTGCCCTTGTAGATCGGCAGTTCGACGCTCGGCGAATTGTCGCTGAACGATAGCGTGGCTTTTACATCAGACGGGGTCATAGCACATCCTCAATCGAAGATAAACACGGGATTCGATAGTGTCGTCCGGCGCGGCGCCCGCCGCTCATGCAACTGCAACCACAGCGGCAATTACGGCAATTACAGCAACTACAGGCACCGCCGCATCTCAGACGTTGCGAAGCAGCTCCAGCACCCGCTTCACGTCCGGGTCGGCAAGTTCGCCTTCTGGTTCCTTGCGGGCAAGCAGCAAGTCCATCAGGTCGTTATCGCTCAGCTCGAGCAGGCGCGTGAGAGCGCCCACGTCGGCGTCGCTGAGGTCATGCTCATAGCGGTCGAAAAAACGCTCGAAAATCAGGTCGTTTTCGAGCAGACCGCGCCGCGCGCGCCAGCGAAGGCGCGCGCGGCGAAGGGGATCAGACTGATGTGATTCCATTTCGCCAATTTCGATAGCGCAGCATCAAACCGCGCGGCGAACCATCAGTTCCTTGATCTTGCCGATCGCCTTCGTCGGGTTCAGGCCCTTCGGGCAAACGTCGACGCAGTTCATGATCGTGTGGCAACGGAACAGACGGTACGGGTCTTCGAGATTGTCCAGACGCTCGCCCGTGGCTTCGTCGCGGCTGTCCGCGATGAAGCGGTAAGCCTGCAGCAGGCCTGCCGGGCCGACGAACTTGTCCGGGTTCCACCAGAAGCTCGGGCACGACGTCGAGCAGCTCGCGCACAGAATACACTCGTACAGACCATCGAGCTCGTCACGCTGTTCCGGCGACTGCAGACGCTCCTTCTCGGGCGGCGGCGTGTCGTTGATCAGGTACGGCTTGATCGAGTGGTACTGGTTGAAGAACTGCGTGAAGTCGCAGATCAGGTCGCGCACGACGGGCAGGCCCGGCAGCGGACGCAGCACGATCTTCGCCGGCAAGTCGTTCAGGTTCGTCAGACACGCGAGACCGTTCTTGCCGTTGATGTTCATCGCGTCCGAGCCGCACACGCCTTCACGGCACGAGCGGCGGAACGACAGCGTCTCGTCCACTTCCTTGAGCTTGACCAGCGCGTCGAGCAGCATGCGCTCGTGCGTGAGGTCCAGCTCGTACGTCTGCATGCGCGGCGCTGCGTCCTTGTCCGGATCGTAGCGGTAGACTTCAAAAATTCGTTTGGCCATTTCCGATTCCTTTTGACTGGCTTTGCCTTAGAACGTACGCGCCTTGGGCGGCACGGACTCGACGGTCAGCGGTTGCATGTGAACCGGCTTGTAGTCGAGACGGTCGCCTTCGCTGAACCACAGCGTATGGCGCAGCCAGTTTTCGTCGTCGCGGTGTTCGAAGTCGCTTTGAGCGTGCGCACCACGGCTTTCCTTGCGGGCTTCAGCCGAGACCATCGTTGCGCGCGCAACTTCGACCAGGTTCGCCACTTCGAGCGCTTCCACGCGCGCCGTGTTGAACACCTTCGACTTGTCCTTCAGGTGGATGTGCTTCGCGCGCTCGGCAACCTCGGCGATTTCCTTCACGCCTTCAGCCAGCAGCGCCGAGGTGCGGAACACGCCCGCGTGCTTCTGCATCGTGCCGCGGATGTCGTTTGCCACGCTCTGCGCGTACTCGCCCGAGGTCGACTTGTCGAGCTCGGCCAAGCGTGCGAGCGAGTAGTCGCCTGCATCGGCCGGCAGCGGCTTGTGATCGCGCTGTTCCTTGACGTGCTTGACGATGTGGTTGCCGGCCGCACGGCCGAACACCACGAGGTCGAGCAGCGAGTTCGTGCCCAGACGGTTCGCGCCGTGCACCGAGACGCACGAGCATTCGCCCACGGCGTAGAAGCCGTTGATCGGATCTTCGTGGCCCTTCGAGGTGCCCACGACCTGGCCGTGGATGTTCGTCGGGATGCCGCCCATCTGGTAGTGGATGGTCGGCACGACCGGGATCGGCTCCTTGATGCAGTCCACGTTCGCGAACTTGAGCGCGATTTCGCGGATCGACGGCAGACGCTTCATGATCGTCTCGGCGCCGATGTGCGAGAGGTCGAGCAGCACGTGGTCCTTGTGCGGACCCACGCCACGGCCTTCCTTGATTTCCTGGTCCATCGAACGCGAAACGAAGTCGCGCGGTGCGAGGTCCTTCAGCGTAGGCGCGTAGCGCTCCATGAAGCGCTCGCCGTTGGCGTTACGCAGAATGCCGCCTTCGCCGCGCACGCCTTCGGTGATCAGCACGCCCGCGCCGGCCACGCCGGTCGGGTGGAACTGCCAGAACTCCATGTCCTGCAGCGCGATGCCCGAGCGGGCCGCCATGCCGAGGCCGTCACCGGTGTTGATGAACGCGTTGGTGGATGCCGCGAAGATCCGGCCCGCGCCGCCCGTGGCGAACAGCGTGGTCTTGCCTTCGAGGATGTAGACGTCGCCCGTTTCCATTTCCAGCGCGGTCACGCCGAGCACGTCGCCTTCGGCGTCGCGGATCAGGTCCAGCGCCATCCATTCGACGAAGAACGTGGTCTTCGCCGCAACGTTTTGCTGATACAGCGTGTGCAGCAGCGCGTGGCCGGTACGGTCAGCAGCCGCACAGGCGCGCTGAACCGGCTTTTCGCCGTAGTTGGCCGTGTGGCCGCCGAACGGACGCTGGTAGATCGTGCCGTCGGCGTTGCGGTCGAACGGCATGCCCATGTGTTCGAGCTCGTACACGGCGTTCGGCGCTTCACGGCACATGAACTCGATCGCGTCCTGGTCGCCGAGCCAGTCGGAGCCCTTGATCGTGTCGTAGAAGTGGTAGTGCCAGTTGTCTTCGCTCATGTTGCCGAGCGAGGCGCCGATGCCGCCCTGGGCAGCAACGGTGTGCGAACGCGTCGGAAACACCTTCGAGAGCACGCAGACCGACAGGCCCGCACGCGCCAGTTGCAGCGACGCGCGCATCCCCGAGCCACCCGCGCCGACAATGACCACGTCGAACTTGCGACGCGGCAGACCATTCTTGATTGCAGCCATTCTTTTACACTCTCCAGAGAATCTGAGCGGCGTAGCCGAGGCTGCCCAGCAGCCATGCGATCGTGAGGACGTCCAGCGTGATGCGCAGGCCGACCGGCTTGATGTAGTCCATCCAGATATCGCGCACACCAACCCACGCGTGATAGAACAGCGCGAGCAGCGTGACGAACGTGGCGAGCTTCATCCACTGTGCGGAGAAGATCGAGGCCCAGCCGTCATACGAAAAGTCGTGCGCGCCGAAGAACAACACGAGCAGCACGATCGTGTAGATCGCCATGATCACGGCGGTGGCGCGCTGGGCCATCCAGTCGCGCAGGCCGTAGTGAGCGCCAACGACGAGGCGCTTCGGACCGATACCGTTTTTAGCCGACATTATTAGAACGCTCCGAAGAGTTTGGCCGCGAAAGCGATCGTGAGGATCGTGGAGATGACAACGACGACGAGCGAGGTCGACTTGCCTTTTTCTTTGCTCACGAGGTCATGGCTGAAGTCCATGAACAGGTGGCGCACGCCAGCGCAGAAGTGGAAGAGGAACGCCCATCCGAGGACCAGCACGATGAGCTTGACGATGATGTTGGAGAGGAAGCCCTTGAAGACCTCGAAGCTGAGCTCCGAAGTGAGGCTCTGGTCAAACAGGAACAACAGGAAAGGCAAGAACAGGAATAACAGCACACCGCTGATGCGGTGGCCGATCGATACGCGACCTGCCAGAGGCAGGCGGTATGCGAACAAGATCTGCCCAAGCCCGATGTTCCGGTATTCCGGCCTCGGTTTTTTTGCGGCTTCTGCCATGCTAGACCCCTACTATGTGTTAACACTAATACGCGATTTTAGCGCCTTTTCATATCGCGCTGCAGCGAAATCCGCCTCTGGAACCGCGGATGCGCGCACGATGCAAGCGCCTCGGAGGTGCCCGCGCGCCTCGCGCGGGCACTCACTTCAACTCAAGTCATTCTGATAGTAGTACCCGGTTGTGACATACCAACCACGGCGCACTTCGACCGGGCGGTCTCCATAGGTATAGGACACGCGCTCGACAGATAGCAATGGGAAACCAGCCGGAACATTGAGCAGATCGGCCACGGCGGGGTCGGCAGCAACGGCGCGGATCTTCTCGCTCGCCCGTATCATGCGTGTGCCGAAGTCCGCTTCGAACATGGCGTACAGCGGCCCCTTGTATTCGGCGAGCCGCTCGGCCGTGAGGCCGCGGAACACGCCGCCGGGCAGCCAGATTTCGTCGAGCACCGTGCTCTCGCCGTCGAACTGCAGGAGGCGCTTGATGAGCACCACCGGGTCGGCTGGCTTAAGATCCAGTTGTCGCGCGATCTCGGCCGAGGCGCGCAGGCGCCGGCATTCGAGCAGCTTGCTCACGTGCGGATGCTCCGCACCGTCATCGGCCAGCAATCTCAGGAAGCGAAACTGGGCACGCTCTTCGTTGTGCGTTGCAACAAACGTGCCCTTGCCCTGGCGGCGCACCAGCAGGTTCTCGGCGGCCAGTTCGTCGATCGCCTTGCGCACGGTCCCCTGGCTCACCTTGTAACGGGCGGCCAGTTCGACTTCGCTGGGGATGATTTCGCCGGGCTTCCATTCGCCGGACACGAGGCTCTGTGTAATGAGCCCCTTGATCTGCTGATAGAGCGGACTGAAAGTAGGCGACGTGGCAGCCGCGGGGGTGGACGCGGACGCGCGGGCCCCGCTCTCAGGAGCGGAGGAATTCGCGGAGGAATTCGCGTTGCTGACCGGGTTCGCACTCATGGCGCGCATTTCAACATAAAGCCCCCCGGAAATCTACCCTTTTGGCTGCAATAGATATGTCTTATATAAGACATAAGATACTGTTGACTTTGGCCCTTCCGGCTCCTACACTGCCGATCGAGCAAGGGTTTGCGGGCGACTCCAGGGGTCTGCCGGCAGCATCCACCTCGTGGCGGAATGCGCCGCAGGGCCGCCTTGGCCATCATGCTGTTCCTCCAGGATGTTCCCTACCGCGGGCGGCCGCTTCCCATTGCTTTGTCGCACAGGTTAAATGGCGCTCCCGCCGCCTGGGCGCGCGGCGCGAAGCCCACAAGGCTTCGCCCGCCCGCCCGGAAAAAGGATCGCCGGATTCACCAACGCTTCGTGTAGCGCCCATATAGAATGGCGTTTTACTCTGGCGTCTAACGCATCTTCCTGGAGATTTTCAATGGCTAAGCCCGCAAAGCGCGTTGCCGTCACCGGCGCCGCAGGTCAGATCGCTTACTCCCTGCTGTTCCGCATCGCGAACGGCGACCTGCTCGGCAAGGATCAGCCCGTCATCCTGCAACTGCTCGACCTGCCGCAAGCGCAAGCCGCCGTCAAGGGTGTCGTGATGGAACTGGACGACTGCGCATTCCCGCTGCTCGCGGGCGTGGTCATCACCGACGACCCGAAGGTCGCGTTCAAGGACGCCGACGTCGCCCTGCTGGTTGGCGCGCGTCCCCGTTCGAAGGGCATGGAGCGCAAGGACCTGCTCTCGGCCAACGCCGAAATCTTCACGGTTCAGGGCAAGGCGCTGAACGACGTCGCCAGCCGCGACGTGAAGGTGCTGGTCGTCGGCAACCCGGCCAACACGAACGCCTACATCGCGATGAAGTCGGCTCCGGATCTGCCGAAGAAGAACTTCACGGCCATGCTGCGTCTGGACCACAACCGCGCGCTCTCGCAACTGGCCGCCAAGTCGGGCAAGCCGGTCGCCGCGATCGAGAAGCTCGCCGTGTGGGGCAACCACTCGCCCACGATGTACCCCGACTTCCGTTTCGCCACCGTCGACGGCCAGTCGCTGAACGCACTGATCAACGACGACGAATGGAACCGCAACACCTTCATCCCGACGGTCGGCAAGCGCGGCGCGGCGATCATCGAAGCGCGCGGCCTCTCGTCGGCGGCATCGGCTGCCAATGCGGCGATCGACCACGTGCGTGACTGGGTCCTCGGCACGAACGGCAAGTGGGTTACGATGGGCATCCCGTCGGACGGCTCGTACGGCATCCCCGAAGACATCGTCTACGGCGTGCCGGTGACCTGCGAAAACGGCGAGTACAAGCGCGTCGAAGGCCTCGAGATCGACGCATTCTCGCGCGAGAAGATGGACGGCACGCTGGGCGAGCTGCTCGAAGAGCGCGACGGCGTGGCCCACCTGCTCGGCAAGTAAGCCCTGTCAGGCCAACCGGAACTCCGTAGCAGCGCGGCGGGTTCCGGTTGTTTGGGCGGCCGCCTGACCGCAGGCCGCCTGATTCGCACGCGCCTTGGGGCCTCCGCCCTCCGCCTGGCTTACGCCCCAGGACGCGTCCGAATCAGTTTCCACCTCCAGAAATCGAGCCCTGAGCCCGAAGATGCGCGCCATCACCGCCGCCGAAGTGCTGTTTGAGGGCGAAGCGCCGCCCACCCTCCTGCCCGTGTGCGATCACTACGCCGGCAGCGAGAAACTGATGCTCAAATCGCTCGCGCTGCAGCAACAGCTCGGCCCGGTATTCGACATCACGCTCGACTGTGAAGACGGCGCCCAGGTCGGCCGCGAGGCCGAGCACGCGGAGCTCGTCGCCTCGCTGCTCGGCGGCGAGCACGACCGCTTCGGGCGCGTGGGCGTGCGCATTCACGACTTTCATCATCCGCACTGGCGCGACGACGTGCGCCTGATCCTGCGCGCCGCGAAGCGCGCGCCGGCCTACATCACGCTGCCGAAGATCCGGGCCGTGGGCGACGCCGCCGAAATGACGGCGTTCGTCGAGGCCACGCGCGTCGAAATGGGTATCGACAAGCCCATCCCCGTGCAACTGCTCGTCGAAACGCACGGCGCGCTCGCCCGGGCGTTCGACCTCGCCGCGCTGCGTGGCGTAGAGGCGCTCAGCTTCGGCCTGATGGACTTCGTCTCCGCGCACGACGGCGCGATTCCCGATACCGCGATGCGCTCGCCGGGCCAGTTCGATCACCCGCTCGTGCGCCGCGCCAAGCTCGAAATCGCCGCGGCCTGCCATGCCTTCGGCAAGGTTCCGTCACACAACGTCAGCACCGAGGTGCGCGACATGGAAGTCGTCGCGAACGACGCGCGCCGCGCCCGCAATGAGTTCGGCTACACGCGCATGTGGAGCATCCACCCCGCGCAGATTCCCGTGATCGTGGCCGCATTCGCGCCGCGCGACGAGGAAATCGCCGTCGCCGCCGAGATTCTGCTGGCCGCGCAAGCCGCGCAGTGGGGTCCGACGCGCCACGGCGACACGCTGCACGACCGCGCGAGCTACCGGTACTACTGGTCCGTGCTGCGCCGCGCGCGCACGACAGGGCGCGCCGTCCCCGCCGAAGCCGCGCCGCTGTTCACGCCGGGCGTCGACACGCCGGGCGTCGATACGCCGGGCGTCGATACGCCGGGCGTCGATACGCCGCGCGTCGACACGCCGGGCGCTCAAGCGCAAGGGGCAACTTCATGAATCGCAAGCGGATTCTTTTCAAACGGTAAAAAACTGAGTCTGTACCGACAAATAGGTGAAAATAGCGTCCGCTGCGTGCTTTCGGGGCGCGCGCAGTGCACCTGGCGGCTGCATCCGGCAGCCGCGCACTGATCAACCGATTTAGAGAGAGAAAGGTCTGACTCCATGAAGAAACTGCTGATCGCTACCGTTATCGGCGCGCTGTCCACGACGATGATGCTGGCAGCCACCGAAGCCGCCGCGCAAACCTCGTCGACTACCACTGCCAAGCCCAAGAAGCCGGCACCGAAGCATCGCATCATCAAGCGCAAGGCGAATCCGGCCAAGGAAGCGAAGGTCGATCCGATCCCGGAAGGCTCGGAGCACTGGGCCTGCGCGGACGGCATGGCCTTCGACCTGAAGGGCGACATGGCGCGTGACCAGATCGTCACCGTGCACTGGGCGAACAAGAACTACAACCTGCCGCGTCAGACCACGACGACGGGTGCAGACCGCTTCCACGACGCCGCAACCGGCCTCGACCTGGTCGTGATCCCGACCAAGGCCATGCTGTTCTCGGACAAGGACAGCTCGCGTCTGGCTGACGAGTGCAAGACTGTTGCAATGCAGCAAGGCGCGATGGCGCCGACCCAGGCCAACGCGCTGAACCGTAGCGCGGCTCCGGCTGCGGGCGCAAGCGCTGCTTCGGGTCAGTAAGCGGGCCGCATCGGGGAGCCTCGATGTCCGCACACGTCTCCAACGTCAGGCCGCAGCCGGATCAGGTCCTGGTCGATATCGTCGACTACGTGCTTGATTTCAGGATCGACAGCGCGCTCGCGCTGTCGACGGCGCGCTACTGCCTGCTGGACACGCTCGGCTGCGGACTCGAGGCGCTCTCCTACCCCGCCTGCACCAAGCTGCTGGGACCGATCGTGCCGGGCACGATCGTCCCGCACGGCGCGAAGGTGCCGGGCACCTCATTCCAGCTCGATCCGGTTCAGGGCGCGTTCAACATCGGCGCGATGATCCGCTGGCTCGACTTCAACGACACCTGGCTCGCCGCCGAGTGGGGCCATCCGTCGGACAACCTGGGCGCGATTCTCGCGACCGCCGACTGGCTCTCGCGCACGGCCGTCGCCCACAGTAAACCGCCGCTCACCATGCAGCACGTGCTCGAAGGCATGGTGAAGGCGCACGAGATCCAGGGCTGCATGGCGCTGGAGAACTCGTTCAACAAGGTCGGTCTCGACCACGTATTGCTCGTGAAGCTGGCGTCCACCGCCGTGGTCGGCCAGATGATCGGCCTCTCGCGCGACGAGCTCATCAACGCCGTCTCGCTCGCGATGGTCGACGGCCAGGCGCTGCGCACCTATCGCCACGCGCCCAATACCGGCTCGCGCAAGTCATGGGCCGCCGGCGACGCCACCTCGCGCGCCGTGCGCCTCGCGCTCATCGCGAAGACGGGCGAAATGGGCTACCCCTCCGCGCTCACGGCGAAGACGTGGGGCTTCTACGACGTCTCGTTCAAGGGCCAGCCGTTCAAATTCCAGCGTCCGTACGGCTCGTACGTGATGGAGAACGTGCTGTTCAAGATTTCGTTCCCCGCCGAATTCCACGCGCAGACCGCGGCCGAAGCCGCGATGACGCTGCACGGCATGCTCGCGCAGCGCGGCCTCACCGCCCAGGACATCAAGCGGGTCACCATACGCACGCACGAAGCGGCGATCCGCATCATCGACAAGACCGGGCCGCTCGCGAACCCGGCCGACCGCGACCACTGCATCCAGTACATGGTGGCCGTGCCGCTCCTCTTCGGGCGCCTCACCGCCGCCGACTACGAAGACGACGTGGCGCAGGACCCGCGCATCGATGCGTTGCGCGCGAAGACGGTCTGCGTCGAAGACCCGCAGTTCACGCAGGATTACCACGCCCCGGACAAGCGCTCGATCGCCAATGCGCTCACCGTCGAACTCAACGACGGCACGGCGCTCGAAGAAGTCGTAGTGGAGTACCCGATCGGTCACAAGCGGCGCCGCGATGAAGGCATCCCGCTGTTGATCGAAAAGTTCAGGATCAACCTCGCGCGCCGCTTCCCCGCGAAGCAGCAGCAGGCGATACTCGATGTTTCGCTCGATGCGGCGCGGCTCGACGCCATGCCGGTGAACGAGTACGTCGACTTGTACGTGATCTGAGCAATCAGGCATGCAGGCAATCAGGTAGTTGTAAAGCGTAATTTCCGCGATTAAACGAAGGAAAACACCATGGCCCACAACCTCCACAAAACGCTAAAGGAATTCGACAGCGGTTCCGGCAAAGGCAAGTTCTACTCGCTGCCGCATCTCGGCAAGCAGCTCGGCGTGAAGATCAATCGCCTGCCGGTTTCGATCCGTATCGTGCTCGAGTCCGTCCTGCGTAACTACGACGGCAAGAAGATCGCGGAAGAGCACATCGAGCAACTCGCGAACTGGAAGCCCACCGCGGCCCGCGTCGACGAAATCCCGTTCGTCGTCTCGCGCGTCGTGCTGCAGGACTTCACCGGCGTGCCGCTGCTCGCCGACATCGCGGCCATGCGCGGCGTCGCCAAGCAAGTCGGCAAGAACCCGAAGGTCATCGAGCCGCTCGTGCCGGTGGACCTCGTGGTCGACCACTCGGTGCAAATCGACTACTTCCGCCAGAAGGACGCGCTCGACCTGAACATGAAGCTGGAATTCCAGCGCAACAACGAGCGCTACCAGTTCATGAAGTGGGGCATGCAGGCGTTCGACACGTTCAAGGTCGTGCCGCCGGGCATCGGCATCGTCCACCAGGTGAACCTCGAGTACCTCGCACGCGGCGTGCACAAGAAGGCCGACGGCGCCGACACCGTCTACTACCCGGACACGCTCGTGGGCACCGACAGCCACACCACGATGATCAACGGCATCGGCGTGGTCGGCTGGGGCGTGGGCGGCATCGAAGCGGAAGCGGGCATGCTCGGCCAGCCGGTGTACTTCCTCACGCCGGACGTCGTGGGCGTGGAGCTGAAGGGCAAGCTGCGCGAAGGCTGCACGGCCACCGACCTCGTGCTGACCATCACCGAAATGCTGCGCAAGGAGAAGGTCGTCGGCAAGTTCGTCGAGTTCTTCGGCGAAGGCACGGCCTCGCTCTCGCTGCCGGACCGCGCGACCATCGGCAACATGGCGCCCGAATACGGCGCGACCATGGGCTTCTTCCCGGTCGACGACAAGACCATCGACTACTTCAAGGGCACGGGCCGCACCGAAGCCGAAATCTCGGCATTCGAGAACTACTTCAAGGCGCAGGAGCTCTACGGCATTCCGAAGGCCGGCGAGATCGACTACACGAAGACGCTCACGCTCGACCTCGCGACGGTCGCACCGTCGCTGGCCGGCCCGAAGCGCCCGCAAGACCGTATCGAGATCGGCCACGTGAAGTCGACCTTCACCGACCTGTTCTCGAAGCCGGTCGCGGAAAACGGCTTCAACAAGAAGGCCGACGACCTCACGGCCGAATACGCGGTGACCGACAAGGTCAAGCTGCACAACGGCGACGTGCTGATCGCGGCCATCACCTCGTGCACGAACACGTCGAACCCGAGCGTGCTGCTGGCCGCCGGCCTGCTGGCGAAGAAGGCCGTGGAAGCCGGCCTCACGGTCGCGCCGCACATCAAGACCTCGCTCGCCCCGGGGTCGCGCATCGTCACGGAATACCTGACGAAGACGGGCCTCCTGCCGTACCTCTCGAAGCTCGGCTTCGAGCTCGCGGCCTACGGCTGCACGACCTGTATCGGCAACGCCGGCGACCTCACGCCGGAGCTGAACGAGTCGATCACGAAGAACGACGTGGTCGC
This sequence comes from Paraburkholderia oxyphila NBRC 105797, assembly GCF_000685075.1. GTDB lineage: Bacteria > Pseudomonadota > Gammaproteobacteria > Burkholderiales > Burkholderiaceae > Paraburkholderia > Paraburkholderia oxyphila. Next base: position 14,786 of record NZ_BAYD01000074.1, read on the forward strand.
GGCTGCGGTGCTCTCGGGCAACCGTAACTTCGAAGCGCGTATCCACCCGAACATCCGCGCGAACTTCCTGGCCTCGCCGCCGCTGGTCGTCGCTTACGCGATCGCGGGCAACATCACGCGCGACCTGATGACCGAGCCGGTTGGCAAGGGCAAGGGCGGCCGCGACATCTACCTCGGCGACATCTGGCCGACCAGCGACGAAGTCAACGCGCTGCTCAAGTACGCGATGGATGCGGACGTCTACCAGAAGAACTACAGCCAGCTCACGAAGAAGGGCGACCTGTGGAGCAAGATCGAGGGCGAGGAAGGCCAGGTCTACGACTGGCCGAAGTCGACCTACATCGCCGAGCCGCCGTTCTTCGGCTCGGACTTCTCGATGACGCCGTCGTCGTCGGTGGCTGAGGTCAAGGGCGCGCGCGCACTGGGCATCTTCGGCGACTCGGTCACGACCGACCACATCAGCCCGGCCGGCTCGATCAAGGAAGACTCGCCCGCAGGCAAGTGGCTCAAGGCCAACGGCGTGCAGAAGGCCGACTTCAACAGCTACGGCTCGCGCCGCGGCAACCACGACGTCATGATGCGCGGCACGTTCGCGAACGTGCGTATCAAGAACCTGATGATCCCGGCGAAGGCCGACGGCACGCGCGTCGAAGGCGGCCTGACGATCCACCAGCCGAGCGGCGAGCAGTTGTCGATTTACGACGCCGCGATGAAGTACATCGACGCCGGCACGCCCACGATGGTGTTCGCGGGCGAAGAGTACGGCACGGGCTCGTCGCGCGACTGGGCGGCCAAGGGCACGCAGCTGCTCGGCGTGAAGGCCGTGGTCGCACGCAGCTTCGAGCGCATCCACCGCTCGAACCTCGTCGGCATGGGCGTCCTGCCGCTGCAGTTCAAGGGCTCGGACAGCGTGCAGTCGCTCGGCCTGACCGGCGAAGAAACGTTCGACGTCGAAGGCCTGACGGACGACTTCAAGCCGCAACAGGATCTGACGCTCGTGATCCATCGCAAGGACGGCAAGGACGAGCGCGTCCAGGTGCTCCTGCGCATCGACACGCCGATCGAAGTCGACTACTACAAGCACGGCGGTATCCTGCCGTTCGTGCTGCGTTCGCTGCTCGCAGCGTAAGCAGGCAGTTTTGCAGGTACCGCGCCCGGCAACGGGTGCGGTCAAACTTGGAGCCCGACGCAAGTCGGGCTTTTTTTTTCACATTGCGGCGGATTTTTGACAGGCGTAAGGTAGCTTGGCCTCTTGAGAACAGGCGAGCCTTATGACCCCGGCCGACGGACACCGTCACGACCGGGGTTTTTTCTATGTGCTGCCTGGGGAAAACTTCAGGAGGAGCGCGGCGCAAGACCTGCTGCGCCGCGATGAATTCGAAATATGACGGATCACCGAATGAGGAGTTCGGCGTCGCTCCAGCCAGAGCTAGACCCGTCATGAAACGTATTATCGGCCCTGGCGGCCGATACGTCATTAGCGCAAGCCGCAAGAAACCATTACGTAAACTGTCAGATTTAGGGGCTTGTCATGTGCGCGGCGACGGGGCATGCGCAAGCACACGCAGCCAGGCGGCCCGCGTGGTGGCCAGGATTGCCGCCCGTATCCGCTAACATGGCGCTAACATCACGCTTTTGCCCACGCCGCACTGCCCGCTTTGCCCACTTACACCCTTGCCTCAACCGTCAGCGCGGAGCTCGAGATCCGCAAGAGCCGCTTCATCGGCCTCGCGATTCCGGTCGAGGACCGCGAAGCCGCCATGGCCGAGCTGCGCCGCCTGCGCGACGCACACCCCACCGCCACGCACGTCTGCTGGGCGTTGCTCGCGGGCGGCCAGTCCGGCATGTCCGACGACGGCGAGCCTTCCGGCACGGCGGGCCGCCCCATCCTCGAAGTGCTGCGGCATCACGACCTCGACGGCGTGCTGGCCGCAGTGGTGCGCTATTACGGGGGCGTGAAGCTCGGCGCGGGCGGGCTCGTGCGCGCCTATACCGATGCCATCGCGAGCGCGCTGCAGGACGCGCCGCGCGTCGAGCGCATCGCCCAGGCACGCCTGACCGTGGAGGTCAGCTACGCCGACGAAACGCGCGTGCGGCACTGGATCGAGCAGGAACGGCACACGCTGGCCGACAGCCGCTACACGATGACCGTGCGGCTGACGATCCAGCTTCCCGTCACCGCCCTCGATGCCGCGCGCGACACGCTGCGCGATCTCACGCAAGGACGCGCAGGCTTTCCCGAGCACGAATGAAGCGGCAGGCGCCGCTCGCTGCGTCCATCGCGCAGCCATCTGCCTGGCCGCGCCAATACGCAAAAAAAAACCGCCGTATGGCAACGGCGGTTAACAGGGGACGTGAAGAACAACCGCGAATCGACTATCGAATCGACCCGACGCACCCATCATGGCGATACAAAATTAAGGCAAACTTAAACGCGCGCGAAACTGCGAGAAACTTGCGCCGCGAAGCATGGCGCGCACGCGCTGAAAGCGCGGAATCCCCCGATCGCTATAATCAATTCGAGTCTGAACGCGAACCGCATTGCGCCGCGAGTTCTGGTAAATCCCGGCGCTTCCCGATGAAGTCATTACGCAACGCAATGCGGCCCGCCATCAACGGGGAAAGCCATCATGATTTTCGATCGATTAAGGGAAGGCGCAGGCCCCGAACGACGCCATCGCGTCTGGAGCAAACTGCGCATCTTCGTTGCCGCGCTTGGCACGCTCGGCTCGGCTACCGGCATCGCCATCGCCGTGACCGGGCTCGTGGAATTCGACCACGCCAAGGTGATCAGGGGTGTCGCCGTGATCCTCGTCTGCACCGTGGTGTACGTCTCGATCCTCGTACGCGATCGCAATCGCGTCGACTAAAGCGCGCAAGCGCATCGCGCGCCGCCTCACTGCGCGCGCGAGCGCGCTCCCCACTGCCCCTGCGCGCACGCCTGTTGCATCCACATCGTCAGCACGATTGAATGACTTGAGCCATTGCGGTACGCGGGCCTGATCCTCCCGGATGCTCGTATTCGACCCGCATGCGCCCCACTGCCGGATACGCCGCAGCACCTTCCCCTTACGCAAGCGCCGGAACCTCGACGACACTGCGATAGTGGTCGTACACGCGCTCACGCTCTTCGCTCGCGAGCTGGCGCTTCTCCACAAGCTTGAGCATGCGATGCCGGTCGGCGCCGAGCGTCGCGTAGTAGCGCTCCGCGTGCAGGCGCCGAAAGCGCAGATAGAAGTCGGGGCCCGGCAGGCCCGATGCGGTCGCGAGCAACGATGCGTAGTCGGCCACGCGCGGCTCGCACAGCGCCGCCGCGGCGGCTTCGAGTTTTTCGTAGCGCGCCTGCAGCGGCACGCCCTGCGCGAACAGCGCATGGAATGCGGCATAGGGTACGAGGCCGCGTCGGCTCGCCGCGCGTCGCAGCAGACGCCCAACCTTTTCGTCGAGTTCCTGGTTCATGCCTGTCAATTTTCGAGCTGATCGTCAATCGGTTCGCCAAGTGGGCCACGAGCGGGTTCGCATCAAGACGCGCGGTGAGGCAAAACCCGCAAGCCCATTCAATCCGAATAGAATCGAATTATCAAAACGATTCATGCAAATTCGGAAAAGGCATTCTGCCCAAAATTACCGATTCGCTCTCGCCAGGTGCCCCAATGCCGGGCAAAAAAAACAAAGATTGCAAACATTCCGTGGGCGCTGCAGGCCATGCATCATGGTCTGAATGGGCAACATTCACGGGCATTGTTAAGCGATTTGGATAGGTTTTTTTTGCCGATAGTCCAGGATAATCCGTAAGTCAAGCAGACTATTTTTCCGCAAGCTATACACATTCCCTACAAAAACAATTATTAATATCCGCTGCGGAATGTCAAAAGCAGTCCGCACGCGCCCCGTGTGGGCGCGTTGTTTCGCCGTCCGCGACGGCCCGGCATCAAGCGTATGCCATGCGGGGCCGTGGCAAGCGAGAAGACCCGCATGCACTGAAAGGGTTGACAGGAGCGGCGCATCCGCGAGCCGCATGACCGGAATCTTTCGTTGACGAGTGATCACATGCTTACCAGAACCGAGAATTTGCCGAGCGTCGCGCGCAGGATGGCGGCCGGCCAGATGTTAGTCGAGGGTGCAACGGTTCATGCCGTGGCCGACTCCCTGCACCTCTCCGCCCAGACGGTGCGTCGCTACAAGTCGATCGTCGAGGGCGGCGGCCTCGACGCGCTGCAGCAGATGAGCGTGGGCGGCCGGCCTTCGGTGCTCGACAAGGCCGCACTGGGCTGGATCGCGAGCGCGCTGCACGGCTCCGCCCGCGACCATGGGTTCCCGAGCGATGCGTGGACCAACAGCCGCGTGCGCGAGCTGATCGGCCGCCAGTTCGGCGTGCACTATTCGCGCGTCTATACCTGGCAAATCGTCTCGAATCTCGGCCTCGGCCATCGCCTGTCGAAGTCAGCGCGCTGAAAGCGCCGGCGCCCCAAGCCACCCCCGGCTGCCGCGCGGCTTTCAGCGCTTCCCGTGTGCCCTCACGGCTTCACGACGCCCCACGGGCGCCGTGAACCGCCGCGCGCGCGTGGGTTCAGGCCAGCAGGCAGACTGCACGCGGCCGCTTCCTGCCGCTCCGCTGTGTTGCCTTCCCGCCGCGTGGCGCTACGCGGCCTCGCCGGTCCATTGCTTCGCCTGCACCTGATTGCGGCCCGCTGCCTTGGCTTCGTAAAGCAGGGCGTCGGCGGCGGCGAGCAGCTTCGCGCCGCTATCGCCCACCGGCGGCTCGCAGCTCGCGCAGCCCACGCTCACCGTGACACGGCCGTAGCGCGAACCGCTATGCGCGAGATTGGAGGTCTCGATGCGCCGCCGGATCTTGTCCGCGACCTTGCGCGCGCCCTGCAGCGCGGTGCCCGGCAGCAACACCGCGAACTCCTCGCCGCCGTAGCGCGCCGCCATGTCCGAGGTGCGCCGCGTGCCTGAGGCGATGCGCTCGGCCACGAGCATCAGCACTTCGTCGCCCGCGGCGTGGCCGTAGGTGTCGTTGAACAGCTTGAAGTGATCGACGTCGAAGAACAGCACCGAAAGTGGCGTCTGCTCGCGCGACGCCCGGTGCCATTCGGCCACGAGCCGCTGATCCAGCGCGCGGCGGTTCGCGAGGCCCGTGAGCGGGTCGGTCACCGCGAGACGCTGCAATTCGCCTTCGGCGATGATCTTGTCGCGCAGTGCGAACGCCAGCACCCAGGACACCCCCACCCACGCGCCGCCGAAGAGCGTCGTCATGACGAGCGCGAACCAGGCGCGGCGCCGCCAGGCCGCGAGGATATCGCCGACGGCGGGCGCCGCGCCCACGATGATGGGCGTGTTGGCCACGTGCGCGTAGGTATAGACGCGCTCCACCCCGTCCGCTTCCGCGTGCGCCGTGAAGGTCCCCGCGTCGCGCCGCGAGATGATCTTGTAGTTGCGCCAGTTCGAGTAATCGGCGCCCACGCCGAGCGGCATGGGCGGCTTGCTCGCAAGCAGCGTGCCGTCCTGCATGATGATGAAGACGCCGCCGCGGCGCCCGATGTCGACCCGATCGACGAGCTGCTGAAAATAGTCGAGCCGCACGGCCACCAGCGCGACGCCCGCGAACGCGCCATCGGGCATGTCGATGCGCCGTGTGAGCGCGATCGAGAGCACGCCGTGACGCAGGCGCGACTGATAGGGCTTCGAGATGAAAAGGCCGGCATCCGGATTGCGCTGCTGCGCGAGGAAATAATCGCGGTCGGCGAACGAAACGCCGGGCTCGTCGATGCCGCTCTGCGAGGCCTTCAGGCGCCCCTGCGCGTCCAGCACGTATGCGCCGCCCAGAAACGAGGCCGCCGTCGCACGGTCGAACAGCACGCGCTGGCGCAGCGCCTGGGGCAGCGCCCACGTCTCGGGCTGCTGCGCGGCGCTCACCGCGGCGCGCAGCGAGAGGTCGTAGAGCTCGACGTTGCGCGCGATGTCGCTGCTCACGAGACGCACGATGTTCTCCGAATTCTCGACCGCGTGGCGCAGCTCTTCGGCGCGGCCCGCATAGAGCGCCGTATAGGTGAGGGCCGCCATCAACGTGGCGATGAGCGTGCCCGCCAGCCCCGCGAAAAACGGATTGCGGCCGATCAGGCGGGTGGCGTCCTTGCCGCGCACGAGGATCCAGTGACGCACGCGCAGCCGCAGATGGGGGGCAAACACACGCCGCCGGGAAGGCCCGGTGGACGGTTCCCGCACAGGTTTGTGAACGCGCTCAGACACGTACGCAATCCTCCGACAATTGACCCGCGCGGGGGCCGTCCCGCAGCGGCCCCCGCGGCACGGCACGGCATGCACAAAAGCGTCATCAAAACGTCATAGGCGCTTTGCATGATCGGAAGCGTTGCTTTGACCGCCACTTCCGGCTCCGCCCCACCGCGCGATTTCCGTGCGCCTAGTTTGAGGAACCCGCTCGCCATGCCGGATCTTTCCCTGTCACCCCAGCCGGGCACCGCGTCCACACGCGGACGCAATGCGAGCATGCTCGTCTTCCTGCTCATCATTGCCGCCGGCGCCGTCTACGTGGGCATGCATCTCGCCGACGATCTGTCGCCCGTGCGCCAGAGCTCCGCACTGCCGTGGCTCCTGCTCGGCATCGCGCTCATCATCGCGCTGTGCTTCGAGTTCGTGAACGGTTTCCACGATACCGCGAATGCGGTGGCAACGGTCATCTACACGCACTCGCTCACGCCCAACCTCGCCGTGATGTGGTCCGGCGCCTGGAACTTCCTCGGCGTGCTCACCTCCACCGGCGCGGTGGCGTTCGGCATCCTGCAACTGCTGCCCGTCGAGCTGATCCTGCAGGTGGGCAGCAGCGCGGGCTTCGCGATGGTCTTCGCACTCTTGATCGCGGCGATCATCTGGAATCTCGGCACCTGGTACTTCGGCCTGCCTTCGTCGAGCTCGCATACGCTGATCGGCTCGATCATCGGCGTGGGCCTGATGAACCAGTTGATGCATGGCCCGAACGGCACGAGCGGCGTGGACTGGAGCCAGGCCGTCGGCGTGGGCAAGTCGCTCCTGTTTTCGCCGATCGTCGGCTTTCTCCTGTCCGCCCTGCTTCTCGTCGTGCTCAAGGCGCTCGTGCGCGTGCCCGCGCTCTACACCGAGCCCAAGGGCAACGAGCCGCCGCCGTTCTGGATCCGCGCGCTCCTGATCCTGACCTGCACGGGCGTCTCGTTCGCGCACGGCTCCAACGACGGCCAGAAAGGCATGGGCCTCATCATGCTGATCCTGATCGGCACCGTGCCCACCGCCTATGCGCTCAACAGGGCCGTGACGGCGAGCGAGTCGCAAACCTTCGTCGCGGTCTCGCAGCAGGCCGCGCGCACGCTCGACCAGTACAGCAACGGCGTGGCCGCGCCCGCGGGCGGCCCGAATGCCGTGCGCGCGGAAGTCGAGCGCTACGTCGACACGCGCACGCTGACGCCTCAAACGGTGCCTGCGCTGGCCGCGCTTTCGATGCAGGTGGGCCAGCAGGTGGAGGGCTATGGCTCGATGGCGGCGGTGCCGCAATCGGTGGTGGATAACGTGCGCAACAACATGTACCTCGTCTCCGAGGCCATCCGCCTGATGGAGAAGGCGAAGCAGCCCGCGTTCTCCGAAGCCGATGACCGCGCGATTCACAACTTCCGCGGCCAGATCGACCACGCGACGAAGTTCATCCCGACCTGGGTGAAAGTGGCCGTGGCGATCGCGCTGGGCCTCGGCACGATGGTGGGCTGGAAGCGCATCGTGGTGACGGTGGGCGAGCGCATCGGCAAGCAGCACCTGACCTACGGCCAGGGCGCGTGCGCGGAAGTCGTGGCGATGGCGACCATCGGCGCGGCTGACGTCTACGGCCTGCCGGTCTCGACCACGCACGTGCTGTCCTCGGGCGTGGCGGGCACGATGGCCGCGAACGGCTCGGGCCTCCAATGGAGCACGGTGCGCAGCCTCGTGCTCGCCTGGGTGCTCACCTTGCCCGTCTCGATCGCGCTGGCAGGCGCCCTGTACTGGGTGTTCCGGCACGTGTTCTGAAGCGCCGCGCCGGAACCGGTGCAGACGAGCAAAAAAAAAGCCGCGTCCCCCGTCATGGGGCGCGGCTTTTGCGTCTGCACGCGCGCATTGCTGCGCGGTGCGGCCAGCGTCAATAGACTTCGGGCACGATCATGTTCGCGGGCACCGGCTGGCGGATGTAATCGGGATGATGCACGCGCGCGGGCAGCGTCACGCTCGCATGCTCGATCTCGTGATACGGCACCTGGCTCAGCAGATGGTTGATGCAGTTCAGGCGCGCGCGCTTCTTGTCGACGCCCTGCACGACCCACCACGGCGCCTCGGGAATATGCGAGCGCTGCAGCATGACTTCCTTCACATGCGTGTAGTGCTCCCAGCGGCGGCGGCTTTCGAGGTCCATCGGCGAGAGCTTCCATTGCTTGAGCGGATCTTCTATACGGCTCTGGAAGCGCATTTCCTGCTCGTCGTCCGTAATCGAGAACCAGTACTTGACGATCTGGATGCCGCTCCTCACGAGCATCTTTTCGAACTCGGGCACCGAGCGGAAGAATTCCTCGTACTCCTCGTCGGTGCAGAAGTTCATCACGCGCTCGACGCCCGCGCGGTTGTACCAGCTCCGGTCGAACAGCACCATTTCGCCGCCCGCGGGCAGATGCTGCACATAGCGCTGGAAATACCACTGCGTGCGCTCGCGGTTGTTCGGCGCGGGCAGCGCCGCCACGCGGCACATGCGCGGGTTCAGGCGCTGCGTGATGCGCTTGATGACGCCGCCCTTGCCCGCCGCGTCGCGGCCTTCGAAGATCACGACCAGCCGGTGGCCCGTGCTCACGATCCAGTCCTGCATCTTGACGAGCTCGCCCTGCAGCCGGATCAGCTCGCGGAAATAGACGCGGCGCAGCGCGCGCGCCTCGTCGCTGATCTCAAAACCGGCTTCCTGGAGGCGGTCGTCGACTTCCATTTCGAGCTCTTCGTCGTAAGCGTCGATGAGCTCTTCGTCGAGACGCCGGCGGCGATACCGCTCGGCGTGCTCGCCGGCTTCCGGACCCGATTCCATGCCGCCTCCAATGCCCGCTTCAATGCCCGCTTCAATGCCCGCTTCAGTGCTCGCTTCGCGCCCGGCTTGCCCGGCACGATCCAGTTCGTTCATGGCGACTTCTCCTCTTGCGATGAATGGCAACCCGCGCCGGGCGCGCTTCGGGAGCATCGAGCGCGGACGGACACGGCCACGCGTCACTATCGGTGCTACGGGTGTCATTCATATTTCAAATGCATCGGCGACCACCGCGGCAGCCGGCCTGCCGGGCGGCGCGCCCCCTTGGGCTCGTCCGCGGCTCAGGCCAGCGGCTTCGCGAAGCTCAGCTCGTGGCCGTCCGGATCGACGAGATGAAAATAGCGCTCGCCCCACGGCGCGTCCTGCGGCGCGAAGGCGGGCGTGAGGCCCGCGGCCAGCGCCTGTGCGTAAAAGGCGTCCACGTCCGAGACGTAGAAGATCGCGCGCCCCCACCCGTCCACCTTGCCATGTGGCCCTTCGAGCAGATTCAGATAGCATGCGGCGGCCCCGGCGCCGTCGCCCAGCACGAACGACGCGAACCCGGCAATCGCGGTGCTGGATTTGTGCATGAAGCCGAGCACTTCGTAAAAGCGCACCGAACGCGCAATGTCGCTCACGGTGAGCGTGATGGCGCTCAGGGATTCGATACGTGCGACGGGCGGGTTCATGGCCTGGCCTCCTTCTAATCGTGTTCTTGCGGGCGCCGCCCGGCCTCCTTGATCCTTCCCGGCCGGCAACGCCCGTCCTCTCCCGGCGACTTTATCAGCCTTTGGGCGCTACGGGCTGCAACCGGCTCGTTTCCGCCGACGGCGGGTGCCGCTCCATATCGGTCATGCCACCGCACGCGAGGGCGCGCCGCTCGCCGTCGAGCAGCTCGCTTCGTTCGTGTGGCGCCGCACCGGCGGGGAGGCCGCATGAGCGCCGCTTCGATCGACACCCTCGGCGCCCACGCGCGCAGGCCCGGACGGCTGCGCCAGGCATCGCAGCACGCCCGCTCCGGCTAGTTCAGGCGCAGTGTTATTTGCACGACAACACCGCGACGCCGCCGATGACCCGCGAATTCGGCAAGGTAACCGTGTAACCGAGCGCAATGAGCGGCTGCGTCGCGTCATGCCCGACGACGACAGACTGGATCGACTGTTGCCCGCTAGTCGAGACGCCGTTCAACGGTGCCTGCGTATTGGTCAGCGTATAGTTGGCGTTCTCCAGATTGATCTGCATGTTCAGATTGTCGAGCGTGCGGGCACCGAGATCGAGGGTGGCCGAAGCGGTGTCAAGCGTACCGCTCGCGCCGCTGAGGTCATTGGTGACCGTGTCCGAGATCACCTGGGTACAGGCCAGCGTTCCACTTGTTGCGGACAGCACCAGAGGTGTACCGACAGCGTAGTGAAGGCCCTGCCAGTTGCTGTAGGTATTGCCATCCGTATCCATCGCCGCGTTCCAGCGCCCGATCGCCACGTCGCTACCGAGACCCTGTATCTCCGAGACCATGCCGTGGTCCAGTCCAAGGCAGTCCGTTGCCGCGTCCGATGACGCCAGCGTCGTAAAGGCGCCACTCGCCTGTTGCACCTGACTCGAAGCGGGCGCGGCAAACGCCGTGAAATTCCGGTTCTTCTGAGCGTCCGCCGGCAAGCTAGGCACCACCACGACCGCCAGCGTGCCATTGCTGGCCGCTACCTGAGAGGCCGACCCGGAATAGGTAAAGTTACCGTCCGGTCTGCACGCGACCTGAGCGGATGCCTGTGAGGTGGGTGTCGAAGAGGACTCGGGTGCAGGCGGCGTGGTCGAAGACGGCGTTGCCGCAGGTGACGCCGTCGCGCTGGGCGTACTCCCGTCACCGCCGCCACATGCGCAAAGCGCGGCGGCGATCAGCACAACGGCAAGAAAATTTCTACTGCTAATGGACTTCTGCATTGCATAACTCCCTGTATCCGGTTCACCGGATTGAATGTTCAAAGCTGCCCCGTCACCTGAAAGCCGAGTATTACGCCCGGCGCGGAAAAGCCGGACGGAGCATGGATCGGCGTACCCGCGAATACTGAATTCGCGCACAGGTTACACAGATACCCGGATGAGTCAGAGCCAACTTTTTGCAGGTTTGTCTTGCGTCAGTTCGCACAGCGCGCGGCGGCTCTTCCATGCCACGCCGTAGCCGCTGATTCCTCCGGTCGTGGCCTGGCGCTTCAATTCGCTATTGCATTCATGCACGCGTCCCTGTCGGGCCTGGTTCAATGAGATGAGATATGTTGCATTCACAACCATGAGCAAAAAAATCCATGGTTTTGCAATAGATGATCAATAAAAAACACTGCCTGATATTTCACGAATCTATATTGAATATCGACAAATCGAAGGCCTTCGATTTATCGAGAGAAGATGACGTAGTAGCGAAGAGCGCGTGCCAATCGCGCACGGTCAGCACAAAAAACTCGCGCAAAGAAAATGACAAATCCTGGCAATTCTCATGAGCCAAAGCGATCGCCGTGAGCGAGGCATCGCCGCGTGAACGTGAACCGGTCGGTTCGGCGATACGATCGGACACGCTGCTCGTCGCCGCCCATACCGCGAGCGGCACGACACGCACGTTTTCCCCGCGTTTTAAGGGACTTTTAAGCCGCGCTGCCTACTCTGGATTCGTCCGGCGCACACCACGCGCCGGAGTATCTGAACCATTGGAGGTAAAAATGAAAGCACGCTCAACTCCGTGGATGGGCGCGGCCCTCTCGCTTGCCGCCGCGCTCGCGCTTGCGCTCGGCGCACCCGCCGCTTTCGCCGCGACCAACAGCGGCCCGGGCACCATGGCAGCGCAGGCCGCCGCAGGCGTCCTGCCGCCGGCGCAGCACGCGGGCGGCATCTCCTACCTGTCCGGCGGCATCGGCAGCGACCAGTCGGCGGCGTTCAAGGCCGCGATGACGCGCTACCCGCTCTCGCTCGAATTCGCGCGCCAGTCGGCGAACGGCAACGAGTACCTCGCCGACGTGCCCGTGAAGATCGCCGACGCGCACGGCCAGTCGCTCCTCTCCACTCGCACCAACGGCCCGTTCATGCTCCTCACGCTGCCCAACGGCCACTACGTCGTGACGGCGAGCCACGACGGCAAGACGGTCCATCGCGCCGTGGATATCGGCAAGACCTCGCACGCGCACGAAGCCTTCGTCTGGCCGATGTAACGCGTCGCTGCTCCATCGTCGTTGCAGCGAAATGTCCGCTTTGGCGGACGTCTCCCATCGCGTGCCTTGCACGCCTTCGCTGTAGACCTTCTCTGCACGCATTGGCCACGCATTAGCCGGCCGCACGCGCTAGCCCCACCGCTTGCGCGATGCGTGCCGCACGCGTGACACGGGCTATTTGGCTTGCGCGCCGCACACCTGGCCGTCACGCCTTTTTCCCTTATGCCAGGATCGTAGCCGGATCGGGCCCGTGTACTCCAAGCGCGGCCCGACCGCGATGCGCTCCGCATACCGCGGTTCGCCATCGTCCGCCACAAGCGCTACGAGATGACGACCACGCCACGATCGAATCGCCTGCCCGCGAGGCGCACGCAACGCATTGACACCCCACCAGGCGACCCGCGCGCGACACCTCGCCGCACTACCCCGCCAGAGCTCCTTGCGGCGCGCCACGACGTACATCAAACGCTCCATATCTTCGCTACGCCGGGCGGCACTGCGTCGCACCCCACGGCACTTGTCGCGCCACGCGGCATCACACATATCGTAGGGCCGCACACCTGACCTCGCAGGTCCCCCGGTGCCACGCGGCGATGTTGGCCGGCGTGGATCGCGCTCGCAAACGAAGTCCGCACATGGCCCGAGGGACCGGCCACAAGTCCCGCGCATTGCGCGCGGCCGCGATCGAGAGCGTTATGTGCGCGCCCCCCCAACCCGCTCGAGCAGGAGGCTTCGCCGCCGTTCGAGCACGAACACCCGCAGCACGCGCGAGAGGAGAAAACATCGATGACCCGCCGCCTCACCGCCCATGGCCAGAACAACGCGCCAGGCGCGCGCGCCGCGGCCCGGTATCTACCGCTCGCAATGCTCGCTGCGATGCTGGCCGGCTGCGTCTCGCTCGCGCCGAACTACGAGCAGCCGCCGCTGCCCGTGCCCACGACCTTCCCCGAGACCGAAGCGCCCCATGGCGCGAGCGCACTGAGCGCCACCGCCATCGGCTGGAAAGACTACTTCTCCGATCCCACGCTGCAAGGCCTGATTGCCGAAGCGCTCGAATACAACCGCGATCTGCAACTCGCGATTCAGCGCGTCGAGGAAGCGCGCGCGATGTACGGCATCCGCCGCGCCGACCAGTTCCCGACGCTCGGCGTGGAAGCGGACCTCGCGCGCTCGCGCGTGCCCGCCGGCCTCTCCGGCGTGGGCCGCCCGGTGACAGGGAGCCAGTACCAGGCCGGCGTCGGCCTCGCCACGTGGGAGCTCGACTTCTGGGGCCGCGTCGCCAATCTCAAGGAAGCGGCGCTGCAAAACTATCTCGCCACCGACGCCGCGCGCCAGGCCGTCACGCTCACCCTCGTCGAGCAGGTCGCGAACAGCTACCTGAGCCTGCGCGAGCTCGACGAGCGCATCATGCTTGCGCAGGCAACCATCGCGAGCCGCGAGCAGTCGTACCGCATCTTCAAGCGCCGCTACGAGGTGGGCGCGATCTCGAGGCTCGATCTTAAGCAGGTCGAAACATTGTGGCGCCAGGCCGTCGCGCTCGGCGCGCAGCTTCAGCAGGAGCGCGCCACGCGCTTGAATGCGCTGCAGTTGCTCGTCGGCAAGCCGATCGACCTGCCGCACGAAGACGTGCGTCTCGACGATGCCGCCGTGATGCGCGACCTGCCCGCCGGCCTGCCCTCCGACCTGCTCACGAACCGGCCCGATATCGTCGCCGCCGAATATCAATTGCGCGCGGCCAACGCGAACATCGGCGCGGCGCGCGCGGAATTCTTCCCGAAGATCACGCTCACGGGCTCGTTCGGCACCGCGAGCACGCAGCTCTCCGATCTGTTCACGGGTCCGGGCCGCGCCTGGAGCTTCGGCCCGGGCATTTCGCTGCCGATCTTCGACATGGGCCGCCGCGAGTCGAATCTCGAAGCCGCGAAGGCGCAACGCGATCAGGCCGTGACCTCGTACGAGAAGGCGGTGCAGTCGGCGTTCCGCGATGTGGCCGACGCGCTTGCGGCCCGCCAATGGCTCGCCGAGCAGGTCGACACGCTGCGCGCGACCGTGGACGCCCAGGCGGAGCGCGCGCGCCTCGCGCAATTGCGCTACGACCACGGCGCCTCGCCGTTCCTCGAAGTGCTCGATGCGCAGCGCGACTTGCTCGTCGTGCAGCAGCAGCTCGTGGAGACGCGCCGCGCGCTGCTCTCGAGCCGCGTCTCGCTCTACGCGGCGCTGGGCGGCGGCGGCTTCGCCACGAGCGCACAGACACAGACGCAGACACAAACAGCGGCAACGGCAGCGCCCGCACCGAACGGCGCAGGTGCTCCGGCGCCCGCCGCCGCCCCCAAAAAACCCTGATCCGAGGTTCCCGTCATGCAGATTTCAGCCCGTAAATGGATTCCCGCCGTCCTCGTGATCGCCATTGCGGCGGGCGGCTATTTCGGCTGGCGCTACTACGCGGATCGCGGCCCGGGCGCCGGCTTCGTGAGCGGCAACGGCCGCATCGAGGCCACCGAGATCGATATCGCGACCAAGCTCGCGGGCCGCGTGCAGGACGTGCTCGTGCAGGAAGGCGACTTCGTGAGCGCAGGGCAAACGCTCGCGCACATGCAGATCGATACATTGCAGGCCCAACGCAACGAAGCCGCCGCCCAGCATCAGCAGGCCGTGAACGCCGAGGCCAGCGCGAAGGCGCAGATCGCCTTGCGCGAGAGCGACCAGCGCGCCGCCGAAGCCGGCGTGGCGCAGCGCGAAAGCGAGCTCGATGCCGCGCGGCGCCGGCTCGCGCGCTCGGAGACGCTCTCGAAGGAAGGCGCGTCTTCAATGCAGGAACTCGACGACGACCGCGCACGCGCGAAGAGCGCCCAGGCTGCCGTGGCCGCCGCGAAGGCCCAGGTCACGGCGGCGGCGGCGGCCGTCACGGCGGCGCGCGCGCAGCAAACCGGCGCGGAGTCGGCGGTGGCGGCGGCCCAGGCCACCATTGAGCGCATCCAGGCCGACATTCAGGACAGCGATCTTAAGGCGCCCCGCGCGGGCCGCGTGCAGTACCGCGTCGCGCAGCCGGGCGAAGTGCTCGGTGCAGGCGGCAAAGTGCTCAACATGGTCGATCTTTCGGATGTCTACATGACGTTCTTTCTGCCCGAGCAGGCCGCCGGACGCGTGGCGCTCGGCCAGGACGTGCACATCGTGCTCGACGCCGCGCCGCAATGGGTGATTCCCGCGAAGGTCACATTCGTCTCGGCCACGGCGCAGTTCACGCCGAAGACCGTGGAAACGCAAAGCGAGCGCCAGAAGCTCATGTTCCGCGTGAAGGCGCAGATCGACCGCGAGCTGCTGCAAAAGCACCTGAAGTACGTGAAGACGGGCCTGCCCGGCGTGGCCTGGGTGAAGCTCGACGCCAATGAGGAATGGCCGGCCAACCTTCAGGTCAAGGTGCCCTGATGACTGAAGCCGCTGTCCGTATCGAACAAGTCAGCCTGCGCTACGGCAAGACCGTTGCGCTGCGCGCGCTCACGCAGGACATCCCCGCCGGCTTGATGGTGGGCCTGATCGGCCCCGACGGCGTGGGCAAGTCGAGCCTGCTCGCGCTCGTGGCGGGCTCGCGCGCGGTGCAGGAGGGCACGGTATGGGTGCTCGGCGGCGACATGTCGAGCAAGAAGCACCGCGACGACGTGTGCCCCCGCATCGCCTACATGCCGCAAGGGCTCGGCAAGAACCTCTACCCCACGCTCTCCGTCGAAGAGAACCTGCAGTTCTTCGGGCGCCTGTTCGGCCACGACGAAGCCGAGCGGCGCCGCCGCATCGACTCGCTCACGCGCAGCACCGGTCTCGATCCGTTTCTCGCGCGCCCCGCGGGCAAGCTCTCGGGCGGCATGAAGCAGAAGCTCGGCCTGTGCTGCGCGCTGATCCACGACCCCGATCTGCTGATCCTCGACGAGCCCACCACGGGCGTCGACCCGCTCGCGCGCGCGCAGTTCTGGGACCTCATCAACGGCATCCGCAAGGAACGGCCTTCGATGAGCGTGATCGTCGCGACCGCCTATATGGACGAGGCGCAGCGCTTCGACTGGCTCATCGCGATGGACGACGGCGCGATACTCGCCACCGGCACGCCCGCCGAGCTGCTCGAACGCACGCATACGGCATCGCTCGAAGAAGCCTTTATCGCGCTGCTGCCCGAAGCAAAGAAGCGCGGCCATCAGCCCGTGGCAATCGTGCCCTTGCAAGCCGACGAAAACGCCGAGATCGCCATCGAGGCGAAGGACCTGACGATGCGCTTCGGCGACTTCGTCGCGGTCGACCACGTGAGCTTTCGCATCCGGCGCGGCGAGATCTTCGGCTTTCTCGGCTCGAATGGCTGCGGCAAGTCCACCACCATGAAGATGCTCACGGGCCTGCTGCCCGCGAGCGAGGGCAACGCCTGGCTATTCGGACACGAGGTGGACCCGCGCGATCTCGACACGCGCCGGCGCGTGGGCTACATGTCACAGGCTTTTTCGCTCTACGGCGAACTCACGGTGCGCCAGAACCTCGTGCTGCACGCGCGGCTCTTTCACGTGAGCGAAGACGAAATTCCCGCGCGCGTGGACGAAATGGTCGAGCGCTTCGATCTGGCCGAAGCGCTCGACTCGCTGCCCGACAGCCTGCCGCTGGGCGTGCGCCAGCGTCTCTCGCTCGCGGTGGCGATGGTGCACAAGCCCGAGCTGCTGATACTCGACGAGCCCACCTCGGGCGTCGACCCGGTGGCACGCGACAATTTCTGGCGCCTGCTCATCGCGCTCGCGCGCGAAGACCAGGTGACGATCTTCATCTCCACGCACTTCATGAACGAAGCGGGCCGCTGCGACCGCATCTCGCTCATGCACGCGGGCCGCGTGCTCGTGAGCGACACGCCCGCCGCGATCACCGAAAAACGCGGCGCGGCAACGCTCGAAGCCGCGTTTATTGCCTGGCTCGTCGACGCGGGCGCGGGCACCGAAGCCAGCTCCACGGGCGAGCTTGCGGCGCTCGCGGAGAATCCGCAAGCGGACACGCATCCGGCCCAGCATCGCGGCTTCAGCTTCCAGCGCGCCTTCAGCTACATGTGGCGCGAGGCGCTGGAGCTGCGGCGCGACCCGGTGCGCGCCACCCTCGCGCTCGCGGGGTCGCTGCTGCTGCTCTTCGTGATGGGCTTCGGCATCAGCATGGACGTGGAGGACTTGCGCTTTGCCGTGCTCGATCACGACCAGACCTCGCTCTCGCACAACTACGAGCTGAACCTCGCGGGCTCGCGCTACTTCATCGAACAACCGCCGCTCGCGAGCTACGCCGAAATGGACCAGCGCATGCGCAGCGGCGAGCTCGCGCTCGCCATCGAGATCCCGCCAGGCTTCGCGCGCGACGTGGCGCGCGGCAAGCCCGTGCAGATCGGCGTGTGGATCGACGGCGCAATGCCGCAGCGCGCGGAAACCGTGCGCGGCTACGTGCAGGGCATGCACCAGGGCTGGCTCCTGCAGCAGGCGAAGCAGCGCCTGGGCGCCAATGCCCACTCCGCCGTCTCGGTCGAAACGCGCTTTCGCTACAACCCCGACGTGCGCAGCCTGCCCGCGATGGTGCCCGCCGTGATCCCCGTGCTGCTGCTCATGATGCCGGCCATGCTCACCGCGCTCGCCGTGGTGCGCGAGAAGGAGCTCGGCTCCATCATCAATCTGTACGTCACGCCGGTGACGCGGCTCGAATTCCTGCTCGGCAAGCAGGCGCCCTATGTGCTGCTCGCCATGCTCAACTTCCTGTTGATGACGCTGCTCGCCGTCACCCTGTTCGGTGTGCCGATCAAGGGCAGCTTCCCGACTCTGCTCGGCGCGGCCGTGCTCTATTGCCTGTGCGCGACCGCGATCGGCCTGCTCGCCTCCACCTTCACGAAGAGCCAGATCGCGGCGCTGTTCTTCACGATGATCGGCACGATGATTCCCTCCGTGCAGTTCGCCGGGCTGCTCAATCCAGTCTCGTCGCTCGAAGGCGCGGGCCGCGTCATCGGCCAGCTCTATCCGGCCAGCTACATGCTCACGATCAGCCGCGGCGTGTTCAACAAGGCGCTGCATTTCGGCGACCTGTACGCGTCGTTCTGGCCGCTCGCGCTCGCCACGCCCATCGTGCTGGGGCTCACCGTCGCGCTGCTCAAAAAGCAGGAGACCTGATATGCGCCGACACCTCGCCAACATCTACCGCCTCGGCGTGAAGGAGCTCTGGAGTCTCGCGCGCGACCCCATGCTGCTCCTTCTCATCGTGTTCTCGTTCACGGCGATGATCTACTCGTCCGCGACCTCGCGGCCCGAGTCGCTGCACATGGCGCCCGTCGCCGTGATCGACAACGACGTCTCGCCGCTCTCGCAGCGCATCATCCAGGCGTTCTTTCCGCCGCACTTTCTCGTGCCGAAGCCGGTCACGCCCGCAGAGGCCGACAGGGGCATGGACGCGGGCGACTACACCTTCGTGCTCAACATCCCGCCGAACCTGCAGCGCGACGTGCTCGCCAACCGCGCCGCCGAGGTGCAGCTGAACGTGGACGCCACGCGCATGAGCCAGGCGTTCACCGGCAGCAGCTACATCCAGCAGATGATCAACGACGAAGTGACCGAGTTCGCGAACCGCTATCGCGCGCCCACCGAGCTGCCCATCGATCTCGCGGTGCGCATGCGCTTCAATCCGAACCTCACCCAGGCGTGGTTCGGCTCGCTCATGGAGATCATCAACAACGTCACGATGCTCTCGATCATCCTCACGGGCGCGGCGCTGATACGCGAGCGCGAGCACGGCACCATCGAGCACCTGCTCGTGATGCCCGTGACGCCCACCGAGATCATGCTCGCGAAGGTCTGGTCGATGGGGCTCGTGGTGCTGGTGGCGGCGGCGCTCTCGCTCACCTTCGTCGTGCGCGGCGCGCTGCACGTGCCCGTGGAAGGGTCGGTGGCGCTCTTTCTCGCGGGCGCGGCGCTGCACCTGTTCGCCACGACCTCGATGGGCATCTTCATGGCCACGCTCGCGCGCAGCATGCCGCAGTTCGGCATGCTGCTGGTGCTCGTGCTGTTGCCGCTGCAAATGCTCTCGGGCGGCAGCACACCGCGCGAAAGCATGCCCCAGTTCGTGCAGGACATCATGCTCGCCGCGCCCACCACGCACTTCGTCGAGCTCGGCCAGGCGATTCTGTTTTGCGGCGCGGGACTCGCGGTCGTCTGGCAGCCTTTCCTGTGGCTCGCCGTGATCGGCGGCGTGCTGTTCGCCTTCTCGCTTGCGCGCTTTCGCAAGACGCTGAGCCAGATGGCCTGACGCCGCGCAGGATGCGGTGCGCAAGCTCGCGCACCGCTTTCAGCCGGACCGATCCCCCCGCGCGCGCCTATGTGCCAAAGCGCGCCCCTGCCCGGCCGCTTTGGCGCGGGATGCCTGCACGTTCATGCCAGATACATGAACTCCGGCCCCGTTTCCAGCTATGATCGTGATCTGCGGGCCGCCCGGCGGCGCCCGACGCAGCGGCGCCCGACGCGCCTGCACGCTCCGGCCGGCGGGAGCGCACCTTCGCACAAGAACACAGTGGGATTCCCGGAGAGCATCGAATGGCATTGGGGTGGCTCGTCGTACTTCCGTTCGTGGCCGCGGCGCTCGTTGCGCTCGCGGCCCGGCACGCCCGCGCGCTCTCCACATGGATCGCGTTCGGCACGGCGCTGTTCGGCCTCGGCCTCGTTTTAAGCGAACGCGTGGGTATGCCCACGTATGGCGTCCTGCAGTGGCGCCGCGAGTGGGTGCCCGAGATCGGACTCGCGCTCTCGCTGCGCCTCGATGGCCTCTCGTTCATGTTCGCGCTGCTCGTGCTCGCGATCGGCCTGCTCGTCTTCATCTACGCGCGCTATTACCTGGCCGGCAGCGACACGCTCCCGCGCCTCTATCTGCTGCTCCTGCTTTTCATGGGCGCGATGCTCGGCG
Source organism: Paraburkholderia oxyphila NBRC 105797 (assembly GCF_000685075.1). Lineage (GTDB taxonomy): Bacteria > Pseudomonadota > Gammaproteobacteria > Burkholderiales > Burkholderiaceae > Paraburkholderia > Paraburkholderia oxyphila. The sequence goes on from NZ_BAYD01000074.1 coordinate 34,976, forward strand.
TCGTGCTCTCGAACAACCTGCTGCTGCTCGTGATCTTCTGGGAGCTCACTAGCCTCGTCTCGTTCCTGCTGATCGGCTTCTGGCCTTCGCGGCCCGATGCGCGGCGCGGCGCGCGCATGGCGCTGACCATCACGGGCGCGGGCGGCCTCGCCCTGCTCGCGGCGGTGCTCCTGCTCGGCCACGTCTGCGGCAGCTTCGAGCTGAACGACGTGCTCGCGCAAACCGGCAAGATCCAGCACGACCCGCTCTTTCCGGCCATCTTGCTGCTGACGCTGTTCGCGGCGTTCACCAAGTCGGCGCAGTTCCCGTTCCAGTTCTGGTTGCCGCATGCGATGTCGGCGCCCACGCCGGTCTCCGCGTACCTGCATTCGGCGACGATGGTGAAGGCCGGCATCTTCCTGCTCGCCCGCCTCTACCCGGTCTTCGAGGGCACCGACTGGTGGGCCTATTCGGCCACGCTCGCCGGCCTCGTCACGCTCGTGGGCGGCGCCGCGATGGCGTTGTTCCAGCGTGACATCAAGGGCCTGCTCGCCTACTCGACCATCAGCCACCTCGGCCTGATCGTGCTGCTGTTCGGCCTCGACACGCAACTCTCCACCGTGGCGGCGCTCTTTCACACGGTCAACCACGCGGTGTTCAAGGCCTCGCTCTTCATGGCCGCGGGCATCATCGACCATGAAACCGGCACGCGCGACCTCGGCCGCCTGCGCGGGCTCGCGAAATACATGCCGCACACGGCCGTGCTCGCGGGCGTGGCCTCGCTCGCGATGGCGGGCGTGCCGCTCCTGAATGGCTTTCTCTCGAAGGAAATGTTCTTCGGTGAGACGCTCGCGCAGGGCATGTTCGGGCCGCTGAACTGGGCCGTGCCCGTGATCGCGATCGTGGCCGCCGCGCTGTCCGTGGCGTACTCGCTGCGCTTCGTCTGGGGCGTGTTCTTCGATGGCCCCGCGCCGCGCGACCTGCCGCACTACCCGCCGCACGAGCCGCCGCGCTTCATGAAGCTGCCGGTCGAGATCCTCGTGGTGCTCTGTTTGCTGATCGGCCTGTTTCCGCAGTACACGATTGGCAGGCTGCTCGAATCGGCTGCGTGGTTCACGCTCGGCGGCAAGCTGCCCGAGTACAGCCTGAGTCTGTGGCACGGCATCAACACGCCGCTCGTCATGAGCGTGGTGTCGTTCGCGGCGGGCGCGCTGCTGTTCTTCCTGCGCCGCGACGCCTTCCGCCATCACCGCTCGGTACTTTCCGACATGAACGCGAGCGAAGGATTCGACCGTCTCGTGCAGCGGCTCGAAAAAGGCGCGGCCGTGGTGGTGCGCGTGTTCGAGACGCGCTCGCTGCCCGACTATCTCGCGTGGATGATCGCGGCGATGATCGTCGTGCCGGGCACCGCGTTCGTCGCGCTCGGCGCCTGGGGCGGCGACTTCGTGCGTCTGCCCATCGACCCGCTCACGCTGTGCGGCCTCGTGCTGATGGCGCTGCTCGCCGCGGGCGTCGTGCTGGTGCGTGCGCACACGCTCTATGCACTCGTGATGCTGAGCACCTGCGGCCTGCTGGTGACGCTCGCCTTCGCGCGCTTTTCCGCACCCGATCTCGCGCTCACACAGGTGTCCGTGGAAGTGGTGACGGTGCTCCTGCTCGTGCTGGCCATCTACTTCCTGCCCACCCTGCAGCCCGACATCGAGCCGATTCCCACGCGCATGCGCAACGGCGCGCTCGCGCTCGCGGGCGGCGCGCTGATCGGCAGCGTGGCGTACCAGGTCATGACGCGCCCGCCCGCCCAGGGCATCGCGCCGTACTTCCTCGCCAACGCCCTGCCCGGCAGCGGCGGCCACAACGTCGTCAACGTGATCCTCGTGGACTTCCGCGGCTTCGACACCATGGTCGAGGTCAGCGTGCTCGTGGTCGCCGGCCTCGCCGTGAAGGCGCTGCTGCGCGGCCTGCGCCTGAAGGCGCCCGATACCGGGCCGGGCGGCCTGCCGTGGTCGTCGCAATCGCACCCGCTGCTGCTCGCGATCCTCGCGCGCCTGATGCTGCCGCTCACCGCGCTCGTGGCCGTGTTCGTGTTCCTGCGCGGCCACAATCTGCCTGGCGGCGGCTTCATCGCCTCGCTCATTCTCTCGATCGCGCTACTGCTCCAGTACGTGGCGAGCGGCGTGCTGTGGACCGAGTCGCGCATTCGCATCAACTACCGCACGCTCGCGGGGCTCGGCATACTTGTTGCGGCCGCAACGGGTCTGGGCAGTCTCGCCTTCGGCCATGCGTTCCTCACGAGCGCGTTCGGACACCTGCATCTGCCGCTGATCGGCGAAATCGAGCTGAGCACGGCCATGCTGTTCGATCTCGGCGTGCTGGGCGCCGTGGTGGGCACGACGCTCACGATCGTTTCGCACCTGGGCGTGCGCGACAAGGACATGCAATCCGTGGAGAAAAGCTGATGGAAGCCGCCTTCGCCGCCGCAATCGGCGTGCTCTGCGCGTGCGGCATCTACCTGTTGCTGTGCGCGCGCGTGCTGCCCGTGATCCTCGGCATCACGCTGTTCTCGTATGCGATCAACCTGTTCCTGCTCGGCATGGGGCGGCTCGCCACCGGCAAGCCGCCCGTGATCGCGGGCGGCGCCCAATATGCCGATCCGGTGCCGCAGGCGCTCGTGCTCACGGCCATCGTGATCGGCTTCGCGATGACGGCCTTTACCGTGGTGCTGGCGCTGCGCTCGCTCGCGCTCACCGGCACCGATCACGTGGACGATCAGGTCGACGGCCAACTCAACGGCAAGCCCAACGGCGGGGAGACGCGCGGCGCATGAATCATGCCCTTCTGCTCCCCATCCTGATCCCGCTCTTCGCGGCGGGCGCCATCGTTGCGCTGCCGTTGCGCGCCAAGCGCGTGCGGCGCGCGCTCAATGCGCTCGCGACGCTCGCGTTGCTGCCCGTCGCGTGCGTGCTGGCCGCGCGCGCGGCACAAGGCGGCATCGCGAGCTATGCGCCAGGCTCGTGGCCCGCGCCATTCGGCATCGTGCTGCAGCTCGACCGGCTCTCCGCGCTCATGCTGCTCCTGACCGCCGTGCTCGCGTGCTGCTGCCTGCTGGGCACGTCGAGCGCCGATGCGCGGCGCGGGCGCTACTTCCGCGCGCTGGTCCAGTTCGAGCTGATGGGCCTGAACGGTGCCTTCCTCGCGGGCGACATGTTCAACCTGTTCGTGTTCTTCGAGCTGCTGCTGATCGCCTCGTATGCGCTGCTGCTGCACGGCGGCGGCACGCGGCGCGTGCGCAACGGGCTGCACTACCTGATCATGAACCTGGTGGGCTCGTCGTTCTTCCTGATCGCGCTGGGCGTGCTGTATGGCATTACCGGCACGCTGAACATGGCCGACATGGGCGAGCGCCTCGCGCATCTGAACGCCGGCTCGCTGCCGCTCGCGCAGTTCGCGGGCGCGACGCTCATGCTGGTGTTCGGCCTGAAGGCCGCCGTGTTTCCGATGTCGTTCTGGCTGCCCCAGGCGTACCGCAGCGCCATCGGCCCGGTGGCGGCGCTCTTCGCGATCATGACCAAGGTAGGCATCTACGCGATGCTGCGCTGCGACGCGCTGGTGTTCCGCGGCGGCAGCCCTGGCGGCGTGCTCGACACCTTCATGCACGACTGGGCCTGGTGGCTCGCCATCGCGACCATTGCCTTCGGCGCGCTGGGCGCGCTCGCCGTGTCGAGCCTGAAGACCACCACCGGCTATCTCGTACTCGTTTCGGTCGGACTCCTGATCGCGGCCGTCACGCAGCAAACACCGCTCGCGTGGAGTGCGCTGCTCTACTACCTCATCAGCACGACGCTCTGCACGGGCGCGCTGTTCCTGCTCGCCGATACGCTGGAGCCCGAGCTCGCCGCTATTACCACCACGGCGCACGCCGCGAACCCGGCCAGTGGCGCCGAGCCCGCCTCGCTCGAAGCGCTCGACGACGCGGCGGCGGCGGCCATCTCGCCCGGACCGGACGGCGCAGCGGTCGCAACACTGGCCGTGGCAACGGCAACGGCGGCGCAAGCCACGCTCGCGCCCGCGACCGCTACCACGGCTGCCACGGCCGATGACGATCCCGCGCCGCAAATGGCGCGCAAGGAACATGCCCCCTGGCCCTCGAACGTGGCCGCACTGCTCTATCTCGCCGCGGCAGTGGGCGCGGCGGGCCTGCCGCCGCTCTCCGGCTTCCTCGGCAAGGCCATGGTGCTCGCGGCCACGCCTACGCAACAGGCGGCCGTCCTGTGGCCTGCCGTGCTGATCTCGAGCCTGCTGCTGATCGTCGCGCTGAGCCGCACCGGCACGCGCCTCTTGTGGGCCGAGCCCGCAGCGCGCGCCGCCGCCTTCGCTCCCGCGCGCGCCCCCAGGGGCAGCGCGGCCAAGCTCGCGGCCTGCGCGCTGCTGCTGGGCTGCGTGACGGCGGCCACGCTCGGCGCGGGGCCGCTGCGGCAGTATCTCGACGCCACCGCCGCGCAGCTGTTCGACCGCGCCGCCTATGTGCACGCGATCCTGCCCGCGCAAGACGCGGCGCCTATGGCGGCGCCTGCCACGCCACCTGCGCAGACGAACGGGAGCTGACGATGTTCAAAAGGCTCTTTCCGAACCCCTGGCTCACTGTCGTGCTGCTCGTCTGCTGGGTGCTGCTCATGAACGACGTCTCGCCCGGCAACCTGCTGCTGGGCGCCGTGCTCGGCACCGCGATTTCGTTCTGCGTGGGCAAAGGCTTGTGGCTCCAGCCGGTGCGCTTCGGCAGGCCGTGGCTGCTCGTGCGCCTGTTCGCGCACGTGCTGATCGACATCGTCGTGGCCAACGTGGAGGTCGCGCTGCTGGTGCTCGGCCCCACGAAGCGCCTGCGTCCCGCGTTCATCGCAGTCCCGCTCGACAGCACGCACGAAATCGCGCTCACCGCGCTCATCAGCATCGTTTCGCTGAGCCCGGGCACGCTATGCGCCGAGCTCAGCGACGACCGCACGCGCCTCATCGTCCACGTGCTCGACCTCGACGACGAAGCGGCGCTCGCCGCGCTCATCAAGTCCCGTTATGAAGCCCCGTTGATGGAGATCTTCGCATGCTAGCCATCGTGATCCCGATCTCGTTCGCGATCCTCGGCATCGCGTTCCTGCTCACGCTGCTGCGCCTCGTGCGCGGCCCCTCGCTGCCCGACCGCATCGTCGCGCTCGACACGCTCAATGTGAACGCGATCGCGCTGATCGTCGTGTACGGCATCAGCCTGCGCTCGACCGTTTTCTTCGAAACCGCACTGCTGATCGCGCTGATGGGGTTCGTGGGCACCGTTGCGCTCACGAAGTATCTGCAGCGCGGCGACATCATCGAACTCAACTGAACGGAGGCCAGCCGATGCAAACCGCCGTCGAAGCGATCGTGAGCCTGCTGCTGCTCGTCGGCAGCCTGTTCACGCTGATCGGCGCGATCGGGCTCGCGCGCCTGCCCGACTTCTTCATGCGCCTGCACGGCCCCACCAAGTCGACCACGCTCGGCGTGGGCGGGATCGTGCTGGCTTCCGTGATTTACTTCAGCGCGCACAATAACTTCGCGAGCCTGCATGAGCTGCTGATACCCGCGTTTCTCTTTCTCACCGCGCCCATCAGCGCGCACATGCTTGCGAAAGCGGGTATTCAGCAGCGCGTGCCGCTTTCGGCCGGTACGCGTGGGCGCCCGCCCGCGACGGGTGCTTGCGCGGAGCATGGGGATACGCGCGAGATGAGCAGCGACGATGAAGACGTGACCGGCAGCGCGGCAATGGATCGGCACAATCCGCAGCCAGGCGGCGCACCCACCGTGCGTGCGGACGGCAAGCCCGCTCAGGACGCCTGAACCGTTGCCGGATTGGGCGCGGCGGCCCCGCGCCCGCTCTTGTGCGCTTCGGCCAAGACATAGTCGATGAAAGTCGAAGCCGCACGCGTATGGTGGCGATTGGGCATGTACAACATGTACATATGCGTGCCGAAAATGCTCAGGCGCCACGGTTCTAGCGAAGTGACGACCTGGCCATTGCGGATATCGTCATGCACCACATAGTCGGGCACGATCCCCACGCCGAGCCCCTCCAGAATCGACTGGCGCAGAAAAAGAAAGTTCTCCGAAATAATTGACGGCTCGAGCAGCACCTCGTGCCGCTCCTCGTCCAGATACCCCGCGAGACGCAGTTGCCGCCCCACCACCGTCGCGGTAATGACGGGCGCGCGCGCGAGGTCCTCCAGCGTCTCGGGCATGCCGTGCTCCGCTGCCCATTGCGCCGATGCGCACGCGATGTACCGCACCGCCCCCATGTCGCGCGCCACGAGATTCTGCGGCGGCTCGTGCATCACGCGCACGGCAATGTCCACTTCATCGCGCAGCAGGTCTTCCACGCGATTCTCGAACATCACGTCGAGCACGATGCCCGGATAGAGGCGCTTGAAGCGGATCAGCCATTCCGACATCACGAGCTGCCCATAGCCGCTCGGCACCGAAAGGCGCACGCGCCCCTGCAGGCTTTGCCCGAGCGTGGAGACGGACTCGCGCGCCGCGAGCAGCGCGTTCTGGATCGCGCGCCCGTGCTCGTAGAGCTTCAGGCCGATCTCGGTCGGCTCCACGCGGCGCGTTGTGCGCCGCACCAGTTGCAGCCCGATCGACTTTTCGAGGTGGTTGAGGTGGTAGCTCACGTTCGCGCGGCTCATCTTGAGGCGCCGCGCGGCCTCGCTCAGGTTGCCCGCGTCGAGGATCTCCACCAGCAGGGTCAGCGCATTGACGTCCATGGCCGGGCTCACTGTCAAATAATCTTTGACAGCATGTCAATGAACCATGGGATTGTCAATTAACGTTGGCATCCACACAATGAAACCCAGATTGGAGAACCGCCATCCGGCCTGCCGCCTGCCGCGCCCATCGGGCATCGGCGCAACGGCAAGCGCTGATCGGCCCCCTATTCCTGGAGACACCCCATGGCAATCGAAACGACTGCTCCCGCCGCTTTTTCCCCCGTCACCCACGAACTGCGCGGCAAGGTGCTGCTCGTCACCGTCGACAATCCGCCCGTGAACGCCCTGGGCGTAGACGTGCGGCGCGGTCTCGCCGCCGCCATCGAGCATGCCGAAACGGACGCGACCGTGCAGGCCGTGCTGATCGTCGGCGCGGGGCGCAATTTCATCGCCGGCGCGGACATCCGCGAGTTCGGCAAGCCGCCGCAGCCGCCCGCGCTGCCCGACGTGCTCCATCGCATCGAGGCCAGCCACAAGCCCGTAATCGCGGCCATTCACGGAGCGGCGCTCGGCGGCGGCCTCGAAGTCGCGCTCGCCGCGCATTATCGGCTCGCGGTGGCGGGGGCGAAGCTCGGCCTCCCCGAGGTGCAACTGGGCCTCCTGCCCGGCGCGGGCGGCACGCAGCGCGCGCCGCGCCTGATCGGCGCCGAAGCGGCGCTCTCGCTGATGCTGAGCGGCCGCCACGTGGGCGCGCAGGAAGCGCTCAAGCTCGGTCTCGTCGACCGCGTGGGCGCCAGCGAGGACATCCTCGCTGAAGGCCTCGCCTACGCGCAGGAGCTGCTCGCGAGCCATGCTCACGTGCGCCGCACGCGCGACGCGCAAGGGCTGGCCGACCGCGCCGCCTCGCAAGCCGCCATCGACGCCGCGCGCGCCGACACCGAGAAGAAGTCGCGCGGCCTGTTCTCGCCACTGAAGATCGTCGATTGCGTGCAGGCCGCGCTCGACGAATCGTTCGAGGAAGGCCTGCGTTTCGAGCGCAAGCAGTTCCTCGCCTGCCTCGAGAGCCCCCAGCGCGCGGGCCTCGTGCATGCGTTCTTCGCCGAGCGCGAAGTGCAGAAGGCCCCTGAAACGAAGAGCGCCGCGCCGCGCACGATCGAGACCGTCGGTGTGATCGGCGGCGGCACGATGGGCGCGGGCATTGCCGTGGCCGTGCTCGACGCGGGCCTCGCCGTGACGATGATCGAGCGCGACGACACCGCGCTCGCACGCGGCCGCGCGCACGTGGAAAAAGTCTACGACGGCCTGATCGCCAAGGGCCGCATGAAGCCCGAAGCGAAGGCGCAGATCCTCGCACGGTTCAACGGCAGCACCTCGTACGACGCGCTCGCGAACGTCGATCTCGTGATCGAAGCCGTATTCGAAGACATAGCCGTGAAGCAGGCCGTTTTCGCCGAGCTCGACCGCGTCTGCAAGCCGGGCGCGGTGCTCGCGACCAACACCTCGTATCTCGACATCGACGCCATCGCGGCCAGCATCAAGCGCCCGCAAGATGTGGTGGGCCTGCACTTCTTCTCGCCCGCGAACATCATGAAGCTGCTCGAAGTCGTGGTGCCGAAGGCGGTGAGCGCCGACGTGGTGGCCACCGCGTTCGAGCTCGCGAAGAAGCTGCGCAAAGTGGCCGTGCGCGCGGGCGTGTGCGACGGCTTCATCGGCAACCGCGTCCTCGCCGTGTACCGCACGGCCGCCGATCATCTGATGGAAGACGGTGCCTCGCCGTACCAGATCGACAAGGCCGTGCGCGAGTTCGGCTTCCCGATGGGCCCGTACCAGGTGTCCGATCTCGCGGGCGGCGACATCGGCTGGGCCACGCGCAAGCGCCGCGCGCCCACGCGCGACCCGAAGGCGCGCTATGTGCAGATTGCCGACCGCCTCTGCGAGCGCGGCTGGTTCGGCCAGAAGACGGGCCGTGGCTACTATCTCTATCCCGACGGCGCGCGCACCGGCACGCCCGATCCGGAAGTGGAAGCGATCATCGCCGCCGAGCGCGAGCGCGCCGGCATCACGCCGCGCACGTTCACCGACGCAGAGATCATCCGCCGCTACATGGCCGCGATGATCAACGAAGGCGCGAACGTGGTGCACGAGAAGATCGCGCTGCGTCCGCTCGACGTGGACATGACGTTCATCTATGGCTACGGCTTCCCGCGTTATCGCGGCGGCCCGATGAAGTACGCCGATACCGTGGGCCTCGCGAACGTGCTCGCCGACATTCGCGAGTTCGCGAAGGAAGACCCGCTGTTCTGGCGCCCTTCGCCGCTGCTCGTCGAGCTGGTCGAGCGCGGCGCCGACTTCGCGAGCCTGAATCAAACCGCCTGAATATGGGGCTGACCCCGCGCTCATGCCGGGGCAGCCAGGAGCAAGACACATGGATCTGAAATTCACCGCTGAAGAAGAAGCCTTCCGCAGCGAAGTACTCGACTTCCTGCGCGAGCGCCTGCCGCAGCGCATCGCCGAAACCGTGCGCAACGGCCAGCACCTCACGCGCGAGGACATGGCCGCTTGGCACGCGATTCTCAACGAGCGCGGCTGGCTCGCGAATCACTGGCCGAAGGAATACGGCGGCCCGGGCTGGAGCGCCGTGCAAAAGTTCATCTTCGAGAACGAATGCGCGATTGCGGGCGCGCCGCGCATCGTGCCGTTCGGCGTGAACATGCTCGGCCCCGTGCTGATCAAATACGGCAATGAAGCGCAAAAGCGCCACTGGCTGCCGCGCATTCTCGACGGCTCCGACTGGTGGTGCCAGGGGTATTCGGAGCCGGGCGCGGGCTCGGACCTCGCCTCGGTGCGCACGAGCGCCGTGCGCAAGACGGATGCAAGCGGCGACCACTATGTCGTGAACGGCCAGAAGACGTGGACCACGCTCGGCCACTACGCCAACATGATCTTCTGCCTCGTGCGCACCGCCAGCGACGTGCGCAAGCAGGAGGGCATCAGCTTCCTGCTGATCGACATGAACACCCCGGGCATCGAGGTGCGCCCGATCATCACGCTCGACGGGGAACATGAGGTGAACGAAGTGTTCTTCACCGACGTGCGCGTACCGGTTGAGAACCTCGTCGGCGAGGAGAACAAGGGCTGGACCTACGCGAAATACCTGCTCACCTACGAGCGGACCAATATCGCGGGCGTGGGCTTTTCGGTGGCCGCGCTCGCGCGCCTGAAGCGCGCCGCGCAGCATGTCACGCGCAACGGCAAGCCGCTCGCGCAGGACCCGCAGTTCGCGGCGCGCGTCGCCAAGGTCGAGATCGATCTCGAGAACATGAAGACCACGAACCTGCGCGTGATCGCAGCCGTGGCAGGCGGCGGCGTGCCGGGCGCGGAAAGCTCGATGCTCAAGATTCGCGGCACCGAGATCCGCCAGGAGATTTCGTCGCTGCTGCGTCGCGCGATGGGTCCGTACGCGGCGCCCTTCGTCGAGGAAGCGCTGCACGAAGGCTACGAGGGCGAAGCCGTCGGCCCCGATGAAGCCGCCAGCGCCGCCGCGCTCTACTTCAACAACCGCAAGCTGTCGATCTTCGGCGGCTCCAATGAAATCCAGAAGAACATCATCTCCAAGATGATTCTCGGTCTTTAAGAGGTCTTGCCATGAACTTCCAGCACTCTGAAGACCGCCGCATGCTCGCGGACACGCTCAATCGCTTCATCGCCGAGCAATATGGTTTCGATGCGCGCGATAAAATCGCGCGCTCCAGTGAGGGCTTCAGCGCCGATATGTGGCAGCGCTTCGCGGAGCTCGGCGTGATCGGCGCGCTGTTCGACGAGGCCGATGGCGGCTTCGGCGGCCAGGGCTTCGACGTGGCCGTCGTGTTCGAATCGCTCGGGCGCGGCCTCGTGGTCGAGCCGTTCCTCGATACGCTGATCGTGGGCCGCGCGCTCGCGCATGCGGGCAGCGAGGCACAGCGCGCGCGCATCGCGTCGTTCATCGACGGCTCGCAGATCGCGGCGCTTGCGCATGACGAGCCGGGCTCGCACTACGAAGCATCGCGCGTAAGCACGCGCGCCGAAAAGAACGGCAACGGCTGGGTGCTGCAAGGCGCGAAAGGCGTCGTGCAGCATGCGGAGCATGCCGACGTGCTGCTCGTTTCCGCACGCACCTCCGGCACTGAATTCGACGAAGCGGGCATTTCCCTCTTCCTCGTGCCCCGCGATGCGAAGGGCGTGAGCGTGCGCGGCTATCGCAAGATCGATGGCGGACGCGCGGCGGAAGTGAAGTTCGATAACGTGACGCTCGGCGCCGACGCGCTCGTGGGCACGCAAGGCGCGGGCTTCGCCACGCTCGAACATGCACGCGGCTATGGCCTGCTCGCGCTTGCTTCTGAAGCGGTAGGCGCGATGGACGTCGCGCGTGATCACACGCTCGAATACCTGCGCACGCGCAAGCAATTCGGCGTGCCCATCGGCAGCTTCCAGGCCCTGCAGCACCGCATGGCCGACGTGCTGCTCGAAATCGAGCAGGCACGCTCGGCGGTGATCAACGCGGCGGCAGCCATCGACGCGCCGCACGTTGCGCGCGAGCGCGCGCTTTCCGCGGCGAAGTACACGGTCGGGCGCATCGGCGCGCGCGTGGCCGAGGAAGCGATCCAGCTGCATGGCGGCATCGGCATGACGTGGGAGCTGCCGCTCGCGCATTACGCCAAGCGCCTCGTGATGATCGACCATCAGCTTGGCGACGAGGACCACCATCTCGCGCGCTACATCGCACTGGAAAGCGCTGCTGCATGAACGATGCGAAGGCGCGCCGCTGCATGACTCATGCGGCGGCGCGCCTTCCATTCACAACGAACCAGGAGTGCCTGCTGATGCAGAGCGACAACAAGAGCCTGCCGCTGGCAGGCGTACGCGTCCTCGATCTTTCGCGCGTGCTGGCCGGCCCGTGGAGCGCAATGGTGCTCGGCGACCTCGGCGCGGAAGTCATCAAGGTCGAGCATCCCGATCGCGGCGACGACACGCGCGACTGGGGCGTGCGTGTCGGCAAGACCGAGACCGCGTACTTCAACAGCGTGAACCGCAACAAGCGTTCGATCACGCTCGATCTGCAAACGCCCGAAGGCCAGCAGATCGCGCGCGAGCTGGCGAAGACCAGCGACATCTTCATCCAGAATTTCAAGTTCGGCGGCGCGGCGAAGCTGGGCCTTGGTTATGAAGCGCTGAGCGCGGAGAACCCGCGTCTGATCTATTGCTCGATTACCGGTTACGACCGCACCGGGCCCGAGGCTAAGCGCCCCGGCTACGACCTCGTCGTGCAAGGCGAAGCGGGCCTGATGGCGCTGAACGGCGAAGCGGACCAGCCGCCGCTGAAATTCGGCGTGGCCGCCGTCGACCTGTTCACGGGCATGTATTCGGCGCAGGCGATGCTCGCCGCGCTCTACGAGCGCGAGCGCACCGGGCGCGGGCGCCACATCGAAATGGCGCTGTTCGACTGCGGCCTCATGATCACCGCTTACTACGGGCTCGAAGCGCTGCTGCTGGGCGAAGATCCGCCGCGCTACGGCAACGCGCATCCGTCCATCGTGCCTTATGGCGTGTTCGATGCGGCCGACGGCCCGCTCGTCATCACCGTGGGCAACAACGCCCAGTTCGAGCGCTTTTGCCGCGAGGTGATCGAGCGCCCCGACCTCGCCGACGACGCGCGCTACAAGACCAACATCCTGCGCGGACAGCACCGCGAGACGCTCGTGCCGGAACTCGAGCGCGAACTGGGCAGCCGCCCCCGCAAGCTGTTGCTCGAACGTCTTGCGCAAGCGGGTATTCCGTGCGGCGAAGTGGCGGGCCTGCGCGAAGCGCTGCTCTCGCCGCGCGCTACGCAAGGCGGACTCGTCACGCAGCAGCCGCATCCGCACACGGAATGCGGCACGACACCGGTGCTCGCGCCGCCGTGGCGCTTCGACGGCGAACGCATGCCCGTGCGCCGCGCGCCGCCGCAACTGGGTGAAGGCACGCGCGACGTGCTGGAATCGACGCTGGGCTATTCGGCGGAAAAGCTCGCCGAACTCAAGAGCAAAGGCGTTATTTGATCGGTTTGAAATCAGTTGGATCAGGAGGAGTGCTGTGAAAATTCTCGTACCCGTCAAGCGCGTGGTGGATTACAACGTCAAGGTTCGCGTGAAGTCCGATGGCACAGGCGTGGATATCGCGAACGTCAAGTTCTCGATGAATCCGTTCGATGAAATCGCCGTGGAAGAAGCGGTGCGATTGAAAGAAGCAGGCGTGGCGACGGAAGTGATCGCCGTGTCCGCCGGTGTGGCGCAAGCGCAGGAAACGCTGCGCACGGCGCTGGCGATCGGTGCGGATCGCGCCGTGTTGATCGAATCGAATGAGGATCTGCAACCGCTCGCCGTGGCGAAGCTTTTGAAGGCGCTCGTCGATAAAGAACAGCCCTCGTTGGTCATTCTCGGCAAGCAGGCCATCGACGACGATTCGAACCAGACTGGCCAGATGCTGGCCGCTTTGGCTGGTCTGCCCCAGGCAACGTTCGCTTCGAAGATCACCATCGCCGATGGCAAAGCCACGGTTGCGCGTGAAGTCGATGGCGGCGCGGAAACGCTGTCCCTGCAATTGCCCGCCGTGGTGACCACCGACCTTCGTTTGAACGAGCCGCGCTACGTCACGCTGCCGAACATCATGAAGG
>NZ_BAYD01000073.1 GCF_000685075.1 Paraburkholderia oxyphila NBRC 105797
GGGAAGAATGAGCCCCTTGTCACCAAGGCGGAGTGTGCGAGAAGACGGATGCCCCGGAGCCGCTCCGATGGACAGGGCAGTGGTGAACTGCGTCACACTGGCGGTGTGAGCGGCTTTCTTTTGCCTACTTTTCTTTGCCGCGGCAAAGAAAAGTAGGTGCCGCCCCGCACAGGGGCAACGCCCGCGGCCCGCCGCGAAAACAAGTCAAGGCCAAAGCGGCCATCAAAGGCGCCAATCCCGACTGCGCGATCAAATTTCTACGCGCGCCCCCAACTCAATAACCTGATTAGCAGGCAACTTAAAAAACGCCGCAATATTGCCAACGTTATGAAGCATCACAGCAAACAGCCTCCCGCGCCAGAACACCATACCCCGGCCTGGCGCGGCCACGACCATCGCCCGACTCAGGAACCAGGAAGTCTCCTTAGGCTCGAACACGAGCCCGGCCATCTTGGCATCGGCAAGCGTGAGCGGGAGGTTCACATCGTCCTTGAACCCATAGGCGACCATCACCTGATAACACCCCGGCTCCAGCAACACGACCTTTAGCCGCTCGTTCTCGGGCACATGCGGCACGCTCTGCGTCGTGACCGTGAGAAACACAACACGCTCATGGAGCACGCGGTTATACCGCAGATTATTAATCAGCGCATGAGGCACAGACTCGGTATCAGGCGTGAGAAAAATCGCAGTCCCACCAACCCGCACAGGCGAACTGGCAAGCAACGAAGCAAGATAAGGCTTAAGCGGCTTCTTGCCCGCACGAGCACGCGCCTCTGCCATCATCATTTGCCAGCCACGGCCCCACGTGGCCATGATCGTGAAAACGATTGCACCAATAGCCAGCGGGAACCACCCCCCTTCCACAATCTTCAGCAGATTAGCCGAGAAGAACAGCGCATCGATCACGAGAAAGAACGCGGTAGCCAGCACACAAAGCGCCCAGTTGTAATGCCACGCATAGCGCACGACGAAGAACGTGAGGCACGTAGTAATAAGCATCGTGCCAGTAACGGCAATGCCATAAGCAGACCCCAGCGCGGTAGACGACCCAAACCCAACCACAGCCGCGACCACAGCAATGAGCAGAATCCAGTTGATACCAGGCACATAAATCTGCCCAAACTCACGCTCGGACGTATGGACGATATTCATACGCGGCAGGAACGACAGTTGCATGGCCTGCATCGCCATCGAGTACGTGCCGGATATCACGGCCTGCGAGGCAATGACTGTAGCGAGCGTGGCAAGCACGATCATCGGAAAGATCGCCCATTGCGGAAAGAGCCGATAAAACGGGTTCTGCACAGCACCGGGGTTTGCCAGCAGCAACGCGCCCTGCCCGAGGTAATTGAGCGCGAGCGCCGGAAACACCACGCCAAACCAGGTGAGCCGGATCGGCCGCTTGCCGAAATGGCCCATATCGGCATAAAGCGCCTCGGCGCCCGTGAGCGAAAGCACAACCGCACCGAGCGCAACAAACGCAAGCCACCGGTGATGCAGACAAAACGCCAGCCCGCGCAGCGGATTGAGCGCCACCAGCACGACGGGCGCGGAAGCGATATTGGCGATACCGGCCACGCCGATCACGACGAACCAGAGCACCATCACCGGCCCGAACACCGTGCCGATGCCTCCGGTGCCGCGCTTTTGTGCGATGAAAAGCAAGATCAACGCGGCGAGCGTCACCGGAATCACGAAGGTCTTGAGCTCCGGCGCGGCCACCTCCAGCCCTTCCACAGCGCTCAGCACCGAGATCGCCGGCGTAATCACGCTGTCACCGAAGAACAGCGACGCGCCCATCACACCCACGACGAGCAGCGCATTGCGCAACCGGGGCCGGTGCGCAACCGACGAAGCGGCAAGCGCCAGCAGCGCCATGATCCCGCCCTCGCCATGATTGTTGGCCCGCAGGATCAACGCGACATACTTGAGCGAGACCACGACCATCAACGACCAGAAGATCAGCGAGACAATGCCTACAATATTGAAAGCATTGAGCGCCAGCCCGTTGCCCGGATCGAACACGGTGGAGAGCGTGTAAAGCGGGCTCGTGCCGATGTCGCCATAGACGATGCCGAGCGCGGCAAGCGCGAGGCCGGCCAGCGCCTCGCGATGCGGCTCGGCGCCGTGCGTGGGATCGGCCGCGGGCGTGGCGGATGAGGAGTCTCCCATGTCTGCCTCCTGGCTCGTTTCGGCTTTAAATGTCACGAATACGACATGTCATTTGCTTGCAATGTGCGTGCAAGCGGGGCGGCAATCTCAGGCGCTGCGAATTTGTTCTTGTTTTATAGGCTATCTTGCGCGACCGGGGATGAATAACGTCCACTGAACCAGCGCGCCTCTAGCGCACACCATCGCATCCCTCCTCGCCCTCGCCGCCTTTTTCGTCCGACACCTCGATGCCATAGCGCTTGAGCTTGGCATACAGCAACTGCCGATTCACGTTCAGCCGCCGCGCGGCGTCGGTGCGATTGTTGTTGCTGTGCACGAGCGCGCGGCGAATCAGCATTTCCTCGAGACGCGCGAGCGCGGAAGGCAGGTCCTCGTCGGGCCAGTCGAGCAGCGGGTCTACGCCCGAGCGCTCGCTCTGGAGAAACGCGAGATCGAGCGCGTGGATGTACTCGCCGCGCACCATCACGGCGACGCGCTCCATCGCGTTCTTCAGCTCGCGCACGTTGCCGGGCCAGCCATAGCGGATCAGGTGTGCCGCGGCGTCGGCCGAAAGCCGCTTGGGCGTGCCCGCGCGCGCGAGGAAATGCTCGGCGAGCGGCACGATGTCGGAGATGCGCGCCGAAAGCGGCGGCAGATGGATCGGCACGACGTGCAGCCGGTAATAGAGATCCTCGCGAAAGCTGCCCTCGCGCACGCCGCGCATCAGGTCGCGGTGCGTCGCGGCAATCACGCGCACCTGCACGGGCACGGGCCGCCCGCCCACCGGCGTCACCACGCGCTCTTGCAGCGCGCGCAGGATCTTGGCCTGCATCGCCATGCCCATGTCGCCGATCTCGTCGAGAAAGAGCGTGCCGTGCTCGGCCTGGCGGAACGCGCCTTCGCGCTCGGCGCTCGCGCCCGTGAACGCACCGCGCGTATGGCCGAACAGCTCGCTCTCGAGCAGGTCGGGCGGAATCGCCGCGCAGTTCACGGCCACGAACGGCCCGCGATTGCGCTGCCCGTGCTCGTGGATCGCGCGCGCGACCACTTCCTTGCCCGTGCCCGTTTCACCGGTAATGAGCACGGTGGCGTCGCTGTCCGCGACCACGCCGATGGTCTTTTGCACCGTGCGCATCGCCTCGCTGGAGCCGATCAGCGTTTCGGGCTCCACGCTCGCGGCGCCCGGCTGCGGCTCGACGATGCTCGCCAGCATGCGCTCGAGCACCTGCGCGAGGTCGTTGCGGCCGATCGGCTTGGTGAGATGGTCGAAGGCGCCCAGCCGCATCGCCTCGATCGTGTTCGATGCCGTCGCGTGCGCGGTCAGCACGGCCACGGTGGGCGCACCGGGACGCTCGCGCAGGCGGCGCAGCACTTCGAGCCCGTCGATGCCGGGCATGCGCAGGTCGAGGAACATCGCATTCACGCGCTCGCGCTCGACCAGTTCGAGCGCCATAGTCCCGTTCGCCGCGAGGCACACGCTGTGGCCGAGGTCGCGCACGACTTCGGCGAGCGCGTCGCGCATGGTCTCGTCGTCATCGACGATCAGGATGTGGGCCATGGCAGCACCATTTCAAAAGTCGTTCCGCGCTCGCTGTGGGTGAAGCGCGCCGCGCCGCCGTGCGCCTCCGCCACTTCGCGCACGATCGAGAGGCCGAGGCCCGTGCCGTCCGGCCGGCCGGTCACGAACGGCTCGAACAGGTGCTCGAGGATCGCGGCGGGCGGCCCCGCGCCCACGTCGTGCACGGCAAGCACGGCCCCTTCGGGTTCGTTGCGCGCGGCCACTTCGATGCGGCTGCCGGGCGGCGCCGCGTGGATCGCGTTGAGGATCAGGTTGTCGAGCGCACGCTGCATCTGGTCGGGATCGAAGCGGGCTTCGCGCAGGTCGCCCGTGCGCGTCATCGTAACCTGCTTCGCGGCCGCCTCGTCCGTGTACTGCGCGAGGCACGCGTCGAGGAACGGCGCGAGCGCCACGCGCTCGCGCTTGGGCTCGTCGTGCTCGGTGATGCTGAGCAGGCGCCGCACGAGTGCGTCGAGGCGCTCGATCTGCCCGAGGATCACGTGCAGCGCCTGGGGCTGGCGCTCGGGGCCCGCCGCCACGGCGCTCTCGGCCTTCAGGCGCATGGCCGCGATGGGATTGCGGATCTCGTGCGCGACGCCCGCCGCCACGCGGCCGATCGCGGCCATGCGCTCGGCCGTGGCCATCTGGCGCGCGAGCGTGTCGGCGCGCTGCCGCGCGGCCGCGAGCCGGCGCGCCGCCTCGTTCAGCGCCAGCACGATGCGGTCGAGCTCGCGCTCGCGCGTGGCGGGCAGCACCGGCAGCTCGGCCACGTCGTAGGCGTTGAGCGCGCTCTCGATCTGCGAGACGTGGCGCGACCAGGTGATGGTGAGATGCGTGAGCAGCGCCGCCGCCGCCAGCACCGTGACGAGCAGCACGCCGAGGCCCGCCATCAGCTGATGGTAGCTGCGGCCCGCGAAGGTGAGCGTCCAGCTCATGGTCCACGCGGTGAGGTGCGGGATCGGCCCCGGCAGCGGGCACGCCGCCAGCAGCAGCGTTTGCGTCTGGCCGCTGTAGCGCATGCTCGTCGTGCGGTCGTTCGCGAGCGCCGCCGCGTTGAGCGCGCGAATGCGCGGCAGCTCGCCGGCGGGCGGGTCGGTGCGCTGCACCGCGCCCACGTAAGTTGGATAGGCGTAGGCCAGCGAGCCCGTCGCGCCGCTCCAGACGCCCCCCTGCACGCCGGGCCGCGTGCGCAGCGCCTTGGCCAGCAGCACGCCCAGGCGCTCGCGCAATGCGGCGCCCTCGGGGCCGTCGAGCACGACGTCGCGAATCTTCGCGTCCGCGTGAGCCCTGCTGGGCGCGCCGCTGGACGCCCCGAAGGCTCCGCTGTTGGCCCCGAAATTGGCCCGATACGCCGCCGCGATGGCATCGCATGCGCGGCTATTCTCGGCCGCCGCCTGGCCTTGCTGCGCGGCCGCCGACTGATGGAACAGCCCCACCATCAGGATGCCCGTTGCCAGCGCCGCGCCAACGAGAAGAACGAGCAGCAGGATCAGCCGGCCGCGCAAGGATCGGAGCATGTCGGTCCAGTTTCCGGTTTTCAGTCGTGACGAGAGCAGGGGCATGATCCGATGCGAAAGCCGTGCCAGCGCGCGCCGCTTGCCATGCCATTGCGCTGTCGCGCGAACGCACAGCGATGGCGGCCGAAAGTGTCGCGAATCATGACACCGCGTGTTGGGATTCACGACAGCCTCACGCGCGCCGTGTCCTTCATGGGCCCGCCCAACCCAAGCCGCATCGTTCGACGCGCGGTGGCATGGCCCTTGCAGTAGCACTTCACAAATATTATCCCTCCCCAGCGTAGACCGGATGGCCCCGCGCGAGACCGGCCCAGCCACGGCAGCACGCGCAACACGCCAGGGGCCGAGGGAAGCTAACGGGTTCCCGAACGAGGCGTCATGAAAAGAAAACCCCTCAACTGGGCGGCACTCGCTGTCGCGCTGCTGCTGATCGCCGTTGCGGCGTGGTTCTTCCTGATCCGGCGCCCCGCCGCGCCCCCGCCCGCCGCGCCACGCGGCGTGCCCGTCTCGGCCGTTGCCGCGAAGCTCGCCAATGTGCCCGTCTATATCGACGCGCTCGGCACCGTCACGGCCATCCGCACGGTCACGCTCATCACCCAGGTCAACGGCATACTCGATTCGGTCGACTTCCGCGAAGGCCAGCACGTCACCAAAGGCCAGGTCATCGCGCACATCGACTCGCGCCAGCTGGAAGCGCAATTGCAGCAGGCCCAGGGCACGCTCGTGCACGATCAGGCCACGCTCGCCAATGACCGCCTGAACCTGCAGCGCTACCAGACGCTCATCAAGACCGGCTCGATCACGCAGCAAACGCTCGACACCCAGGTCGCCACCGTCAAGCAGGACGAAGGCACGGTCACGGCCGACACCGGCAACGTGAAGAGCCTCCAGGTACAGGTCGATTACTGCACGATCACCTCGCCCGTGGATGGCGTGATCGGCCTGCGCCTCGTGGACCCGGGCAACTACGTGACGACGACGAGCACCACCGGCATGGCCGTCATCACGCAACTGGACCCCGCCACCGTGATCTTCGCGGTGCCGGAGGATTATCTCGGCCAGATTCACGAAGCGATGGCGCGCGGCCCCGTGAAGGTGCTGGCCTACGACCGCGACAAGCGCAAGCTGCTGGCCACCGGCGCGCTGTACGCGCTCGACAACCAGGTGGACACCACCACGGGCACGGTGAAAGTACGCGCCCAGTTCGATCACGCGGGCGACACGCTGTTTCCGAACCAGTTCGTGAACGCGCGCATGCAGGCCGACACGCTCGACCAGGTGCCGGTGATCCCGACCGTCGCGATCCAGCACGGCACCAACGGCGACTTCATCTTCGTGGTGGGCGCAGGCAACAAGGCCGTGCTGCGCAACGTGAAGGTGGGCCCGGTGAGCGGCGACGACACGGCCATTCTCGACGCCGGCGTGAAGCCCGGCGAGCGCGTGGTCACCGACGGCGCCGACAAGCTCGACAACGGCTCGCTCGTGCGCGTGGTGGCGTCGGCAACGGCGGCTTCAGCCGGCTCCGCCGCTCCGTCCGCCTCGTCCGCTTCCTCTGGCTCGTCTCATTCGTACTAACAGGCCGCGCTCATGAACATCTCGCGCCCGTTCATCGAGCGGCCCATCGCCACCTCGCTCCTGATGGTGGCGGTGCTGCTCGCCGGCCTGCTCGGCTACCACCTGCTGCCCGTCTCCGCGCTGCCCGAAGTCGACTACCCGACGATCCAGGTCTACACACAGTACCCGGGCGCCGCGCCCGACGTGGTGAGCTCGTCCATCACGGCGCCGCTCGAAGTCCAACTCGGCGAAATGGCGGGCCTGAAGTCGATGAACTCGACCAGCTCCAACGGCGTTTCCGTCATCACGCTCGAGTTCGATCTCTCGCTTTCGCTCGACGTCGCGGAGCAGGAGGTGCAGGCCGCGATCAACGCATCGGCGAGCTACCTACCCGCGAACCTGCCCTACCCGCCCGTCTACAGCAAGGTCAATCCGGCCGACGCGCCGGTGCTCACGCTCTCGCTCACGTCCGCCACGCTGCCGCTCACGAAGATCGAGGACCTCGCCGACACGCGTCTCGCGCAGAAGATCTCGCAGATCTCGGGCGTGGGGCTCGTGACGATCAGCGGCGGCCAGCGCCCCGCCGTGCGCGTGGAGACGAACACGGGCGCGCTCAATGCGCTGGGAATGTCGCTCGACGACGTGCGCACCGCCCTCGCCGAGGCCAACGTGAACCAGGCGAAGGGCAACCTCGACGGGCATTTTCAGTCGTATTCGATCGGCGCGAACGATCAGTTGCAAACGGCCGATGCCTACACGGACCTCGTGATCGCGTACAAGAACGGCGCGCCCATCCGCCTCTCGCAGGTCGCGCAGCCCGTGAACGGCGCCGAAGACGTGCGCCAGGCCGCGTGGACCAACGACAAGCCCTCGATCGTGCTCAACATCCAGCGCCAGCCGGGCGCGAACGTGATCGACGTGGTGGACCGCGTGCAGAAGGTGCTGCCGCAGTTGCGCGCGAGCCTGCCGGGCACACTCAAGGTGGACGTGCTGACCGACCGCACGCAGACGATCCGCGCCTCCGTGAAGGACGTCGAGTCCGAACTGGGCATGGCCGTCGCGCTCGTGGTGATGGTGATCTTCATCTTCCTGCGCAAGCTATCGGCCACGATCATTCCGGCCGTGACGGTGCCGCTCTCGCTGATCGGCACGCTCGCCGTGGCCTATGGGCTTGGCTTCTCGCTGAACAATCTCACGCTCATGTCGCTCACGGTGGCAACGGGCTTCGTGGTGGACGACGCCATCGTGATGATCGAGAACATCACGCGCCACCTGGAGATGGGCGAGACGCCGCTCGAAGCGGCGCTCAAGGGCGCGAAGCAGATCGGCTTCACGATCGTTTCGCTCTCCGTATCGCTGATTGCCGTGATGATCCCGCTGCTCTTCATGGGCGACGTGGTCGGGCGGCTCTTTCGCGAGTTCGCGCTCACGCTCGCGATTGCGATCGTGATCTCGGCAATCGTCTCGCTCACGCTCACGCCGATGATGTGCTCGCGCATGTTCAAGCCGCACGACGCCGAACATGCCAACGCGCACCACGCCGACTTCTTCGACAAGATCAATGCGCGCTACGTGCGGGCGCTCGGCTGGGTGCTCGAGCACCGCGTGCTCACACTGATCTCGGTGGCCGTGACGGCGGGGCTCACCTTCGCAATTCTCTTTTTCATGCCCAAGGGCTTCTTTCCCGAGCAGGACACGGGCCTGATCGAAGGCATCTCGCAGGCCGCGCCCGGCATTTCGTTTCCCTACATGGTGAAGAAGCAGGAGCAGCTCGTCGCGCAAATCCTGAAAGACCCCGCGGTGGCGAGCCTCTCGTCGTTCGTCGGCATCAACCAGACGAGCCCGACGCTCAACCAGGGCACCATCCTCATCAATTTGAAGGACAAGGGCGAGCGCGACAGCAGCGCCGCCGTGATCCGCCGCCTTGCCGACTCCACCGCGAGCGACGCGGGCATGCGGCTCTTCCTGCACCCTGTGCAGGACCTCACGCTCGACGACACCATCTCCACCACGAGCTACCGCGTGGGCCTGCAGGCGACCGACCCCGTGGTGCTGGGAGAATGGACCGGCAAGCTGATTGCCGCGCTGCGCGCGGACCCCGCGTTCGCCGACGTGCAGAGCCAGTCCATGCAGGAAGGTAACCAGATCCAGCTGACCTTCGACCGCGACACGGCCTCGCGCCTCGGCATCACGCCCCAGGCGATCGACGACGTGCTCTATGACGCGTTCGGCCAGCGCCAGGTCTCGACCATCTACACGCAGCTGAACCAGTACCACGTCGTGCTCGCGGCCGACCACGCATCTAGCGCCGTGGCGCATCTGCTAGACGGCCTCTATGTGGACACGTCCTCGGGCGGCGTGGCGCCGCTCGCCTCCATGGCGAGCATGAAGGTCGTGCCCGTGCCGGTGACGATCAACCGCCAGGGGCAGTTCCCCTACGCCGATGTTTCGTTCAACCTGGCGCCGGGCTACACGCTCGGCACCGCGCTCTCGCATCTTACTGACGCGGAGCGGCGCATCGGCCTGCCGACCACCGTGCAGGCGTCGCTCGAAGGCTCGGCGGCCACCTTCCAGGCCTCGCTCGCGAACGAGGCCTTCCTCGTGGCGGCTGCCATCGTCGTGGTCTACCTGATGCTCGGCATCCTCTACGAGAGCTTCATCCACCCGGTGACGATCCTCTCGACGCTGCCCTCCGCCGCGCTCGGCGCGCTCGCGGCGCTCGTGCTCACCGGCACGCAGTTCGACATCATCGGGCTGATCGGCATCGTGCTGCTGATCGGCATCGTCATGAAGAACGCGATCATGATGATCGACTTCGCGCTCGAGCTCGAACGCAATGAACGGCTCGCGCCCGTGGAAGCGATCCGCCGCGCCGCCAGGCTGCGCTTCCGGCCCATTTTGATGACCACCATGGCGTCGCTGTTCGGCGCCCTGCCGCTCGCGTTCGGCACCGGCATGGGCGCGGAGCTGCGCCATCCACTCGGCATCGCGATCATCGGCGGGTTGATCGTGAGCCAGCTCCTCACGCTGTTCTCCACGCCCGTGATGTACCTCGCGCTGCACCGCGTCGAGGACTTCTTCAGCAAGCCGGCGCAGGGCGCGGCCGACGCGGCCACGGAGTAAGCCGCGATGAACCTCTCCGAACCGTTCATCCGCCGCCCCATCGCGACCACGCTGATCGCCGTGGGCATTGCCCTCTTCGGCATGCTCGCGTTCAAGCTGCTGCCGGTGGCGCCGCTGCCCGAGATCGACTTTCCGACCATCAACGTGTTCGCGCAGCTGCCCGGCGCCGATCCGACCACAGTGGCCACTTCGGTGGCCACGCCGCTCGAGCGCCAGTTCGGCCAGATCGCCGGCATCACGGAGATGACCTCGGTCAGCTCGCTGGGCGGCACGCGCATCACGATGCAGTTCGACCTGAACCGCAACATCGACGGCGCGGCGCGCGACGTGCAGGCCGCCATCAACGCGGCGCGCACCAACCTGCCCGCCAACCTCGACGGCAACCCCACGTACCGCAAGGCGAACCCCGCCGACGCGCCCATTCTCGTCATCAGCCTGACCTCCGATACGGCCACGCGCGGCCAGCTCTACGACGCCGCCTCGACGGTGCTGCAGCAAAAGCTGCTGCAAACGCCGGGCGTGGGCGACGTGAACGTGGGCGGCGGCGCGCTGCCCGCGGTGCGCATCGAGCTGAATCCCGACCGCGTGAGCCACTACGGCGTGAGCCTCGAGCAGATCCGCTCGGCCATTGCAAACTCCAACACCGACCTGCCGAAGGGCTCGGCCTCGCTCGCCGGGGTGAACTACACCATTGGCGCGAACGACATGCTCTACGACCCGGCCGACTACGCGCCCATCATCGTCAAGCGCGTGGGCAACGACGTCGTGCACATCTCGGACCTGGGCTACGTGCGCCAGGAAGTGGAGAACCTCGAGAACTTCGGCCTCTCCGACGGCAAACCCGCCGTGCTGCTGATCGTCTACAAGGAGCCGGGCGCGAACGTCATCAACACCGTCGACAACGTGAAGGCCGAGCTGCCCTTCCTCGAAGCGTCGATCCTGCCGACCATCAAGCTCAACATCCTGATGGACCGCACGACCACGATCCGCGCCTCGCTCATCGAAGTGGAAATCACGCTGCTGATCTCGATCCTGCTCGTGACCGCGGTCGTGTTCGTGTTCTTTCGCAGCTGGCGCACGACGCTCGTGCCCGCCATCGTCGTGCCGCTCTCGCTGCTCGGCACGTTCGGCATCATGTACTTCCTCGGCTACAGCCTGAACAACCTCTCGCTGATGGCGCTCACGATCTCCACGGGCTTCGTGGTGGACGACGCCATCGTGGTGGTCGAGAACATCATGCGGCACCTCGAGCGCGGCGAGCGGCCCGTGCTCGCCGCGCTCAACGGCGCGCGCGAAGTGGGCTTCACGGTGCTCTCGATCAGCGTCTCGCTGGTGGCCGTGTTCATTCCGCTGCTGCTGATGGGCGGCATCGTCGGACGGCTGTTTCGCGAGTTCTCGGTTTCGCTCTCGGCAGCGATCCTGATGTCGATGCTGATCTCGCTCACCGTCACGCCCATGCTGGCCAGCGTGGCGCTGCGCGGCGAGCACGCAGGCCACCGCGAAACGGACTATCCCGACTCGCGCTTTCACCGCTTCTATGCGCGCACGCTCGGCTGGGTGATCCGCCATCCGCTCTTGATGGGCATCGTCACGATCCTCATTCTCGCGCTCAACGTGATGCTCTATGTGGTCGTGCCCAAGGGCTTCTTTCCGCAGGAAGACACGGGGCGCCTGATTGGCTCGATCCAGGCTTCGCAGAGCATCTCGTACCGGCTGATGCAGCAGAAGTTCCAGGCCATCTCGAAGCAGGTGCTGGCCAATCCCAATGTCGAGACCGTGGGCGGCTTCATCGGCGGCACGAACGCGATCAACACGGCGATCATGTTCGTGACGCTCAAGCCGCTCGGCGTGCGCCATGCGAGCGCCGACGAAGTCATCGCGCAGATCCGCCACACGCTCGGCAATATTCCGGGCGCGCGGCTCTACCTGCAATCGTCCCAGGACATCACGGTGGGCGGGCGGCAGAGCGCGGCGCAGTACCAGTACACGCTCACCGCCGACGACCAGAGCGACCTCGACAACTGGGTGCCGCAGGTGGTCGCCCTGATGCACAAGATCCCCATACTCGAAGACTTGAACACGGATCAGCAGGACAACAGCATGCAGGCGACGGTGGACGTGAACCGCGACGCTGCCGCGCGCATGGGCGTGAATTACACCTCGATCGACAACGCGCTCTACGACGCGTTCGGCCAGCGCCAGGTCTCCACGATCTACAAGTCGGCGAACCAGTACCACGTGGTGATGGAGCTCGCGCCCGAGTACTGGACCAACCCGGCCGCGCTCAAGGGCATCTACGTGAGCGCGGGCGCGCCGAACCCGGGCCAGGGCGGCTCGAGCGGCAGCGGCAGCCCGACTGCCCCGAGCGTCGCCATCTCCGCGAGCGAGGCCGCCGCCACTGCCGCCGCGGCATCGGCGGCGGCCGTTGCGGGCCCCGGCAGCACCACCAACACGCCCGCCACGGCGGTGCTCGCCAACGGCGAGGCACTCGTGCCGCTCACGGCCATGGCGCGCTTCTCGATTGACCGCACCGCCATCTCGATCAACCACCAGGGCACCTTCCCGGCCGTCACGGCCTCGTTCAACCTGGCGCCAGGCGCCTCGATCGGCGACGCCACGCGCGAAGTGGACGACGCCGTCGCGCAACTGCGCATGCCCGCCAGCATCACGGGCAGCTTCGCGGGCACGGCGCAAGTATTCCAGCAGGCGGTCGCGAGCGAACCGCTGCTGATCCTGGCGGCGCTGCTCTCCGTGTACATCGTGCTCGGCATCCTCTACGAGAACCTGATGCACCCGCTCACGATCCTCTCGACGTTGCCCTCGGCCGGCGTGGGCGCGCTGATCGCGCTGCTCGTCACGCATACACAGCTCTCGATCATCGCGCTGGTGGGCGTGATCCTGCTGATCGGCATCGTGAAGAAGAACGCGATCATGATGATCGACTTCGCGATCACCGAAGAGCGCGAGCACAAGCGGCCCGCGAGCGAGGCCATCACGCGCGCCTGCCTGATCCGCTTCCGGCCGATCATGATGACGACGAGCGCCGCGATACTCGGCGCGCTGCCGCTCGTGTTCGGCTCGGGCTACGGATCGGAATTCCGCAAGCCGCTCGGCATCTCGATCATTGGCGGCCTGATCTTCAGCCAGATGCTCACGCTCTATACGACGCCCGTCATTTATCTGTGGCTCGACCGGGCCTATCAACGCTTGCGTCCTCGCAAGAAGGCAGCATGACCATGACACCTGCGTTCCTCATTGCGCGGCCTTCTCACATCAGGCTCTTGCGGCCGCGAACCCTGCTGCGCCGCTGCGCGGCCACACTCGCATTGGTATGGCTCGCGGGCTGCGCGGTCGGCCCCGACTACCACAAGCCCCCGGTGGACGTGCCGGCCACGTTCAAGGAAGGGGTGGACTGGCAGCGCGCGCGGGCCAACCCGCAGGCGTCGCTCTCCAGCGACTGGTGGACGCTCTACGACGACCCCACGCTCACGCAGCTCGTCGAGCAGTCGCTGAAGGCGAACCAGTCGATCATCGCAGCCGAGGCGGCCTACCGGCTGGCGCAGGCGACGGTGGACGCGAGCGTGGCGAGCCTCTTTCCGGTGGTCACGGCGGGGATGTCGGCCACGCGCAGCGGCACGGGGCCGGGCGCCGCGACGGGCGGCGTGAGCTCGACGACGGGGACCGTGCCGGGCGTGCACAACAGCGTGAGCGTGAACGTGGCAGCGAGCTGGGAGCCTGATCTGTGGGGGCAAATCCGCCGCGAGATTGAATCGAGCAAGGAAAGCGCGCAGGCCACCGACGCGCAACTTGCGGGCGAGCGCCTGTCGATCGCGACGAGCGTGGCCGACGACTACATCGCGCTGCGCCAGGCCGACATCGACATTGCCTCGCTCAAGCAACAGCAGGCGATTGACGCGCGCCTGCTCGACATCACGCGCGCGGCCTATGCACAGGGCACGGCCTCGAACGACGACGTGCTAGCCGCACAGGACACATTGGAGCTGGTGGTGGCGACATTGCAGAGCACCGAGACGGCGCGCGAGCAGGACGAGCACGCGATAGCCGTGCTGATCGGCGAGCCGCCCGCGAGCTTCACGCTTGCGCCGCGCGAGGACTACGCATTCAACACGCCGGCGGTACCGCTGACGTTGCCATCGCAACTGCTCGAACGCAGGCCGGACGTGGTGCAGGCCGAGCGCACGGCGGCGGCGGCGAACGCGAAGATAGGCGTGGCCGAGGCGGCATTTTTCCCGGTACTGGACTTGGGTGTGCAGGGCGGCTTCGAGCACAACACGTTCGCGCAATTATTCTCGCTACCGAGCCGCGTCTGGACGCTGGGCCCGGAACTGGCGGCGACGCTGTTCGACGCGGGCGCGCGCACGGCGGCGGTGCACGAGGCACGCGCGACCTACGACGAGGCGGTGGCCAATTACCGGCAAGCGGTACTGAGCGCATTCCAGAACGTTGAAGACAGCCTGTCCTCCTGGAACCACCTGACACAACAGGAGGCTGCCTACGCGCACATATACGAGCGCAATCAGGCCTTGTTTGCGAGCACGCAGGCGCAATTGAGCGCGGGCACGGCGAGCGAGCAGAACTTGCTGACGCAGCAGCTTACGCTGCTGCAGGCAGCGCAGAGCTTGAAGGATACGCAATCGTTGCAAATGCAGAGCAGCGTAGCGTTGATCAAGAACCTGGGTGGGGGGTGGGAATGGGATGAGAAACGCGGGGCGGCGGTGTTGGGGGACAGCGCGGCTGGCAGCGCCGATAACGACGGCGAAAAAACAGTGCGGTAATCGCTAGCGGTGTCCCCGGCACTGTCGTCGCGCGCTATGCGGTGCTACGCGTCAAGGGCGCCGCTCATGCTCACGCGTGTGCTTTCATTGTGATGCGTGACGAACTTTTCGAGCAGCGCGAGGAACGCGCGGCTCTCCTCTTTGGTGAACGGCGCCAGCAACCTCTCCTTTTCCTTCTCGGCGAGCTTCGCGGCCTGGCGCAGCGTCTTCCTCCCTTCTGCCGTAATGAGAATTTCGACCTTGCGCGCATCCAGCGGACTCGGCGACTTCATCGCGAGGCCGCGCTCCGTCAGCAGCTTGATGACGAGGGCCGTCGTCGATCGATCGAGCCCGATCAGCCTCGCAACGCCGATCTGACTCACCGGCCCCGCCAGATTGAGGATGTACAACACGCCGTACTGGCTCGGCGTGAGATCGACAGGCGCGCAGGCCTCGATGAACATATCGATGGCGATCTGATGCGCCCGGCGAATCAGGAAGCCGGGACGCCGATAAAGCTCGTCCAGGACAGGTTCGGGAGCGGGTTGAGGTGCGGCTTTCTTGGTCATGGCGAATCGGAACGGGATGCACGTGTCAACGCCGATTTTACCGCAGCAAGCGACGCACGCCTGCCCTCGCCTCACCGTTGACATGACATTTCATCAACTCTAATATTAGGCAGACGTCTGCTTATTCACCTGCAACACCCCTTATTCAGCAGATGTATGTCAATTTATATTGATGCCGCTTGCCGGTGTCGACCATTGATCGCACAAGTGTGCCTGGAGGAGAAATGTCGAAGGAATGTGACGTACTAGTAATTGGCGCAGGCATCGGCGGACTGACGCTGGCGCTCGCCCTGCACGATGCGGGAATCAGTTGCCGCGTGTATGAGGCCGTGCCGGAGCTTCGCCCGCTCGGCGTCGGCATCAACGTCTTGCCACATGCAACGCGCGTGCTCGGCCGTCTCGGGCTTAACGAGCGTCTGGGCGAGGCCAGCATCGCGACGAAGGAGGCCGCGTTCTTCAATCGTCATGGTCAGCTCATCTATCGGGAACCGGCCGGTATCCCGGCGGGTTATGCAACGCCACAGTTTTCGATTCATCGCGGCGATCTTCAATCGGTCTTGCTGGACGCGGTACGCGAGCGCCTGGGGGCGCACGCCGTGGTGCTCGACCACAAATGCACCGGTGCATCAAGCTCGGACGATGAAGCGACAGTCCATTTCGTCGATTCGAAAGAAAACACCTATACCGCGAAAGCCTCGGTCGCCGTCGCGTGCGACGGCCTGCACTCGGCGCTGCGCAAGCAGTTCTATCCCAACGAAGGCATGCCGCGCTATTCCGGCGTGAACATGTGGCGTGGCGCGGTTCACTGGAAGCCCTTTCTCAGCGGCGCGACGATGGTTCGTGCAGGCGCGCTCGTTCCGGGTGTCGGCAAGATGGTGATCTATCCGATCAGGGACAACGTCGATGCGCAAGGACGTCAACTCGTGAACTGGGTGGCGGAGATCAACGCGCCGCAACCCGCGCGCCGCGACTGGAACGGCGCGGGCCGTCTGGAGGACTTCTTTCCGGCGTTCGCCGACTGGCATTTCGACTGGCTCGACGTGGCCGGCATGATCGAAGCCACGAGCGGGATTCTTCAGTTCCCGATGGTCGATCAGGACCCGCTGCCGCGCTGGACCTTCGGCCGCCTCACCCTGCTCGGCGATGCAGCCCATCCGATGGTGCCGCGCGGCTCCAACGGCGCAGGCCAGGCGATCGTCGACGCAGACGTTCTTTCGAGGCGCTTCGCCGAACTCGGTGTCGGCCCGCAGGCGCTGCTGGCCTACGACAAGGAACGCGTGAAGGCGACGGGCGACGTCGTGCTGACCAACCGCAACGCGCCGCCCGACAAGATCCTCCAGGTCGTGCATGAGAGAACGAACGGCCAGCCGTTCTCGTCGCTTGCCGGCATCATCGACGATGCAGAGCTTCAAAGCATCACCGCGAGCTACAAGCAGGTCGCGGGTTACACGGTAGCGGGTCTGGAAGCGGCTGAACGCATGTGAGGAAAGCAGGCGTGCGCCCCTCGTTGCGAAACGAGGGACGCGAGACTGACTGGGGGACACCTAGAACATGTGCCGCACGCCGAGCGCGGCACCCACTGCCGCGCCCGCGCCTTCGTTCAGCGCGCCGTTGACGGACAGGCCCGTGGTCATCGCGCCGTGATTGTTGACGACGCCCACCTGTCCATACAGCGTGGTGGCTTTCGACAGAAAGTAGTTGACGCCCATCGCGCCAAGCAGCGAATGATTGGCCGTATCGTTGCGGTCGCTGGTCACCCAGATGCCCGCGTTCACGTCGAGCGCGGGTGTGATCAGATAGTCGGCGCCGCCTCCCCAGACGCTATTGCTCCCCGCGCCAGCGACTTTGTAGCTCGCATACGATGCCTTGACAGTCAGGCTGCCGAAGCGGTAACCGGCTCCGATCATGCGCCCCACGAACTCGATCGTCGTGGGAATTGGCGTTGCCGCCGCGGTGCCCCCTGCGTTGCCGTTGTACATCGACGCCGCCAGCAGCAGACTGCCGTTGTCGTACTTCACGCTAACGGAATACTGCTGGCCCGCCCGGAAGTTGCCGGCCGATCCGCCCAGCGCATACATCGCGCTCGCCTCGACTCCGGCTATGACGGGACTCGTGTACGAGATGGCATTGGCGTTGGTGAGGCCGGTGCCGACCACACTGTTGACGTATTGAACGACACCGCTGCCGAACGCCGTGAGGCCGCGCGGATCGAGCTCATAGAGCGTCAGGAAGAAAGGCGAAAACTGCAGGCCCATCTTCAGGCTGCCGAGATCGCTGCGCAATTGCATCCACGCCTGCCGACCGAAGAGGTTGCCGTTGGAGTCGTTAAACGATCCGTTCGTCATATTGATGCCGCTTTCCAGATCGAACGCCATCTTCAATCCGCCGCCGAGATCCTCCACGCCCCTGAAGCCAAACTGCGATGGCGAAAGGCCGCTATCGATCAACGCCCAGCTCTTGCCCGCGCTTTGCCCGGAGGCATTGAGCGATTTGCTTGCATAGAACAGACCGCTGTCCGCCACGCCATAAAGCGTGACACTGCTTTGCGCGCTCGCATGCGCGCTCAAGGCGAAAAACCCCATGGCGATCGCAGAGCGTACCGCCGCCGATTTCTTCAACATTGACCGTCTCCTCCTGTCTTTATGTTACGAGACTTTCCTGATTTTTTATTTCGTATATCTAATTTATATTCGCAGCGCCATTGAACAGACCGGAAAATATGCGCTCTCGACCGATAACATCGAGAAGCAATTCGATTCTAGAGTCGGCTGCTGGCTCGAACCAATCGCCGCGCTCTAAGGTTCGATACAAATGCGGTCTATAGCAGTGATGCGCGCATCAATGAAAACGCCCCGGAGATTACGCATGAGCGGCATCTCCGGGACGTCATGGAAACAATCGGATCGTTGGCGCGTTAGCGCCTAGAGCGCGAGAAATCCTCCGTCGACGGCAATCTCGGCGCCGGTCACAAAAGACGACCGGTCCGACAGCAGCCACACCACGGTATCCGCGACCTCGTTCGGCGTGCCGAGGCGTCCGATCGGATGCCGCCCTTCCAGCTCCGGCAACAATCCCGAGAATTGTGGCTGCTGGATGAGCGACTCGATCATCGGCGTGCGGATGATGCCCGGCAGCACCGCGTTCACGCGGATACCCCGCGCGCCGTACTCGACCGCGGCGCTCTTTGTGACACCGAGCACCGCGGCTTTCGATGCGCAATACTCCGCCGCGTTCGGAATGGCCACGCGCCCGAGACCCGACGACGTATTGACGATCGCACCGCCACCCGACTTCAGCATGGCGGCAATCTCGTGCTTGAGGCAGAAGAACACACCCTTCAGATTCACGTCGAGCACGAAGTCCCACTGCTCTTGCGTCAACTCGTGCAGCGCGGTATTGCGTTGTTCGACGCCCGCATTGTTGAATGCACCGTCGATACGCCCGAACGCTTCGCGCGCACGCTCGACGAACGCTGCGACATCGGACTCGCGCGCGACGTTCGTCTTCACCGCGATCGCTTTCGCGCCCGATCGCTCGACGCGCTCCGCCGTTTCCAGCAGACCGTCTTCGTCGAGATCGGCCAATGCCAGTGAAGCGCCCGCATCGGCCAGTGCATGGGCCGCCGCCCGCCCGATGCCGCGTCCCGCGCCGGTCACGATCACGACCTTGTCTTCCAATGGCTTGTACATCATCGTCCTCGTGAATGGAGCGTCAGTGAACCGCAGGTGCGAACACGGGCGAAAGATCGGTGTAGATGCGGTAATCGTCGATGCGTCCGTCCTCGATGTGATGCAGGATCACCGAGCACGGCACCTCCACGTCGTTGCCGTCGTGGCGCGTATAGACCGTTTTGAAGCGGAGCACGGTCGTCTCGCCGACCTCCCATTTGCCGGTGATCTCGTGACTGAGGGCCGCGATGCTGGTATAGAAACTGGCCACCCCCTCTCTCACCGCGCCCTTGCCGTTCAGCGGCGAGGCATTGGCGAACTGAAAGACCACGTTATCGGCGAGATTGGCAAGAAAGCCGTCCACGTCCTTCGCGTCGATGTTCGAGAACATCGTTTCGATGTTGCAGCGCATCTCTGTCTCCGTCGTTGATGAATTGTCGTGAGCGCGCGTTGCGCCCTGTTTCAGACTTGCGCGGACAGTTCCTCGCGAATGCGCCGCAAGGTCGTGCGCACCGCATCCAGATAGGCCTGCTCCATGCCGGCCGCGAACTCTGCTTCCTTCGCGCTGCCCGGCTCCACGCCGTCCAGCACGAGATCGAAAGTAAAGCGCAGGACCAGGCTGTGGTCCTTGTCCTCTTCGATGATGTTGCGGATCAATCCCTTCGCATGTCCCGAAAGACGCACGAATTCGACCCGCTCTTCCGGGAAGAAGAGAATCAGCTCGCGCAGCGTCTCCCCGTGCAATACGACCTGGCGAATCAGGCGCTCCGGCTGCTGCTCGACGATGTCGCACTTCGTGATCGCTTCCACGTACGGCACGGCGTTTTCCGCTTTGCGCACCAACCCTTGCCAAACTTGCTGGCGATTCAGGCGAATCTTCTCCGAACCATCGGCGGGATTGACTTCCAGTTTTCGACTGACGCTGATCATTGCTGTCTCCTGTTTGAGTGGATCACATGTGGCAAGGCGATGAGCTCGCTCCATGGCACTGAACCGATTCTAGGAGGCACGCGCCGGAACAACCATCAGTGCGCTCTATTCCGGGGTATCAGTGCGCTCTATGCGGACATTGCGCCTCACGTGCTTCGCGCACGACGCCGCATACGCGTGCCCGGGTCATATAAATCGCATTGAATGCTGCGTATCAATCGCGTTATGTGGATTCGCCCCCACCGCGAACCGAGAATTCCGACACCGTCATTGCGCAGGTCCGTTGCATCGAACACGAACCCAATCGCGCACTGACCCTGCACGCATCGGAACCAGGAGAACACATGTCAAATTCCACGCCGCCACCGTCGAGGGCAGTCGCCATCACCGGCGCCGCTTCGGGGATCGGCGCACAGACTGCGCGCCTGCTCATCGCTCAGGATGTCGAAGTCATCGCGCTCGATCGCCATGCGCCCGATTTCGCTGTCGCGCGCTTCATCCAGGTCGATCTGGCCGATCCTGCATCGATCGACGCCGCAGCCACGCTGCTTCCCGATGCGCTCGCAGGCCTGTGCAATGTCGCGGGCGTGCCGGGCACGGCGGGCGCGGACAAGGTCGCGCGCGTCAACTATCTGGGCCTGCGTCAGCTGACCGAAGCCGCATTGCCGAAGATCGCGCGTAGCGGTTCGATCGTAAACGTCGCTTCCACAGCAGGTCAAAACTGGCAGGACCGGCGTGCGCTTCACGTCGAACTCGCGGCGACGCGCAACTTCGACGATGGCCTCAATTGGCTTGCGCAGCATCCCGTTTCCGACCCAGGCGCCTATGCATACTTCAAGGAAGCGCTGATCGTCTGGACGATGACGCGCGCGGCCGCGCTGCGCAGCGCGGCCGGCATCCGCATCAACTGCATCAGCCCCGGCCCCACGGACACCCCCATTCTCAAGGACTTCCGCGTGACGCTCGGGGCCGCCAACGTCGATGACGCGATCCGGCGCGCGGGCGGCGTCGGCACGCCCTTGGCGATCGCACCCGCGATTGTCTTCCTGCTGCAATCGGAAAGCGCGTGGATCACCGGTGCGAACCTGCCGGTCGACGGCGGCCTGCTCGCCTCGCGTATTCTCGATCCGGTCTGATACACCGCATCCGCTGCGGTCAACTCTCACATCAAAGGAGTCGTTCATGT
This sequence comes from Paraburkholderia oxyphila NBRC 105797, assembly GCF_000685075.1. Classification (GTDB taxonomy): domain Bacteria; phylum Pseudomonadota; class Gammaproteobacteria; order Burkholderiales; family Burkholderiaceae; genus Paraburkholderia; species Paraburkholderia oxyphila. Next base: position 21,035 of record NZ_BAYD01000073.1, read on the forward strand.
TCGTCAAAAACGCGTGGTATGTCGCTGGATGGAGCAACGAGATTCAACGCTCGTTGACGCAACGCTGGATCATTGGCGAGCCGCTCGTGCTCTATCGCACGCAGGCGGGCAAGGCCGTGGCGCTCACGGATCGCTGTCCGCATCGGCGTGCCGCGCTGTCGAAGGGCGACCTGATCGGCGACACCGTGCAATGCGGCTATCACGGCGTCACGCTGGATTGCAGCGGCGCTTGCGTCGCGATTCCCGGCCAGCAGCAGATTCCGCCTTCGATGAAAGCCCGCACGTATCCGGTCGCCGAAAAATGGCAATGGGTGTGGGTCTGGATGGGCGACCCCGAGGCCGCCGACGAAGCGCTGATTCCCGACTTGCGCTACAACAGCGAGCCGGGCTGGGTATCGACGGGCGGTTGCATCGACGTGAAGGCAAACTATCAACTGCTCACCGACAATCTGCTCGATCTCACCCACGAAACTTATGTCCATACGCGCACCATCGGCAACTCGGCGATCGTCGAGACGCCGATGACACAACGCATCGAAGGCAACGAAGTGCACGTGCAGCGGGTCATCAAGAACGCGCCGCCGCCGCCGTTGTTCTCGCGCGTGCGCGAGCTGGACGGCAACATCGACCGCTGGCAGGTCATCCGCTTTCAGCCGCCTGCGAGCGTCACGATCGATGCACGCGCCTACCCAGCGGGCGCTGACGAACTGAGCCTGCGCTGGTTCTCCATCAACTCGATCACGCCCGTGGACGCGCGCACGAGCAAGTATTACTGGACCATCACGCGCTGCTTCGCGCAGGACGACGCAGAGATCACGAAGCTCATTCACGATTCCATCTTCACCACCTTCATGGAAGACGTCGAAGTGCTCGAAGCCCAGCAGATCATGATCGACACCGACACCTCGATGCAGGGCGAAGTCGGCGTGCGTGCCGACAGCGGCTCGGTTGCGGCGCGCCGGATTCTCGAGAAGCTCGTACGGCAGGAGTCGACGGCGCTTGCGTCGTGATCGCGACATCGATCAAGCATGACTCGATGTCGCGCCACGGAGTGAAGCCTATGGAAGCCAGTCAACAGCTCGTCGTGTCCAAAGTGATACACGCGACGCCCCGCATTCGCGGATTCGTTCTCCGCCATCCAGAAGGCAAGCCGCTTCCCGCGTTCGAGGCCGGTGCGCATCTCGATGTATCGATTCCGCTCGCATCGGGCGAGATTGCGTTGCGCTCGTATTCGATCGCGAGTTCGCCTGCGGACCGCAGCCACTATCTGCTCGGTGTGCTGCGCGAGGATGCGGGCAAAGGCGGATCGGCGGCAATGCACGCGCATGTCGGCGTGGGTCGCCTGCTGACTTGCAGCCTGCCGAAGAACCACTTTGCGCTCGCGCCCCAGTCGCCCCACTACCTGTTGATCGCGGGCGGTATCGGCATTACGCCGCTGTTGTCGATGGTGCGCGTGCTCGCATCCGCCAAAAGCGATTTCAGCCTTTACTACTGTGTGCGCAACGGAGAAGACGCCGCGTTTCTCGACGAAATCGAACACCTCGCGGGTTGCCGGCTCACGTTGCACTGCGATGGCGGCGATCCATCGCGAAGCGTCGATCTCGACGCATTGCTGCGCGACGCGCCGCCCCGCGCGGATGTCTACGTATGCGGCCCGCGTGGGCTCAACGAAGCGGTCATCGAGGCTGGCAAGCGCGCAAACTGGCCGCCGCAGCGCGTGCACTTCGAGTTCTTCGCGACCGCCGCGCCCGCTGCGAGCGACAGCGCGTTTCGCGTCGTGCTTCAGCAGAGCGGGCAGACGGTCGACGTCGCCCGCGACGAATCGATTCTCGATGCGCTCCTGCGCCACAACGTCGAACCGCTCTACGACTGCAAGCGCGGCGAATGCGGCTTGTGCGCGACGACCGTCATCGAAGGCGACGTGGAGCATCGCGATTACGTGCTCTCGCCCGAGGACAGGAACGAGCGAAATCTGATGTGCGTGTGCGTGTCACGCTCGAAGCGTGGCGACCTGATACTCGATCTTTAAGCAAGGAAGACCATGACATCTTTCAATGAAAGCTTGTTGCGCAATCGCGCCTATGTCGGCGGCGAATGGGTCCCGGCGATTTCCGGCGCGACCTTCGATGTCCGCAATCCCGCGACGAACGAACTCGTCGGCACCGTGCCGCACATGGCGCCCGAAGACGTGGAGCATGCCATCGCCCAGGCGCAGCGCGCCTTCGGCGAATGGAGCGCGCGCTCCGCGAACGAGCGTGCCGAGCCGCTGAAGGCGTGGGCGCAACTGATCGTGCTGCACGCGGCGGATCTCGCCGCCATTCTGACGCGCGAGCAAGGCAAGCCGCTCGCCGACGCGAAGAACGAAGTACTCTTCGCCGCGTCGTTCGTCGAATGGTTCGCGCAGGAAGCGCGCCGCACATACGGAGACGTCATTCCCGCCACGCGCCGCGACACGAGCTTCACCACGGTCAAGGAACCGATCGGCGTCGCGGCCGGCATCACGCCGTGGAACCTGCCGTGCGCGATGGTCACACGCAAAGCGGCGCCAGCCCTCGCCGCCGGTTGCACCATGGTGCTCAAACCTGCCGAGCACACACCGCTGTCCGCGCTCGCACTTTGCGCGCTCGCCGAACGAGCGGGTATTCCGCCTGGCGTGCTCAACGTCGTTACCGCCGAGCGCAGCGCGGCCGAAGCGATCGGCCGTACGCTGAGCACCAGCGCATCGGTCGGCAAGCTGAGCTTCACGGGTTCGACCGCCGTCGGCAAGCTTCTTTTGGCGCAATGCGCAGGCACGATGAAGCGCGTATCGCTCGAACTCGGCGGCAACTCGCCGTTCATCGTCTTCGCCGACGCTGATCTCGACATCGCCGTCTCCAGTGCGCTGTTCGCAAAGTTCCGCAACGCGGGACAGACGTGCATCGCGCCGAACCGCTTCCTGGTTGAAGACTCGGTGCATGACGCGTTCGTCGAGCGGATGCTGGCCGCCATGCATACGTTGAAGGCGGGTGACGGCATGGATCCCGACGTGACGCTCGGCCCGGTCATCAGCGAAGACGCAGTGAAGAAGATCGAACGTCATATCGCGAATGCGCTCGACCGGGGCGCGACACTCGTCGCCGGCGGCAAACGCGTGCACCGCGAAGGTTACTTCTTCGAGCCGACGTTGCTGACCGGCATCACCGCGGATATGGCGATGTCGTGCGAGGAGACTTTCGGTCCCGTGATGGGGCTTGCGACGTTCAGCTCGGAACGCGAGTTGATCGAGCGCGCCAACGCGACGCGCATGGGCCTCGCCTCGTATCTCTTCACCCGCGACGCGTCGCGCGTCCATCGCGTGTCGCACGCGTTGCAAGCGGGCATCGTGGGGGTGAATACCGGCATGATCGCCACCGAAGTCGCGCCGTTCGGCGGCTACAAGGAATCCGGCATCGGACGCGAAGGTGCGCGCGAGGGCATCGACGAATTCATGGAAACAAAGTTCATTTGCCAGGCGTTTGCCGCCTGAGTCGCGCACAAAACACGCAAGTCGGCGCGCTTCTGCGACGCTTCAGCGACGCGGCGCCGACGTGCGTTCACGCTTTTGCGCGCTCACGGGAGGTGCGTGATGGTCGGCCCCGCGTCGCTCTTCCGGCATCGCCTGCACCTTGAACGGCTCGGCAAGAATCTCCAGGTCGTGGTCGCCCGAGGCGGGCTTGCTGATTTCCTTGCGAAAGAGATCGACGATCAGCGAACGGAACCAGCGATTGGCCGGATCGTGATGGTAGCGGTCGTGCCAGTACAGGGCGATTTCGAATGGCTCGAGCCCGAGCGGCTCGGGACGATATATCAGCGGATAGTGACGACAAAGCGTCACCGCGAGGATCTCAGGCGCAACCCAGACGAGATCCGATGCGAGCAGACAATGGGGCGCCGCGAGATATTGAGGAATGCGAACCTTGATGCGCTCCTTCGCGCCCGCCTCGATCAGCGCGCGTTCGAGCAGCAAATGGCCGCTCCCGCCGTATTCGACCAGCAGATGATCGAGCCGCGCAAAGGTCTGCATATCTAGCGGCCCGCGCGCCATTGGATGTCCTTTGCGCATCACGCAGACATAGCGCTGCTTGAAAAGCGGCTTGCGGTGAATGTCCTGCTCGAGCGTCGGCAGATAGCCCAGGGCCACGTCGATGCGGCCATTGCCGAGCGCCGGAATGGTGTCCTCGATGCGAGTAAACATCGTATGCAGCTTGATATCTGGTGCGACGCGATAGAGTTCGCGATAGAGCAGCGGCAGCATCACGACTTCGCCAATATCGCGCGTGCGAATGGTAAATTCGCGCTGCGACTTCTCGGGGCGGAACGGCTGCGGCACGCCCGTGGTCTTGCGGACCAGATTCAGCGATTCGAGCAGCGCTCCCGCGATATCCATCGCGACGGCCGTGGGCTCCATGCGTCGTCCAACAAGCACGAATAGCTTGTCGCCGTACGTCTCGCGCAGTCGCTTGAGCGAGGCGCTCACCGCCGCCTGCGTCAGACCCAGATTGTCGGCAGCCGCCGTGACGGATCTGTCGCGCCACATGGCTTCGAACACGTAGAGTAGATTGAGGTCCTTCATTGCGAGCCGTTAGCCCCCTGTTCATCCCGTGCGAACTGTCCGGCACGCGCATAAATTGAGTTTATATAAGGCGTCAAGCGCGACGCATAGGGGTAAACGCGCTTCATCGCCCCCTTCGCTCGGAAAGCGCCCGCCCGTCCCGTTTCGCGGATCCATAAATCATATTAATACCTGGAAATAATCGCCGTTTGCTCGACGGAGGGTGCGCTGCGGCCCAGAATTCCGGCACATGTATCGCATCGAGAACCGGGAAAGGAGACAGCTCTTGAAAACAGTCGGAATGATCGGCCTGGGGCAGATCGGGCTGCCTGTCGCGACCAATCTGATCGAGGTGGGCGCCCGCGTGCTGGGCGTCGCGCGCACCGGCGCCCAGGCCTTCGCGAAAATCGGCGGCATTGCGCTGGACGATCCCGCGGCCGTGTTGCGGGAAGCGGACGTGGTCCTGCTCTGTCTGCCCAGCGAAGCTGCGCAGCTCGAGGTGCTGGAAGGCGACCGCGGTCTGCTCAAGGCAGGCGTGCGTGGCAAGACGATTGTCGAGCTCGGCACCTACAGCCTTGCGTTCAAGCTCGACATCCAAAAGCGCCTGAACCACGCCGGCCTCGACGTTCTCGAGTGCGAAGTGAGTGGTTCACCGCCCCTCGTGCTGCAAAAAAAGGCGGCTTTGTTCATCGGCGGATCGCAGGACATCTACGCGCGATGCAAGCCCGTGCTGGATCTGATCGCTCCGGCGCAATTCCATCTCGGGCCGTTTGGCGCGGCGTTGAACATGAAGCTCATTGCCAATGCGTTGCTGGCCGTGCACACGCTCGCGGCCGCCGAAGCGATGAATCTCGGCGCGCGCGCGGGCTTCGATCCGAGCGTGGTCGTGGACGCGATCCGGCACAGCGCGGGCGCATCGACGATGTTCAACATCCGCGCACCGTTGATGGCCGCCCGGCAGTTCGAACCCGCGCCCGGTCCGTTCACCACGCTGGATAAGTATTTGCAGCTGGCATCGGAGCTGGCGACGGTTTCCGGCAGCGCGATGCCGCTGTTCTCAATCGCTGCGTCCTATTTTCGCCGCGCAATGCAACAAGGTATCGGCGAGCAGGATATCGCGGCGGTCATCACATTACTCGAGGAAGAATCCGGCGAACCCGTGAGGCACCCTTCATGATTATCGAACAACGAACCTACACCCTGAAGCCTGGATCGGTGCAACCGTTCCTCGCGCTCTATCAGTCCGATGGACTTGACGTGCAAGCCGAAGCGCTCGGCAATCTCCTTGGCTACTTCGTGACCGAGACCGGCGAGCTGAACCGCGTCGTGCAGTTGTGGGGCTTCAGCACATTCGAGGACCGTGTGCAGCGCCGCCGTGCGCTCTCGCAATCCGAAGCGTGGCGCGCATTCCTGGCGAAGGCGGGTGCCTTCGTCACCGGACAGCGCAGCGAATTGCTGATGCCCGCACCCTTTTCTCCCATCCGTTGAGAACGACATGATCCGCAGCCTGAATCACGTTGGATTGATCGTACCGTCGCTTGAAATCGGTCGAGCTTTTTATGAATGCGCCGGGCTGGAAACGCGCGCCTCGGGCCGCGACCTCGTGTGCCGCTGCGAAGGCCGCGACCAGGACCAGATCCGCCTGATCGAAGGGCCGAAAAAGCGGCTCGCCTATGTATCGTTCGGCACGCACGCGGGCGGCCTGAGCGAAGTGCGCGCACGGCTCGAGGCGGCCGATGTCGAAATCGGCCATGCGCCGGTTGAGGTGCCGTTCGGGGGCATCTGGTTCAAGGACCCGGACGGCGACTGGATTAACGTGCAGGAAGCGGACGACGCGCCTTCCACACTGCCGCCGCCGCCCGAGATCAACGCGCCGCAGCGTTACCGGCGCATCGGCGTGCGCGCATGCGATGTGACGTCGTCGCACAAGCGCGCGCGTCCGCGCCGTCTAGGACATCTGATTAAATTCTCGCCGGACGTCGATCGTGCCGTGCGCTTCTACAGCGACGTGCTCGGCCTGCTCGTTTCGGACCGCGCGCTCGACATCCTCGCGTTCATGCGCTCGCCCTTCGGCGGCGATCATCACATGCTCGGCATTGCAAAGTCCTCGCATACGGGGCTCCACCACCTGAGCTTCGAAGTCGGCGATATCGACGAGATCGAAATGGGCGCGCAGCATCTGCTCGCATCGGGCTACAAGGACGGTTTCGGCTTCGGACGGCACGGCGCGGGCTCGAACTATTTTCACTACGTCCGCGATCCGTGGAACAGCCTGATCGAATACTTTTGGGACATCGACGTCATTCCCGAAGGCGCGGACTGGACGCCGATGGGCGCGAGTGAAGACGAAATGCGCGCGGTGCTCGAAGCCGTGTGGTCCGGCACGCCCGCGCCGAAGGATTTCATCATGAATTTCGAGGAACCCGATTGATGGCCGGATTCGCCGCGAACCTCACCCGCTCCTTATCGAAGGCCACCATTCGACCATGAACGATCTCGACGCCATCCTGCGCAATATGCTGAACAAGACGCTCTACGTCGCGCTGCGCAAGCCGCGTAATCTGCATCGCGTGTCCGACGCGCTTCCCCGCCACATCGAATGGATGCTCGACGCGGAGCGCCATGGGGACATCTTCCTGTCGGGGCCGTTCATGGGCGAAGGACAGCCCGGTGAGCACGGCGGCATGACGATACTTCGCGCGCCGTCGCTGGACGGCGCGCAACGGCTGATCGCGGCCGATCCTTTCATTGCCGAAGGCGTATTCGACGCCGAAGTGAAACCCTGGCTTCTGATGGAAGGAAGCCTCACCTGCACGATCCGCCTGTCGAACCAGCGGGCCAGCATCGACTGATAGCCATTCATGACCTACCAGCTTTTTACCTTTGTCGACCGGGCGGGCGCATTGCGGCCCGGACTTCTGCATCGCGGACGGCACTTCGATCTGCACAGGCTCGCTTCCGCTCTGGCGGTTCCGGCGCTCTTCAATCACGCACACGACGGCGTCGATGCCCTGGTCGAGGACTGGCCAGACGCGCATGCGCGGCTCACGACGCTCGTGCAGGCGCTGGCGCGAGAGCCCTGGATCGGCGAGGCCGCGCGCCTGGCGGATGGGACGATTGCGTTTGCGGCCCCCATCACGCGCCCCGGCGTCATCTATGCGTGTGGCGCGAATTATCGGGACCACGTCGAAGCCATGGGCCGCGCGTTCAACACGCCACTCACGCTCGATCCGCGCGCCGCCGGCATCGCGCCATGGCACTTCATCAAGGCGGGACGCGGCACGCTTGCGGGCCATCGGCAGCACGTCGCGCATCCGTGCCACACCGAGCGACTCGACTGGGAAGCTGAACTCGCGGTGATCGTCGGGCGTCCCGCGCAAAATGTCGATGTCACCGATGCGCTCGACTACGTCGCGGGCTACAGCATCGCCAACGATCTTTCGGCGCGCGACAACCTCAGGCGCGACAAGGTCGATCCAGCGTCGCCCTTCCGCTTTGACTGGATCGGCCACAAGTGCTTCACGGGATCCTGTCCTCTTGGACCATACGTCACGCCAGCGGAATTCGTGGTGTCGCCCGAAAAGCTCGGCATCAAGCTGTGGCTCAACGAGACGCTCAAACAGGACTCGAACACTTCGAACCATCTCTATTCCGTTGCTGACCAGATCGCTTACCTCAGTCAGCGGCTAACGCTTTATCCCGGCGACATCATTCTCACGGGCACGCCGGCAGGCGTCGGCATGGAAAGGGGCGAATTCCTCAAACGCGGCGACGTCATGCGCGTATGGATCGAAACATTGGGTGAACTGGAGACGACCATCGTCTGACACTCGAGCGAGCGCGCGGCCCTATGTTCGCGCGCATGCCGGCCGCTGCGCCTCACGCGCCAGCGGCCTAATTCACCTGCTTTTCCCAGGCCTTATCGCCAGCGCCCGCAACTGCCCCGTTCCCATCTTCAACCGAGGAAAGCGCCTCAAGCGACACATCCTTAGTCTCAATCCCGAGCACCCAAACAGCAACCGCAGCAACCGCAAACGAAAGCGCCCCAAGCGTAAACACGCCACCTTGCCCAAACTGCGGCAGCACAACGCCCACGACATAGGGTCCAATAAGCGACCCAACGCGCCCAACAGCCGAAGCAAACCCCGACCCCGTAGCCCGCGCACCGGTCCCATAAAGCTCCGGCGTATACGTATAAAGCGCCGCCCACATAGCAAACAGAAAAAACTGCATCACCAGCCCGGTGCCGATGAGCAACGCGATGCTCGCCCCGTGCAACGCCGTTTGCCCGTACGCGAACGCCATCACCCCGCCCCCCACGAGCGACGCGATGCAAGTAGGCTTACGCCCCCAACGCTCGACGAGCCACGCCGCGCAGAGGAAGCCGGGAATCCCGCCCAGCGAGATCAACACCGTATAGAGCACCGACTTCGTAACCGCGAAACCCGCTTGCTGCAGCAGCGCACCGAGCCACGAGGTGAGCCCATAGAAACCGAGCAACGCAAAGAACCAGAGCAACCAGACCATGACCGTGCGACGCCGGTAAGCGCGACTCCAGATTTCGCGCAGCGCACCGCGCCGATGCGAAACCGCGGGCGAAGCGATCAACGCGGGCGCGGGCAGACTCGACAATCCCACCGAGCGCATCACACGCGCCTCCACCTCCGAGACCACGCGATCCGCGTCGGCCAGCCGCCCACGATGCTCGAGCCAGCGCGGCGACTCCGGCACGATCCGCCGCACGACGAGCACGAACACGGCGGGAATCGCGAGCAAAGCGAACACGGTGCGCCACCCGAGCGCCGGCAGCACGAAATACGCGACGATCCCCGCGGTAATAAAACCGAGCGGCCAGAACCCATCCATCAACGCGACCATGCGCCCGCGCTGCGCAGACGGCACGAACTCGGAAAGCAGCGCCTGCGCAATCGGAAACTCCATGCCCATCCCGAACCCGAGCAGGATCCGGTAGACGATCAACGAATTCACGTCATGCGCCGTCGAGCACAGATACGACGCGACACCCCAGAGCACCATGCTCCACTGAAACACCGGGCGCCGGCCAAAGCGGTCGGCAAGCAGCCCCGCCGCCGCGGCCCCCAGCGTCATGCCGAAGAAACTGGCACTCGCCACAAGCCCCGCCTGCGCGCTCGACAACCCGAACTCCTTCTTGATCGAGCCGAGCACAAAGGTCATCGTGCCGAGATCGACCGAATCGAAGAAGAACGCCAGCGCGATGATGAGAAAGATGAGCTTGTGATAGCCGGAAAACGGCAGGCGTTCGAGCCGTGCGGCCGCGCTCGCGCGCGATGCTGTGGTTGGAGAAGCGGAAACGTTGCGCATGACGTCCTCTAAAAGGGAACGGCTGCGCTACGGGAGGCGGCGCAACCGTTCCCCTCAGTAGACGTGACCAAAATGCCCTGCCATAGAAGCGGAACGGCATGGTGACAGAACGCAGGCGTCATGCGCGCGGGCCATCGCGCCAAATCACCCCATCGCTGCCCCAGGCTGGCGCTCTTCTTGCTTCACTGCATCGACACCGGGCGCACGGCGTCCGACCGCCATGGGCATCACGGATCAGGACGACCGTTCCTTTCCCCCGATGCACGACGCACTACGCCAGCGCATTCTCCACGGCGCCGCCGGAGCCGAAGCGAGCGGTGCGGCACCGGCATTGGCATACCGAACGCCCCGTCCACTTGCGCTACACCTCCGCGCGTCGCTCCAATTTACCCGACGATTGGGCAGACATTTACCGGCACTGAAAACGCTACCAGCCCAGCGAAATTAGCGAAAAAGACTGACGATTGTGTTTCCGTGAATCGATTGTGCTCCCGCACATTATTTCGGATATCTATCTATTTCCCGAAAAATGCAGCACAGCCGATCGATCATCGAGCGCCTCTTTCCAGGGGAATATACGGACGATACACACCCGCCACGCTTGTTGCATAATGACTGCGCGACACTTGCTCGCAACCCTCCTCAAGCCGCCCGCTCCAAGGGCCAAAGACTAAACGCCTGTGCGTCGTGACACCGTAGCGCCCGTCTCGTGAGTTCCGTCGTCCAAGTAAAGGCTGCATTCAGCCGCTTCGTCATTCGTCGTTTGCCGCATTGATCTTGCAAGCCAGGTTTCAGGTTTCTTGCCAACGGCTTTCCGTTGACCCTCGTGCAATGCTGTCCGCAAGCATGCAGCGGAACTGCTGCTGCTTTGCGGCATCCCTTGCCGAATAAACCAACATCGGAGACAGACATGCTCAGCCCCCACGAATTCGCCACCCTGATGCTAGTCAAGGATTCTCCCGACCAAATCGATCTCACGCGTGAAGAGCTGGACGTCTTGCTGGAACGCCAATTGATTGCGATGGAACAGCTCGCGTCCGGCATGCATCGCCCCTGCCTGACTGACGATGGAGACTCCTTGCTTCAGAGCGTCATGCGCATGCACTGAGCGTCTTCTGCGCACAGGGGCCGTATTCGCTCCACGACATGCCCACGGGAGTTTCAAGCGGCAACTCACGCCGAAGGGCCCCGATGCTCCGTCAACCGGTATCGCGCAAGGAAGCGCAAACGCTCTCGATGAGCGCGCTCAATTGCGCGACAGCAAACGGCTTGCGCAACGACGCGCAGGCGAATCCGGCTTCTTCGGTGGCCGGCGCCTCGTTTCCCGAGACAAAGATCACGTTCAGGCCGGGACGCAGCCGCAACGCGGCTCTCGCGAGCTCGATTCCCGACCCGCCAGCCAACGCGATATCGGCAATCAGCACCTGGGCCGCCTGCTTCTCCAATGTGCGCAACGCCTCGCGCTCGTCTGACGCCTGCCGTACTTCGTAGCCCATTTCCACGAGCAACGCGCTCACGGCTTCGCGCGAAGAGGTATCGTCGTCGACGACGAGTATCGACAACGGCCTTTGCGCCCGCGCCGGGCAATCCGGCTGCGCGAGCGCGGGCGGCATCGAATCGGGCCTTCCCAGCAAGTACCGTAATTTTGCCGCAAGCTGCGCGCGGCTATACGGCTTGCTCAGAAGTTGCACCCCCTCGTCGAGGCGGCCGCCATGAACGATGGCGCTTTCCGCATAGCCCGAGGTAAACAGCACCTTGAGGCCGGGCAGCACGCGCACCGCCATGCTGGCCATGGCCGTGCTGCTCAAGGCGCCCGGCATCACGACATCGGAAAACAGCAAATCGATCTTCGCGCCGCTTCTCACGATCACGAGGGCGCTTTGCGCGTCGTCCGCCTTGAGGACGGTGTAGCCCAGTTCGCTGAGCGTCTCGACCACCGCCGATTGAACGTATCGGTCGTCTTCGACAACCAGTATGGTTTCCTTGCCGCCTTCGATTCGCGCGGGCAGTAGCGGCTCGTTCTCGGCCACGCGCTCCATCGACCTCGGCAGCCAGACCTTGACCGTGGTTCCGTTGCCGGGCTCGCTGTAGATGCGCATGTCGCCGCCGCTTTGCTTGACGAAGCCATACGCCATGCTCAGGCCAAGCCCCGTGCCCTCGCCTTCGGGCTTGGTGCTGAAGTACGGCTCGAACGCGCGTTCAAGCACCTCGCGGGGCATGCCGGTCCCGGTATCGGTGACCGCGAGCAGCACGTAGTGTCCCGCTTCGACGCCCCCCGCGAGCGTGCTGCCATGACTGTCGAGCGTCGCGTTCGACAGTTCCAGCGTCAACTTTCCGCCCCCGCGCATGGCATCGCGGCCGTTAATGGCGAGATTGAGCACGACGCTCTCGAGTTGATTGGGATCGACGAGCGTATTCCAGAGGCCGTCGGCGACGGCGGTCTCCACTTCGATCAACTCCCCCAGCGCGCGCCGCAGCATGTCGTCCATATTGCTCAACATGGCCGCGAGATTCACCACACGTGGCTGCAGCGCCTGGCGGCGGCCGAATGCGAGCAGTTGCGAGGCGAGTTTCGCGCCGTGCTCCACGGCGCCGATGGCTTTGTCCAGACGCTCGCGCGATACGGGATCGTGCCCGTGACGCCGTTCGAGCAGTTCGAGATTGCCGCGCAGCACCTGAAGGACGTTGTTGAAATTGTGGGCCACGCCCCCGGTCAGCTTGCCGATCGCTTCCATCTTCTGCGCTTGCAGCAGCGCGGCGCGCGCGCGCTCGAGCTGCTCCTGAGCGGCCTTGCGCTCGGTGACGTCTCGCGTGATCTTCGCGAAGCCCACGAGCTTGCCGTCCTCGTCGCGAATCGCGTCGATCACGACGTTCGCCCAGAAGCGGCTGCCATCCTTGCGTATGCGCCAGCCCTCGGTCTCGAAGCGGCCCTCCTGCGCGGCAATTTGCAGGCCGCGTTCCGGCAGGCCTCGCGCGGCATCTTCAGGCGTGTAAAAGCGCCGGAAATGCGTGCCGATGACTTCGCTCGCCTCGTAGCCCTTGATGCGCGCCGCGCCCATATTCCAGTTCGTCACCTTGCCGTCGGGCGAGAGCATGAATATCGAGTAGTCCGTGACGCCCTGCACGAGCAGCCGGAACTTGCGCTCGCTTTCTCGCAGCGCGTCGTAGGCGAGCCGCTTGTCGGTCACGTCCCGGACGATCTTGGCGAATCCGCCAGGCGTGCCGTCCGGCGCGCGAAGCGGCGTAATCAGAATGCTGGCCCAGAAGCGCGTGCCGTCCTTGCGCACGCGCCAGGCCTCCACAGCGAACTGACCATCGTCGCGGGCTTTCTGCAGCGCCGCCGCGGGAGCGCCCGCCTCCCTGTCCTCGGGTGGATAGAACACCGAAAAGTGCTGCCCGATGATCTCGACAGCACGGTATCCCTTGATACGCTCGGCGCCCGCGTTCCAGCTCGCCACTTCGCCGGTCTTCGTCAAACGGAAAATCGCATACTCGCAAACGCCCGCGATCAGGGTCCGCTCCCAGCAGTCTTCCCGGTTGCTTTCCGAAGCGGGCCGTATTTGACTCATGCGATTCTCCGTGGCGAGGCCGGCCTGCCGCCTCAACGCGTGCCCTCAGCGCCGTAATGCGCCGAACAGCAGACTGACAACGAACAGGATAACGAAAATAAAGAAGAGAATCTTGGCGATACTCGCCGCGCCAGCGGCGATGCCGCCAAACCCCAGGACAGCCGCAACGAGGGCTATCACGAAAAACACGATCGCGTAATAAAGCATTGTCTGGCTCCTTGATAGCGTTGGGCACAGGGCGTCGGCCAGGCCAGACCTGGGGCCTGGGCACGCTAACCCCTACTTCGTGTCGTCACGCGAATGGACACGCAACCTGCGTGCCCTGCGCCGGCGCGGCCGCGTGGGCATAAGGCCAGGCCGTGGCGGGCGCGCACAAAGCAGCGCCTCGCCTTGCGACTTCGAAAGTTACTTTTCAAGGATTACGCGTAATCGCTACAAATTGGGGCCGAGGCGCGCCTCAGCCGCCGGTTTCGGTGATCGCGCTGTACACCAGCGTGCGCAGTTGACGGCGCGCCGGATACGCGCTCGACGGCAGGAGCTGGGTGAGAAACACCACGATCAGGTCCTCGCGCGGATCGACCCAGAAGAAGGTGCTGGCCGCGCCGCCCCAGAAGAAGTCGCCCGCGCTGCCGGGAATCAGCGTGGCCGCAGGCGTGATGGTGGTGGCGAAGCCAAGCCCGAAGCCGACGCCCTCGTAAGTCGCCTCGCTGAACATCGAGCGCGACAGGCGCGGCAGGTCGAGGCCGCCCGGCAGATGGTTGGCCGTCATCAGCGCGAGGGTCTTCGGCCCCAGCAGCCGCACGCCTTCGAGCTCGCCGCCCTGGAGCAGCATGCGCGCGAAGCGCATATAGTCGGCCGCCGTGGACACGAGACCGCCGCCGCCCGAGATGAACGTGGGCGGCTTGAGGTAGGGGCTCGTGCGCGGATCGTCCTGCAGCTCCGGCCCTTGCGCGGAGACCACCTTCGAGCCGAGCGCGCCCACGGCGTAGCACGCGCAAAAGCGCGCCACCTTTTCCTCGGGGACATGAAACGCGGTGTCGACCATGCCCAGGGGATCGAAGATCCGCTCTTTCAGGAAGACATCGAACGGCATGCCGCTGACCTTGCCGACGATATAGCCGAGCACGTCGGTAGCCACGGAATAGTTCCACGCCTCGCCCGGCGAGAATTCCAGCGGCAAGGTGGCGAGCTTCTCGATCATCGCGTCGAGTGTGCCATCGGTTGCGAGCTCACCCACCTTCAGCCGGCGATAGGCCGCGTCCACGTTGGTGTTCTGCTGAAAGCCGTAGGTCAGGCCCGAGGTATGGCGCAGCAGGTCGACCACGAGCATGGGGCGCGTGGGCGGGCGCGTCTGGAAGCTGTCCATGAAGCCGCCCGCGTGTACGCCAAGCTTCTCCCATGCCGGAATGTATTTGCTGACCGGGTCGTCCAGCGCGATCTTGCATTGCTCGACCAGCATCATGACCGCCACCGACGTGATGGGCTTGGTCATCGAGTAGATCCGGAAGATCGAATCCTCGGCGATCGGCACCTGGCGCTCGCGGTCGGCGAAACCGAGCACCGAATTCAGCGCGAGCCCGCCGCGCCGCCATACCTGGGTGACGGCGCCGGCCAGCTTGCCGGTAGCGATATAGGTCTCGTCGACGAAACGCTCGATGCGTTTGAGGCGCTCACTCGACATCCCATGCTTGTCAATGCCTTCCATACCCTGTCTTCTCCTTTGCCTGGCGCCGCTTGCGACTTCTGGGCGAATTCCGAATATCGGTGGGTGAAGCAATGGGATTCAAAATAGCTGTACGCTCGAAAGCGCAACACAATGACGGCTCTTTGAATCGCATTTGACCGGTTGGGCCACAGTATCCGTTATTCGGAGGCTTTCGGCAAAAGACAGGGGCATGCGTGCCGCCGCGAGCGGCGGCTTCTTCAGGGTGCGTCGTGAAAGATCAGTTCCAGGCCGATGCGCTCGCCACTGCGCACGCGGCTGACCGCGTGCTTGAGCTTGACGCGGTAATGGCCGTGCGCGCCTTCAACGGGACGCTGCGCGCTCGCGATGATAGCGGCGTCGCCGAGCGCGAGCGGCACGACCATCGGCCGCGACTGCATGCGCGGGCGCTGCTCGGTCATGACGAATTCGCCGCCCGAAAAGTCCCGCTGCGGCGCGCTCAGCAGCGCGACCACCTGAAGCGGAAACACCTGCTCGCCCTCGTCGTGACGATGCAGCGCGAGACGATCGCCCTCGCGCAGCCGGCTCAGATGCGATTGCGGCCGATGCTGCCCGGCGCGACGGTTCGCATCGAGAAAGGCCTCGAACTCGGCGGGAAAGCGCGTTTCGAGGCCCGCAAGCACCTGCCAGCGGTTCGCCACGGGCACGAGCCAGCGATAGAGCGCTTCGCGCCACGCGTGCAACAGCGGCGGCAGGCTTTCGCCGAAATAGCGCAGTTCCCCGCCGCCCGGCTCCACCGGCGCGAACGCAGCCGGTATGCGCCCGGCATCGCACGTCTCACCGCGCCATGCATCGAAGCCCTGTGCGAGCGCGCGCGCCTCGTGGGGAGCGAAGCAACTGGGCAGCACCGCGTAGCCTTCGGCATCGAGTTGCGCGCCGATGACGCTCGCATCGAAACGCTCGATCATGGCGTGCGCATTCATGCCGCCTCCCCAGCCGATGCCGATGCCGACGGCTCGCGCGCGTCGTGAAAGATCAGCCCGAGCGTGTGCCGCGTGCCGCTGCGCACGACGCTCACGCCATGGCGCATGGCCACCCTGGGCACGCTCGCACGCGCGCGCGTGCGCCCCGCCATGTCCGGCCGTTGATTGACGGCGAACACCACCGCATCGCCCTGCCCCAACGCAACGACATCGGCATGCTGGCCGCGGCTTGCCGTTTCGGTCATCACGAATTCGCCGCCCGTGAAATCGTCGCCCGGCGCCGAAAGCAGAATCGCCACCTGGAGTGGAAACACATGGTCGCCGTAGAGGTCCTGATGCAGGCAGTTGTAGTCTCCCGCGCGGTAGCGGAGCATGAGCGGCGTGGGCCGCGTCTGGCCTGCCGCGTGGCAGCGCGCGAGAAACGCATCGAGCTCGGCGGGATACTGGATGTCGAGGCCCATCTGCCGGTTCCAGCGGTTGGCGATGGGCGCGAGGCGGCGGTACAGCGCGTGGCGCAAGCGTTCGAGCAACGGCGGCAACGGATAGGCGAAGTACTTGTACTCGCCCCGCCCGAAGTTGTGACGCGCCATCACGATGCGCGAACGAAAGCAGTCGTCGCGCGCATACAGTGCGGCCAGCTGCTCGCACTGCCCGGCGTGAAGCACGGACGGCAGCACCGCATTGCCGTGGCGATCGAGCGACGCGGCCGCGTCCGCCCAGATCGCGTCCCAGTGTGCTGCCTGCTTCGCATCGGCCATGGCCTTGATTCCGGTGATTGATCGAACCCGTCCAGTCTAGCGCTGCCATGGCCGCATGAAACTCCGCACCTTGCGCTGCAATTGCTTGCGCGCAGCGCCGCCGGGGCTCCAGGCGAACTAGAACTAGCAATGTTAGTATATGGCCCGCCGTATAGGCCCATTACTTCAGTCATGACCGACCCGTTCTCCCCTCGCGCGGCCACGCCTGCGCGTGCAAGCAATTCACCGCGCTTCCTGCTGGCCCTGATCTGCCTGTATGCGTCGGCGGGCCAGCTCGCGATCGACATCTACGTCCCCGCGCTGCCCGCGATGGCGCGCTACTTCGCGACCTCGCCGCAGGCGATCCAGTCGAGCGTGTCCGGCTACATGGCCGCATACGCGCTCGGCCAGCTCATCTTCGGCCCGATCGCCGATGCCCATGGGCGCAAGCGCGTGCTCGCGTTCGGGCTCGTGGTCTACACGATCGGCTGCGTGCTCTCGCTCGGCGCGCCCAATCTGGAGACGTTCGTGCTGGCGCGCTGCTTGCAGGGCTTCGGCATCGCCACGACGAACCTGCTCGCCAAGGCGATCATCACCGACACGTTCCGCGGCAAGGCGCTCATGCATGCGTTCACCTATATGTCGATCACGTGGGGGCTCGCGCCGATCGTCGCGCCCGTGATCGGCGCGCACCTGCAGACGTGGTTCGGCTGGCAGGCGTGCCTCGTGTTCCTGCTGCTCTATTCGCTCGCGATGTGGGCGCTGCTGTGGCGCTATCGCGAGACGCTGCCGCAGCCCGTGCACCTGGAGCTGCGCACGCTCATGACGAACGCGGGCAAGGTGCTGGCGAGCCCGGTGTTCCAGAGCTGCTTTCTCGCCCAGGGACTGTGCTACAGCATCCTGCTCGTGTTCAATATCGTCGGGCCGTTCATGGTGCTGAACACGCTGCACAAGCCGCCGACCTATTTCGGCTACCTCGCGCTTGGCATCGGCATGATGTACTTCCTTGGCGGCCTGTCGAACCGGGTGCATGGCCCGGGCCTGCCGAGCGCCGAGCGGCGGCTGCAGATCGGCTCGCGCGTGATGGCGGGTGCCGCGATCGCGATGCTCGTGCTCGCGCTGACCGTGGGCCTGCAGGTCTGGACGCTCGCGACGCCGGTGCTCGTGATGGGGCTGTGCGCGGGCGCGATGTATCCGACGCTGATGGCCAAGGGCAATTCGCTGTTCCCGCACATCGCGGGCCTGACGAGCGCGATACTCGGGTGCGCGCTCCTGCTCGTTTCCTCCGCGATGATGGGGCTCGCGGGCTTCGTCTCGGTGCATGTGCTCACGCCGCTTGCCGTGTTCTTCGTGATCCTCGCGGTCACCGTCGTCGTGATGGTGACGAAGCTGCTGCGCTATCTGGAGCGGATGGAATCCGAAGCGCTCGCGAAAGGCCGCGAAGAAGCCGTGTGAGCGGCGCCCCGGGACAACGACGTCTCACGTAGCGCCACGCAGCATTTCGAATTCGTCGACGAGAACCAGCAGCTGCGTCATGAGCCGGGACTTCTGCTCGCTCGGCGCCTGATTCCAGAGATGGTCGAGCCACGCGGCGGCCAGTCTGTACTCTTCATGCGTGAGCGGATCGGCACCCGCTTCTGCGCGCGCATGCGCGATGTCTTTATTCCTGCGGGAGACCGGAATGCGCTGCCGCGACGGCGCTTCCGGTAGAAGGCTCAAGCGAGATCCGAAAATGGACACCGGTCGTGCTCCTGGACGGTTCATAGGTTTTCTTCAATACTACGCAGTACGGAGTGAATCGGCGGCTGCACCTCGCGCTGGCACGGCATCCCGAGCTCAGCGCAGGGGCAGCCGCACCCGGGCCACGAGGCCGCGCGGCCTGTTCGCAAGCAGTTCGAGCGTACCGTCATGCTGCTTCGCGATCCGCTCCGCAATGGCCAGGCCGAGGCCCGAGCCGTTGCGCTGCTCGCTCTGCGGGCCGCGCCGGAACGGCTGCTTCATCAGCGGCAACAGCTCGGCCGGCACGCCGGGGCCCTGGTCCTCGACATCGATCGTCACGCAGCCATCCGCCACCCGGGTCCTGACCGCCAGCCCGACACGGCCGTACACGACCGCGTTCTGCATCAGGTTCATCAACAGCCGCTGCATCCCCGTGGGCCGAAAAGCGAACTCGGGCAGCGCCTCCAGCGAGAGGTCGAAGACATACTCGAGCCCGACGTAGTCGGCCGCGAGACGCTCGATCAGCGCATTGAGGTCGCCGCGCTTCGCGGGCTCGCTGTCCCAGCCGCGCGCGAAATCGATGAACTGCTGCACGATCAGGTCGATTTCCTCGACGAAGCGCTCCGCGCTCTCCGCCGGCGCTTCGACGGACTCCGGCGCCTCGAGCACCATGCGCAGCTTGGTGAGCGGCGTGCGGATGTCGTGCGAGATGCCTGCCAGCATCTGCGCGCGGGTCGTCTCCAGCTCCTGGAGCGACGCCGCCATCCGGTTGAATGCGTCCGCAACCATCGCCAGCTCGTGCGCGCCTTCGACGGGCACGGCCTCGGGCCACGCCCCATGCTCGATCGTGTCCGCCGCGCGCGCAAGACGCATCAGCAGCCGCTCGACGGGCCGATGAATCAGGAAGGCCACCAGCGCCGGCACCGTGGCGATACACAGCAGCAGGCTGATGAGCGTCCACGGCAGGCTCGGAATCGCATTCGGCGCGCCCGCGAGCACCATCCAGTAGTACGCGTCGTCCACGCGCAGGCGGACCCAGACACGCTGCGCGCTGCCTTGCTCGAAGCGAATCTGGTCGCCGGCGCCGAGTTCGTGCGCCAGCCGCGAGACGAAATAGCGGGCGACGAGGCCCACCGGCAGCGGCTGCGCGGCATTCGCCGGCGGCACCTCGCCTTGCGATACGCCATTGATCGCCAGCAGCTGCTGCTCGCGCGCCGCTGGCGGCAGCGCGGCGAGCAGCCGGCTCGCCGTGCGTATTTGCGAAGCGATGAGCGCCGCCGCCTCGTCCACGCGCGGGCGCTGGACGAAGAACAGATAAACGGCGCCCGCAAAAATCTGGCTCGTCAGCACCAGCACGATCAGCGCCAGCACGTTGCGCACCAGTAACGAGCGATACCAGCCGAACATGGCCCTCCCCAATGGATGCCGGATAGTCAACGGCGGCACGATACGGTGTTGCATATCGGGCCGCGCAATCATCCGAGCTTATACAACGAACGTGGCAAGGCAATCCTGCATGCCGCTCAGGCCCAGTGTCCGGGCATCCAGCACCAGGTCACGCCACGCGCAACCCAGTGCCCCGGCATCCAGCGATAGCCGGGCCGCACGGCCTGCCAGTGCCCAGGCACCCAGGCATACGCGCCCGCGCACCATAGCCAGTGACCGGGGTCCCAGACATAACCGGGCCGCGCCACCGGCACCGGCTCGAAACGAACCGGCGGAGGCGGCACGGGCGCCACCAGCACCGCCTGTGCAAATACCGCCGATGCGCCGAGCGCCGCCAGAACAGCCGCGCCCGCGCGAACAAGATTGCGTTTTTTCATACGAGGTCACTTTCTCTTCGAACAGGACAGGCACGCAATATAAGCGCTGGCGCCAATACAACCTGCAACGAGTCATGTCATCCGGTTACAGCGCCCCGCATCGGACAATCAAACAATCAGGCATCGAGCTTCGCGACGAGCATATAGCCCACGCCCCATACCGTGCGGATATGGCGAGGCGAAGAGGCATCCGCCTCGATGATCTTGCGCAGGCGCAGCACCTGGACATCGATACTGCGCGTGTTCGCTTCGTACAGACGCCCATGGGCGCGCTCGATCAGGTTCTCGCGGCTGACCGGCCGGTTCGGCGTCTCGGCCAGCGCGCACAGCAGCCGCATCTCCGCCGCGCCGACTTCGATCGGCTCGCCCTCGAGCGTCAGCTCCTGGGCATGCGGCTTGAGCAGATAGTCGCCAATGCGCAGCGCGAGCACGTCATCGTCGCCCATCGCGCTCGCCATCGCGCCGTGCTGCCGCGCGAACAGCTGCTGGCGTCGCAGCATCGCGCGCACGCGTGCGACCAGCTCGCTCGGCAAGAACGGCTTGCCGAGATAATCGTCGGCGCCCATTTCGAGGCCGACGACGCGGTCGATTGGATCGCCGCGCGCGGTCAGCATCAGGATGGGGATCATCTGCCCCTGGCTGCGCAGACGCCTGCAGATCGACAGGCCGTCTTCGCCGGGCATCATGATGTCGAGAATCAGGAGGTCGAACGGATGCCGCTCGAGAAACGTATCGAGCTGGTTGCTGTCTCGCGCCGCGCGCACCTCGAAACCCTGTGCGCTCAGAAAGCGTTGCAGCATATTGCGAATCTCGAGGTCGTCGTCGAGCACGAGAATACGGCCTCGGGGAGCGGGGTTCATCGTCTGTTCGTCGGCCGGTTTGGGTGGCGGCATGGCGGTACGGGGCGCTCGCGGCAAGAGGAATGGATACGAGTGTAGAACCCGATGCCAACCGGTGCACGGCACGCGCGCGGTGTGCGAGCGCGCGCGTGACATGAGCATCGCGGTCGGCGGTTCAATATGGGGCGTAATAATACTGGGCCGGCGCGTAAACCACGGCCGGCGCGGGCGCGACGACGACCGCGCGCGTCACCTGGGGCGCCGCGATCGTGTTGCCCTTTGCGGTGATGCACTGCGCGTACGCGTTGTCGTATTGGCGCTGCAGCGCCGCTTCGCTGCCGGCGTACTGGTTACGGCCCGCCGCGCTGCCGAGCAGCAGGCCGGCCCCTGCCCCGATTGCCGCGCCGGCGCCGGCATTGCCCGCCCCTGCGCCAATCAGGGCCCCGGCCGCCGCGCCGCCGGCCGCGCCCAGTGCCGGAGCGGCCAGCGCGGAGTTCACCACGGCCGGCGACGAGGCAACCGGATTGACGATCTGCGCCGCGTAGGTGCGGCACGCGTAATCGTCTTGCTGGAACGCGGCGATGGTCTTGCCCTGCGCGGGCAGCGCCATCACGGTTGGAGAGCTGGGCGGCACGACTGCGCACCCGGCAAGAGACGCCAACGCCATGGCGGCGGCAAGCGCGGACTGATGCTTGAATAATTTCATGGCACGACAAGTTCCGTTTCAGTGCATGGCCAGCTAAAAGCGCAAGCATGCGCACGGCAATGCGATATCGATTCGATCAGGCTTGATGGGCTTAACGCGTACGCGCAGCGCGTGACGCTTGCGCGGATCTGCGGAGTTGCCGCGCTATCGCACGACCACGACGCCGCGTCCCCAGTAGCCGTATCCGCCACGAACGACGACGGCGGGCGGACGCGCGACGTAGACAGGCGCGGGCACGACCGCGGGTGGCGGGACCACGACCGGCGCGGCAACGACAGCGGCGGGCACGGCGACAACCGGTGCAGGCACCGGAGCAACCACGTAAGCAGGCGCGGGAACGGCAACGACCGGCGCGGGCGCCATTGGAATGCTGATGCCCACCGCAACGCTGGTTGCCGACGCATAGCGAGCAATGCACGCGCCGACGAGGCCAATGGCAAACGAGACGAGAGAACGGATTTTCATGGCAGCTCCTGAATGGATGGACAACGGTCGCAGGCCTTGGGCGCGACGGTGGTCACACCTTAGAGAAGCGGCACATTCCAGGCTATTCAAAAGTTATGTCAACGTGTGTCGATGCGGCATGGGGCGCAATAAAGCGAATCCGCTTTGGCAAAAGCGGATTTTCGAAGGGGGTGTGCATCGGGCGGTACATCGAGATGATGGGGAAGGCGACGACTAGCGGCGACATCATGAGTCGTCGTCTGGACGGCGGGCAGACCGCGCCGGTTCCTTGCATGTCAGCTGGCTTGAAGCGCGGCGCGCCCTTTCAAAGCCGGATTGAAACAAACGTGATTGCAGGCGGATTTATTGACCCCGCTTTTTCGCGAATTGAGCGATGTCGTCGAGCGTCACATAGCCCTTGTGGGTCGCGTCGATCTGATCGAAATTCTTGGCGACGAGCGGCATGCCGGCTTGTGCCTCGGCTTTGGTGAGCTTGCCATCGTGATTGGTGTCGGCCGCTTCGAAGCGCGACTGCAGTTGTTGCATCCTGGCGTCCTGGGCGAAAGCGGAAGTGGCCATGGAAGTCGCCATCAGCGCCGCGGCCAACATCAGACAAATGCGTTTCATTTTCTCTCCATGAAGAACGATGCAGCGATTCAGGGCTCGCTTGGCGTGCAAGTGTAATCGCGGCCTCCGGCGAGCGGTTTACTGAATCGTTGGAAAAGGATGTCAAGGTATGTCATGCAGGGGGGATGTTGGTGGCGGCCGAACATCTGGTGCCGATTAGGGGGCATCCTGGCGTTGTGATGCCCGGGTTTTCGTTGGGGGGCCTCCTGGCGTTGGCCTTAA
>NZ_BAYD01000072.1 GCF_000685075.1 Paraburkholderia oxyphila NBRC 105797
CAAGTTAAGGCCAACGCGCCGCGAACCGCGCAAAAAGATTCAATACACGGGCAACTCCGGATTACGTCTATCCAGAATGCCCTGCGTCCGAAGCTGCAACGCTTGATCGACCATCTCCGGCTGCGGCAGCAGCCAATACCGCCCCTCACGAATCCCATCGAAAACGCGTTCAGCAAACTGATCCGGCGTGAGCCCATTCGCGCAAAGCATCTTGCGCATCGTGTCAACAAATCCGCGCACCTCAGCGCGCTCATACGCGCCACCAAACGGATCATCAAAGATCGAGCTTTGCACCGGCCCCGGCGCCAGCAGCGAGACACCGATCGGCGCGCCGATCATCTTCAATTCGCCATGCAGCGATTCAGTCAACGCCACCACCGCGAACTTCGTCGCCGAGTAAGGCGCCATCAGCGGGCTCGGCAAGAACCCGCCAATCGATGCGGTATTCACGATCCGTGCAGGCACGTTGCGTTCAAGCATGCGCGGCACGAAACTGCGTATCCCGTTGAGTACGCCATGCACATTGACCGCAAAGCTGCGCTCGAAGCGTTCAGCCGAGATCTCCCAACTGAAGCCGGTCGCCATGATGCCGGCATTGTTGAACAGCAGATCGACACCACCGAAGCGCTGCCACGCGGCTTGCGCCAGCGCCTCGACCGCTTCCGGCCGGCTGACGTCGGTCGGCACGCACAGCACTTCGGCATCGAGCGTCGCGGCGAACGCGTCGAGCCGCGCCGCATCGAGATCGGCGAGCACGAGACGCATGCCCAGCCCCGCCGCGTGCCGCGCAAGACCGCTGCCGATGCCGCTGGCCGCGCCAGTGATGACGGCCGTGCCTCCATCGAAGCGAATCGATGTCGTCATGTTCAGACTCCCAAAGGGTTGATGTGGGGATGCGCGTAGGCCGGCACGGTCGGCGGCGGCAACTCGGTGCGCCCATCGAGCGAGCGCACCTGCAACGCGTTCGCGAGCGGAAAATGCAGGCTGTGCGCGATGACGCCAGTACGCTCGCGCGCCGGCAGCAGGCACAACGCAAGCGCCGTTTCGGCCAGATAGGCGACGTCCTCGGTCGGGTAGCCCTCCGGAATATAGCGGGCCGCGCCGGGCGTGCGGATCGCGGTGCTCGGCGCCACCAGGTTGACGGCAATGCCATCGGCCTCGAGTTCGGCCGCGAGCCCTTGCGTGAAGCGCGACAGCGCGGCCTTCACCGCCGCGTACACGGTGGCGCCCCCGGCGCGCGCGAAATCGTCGAAGGGCCGCAGCGGCGGCAGTGCCGTCACCGAGCCGACATTCACGATCCAGCCCGCGCCGCGCGAGCGCATCAGCGGGATCGCCGCCTGCGCGAGTGCGAACGGGATGCGCAGATAGTGGTCGAAGGTGCGCTCGAACATCTCCATGGGCATGGTCTCGACGCTCTCGTAATCGGCGACCCCCGCGTTGTTGATCAGGATGTCCAGCCCGCCCGCGGCCTGCGCCGCGCGCTCGACGAGCGCATCGCGCCCGACGGCATCGGTCAGATCGGCGGCAAGCGCAATCGCGCGGCCACCGGCGCTCTCGATCAGCGCGACCGTCTCCGCCAGCGTGCCGGCCACGTCGCCTGAGCTGCCGAGGCTGCGTGCCGTGACCACCACGGTTGCGCCTTCGGCGGCGAGCCGCTGCGCGATCGCGCGGCCGATGCCGCGGCTCGCGCCGGTCACGAGCGCACACTTGCCCGCAAGTTTTTGCGTTCCGATTCTATTCATCAGCTTTCCTTAGTAATTGTCGGTCGATTTGATCACTGTCAGCCGGCCAGATCGGCCACGTCGAGGACGAGTTTCGCTTTGGCTTTGCCGAACTGAACGAGGTCCAGTGCGTGCGCTGCCTGTTCGAGCGGCAGGGTTTCGATGCGCGGTGTTCGCAGGCCGGCCTGCTCGACGAGCGCGGCGATGCGGCCGAGCTGCTCGCCGCTCGGCATGCGGCTGAAGGTCATCGCGGTACGCAGACCGCGCTTGCCGGCCTCGGCGGCAAGCGCCGGCAGCCGTTCGGCATCTTCGGCGGTGAGCGTCATGATGTTGACGAGCACCCCGCCCGTTGCCAGCAGATCCAGCGCGGCGGGCAAAGTGCCTGCGCCAACCGCGTCGAGCACGACGTCGACGCCATGCGGCGCCCACGCCTTCACGGCGGCCCCGATATCCTCGGACTGGTAGTCGATAGCGAGGTCGCTGCCGAGCGCCTCCACATAGGACCGGTTGTGTGCCGCGCAGGTGGCGGCGACTTCGGCGCCCGCCTGCTTCGCGAACTGGATCGCAAACGTGCCGACGGCGCCAGCGCCGCCATGTATCAGGATCTTTTGCCCAGCGCGCAGGCCACCGTCGTCGAAGACGCCGGCCCAGGCGGCCAGCGCCGGTGTCGGCGTCGCGGCGGCCTGCGCGAAGCTCATGTTCTCAGGAATGCGAACGACTGAATCGTGCCGCACCGTCACAAACTCGGCATACGAGCCCCACTTCCCGGCGCCCACGTCCGTTTGCGCGAAGACGCGCGTGCCGGGCGACGGGCCGTCGACGCCCTCCCCCAGCGCGACGACGACACCGGCCGCGTCGAAGCCGATCACGAACGGGAACGTGTATTCGATGAACGCGCCAAGATAGCCCTCACGGCACTTCCAGTCGGCGGGATTGACGCCGGCGCACGCGACGCGGATCAGCACCTCGCCGGGGCCGGGTTCGGGATTGGGCAGGTCCGCCAGGGTCATCAGATCTGAAGGACCGGTGCGGTCGATCTGGATAGCTCGCACAGGGGTGTCTCCTTTATTTATTCGATTCGCCGTTTCCGGCGCACTACTTAGACAGGCTGCGAGGCGTACTACGAAGCGGGGACCGTAAGCAGACTCGAAGCAAGCGGACAGAACGCGTGCGAGATCGCTTCTACGGTCCATTGGGGATGTTCGGCATCGAACCATCGGTCGACCCAGCCCCAGTGGAACGGATGCAACAGATATTCGCCGAGCAGATCATCGGCCCGCGCGAACTCCTGCTGCCAGACGTGCGTCCACGTGCCGGGCGTGGCGACGCGGCTCAACCGCCAGTTGCGGATGCCGGCCATGAACTCGGGCATTTGCAGCAATTCGCGCTCGAGCGCGGCGACATGAGTGTCACTGGCCCCGACGCGAACCCGGAGCATCAGCGTGCGCCAGATGCCGTCGCGCAAGCCCGAATCGCGCAGGCTGCCCCCAATGCTTAGGCATCCGACATGATCGATGCGGGTGACGCCGGCAATCGTGGCGAGATCGGCGAATACGTCATCGCATGCCGGAGCGTCGTCGCCAGGCACGAGGTCGAGCGTGTAGTCGCCCGCCCCCCAACTCCCTTCGAGATTGCGCGCGAAGCCGATACGGGCGTGGCTGGACAGTCCGGCGACGCGCGCCGCTAGAGTACGTTCGATCGCGTTCGTATCGGCGCCCGCGCCGATGAATACCTGGGCCGTCTCATGCCGCATGATGTGCCTCCAGCGGAGCGGGCAACGGCGTCTGCGCGTCGACCATGACATGGCGCTGCCGGCTTTCACAAATGGCATCGACGTTCATCCAGAAGCCGACCACCGCGGCATCGGTCATTGCACGCATGCGGTAGTAGGCTGGTGCATCGGCGACCTGCCACAACAGGCGGAGGACGTTGGGCTGACCGGGCACGGCGACAGGCGGCGACACCCATTGTCCGGCGAGGCTCAACCCGCGAGACGCGTGGCCGGGCAGATAGTGTTGCTGCAGCGCTGCGAGCACCTCCGGGATGCGCTCGGGGGCGAGCGTGATTTCATCGAGAATATGGATCATGGTTCGTTATGGGGTTGCGCCGGGTTCTGACTGCGCTGCCGCGCCGCCATGCGGGCGGCGCGGTGCGGGAGGTGGGTATGATTCTAGGGTGCAGTTTGAGGCCGAACCCCTACCGGCCCGATCAGCCATCCCTACCGCGGCGGTCAAAACGCGAAGCGCATGAAAGCCCGTTTGGAGGCGCACGACCGTGCGAGGACACTGGGATAGGCCGTGACAAAGGGCGTATTCATCCCACCACGCGCTACGCGCGTGACGAGCGGTTCTACGAGGGAAACGTGGCATGCGCCTGGACAGGCGCATGCGGGCGGGTTCTACGAATACGCGTGCATCCGATCGGTTTGTTCAGGGTTGTGCCGTACGGCGCTGCGCGCGCCGTACGGCATAACCCAAACCGACCGGGTGCAAGCGTGTATGCGGGAATCACATGTATGGTCGGGATGCAGGCGCATTGTCTTGCAGCCCGCTGGTTTCCCTGGCAGCCCCTTCCG
>NZ_BAYD01000071.1 GCF_000685075.1 Paraburkholderia oxyphila NBRC 105797
GGTGGCGGCGGGCGAGAGAATTTCGCTGTTCGTGCAAAAGGCTGGCTTCAAGGCTTTTGCGGCGAAGGGTCCCGTCGAGGTGCAGGCGCAGGGCGGCCCGATATCGCTTGATGCGGACCAGGACCTGACGATAGCGAGCGTCAACGGCGTGGCGCGCATCGTTGCGAAGACCGCACTTACGCTCGAATCCGGCGGCGCGTTTATACAGATGAGGGACGGCAGCATTACGCTGGGCGGCCCCAATGACCTGTTCCTGAAAGTCATCACGATCCAGAAGCAGGGCAAGGCGCCCCTGAACCAGCCTCTGGACCTGAGCCATCCGGCGCTCTCGGGCCTGCCGACCGTGCCACTCACGTTCAGCACGGGGGGCTCGCCTGCTTCGCGGGCCGCCATTCCCGCTGGCATGCCGTACAGGCTGTTTGTAGGCAGCACCCTCGTCAAACAGGGGGTATTCGATCAAACCGGGCTGCTTCAGGTCGATCATCACCCCACGACGCAGAAGTACACGCTGAAGCTCGCCAACGGCGCGAGCTATACGATTCCTGTCGCGGAGCAGTACCGTGGCAAGGAGGGCAACGGTGAGCTTGCCAACGGCGGCTTTCACCACTACGAAGGCCAGCCTGGCACGGATGCCGGCAAGGTGAATCGCGCGGAGCATCGTGCGGACTACGACAAGATGCTTGATTCCGGCAAGGATTCCTGAGTATGGAACAGCAGAAACCCATTGTTGTACCCATTGCACTGTCCCACACCCGGAGTGCGACGATCACGCTACCGTGGTTCGTGCAGCGCTCGGAATATCGTCCGAGGCGAGCAAACTACAAGCCACTTGTAAATGGGCTGGAGGCGTTCGGCGCGCTCTACGATGCCATCGATGCAGCTACCACGACCATCGATTACGTCTGTTGGGGTTTCCAGCCGTCGATGTATTTCCGGCGCGACGGTGGCAAGTCGCTTCGCATTGGCGATCTGCTTATCAAAAAGGCGAAACAGGGCGTCAAGGTCCGCATCCTGTGCTGGCTCGACACACTGCATATTGCCCAGTTTGGTGAGCCGTCGATGCCGCTGTACGACGCGACGCGGCCCTTGTCACAAAACGAAGACAAGGATCAGCGAGCGTATGACCAGAGCTGGTACTTTCGTGCGCGCATGCCAGCAAGCAGTCCTGCGGAACTGGCCCGAAGGGCCTCGGCTCGCCAGATTGGCGCACAGTTTGTCGTGAGCGGCTGGAGCAGCCCGCGTCAGTCCCTTGTTGCAGAGCCGCTGAGAGATATCGGTATCGAGCTCGTCACGCGCGATTTTTCCTGGCAGGATCGTAACGAAATCCGGGATCGAGAAAACCTGATGCGTCGGCTCGGTGCCGGACCAAGCTGGTCCGCAGCGAACATTGGCTACACGACCGAGCCATCTCACCACCAGAAAATGGTGTTGATCGACTACGAAAAGCCCGAAGTCGCAGTCGGCTTCGTGATGGGGCACAACACGCTCGATGCCTATTGGGACGACGACGGACACAGCTACGTCAAGAAATCGCCCAACGCAGGACGCAACGGCGCGACGCCACGGCAGGATATGTCGGCTATCGTGGCGGGGCCAATCCTTGAAAGCCTGAACGATAATTTTTGTAGAGCATGGAGGCGGGATGCAAAGGAGGATCTGCTCGCGAAGCGCGACGCGCTGAAGGACAAACTGCAACCGCGTGACGAGATCGGCATCCGTGTCATGGCGCAGATCAACCGCACGCAGTCACAGGAAGGTGTGCGCAATATTGAGCCGATGTATCTCCAGGCGGTCAACAACGCGACGAAGTTCATCTATATCGAGAACCAGTATTTTCGCTGGTCCGCGCTTGCGGAAAAGATCAAGAGCGCCGCGCAGGCGCAGATTTCGTGGGGGCGCGATCCTGCAAAGCCGATCTATCTGTTTGTCGTGACGAATTCCGACGATGATGCACTGGACAAGGGGCAAGGGACGACCTACGACATGCTCAACAACCTGGGGCGGGCAGACACCATGCCCAACGTTGCCCGCCTGGAGCAGACGGATTCGCTACAGGAGCAGTTGAATGCAGCCGAGCACGTCAAGGCCATCGCGCCGACGACGGCGCAACGACAGGCGGCAGCGCAAAAGGTTGACAGCCTGAGCCAGCAGATCGGCGAGGCCAATAACCATGCCGTTATTCCCCAGCCGGTTCCCGGTCTGAAAGTCCTCGTCTGCACCTTGGTGGCAAAGGACTCGCCACCTGGGCAATGGATGCCGGTGTACGTGCACAGCAAGATCATGGTGGTGGACGACGTGTTCCTTACGCACGGCTCGGCCAACGTGAACCGGCGCAGCATGGCAGTGGACAGCGAACTGAACATCTGCCATGAGCGGATGGACGTGACGCAGCCGTTGCGCAGGCAACTTTGGGATATCCACACGGGCGGACAGGGGGCGCAGGATGATCCGAAGGAAGCATTCAAGCAATGGGGAAGAATCCTTGACAGGAATACGAAGCGACAGGGTGAAAAAACGGAGTCGCCGTGTGCGTCGCTCATTGCTTTCAAGAGCATGACGACAAAACGGTTGCGCGTGGACTGACGCATGAGAACCCTGATCTATATGCTGGTGCTGGCGGGGTTGATCTGCGCCTGCTCGAACAAGGAGAATGCTGTGCCCTCCCAGACTGACATGAATGCTGCACGCACCAGGCTCGCCTTTACCTGCACTCACGAAGCGGATCATCTGCCGCCACTCGATCCGCAGGCTGATACGCTCTTCAAATACGGGCTGTTCATCGAGAAGAAACCCGGTCCAAAGGACTTCGACGCCGCTGCCCGTTATTACCGGATCGCCGCCGCACATGGTCACTACAAGGCCAACAACAATCTGCAACTGCTGGTCTCTACGGGGCAGGCGAAGTCTCCTGATGCCCCCAGAGAAACCGTCGACCTTGCCGAGCAACTGACCGCTGCCGGAATTCCAGGTGGCTACTACGACATGGGCCACTACCTTGAACTTGGCTATGGTGTGGTCATGGACGAGAAAAAGGCGCTGGTTTTTATACGCAAGGCTGCGGACCTCGGTAGTCCGGAGGCCCAGGCCTATGTTGCGGAATTGCTTGCGCCAGCAGATCGCGCACCGGATATTGCGAGGCAGATGCGCCTATGTGCAGGCGATCAAGGCTATGGTCCAGCCGCTCGTTTGCTTGGAGTAGAGGCACAAGATGACGGTAAGTTTGACGTTGCTGTAGTCGCCTTTCAGGCAGGCGTTAAAGCTGGAGATACGCTTTCTGCCTCATCTTTGGAGGCCGGCTTTAGGGGGCCATCCACATCGAACGAACTGGATTACCTTGATCTTTCGAACGACCCCGAACGCTCACGTCGCTACAAACTGATCGGCAAGTTTCTGGACGACCATGACGGCCTCAACCCCAAGGTTCCCGAGATTGACCAAATCGTACCGCTACCGCCCGCAAAGCTGCCGGAATGGGACGGCACATTCCAGTGGCAGAAGGAGCAGGACGCCGCCACGCCGCCGCAGAAGCCTGCCGAATCGCTTGTCGCGAAACTGGCCCGTGAGAAGAACCTCGACGCGGCGACAGGGTTGCCGCTCAAGCCAGCAAAGAGCGCGCAGGCCGAACGCGTACCGCTCGGCACGCTTGTGCGCACGGGCGCGATATGTCCGCAGGACGGCATCTGGAGTGACCGGTATTGGGCGGACCGGCATCCGGGCGCGACCCGTCATTTCACGAAGGGAGAGACAATGCCCAAGATCGCCCTGACCACTCCCCGTCTCATTCCGGTACTCGATGCGCTGTTCGGCATGCGCATTCACTGGACCAATGCGGACTGGAGTCTTGTGGCCTATGACGAGCAGGCGTAGCGGCGTGCTTCGCGCAAATCACAGGGTGTGATTCATGGAAACAACCAACCTCGCCTGCGGCCTCTGGAAGCTGATCGGGAACGGTATCAAAGCGTTCGTTCGCGGGCACGACTGCAAGCCCGCCGCGCTCGTCGTGCATCCCTCGCACCTGGAAGATCTGTCACTTGCGCGCAATCAATCGGCCCGTTGCCAAGCGGTCCCAGGCAACGAGATGCTGCTACCTTGCGCCGTCGTTCCCGCTCGACAAGCCGCCCATTCGCGGTGTCCAGGAAGTGCCATGACCCGATTCATCCGCCCGTCCGCTCGCCCCGCAGCTCCCGGCATGCCTCCGCGCTCGCGGCCAGACGCGCGCATGCCGCAAACCTCAAGATCCGGGCAGCCGATGCTCGTTGGCGTTCCCGCCCGCATCGTCTGCGCGGAGGGCCTGGCCGCCCAGGCCGTGACGCGTCACGGCGCCTGCGCGATCGATCTCGCGCGCACCGGCCCGCTGCCGGCCGGCGCCTGGGTGCTGGCGTTCCGCGGCGCGGCGCGCACGGTCATCGACGCCGAACGCGCCCGTGACATCGACACGGCGCTCGATGCGCTCGAAACCATCGCCAGCGGCGAGCTTGACGGCGCGCATGCGTCGCCGGGTCTCGCGCACTATCTGACGCTCGTGAATGGGCGCGGCTGCGCGCGCCTCATCCAAAACCGCTAAGCGCCGCGCGCCGGGTCAGTTGCCCTGCGGCTGCGCAGCCGATGGCGCAGGCGACGGCGTAGGCGGCGTGTATTGCGCACCGTTGCTGTTGCCCGCGTCGTTATCCGAATCGGAGTCGTCGGGCGTGGGCGTCGGTGCGAGCGACGGCTCCTGCGGCGGATACGGCGCCTGCTCCTGATGCGGCGGCTGCGCCGCCGACGCGCCCGAGGCACCCGAAGCGCCGATCACCGGCGGCTCGCCGAACATGCGCTGGATCTCAGGCGGCACGGGCGCCCCCGAAGCCGCGCCCGCTGGCGCGACGCCGCTCGTCGGCGGCACCTCAGTGGGTTCGGACGCCGGCGCCACAACAGGCGCGCTGGGCCGCGGCGCCGGAGCGCGGGCCGGCGCGCGCGGCGCCTCGGCGGGCGGCTTCGCGGCGAACAGGCCGTCGATCCACGTCTTGAGCCGGTCGCGGAAGGTTTCGAACGCGCCCGGCGTGACCTCGGTCGCGAAGCGTGCACGCGGATCGACGATGCGCGCGCGCAACGCCCGCTGGAAGAAGTCGCCGACGATCGGCAGCGCGCTGCGCGCGCCCTCGCTCTGAAGCGTGACGCGGCCGTCGTCGAAGCCCACCCACGCGCCAGCCACCAGTTGCGGGTCCATGAGGATGAACCAGCCGTCCGCGTTGTCCTGGGTCGTGCCGGTCTTGCCGGCCACGTCGGCGCGAATGCCGAAGCGCGTGCGGATGCTCGCGCCCGTGCCGCGATTCACGACGTCGCGCATCGTGTCGAGCAGCGTGCGGTCCGCCGATGCGGAAAGCGCGCGCTCGGGCGAGGCGCTCGCGAATTGCGCGAGCACATTGCCCTTGCTGTCCTCGATGCTCGTGACCATGCGCGGCTCCAGGTACTCGCCGTCGTTCGCAATGGTGCTGTACGCCGACACCATCTCCTTCAGCGTGACCGGGCTCGTGCCGAGCGCGAGCGACGGCACCGGGTTCAACTGGCTGTCGCGCACGCCCATCGCGCGCGCGAGACGCGCGACTTTGTCGGGGCCCACCGCCTGCATCACCTGCGCCGTGATGCGGTTGCGCGACAACGCGAGCGCGTCGCGCAGCGTCATCGGCTTGTTGCTGGGCGGCACGTCGTCGTTAGGACGCCAGATCTCGCCGCCTTCGAGCGGCATTTCTACGGGCCGGTCGATCAGCGTATCGGTGGGTTTCGCGCCGTCCGCGAACGCGGCGCCATAGACGAAGGCCTTGAACGTCGAACCCGGCTGACGACGCGCCTGCTGCACGTGATCGAACGGCTCGTCGGCGAAATCGCGGCTGCCTACCCATGCCTTGATCTGCCCGTTGCGCGGATCGATCGCAAGGAAGCCGGCCTGCACCGTGGTCTTGTCCTTGCACAGCGCGCGCATGAACGTGCGGTCGGCGGCGAGCTTCTTGAGCGCGTCCTCGTCGCTCGCACCCGCGTCGCGCGCGCTCTTGTAGTCGGGCGTCTCGCGCATGAAGGTCTTGAACAGATCGTTGCCGGCGTAGCAGCCGTTACGTCCGCTCCATGCACTATTCGCGCTGCCCTGCAGCTGATTGGCGTGCTGCTTGAGCGCGGCGGTGGCCATCGCCTGCAGACGCGAATCGATCGTTGTGTGCACAACGAGTCCGTCGGAATAGATGTTGTAGTCGTTGCGGTCCGCCCACGCGATCAGCCATTTGCGCAGCTGCTGCGCGAAATGCGGCGCGGGACCAGGCGGCTCGGTCTGGCGCTCGAAGTCCAGACGCAGCGGCTTCTTCGAGAGCGTCGCGTATTGCGCGTCCGTGAGCTTGCCGTACTTCACCATCTGCGCGAGCACGGTGTTGCGCCGCGCGAGCGCGCGCTCGGGATTGATCACCGGGTTGTAGTAGGCGTTGCCCTTGAGCATGCCGGTGAGCGTCGCGCTTTGCAGCACCGTGAGCTGATCCGCGGACACGC
Organism: Paraburkholderia oxyphila NBRC 105797; assembly: GCF_000685075.1. Lineage (GTDB taxonomy): Bacteria > Pseudomonadota > Gammaproteobacteria > Burkholderiales > Burkholderiaceae > Paraburkholderia > Paraburkholderia oxyphila. Next base: position 6,511 of record NZ_BAYD01000071.1, read on the forward strand.
CGAAGTAGGTGCGCGCCGCCATCTCGATGCCGAACGCGTTGTAGAGGAACGGCACCGTATTCAGATAGGTTTCGAGGATCTGCGGCTTGCTATAGACGGCCTCGATCTTGAACGCGGTGATCGCCTCCTTGATCTTGCGCGTGAGCGTGGGCGCGCGGCCGATCTCGTCGGGATAGAGGTTGCGCGCGAGCTGCTGCGTGATGGTCGAGCCGCCCTGGCGGTCGCCCGAGAACGTGTGCAGCGCCGCGCCGGCCGTGCGCTTGAAGTCGATGCCGTGATGCTCGTAGAAGCGGTGGTCCTCGGTCGAGATCAGCGCATCGACCATGTGCGGCGAGATCTGCGAAAGCGGCACCCACTCGCGGTTCGAGGGCTTGAATTCGGCTAGCAGCTTGCCGTCGGCGGAAAGAATCTGCGCGGGCTGATCCACCCGCGCCTTGCGGATGTCGCCGATGCTCGGCGTGAACGGAATCAGCACCAGCACATAGAGCACGAGCGCCGCGGGCAGCACGCCGATGGCGATTAGCACGCCGCGCCAGGTGGGATGGCGCAGATGATGAAGGCCCTTGCCGAGCCACGGCCGCACGAACGCGCAGACGCGCGACATGAGGGGCTTCAGGCGGGAGGACCACTTCGCGGCTTGGGCGCGGATGAACGACACGGAACGCTTCACGCGGGGCTTCAGGATCGGCTGACAAAGCGTGCATCGTACCAAAACTGCCGGGCACGCCTTCTATCGCACCGGCGGCAATGCAAGCCGCACCCGCGCCGCGATTTATGACACGGCGATGAAATATTTATTCCGGATCGAGGAAGAATCCTCTCCAGTCACAGCCGATTTTCCGGCGGCTGTCGATCCTTACACTCCTGACGCTGCTTGCCGGCCTTCGCCCGCAGCAAGCCCATTCCAAACGCTACGAAAAAACAGCCTCAGGAGCTTTACACGTGAAAAAGAACGCCCCCACGCTCGCCTCGACTGCCGCGCTCGGCGCTGCGGTTGGCCTTATTGGCGCCCTCGCCTCCACCACCGCGCATGCGCAAAGCTCGGTGACGCTCTACGGCCTGATCGACGCCGGCATCATGTACACGAACAACGTCGCGAACGGCAAGTCGGGCAGCGCGCTCTGGCAGGCGACGAGCGGCAACGTCAACGGCAGCCGCTTCGGCGTGCGCGGCAGCGAGGACCTGGGCGGCGGATTGCATGCCGTGTTCGTGCTCGAAAACGGCTTCAACGTGCAGAACGGCAAGCTCGGCCAGGACGGCCGCATGTTCGGCCGCCAGGCTTACGTGGGACTCGCGAGCGATCAGTTCGGCACGCTCACGCTGGGCCGCCAGTACGACGATCTGGTGGACTTCGTCTCCCCGCTCTCGGCCACGGCGGGCACCTTCGGCGACACGGGCTTCGCGCATCCGTTCGACAACGACAACCTCAACCACTCGCTGCGCATCAACAACGCGGTCAAGTACACGAGCAACAGCTATAGCGGCTTGAAGTTCGGCGCCCTGTACGCGTTCTCGAATCAGCCCGATTTCGCGGCCAACCGCGTCTATAGCTTCGGCGCGAGCTACAACAACGGCCCGCTCGCGGTGGCCGCCGGCTATCTGCAAATGAACGGCACGCAAGGCGCGAATGCGAGCAGCCCGGGCGCCGTGGACCTCGCCGAGTCGACGGCCAACGGCAAGGGCGGCTTCTCGCTTGGCGCGGACCGCCTGCGCTCGTTCGGCGGCGGCCTGAACTACAGCTTCGGCCCGGCCACGGCCGGCTTCGTGTTCACGCGCAGCGAGTACGCGGGCACGAACGCGTTCGGCTCGCAGGGCGGCGACATGAGCTTCAACAATTACGAAGTGAACGGCAAGTACCAGCTGAACCCGGCCTGGAGCCTCGGCCTCGCTTATACCTACACCGACGGCCACGTCGACCGCACGAGCTGGGGCGCCGATCCGAAGTGGCAGCAGGTGGACGCGCAGGTGGTGTATCGCCTCTCGAAGCGCACCGACCTCTACGCCGAAGCGATGTACCAGCACGCCACGGGCCACAACTACGTGGCGTTCATCAACACGGCGGGCGGCGCTTCGTCGACGGCGAATCAGGTGGTGGGCACGGTGGGCCTGCGCGCGCGCTTCTAAGGCGCGACGCTAGGCCAGCACCAGCGACAGCGCGATCGAGATCCACACCGCGCACGCGCCCGCCAGAAAGGCGCGGCGCGCGAGCAGGAAGCGCGACTCGTCGCCGGCCTTCTGGGGCGAGGTGGCGAGCCAGGGCACGCTGCCGAGACAGGCGAAGCCCGCCAGCGCCAGCACGACGATCACGCGGTCGCCGAGGCGCCACGGCACGGGCTCATGCAGGCCCCAGTAGCCGAGAAAGATCATGCCGATGGAAAACATCGTCGACGCCGCCGAGCTGAGCGCGACGACCGATCCGGTCGGAGATTGCATGGACTGTCTCCCCTCGCGCGAGACGCGCCGTGTGGGCCGTTACGGGTGATTGCGGGTTCTTTGCGGGTGACTTGCGGGCCATTATCGCGGCGCACAGCGGCGGCGGCAACGCGGCCGCCAGGCCCGCCAGGCATCACGCACTCAGGCCGTGGGCCGCACCATCTCGAACATCTCGCCGATCTGCGCGTAGTCGGCGCGATAGCCCGCGCGCATGATGGGCTGCGCGGCATGGGTGTCGAAGAGCCCGTCTTTCAGATACTGCTGCTGGATGTGCACGCCCACGACCTGGCCGAGCGCGAGCCAGTTGTCCATGGGCGAGCCGTCGAGCGCGGTCAGACGCACGATCTGCAGCAGCTTGCATTCGAGCGCGGCCGGCGCCTCGGCCACGTGCGGCACCGCCACGTTGCGGCCCGGCGCGGGCGTGAGTCCGGCGAGCGCGAACTCGTCGATCTCGGCGGCAACGGGCGCGGAGCTGCGGTTCATCTGCTCGGCCAGCGGGTACGACGCGAGATTCCAGACGAACTCGCCGGTCGCCTCGATATTGGCGATGCTGTCCTTGCGGCCTTCGCTGCAAAAGCCGATCACGGCGGGGAACGTGGCGAAGGCACCGAAGAAGCTGTATGGCGCGAGATTCGGCACGCCGTCCGGCGAGCGGGTCGAGATCCAGCCGATCAGGCGCGGGGCGACGATCGCCTTGAACGGGTCGTGCGGCAGGCCGTGGCCGGTGGCGGGGTCGTAGAAGTAAGTGTCGGACATGGTGAGCGGTGGGGGTTCTTGCGGCTCACACTATGACACGGGGCGGGGACGCGCGCTGACGGTGGAAGGGTGGGTATTTATCCACAGTTTTTGTTCACAGGCCTGTGGGCAACACCGGGAAATCGAAGCCAGGTGGTTGATCCGAAAGGACTAACTGCCAGACACCGCTTCGCAGGCGCGCGCAGAGGCTCGCGACTTTTCCACAGATTTTGTTCACAGCCCTGTGGACAAGCTCTGGGCGGTTCACCCAAGTACCTGTCGACAAAGGGAAACTATGTCGTGCGCGTTAACCGCCGCCATTGGGCGCGTCGCGCCGCTTTGGGCATGGCGCAGCGGGCGCCATTAAATCTGCATAACGAAATATTTATCCTGCACGCCCTCACCGGATGGCCAGCTACACGTTCAGCTCCAGACGCAACAAAGCCGGCTCTCTAACAAGAACCGGCTTCATTTGATGTAACGACTGTGGGAGCGATCGATCAGAGCGGCGCGAATGGCTGCGCTCTTACGCTCCCGATGCGGCGAGATTAGTCGCGCGGCATGCCGAAGGGCGTGTAGTGCGAGCGACGGATGCGATCTGCTTCGCGGTGACGCGCTGCATACGAGTATTCGGCATCCATCGGCAGGTTCGGCGACGCGAAGAGGTCGTTCACCTTTTGGAGGACTGCAAGGATAAAGCTCATGGTGACTCCCGGTTAGACAAGCTTTTAAGGGTTTTCCCTAGGAACAAAAGCATTATAGGGTTTTCCCTAGTCGAACGCTAGTGCAGTGCAGCAAGAAATCTGCGGCAGCGCGTCGCAGCTTGATGGCAGGTCACCCATGTGTTGCATCAGCACAACACATAGGTGGCCATAAATTTAGGGGTCAAAACGAAGGAAGGGTGTAGGTCAGCTTTTTGGCGCAGCCTGACGGGAGGGGCTGGCGTGCTGCGGATGCGTCTTGGACGAGGTGCTGCTCGCAGCGCGCGATGCGGCTTTTTCCGGCGTTTTCGGCGCCTTGCTCACTCGCGCGGCACGGCGCGGCGGCGTTGCAGCCGACTGTGCAGCGCCCGCGCCCGTCCCAGCCGCAGCCGGCGGCGGCACCGGCGCAGCCGCCAACGCCGCAGTGGCCGGCGCGGCGAGACGCGCCGCAACGCTGTCGAGCGCGGCCTGCTGGTTCTGCATCAGCACGTCGAAGCGCTGCTGCTGCGCTGCCGTATCGGCGGAGAGGCTCGCAAGCAGGAGCGTCTGCGCGATCGCCACGCCCGCCGTCACCACGAGTGCGGCAACGGCCGCCGTCAACAGCCACTTCGTCCTGCGTGTCTGTGCGGCCATCGCCGCGACGATCTCGGTGGGCAAGCCGGCCACGGCGCGCTCGGCGCCCAGGCTTGCCGCGCGCTCGGGCACTAAGCCGTGGACCGCCGCGTCGACGTCCGCGGGATGCACCACCGAGATCAAGCGCGCGGGGTGGCCCGTGGTACTCGTGGCCGCGTAGGAAAAGCCGCTCGCCGGCAATGGCACGGCCACCGGTTCGTTGGCTGCGCCGTGAGAGCCAGGCACGGGTTCGGGAGCAGGTCGCGCAGGCTCTTGCGCGGCTACCGCTTCAGGCTGCGGCGGCGCGCTGGCCGTAGCGGCCGCAGTGGCCGCAGTAGCCGCGGTGGTCGAAGTGGCCGCACTAGCCGCCAGTTGCTGCATTTGCGCCACCGCACCTTGCACGTCACGTGATTCTGGTACCCCGGCTGCCGGAACCACCGTCCCTGATGCCTGCGTACTTGCGGACTCGTCGTTCGGTCGGTCCGGCTCCAGCGCCTCGCGCTCAAAAGTGGCAGCAAGTTGCGGCGCTTCGCTATGCGCGCTAGCCGCCGCTGGTTCGTCCGGGCCGCCGCCGGAATTCGCGGCATCCTCCACCGGCACGACTGCCGCTTTCGTGCGCGCCGCGCGCCGCGCGGGCGCCGCACGACCTTCCTTGGTGCTCGCGGCCTGCACCGTGCCTTCGGCTTCGGGCTCTAGCGCCGGCTCACGGCCTTCGCCAAAAAGATCGAGCGTGAGCGCACCGCCAGGCTCCACCGATTCGGTGTCCGCTGACAGGCTGGCTTCAGTTTCGGTGGAAGGCGTCGCTGCTCGACGCCGGGACGGCGCGCTGCGCCCAGCGCGTCCGGTATTGGAGGGTTCGTTTTCTGCGTGTTCGGCCATGGATCGACGATGAGACTCGCTTCAGGTGAACTCGCGTCGCGCGTCGGTCACGCCTGGCCGCAGCGTGACAGCCGCGTTTCGCTCCTCGGACACGCGTCCTCAAGAACCCGCGCGCCGCTGGTCAGGCATCTTAGCGGCAAACGTCAGACCTGTGAGCCCCTCGAATGTGAAGCATGCGTGACGGATCAACCTTGCGCGTCGTCCTCGCGAAACTCCTTGACGACAGACAGGCGCCGCAGCGCCGTGCAGATCGCCTCGTACTCCATCGACGAGACGCGGCTCAGCACGATCATCACCTCGTCGAGTTCGGGCGAGTCGTCGCTCTGCTGGACCACGAACTGCTTCACGCGCGGGCTGGACGTGCCCAGCGCGTCGTGCAGCGAATGGAAGCTGAGCGCGCCGCGCTCGACCAGCAGCGTGATGCGCCGGCGCTGCCGGAACGTGATGAAGCGACGCTCGAGCGGCTTGATGCCCGCGAGGATGATGAGAATGATGACGGTGGCCGCGATCGCCGCCGTGTAGAGACCGCCCCCCACCGCAAGGCCGACGGCGGCCACCGACCACAGGCTCGCGGCCGTCGTCAGGCCGCGCACGATCTCGCCGCGCAGCAGGATCGAGCCGGCGCCGAGAAAGCCGATGCCGGAGACCACCTGGGCGGCCATCCGCGAGGGATCGAGCACGACGTGCTCGCCGCCGAGCACATCGGCAAAGCCGAACGCGGAGACGATCATGATGAGCGCCGAGCCCACGCAGACCAGCATGTGGGTGCGCAACCCCGCGGCCCACGACAGACGTTCGCGCTCGAAGCCAATCACGCTGCCGAGTGCGGCGGCCAGCACCAGCCGCGAAATGAGTTCGAAGTTACCGAGCATGGTTATCGCTCTCCTTGTTGTTGTGGATGCGCGCCGCTTGCGCGGGCCATCCCGTTGTTGGAATCGCCACGGCCCAACGCCCCGGTGCCCCGGTGCCATCATGGCCGGTCCCGGTGCGGCGCGCCGCCGCGTGTCAAGCATCGTACGCCCCATAATCGAGACAGACTGGCCCCGGCGTACAATCGCGGACACCCAGTTTTCCTCGTGCCCGCGCCTTGCGCGCCCACGTCTTTCATGAACGCTCTCACCAGCGCAGCGAGCCTGCGCGATTATTTCGACCGCACGATCCTGCCGTTGTGGCGCGGCCCCGGCTTCAATGTGGCGCTACGCCTGCCGCACGAAGCGCTCGACGCGTCGGGCACGGCGCCGCTGCCCGACGTGCGCTATCGCGCGATGGCCTGCGCCCGCCAGCTCTTCGTGTTCTCGCAGGCCGGCGAGCATGAGGCCGCGCATGCGCACACGCTCTTCGAATCGCTGCGCCATACCTTTGCCGACCGCGCGCACGGCGGATGGTTCTACAGCGTCGATGCGCAGGGCGCGCCGCTCGACACCACGAAGGACCTCTATACGCATGCGTTCGTGGTGTTCGCGTGCGCGGCATACGGCCAGCGCTTCGGCGTGGCCGAGGCGCTCGAAACGGCGCGCGAGACATCCGCGCTGACCGTCGAGCGCTTCAGAGCGCACGACGGCTTGCTGAACGCGGCGCTCGACGCGTCCTTTGCGAGCGTCACGAGCGGGCCGCTGCAGAATCCGCTGATGCATCTGACCGAGGCGTGGCTCGTGGCCCGCGACGCCACCGGCGACGCCGCATTCGACACGGCGATCACGCGGCTCATCGAAGCGCTCGCGCGCAACTTCCTGCACGCGGGCACGGGCTGCATCGCCGAATTGCCGCTCGGCACGGCGGGCAACCGCCTCGAGCCCGGACATCAGTTCGAGTGGTTCTGGCTCGCGGCACAGGCGGGAGCACACCGGCTGGGTGATTCGGGGCTTCAGGAGGCGCTCGCGCGCGCGTTCGCATTCGCTGTGAAGCACGGCGTGGACCCGGTCACCGGCGCGGTGGCGGCGTCCCTCGATGAACAGGGCCGCGTGATCGACGCCACGCAGCGCATCTGGGCGCAGACGGAGTATCTGCGCGCCATCGCGACGCACGGCGATGCCGTTGTGCGCGCAACGCTGGAGGCGCAGATCGGGAAATTTGCGCAGCGCTTTCTCACGCCGCAAGGCTGGGTGGAATGCAGAAGCGCGAGCGGAGAGGTCGCCCGCGCGGACATGCCGTCAACTACGCCGTATCACCTGCTGACGGCGTACCGCGCGCTGCCCTAGCGCGCCGCGGCTTGCGCGAGCCCGCGGCCTTCGGCCAGCACCGCAGGCGAAATCTCGAACGCCGCCACCGCATCGGCCAGTTGCCGGGTCTGCTTGTGCAGCGAAGCCGCCGCCGCCGCGGCCTCCTCGACCAGCGCCGCGTTTTGCTGCGTCATCTGATCCATCTGCGAAACGGCGGTATTGACCTGGTCGATGCCCGCGCTCTGCTCGAGCGACGAGGCGCTGATGCCCGCCATCATCTGCGTGACGCGCGAGATCGACGTCGACACGTCGCGCATGGCCGAGCCCGCGCGCTCGACGAGCTCCGAGCCGCCGCGGATCTGCGCCACCGACTCGCTGATCAGGGTCTTGATCTCCTTGGCCGATTGCGCGCTGCGCTGCGCGAGCCCGCGCACCTCGCCCGCCACCACGGCGAAGCCGCGCCCCTGCTCGCCCGCGCGCGCCGCTTCCACGGCCGCGTTGAGCGCGAGAATGTTGGTCTGGAACGCAATCCCGTCGATCACGCCGATGATTTCCGCGATCTTGTCCGAGCTTTGCGCGATGCCGTGCATGCGCTCGACCACCTCGCCCACCACGGCGCCGCCGCGCGCGGTGGCGTCGAGCGCCGCCTCGGCGAGGGCATTGGCCTCGCGCGCGTTTTCGGCCGTGTTGCGCACCGTGCCCGTCAGCTCTTCCATGCTGGCTGCCGTCTCTTCGAGCGAGGCCGCCTGCGACTCCGTGCGCGCCGAGAGATCGGCGTTGCCGGTCGCGATCTCGTCCGCGCCCACGTGGATCGAGCCGGCCGCCTCGCGCACCGTGTGAACCGTGCGCGCAAGGCTCGCCTGCATCATCGCGAGATCGCGAAACAGCAGGCCGATCTCGTTGTCGCCGCGCGCGGCCACGGTTTCGTTCAGGCGTCCGCGCGCGATGCGGTCGAAGTGGCGGCCCGCTTCCTCGAGCGGCGCCACCACGCCGCGGCGCAGCGCGAAGTGCACACCCGTGGCGAGCGCGATCAGCACGATCAGGATCGCGATGCCCACGGTCTGGAACAGCGCGAGACGCGCATCGATCGACGCGAGCGATGCGTGGCTGGCCGCCGCGCTAAAGCGCGCGAAGTCGCGCAGCTCGGCGAGGTAGGCGTCCTGGTACGACTGGGTCGGCTGGTCGAGGAAGGCCTGGATGTTGTTGGCGTTGAGGTCGTCGATCAGTTCGGCGAGCGCCTTGCGGTAGACCTGATAGCGCTGGCCAAGCGCGGCCACGCGTGCGCGGTCTTCTTCATTGACCGGCTCGACCGCCGTGAGCTCCGCGTACGACTGGTCGGCGGCACTCAATTGCTCCTGCGCGTGGCTGATGATGTCGGTCGGCGCCGCGCCGCCGCCGCGAATCAGGCGGGTGCCCGCGCGCGAGAGATTGATGCGCGCGTCCATCAAATGCTGGGTGGTTTCGTTGGCGGCGCTCGCCTGGCGCAGCGCCACTCGGGACAGATCCTTCACGTCGTCGTGCGTGCGGGTGAGCGCCCAGAAGCCGAGCCCTTCGGTCACGAGTTGGAGCACGCAGAATGCGGCTAAAACGCACAAAAGGCCGGATGCGACCTTGATCTTGCTGAACATCTTGAACACCTGGGATGGCAGTGAGTAGGTTCGGCGCGCGCGGGGTAACGCACACGCCCGCACGGGTTTACGGCCTCGCAAACGTTGGATTGAGGTCAATTGCGCGAAATTTCTGCATCAAATGCGCAATAGCGTGTTGCAGAAACGATTCCCGCGCGATTTCCGCTATTTTTCGCAACAATCTGGGGATGGTGCCCTTGCGATTCACCTTGCGCCGCCGCATGGCGCTTCCTACAGTGGTTAGGAAACTACGTGGGCGTGGCCCCTGAGGAATCCGAACATGACCGACTTGCTGGATCGCGCGCGCGGCGCGCTTCACGCCCAACCGTTCAGCATGCTGCTCGGGGCCGAACTCATGCACGCCGGGCCCGACGAGCTGACGCTGCGCCTGCCCGTGCGCGAAGAACTGAAGCAGCAGCACGGTTTCGTGCACGGCGGGGTCATCAGCTATCTCGCCGACAACGCGCTCACGTTCGCGGGCGCGCTGGCGCTCGGTCCGCGCGTGGTGACGGGCGAGTACAAGATCAATTACCTGCGGCCCGCCATTTCCGGCACGCTGGTGGCGCGGGCGCGGGTGGTCTTTGCGGGGCGGCAGCAGGCCACCTGCCAGTGCAGCGTGTTCGTGATGGAGAACGGCGACGAGCACCTGGTGGCGCTCGCGCAGGGCACGGTCAGCCGGATGGGCGAAGCGGGAGGCACGAACGGCGGGCACGGAGAAACCACCCCACCCGCGTGACCGTTGCACGGCGAGGGAAGCCAAAAAGCAGAACGGCCGCGGGTGTTCCGCGGCCGTTTATTCATCATGCTGCTGTAAAGTCAGAACGGGCGCCCTCTCATTCGGCCGCGCGCGTCTTCTGCGTCTGCACGCCCAGCCCTTCAATGCCAAGGCGCACAGTCTGGCCCGGTTTCAGGTACACCGGCTCGGGCTTCACGCCCATGCCCACGCCCGGCGGCGTGCCGGTGGAAATCACATCGCCCGGCTGCAGGCTCATGCACTGCGAGAGATACGACACCAGTTTCGCAACCGTAAAGATCATCGTGCGCGTGCTGCCGTTCTGGTAGCGGTGGCCGTCCACTTCGAGCCACATCGAGAGATTCTGCGGATCGGACACCTCATCGCGCGTGACGAGCCACGGGCCGGTCGGGCCGAAGGTGTCGAAGCCCTTGCCCTTGTCCCACTGGCCGCCGCGCTCGATCTGCCACTCGCGCTCCGACACGTCGTTGACGATGCAGTAGCCCGCCACGTAGTTCAGTGCATCGGCCTCGCTCACGTTCTTCGCATGCTTGCCGATCACCACGCCCAGCTCGACTTCCCAGTCGGTCTTCTTCGAGCCGCGCGGGATCTCGATGTCGTCGTCCGCGCCGATGATCGCGCTCGTCCACTTGTTGAACACCACCGGCTCGCTCGGCACCGGCATGCCCGATTCGGCGGCGTGATCGGCGTAGTTCAGGCCGATGCACACCATCTTGCCGATATGACCCACGCAGGGCCCGAGGCGCGGATTGCCCTCCACGAGCGGCAGCGTTTCGGGGTCGATCGTGCGCAGTTGCGCGAGGCCCGCGTCGGAGAGCACGTCGCCGGCGATGTCGGCAACGGCGCCCGACAGCGCGCGAATGCGGCCTTCGGTATCCAGAAGACCCGGCTTTTCATGCCCCTTGGGGCCATAGCGAAGCAATTTCATCGTCTCTGTTCCTTGATTTGGTGCACTAGTTAGACCACCCGCCATCGATTACATGCGTCTGGCCAGTCGTGAACGCCGACTCGTCCGACGCGAGATAGAGCGCGAGCGCCGCGATCTCCTCGGGTTTGCCCACGCGGCCCATCGGCTGGCGCGCGACAAAGGCCGCGCGCGCCGCATCGACGCTCGTGCCCTGCGCCGCCGCCTGGGCGGCGATGCGCTCCTCGAGCGAGGGCGAGGCCACGGTGCCGGGGCAGATCGCGTTGCAACGGATGCCGCGCGTCACGAAGTCGGCGGCCACGGCCTTGGTCAACCCTATCACCGCCGCCTTGGACGCGCCGTAGACGAAGCGGTTGGGCACGCCCTTCACGCTCGACGCCGCCGACGACATATTGATGATCGAGCCGCCGCCCGCCTCCAGCATCGCGGGCAGGAAAGCGCGGATGGTCCGGTACATCGCTTTTACGTTGAGGTCGAATGCGAAGTCCCAGTCCGCTTCGCTTGCTTCGAGAATCGAGCCCGCGTGCACGAAGCCCGCGCAGTTGAACAGCACGTCGACGGTGCCCAGTTCCCGTGCGAGCGCCGCGATGGCCGCGCCGTCGCGCACGTCGAGCTTGCGCGCCTCGACCGGCAAGGCTGCCAGCGCGTCGATGCGGATATCGGTCGCGATCACGCGTGCGCCCTCGCGCGCAAACAGCTCGGCCGCGGCGTAGCCGATGCCCTGGCCCGCTGCGGTGATCAGGGCCGTCTTGCCGGCCAGTCTTTGTGCCATCTGCCACTCCCGTCGATGCGGACGCGCTTGCCGCGTTCAGTTCAGTGATGAGGCTTGGGTTAATGATCGATGCGATGCCGCTGGGATGCCACGCTTGTGAAGCAAGCGGCCATTATGGCCAGCCGCGCCAGCGCCGTGGCGGTTTAACGGACGTTTTCTAACCGGCTGGATCGGTCCGCAGCCCGTAGAACGCGGCCGCGTTGCCACCGAACACGGCGGCACGCTCGCGCTCGCCCAGACGCGCGAGCAGGCGCTCAGCGCTCGCATGCCAGCGTTCGTAGTCGCCGTTGAGATTGAGCACGGGCCAGTCGCTGCCCCACATGAGCCGGTGCGCGCCGAAGCTCGCGAGCAGATGCTCGACCCACGGCCTGAGCGTGGCGTCGCTCCAGCCCGGCGCGGCCTCGGTGGCGAGACCCGACACCTTGCAGTACACCTGCGGAAAGCGCGCGAGGCGCGTGATCGCCTGCGACCACGCGGCGTAGCCAGGCGAGCCTGCGCCGCCCTCGCCGGCGTCCTTGATCGGCGGCTTCGCGCCGTGATCGATCACCACGCGCAGCGCGCGATGGCGCGCGAGGAACGTTTCGAGCGCGCTCGCGTGGCGCGTGATGATGAGCGCATCGAACGCGAGGTCGTGGGCGATCAGGGCCTCGATGGCGCGTGACGTATCCGCCTTCGCGATCCAGTCGTCGTCGGGCAGGTCTTGCAGCATCGGGCGCACGGCGCGCAGCTTGGGCTCGCGCGCCAGCTCGTCGATCAGCTCGGGCGCCAGCGGATCGTCGAGCGGCACCCAGCCCACTACGCCCGCGATCGAATCGTCGTGGCGCGCGAGATCGAGCAGATACCAGGTTTCGTCGACGGTGGGCGCCGCCTGCACGACCACGGTGCGCGCGACGCCGCAGCGTGAGCGCAGCGGCGCAAGATCGGCGGGACCGAAGGACCGGTAGAGCGGCGCGCTCAGCTCGGGCGTGAGCCAGCCATAATCGCCGCGCGCGGGGTCCCAGTAGTGCTGGTGCGCGTCGATCTGCAGGTGCGCGATGTGCTTTGTCATGGCGTCCGGCGTCGAGGGTTTGGCTTCAGGGCAGCGGCGCGCGTGCGTCGACGAGGCCCTCGTCGCGCAACGCGAGCCAAAACTCGGGCGGCAGCGTGGTCTCGAACGACGCCACGTTCTCGCGCACTTCCGCCGCGCTGCGCGCGCCGGTGAGCACGCTCGCCACGGCGGGATGCGCATAGGGAAACTGCAGCGCCGCCGCCGCGAGCGGCACGCCGTGCGCGCGGCAGACCGCTTCCAGGCGCGCCACGCGCTCCACCACGTCGGGCGGCGCCTCGCCGTAGTTGAACTTGCGGTCTCCGGCGAGACCGCGCGCGAGAATGCCCGAATTGAAAGCGCCGCCCAGCAGGATGCTCACGCCATGCTGGCTGCACGCGGGCAGCAGATCGTCAAGCGGCGCCTGTTCGAGCAGCGTGTAGCGGCCCGCCAGCAGTGCGCAGTCGATCGGGAATTCGCGCATCGCTTCGAGTATCACTTCGCGCTCGTTCACGCCGAAACCCACGGCCTTGACCGCACCCGACGCGCGCAGTTCGTCCAGCGCGCGAAAACCGCCGCCATCCGTGAGTTGCCGCCAGTAGTGCGCGTTGCGCTCGCCATGCGTGAGGCGGCCGATGTCGTGCACGAGCAGGATGTCGATCTCGACGATGCCGAGCCGCTGCTGGCTATCCTCGAACGAACGCAGGATGCCTTCGCGCGTGTAGTCGTAAATGGCTTCGAACGGCAGCGGATCTTGCCAGCCTTCGCTGCCGTCGTAGGGATGGGTGCGCGGCACGAAACGGCGGCCCACTTTGGTCGACAGCACATACTCGCGGCGCGGATAGCGCCGCAATGCATCGCCGAGGCGATGCTCCGCTTTCGTATGGCCATAGTGCGGCGCCGTGTCGAACAAGCGCACGCCGGCCGCCCACGCGGCATCGACGGTGGCCTGCGCCTCTTCGCCGGTGAGATCTCGATACAGGCCGCCGAGCGGCGCCGTGCCCAGACTCAGCGCACTCACTTCGAGCGGCGTGCGCCCGATGCGGCGGCGCTGCGCGACCTGCGGATGGGGCTCCTGCGCCATGCGGGGTGTCTCCTCGATTGAATCAACGATGCACGCCGCGCGTGGGCATCAGTGCTTCAGCGCTTACAGGCTTGCGTGCTTGCTGCGAAGCGACCACCGGCGCGCGCACTGGGCCGACCGGCTCGAAGGTGTTGTCCGTAAGAATAAACTCCTGATGGTCGGGCGTCTCCGAATTCGTGCGCGCACGGCCGAAGACCGTGCAGGCGTTGCCGATGTTTCGGGAGGGGTGAGGCAAGCCGCTGGCGGGACGATATGCCTCAGCCCCATACGTTTCACTTATTGCATTTAATTCACTTGTTTCATATAGTATGTGCATCGCAGGCAGCTATTGGCTACACGCATCAGGAGCCACGCCATGCCCACTCTCAAACGAAATCCCAAGGAAGCACCTCCGGCAATGAGCGAACACGAAATGGAACTGGCCCGCGTCGCGCAGCGCTGCATCATGGAAGCGCTCGATCACTCGCGAGCGGTCTCCATCACGCTCACGACCGAAACCGGCCTCCATCCCTCGATCGAAGTGCCGCCCGCCGCGCTCAAGCTCATCGGCCAGTTGCTCGGTGCAATGAGCGAAGGCAAGACCGTTGTGCTCATGCCCGACAAGCAGGAGTTCACAACCGTCGAAGCCGCCAACTACCTCAACGTCTCGCGGCCGTTCGTGATCAAGGAGATCGAGGAAGGCCGGCTCAAGCACCGCATGGTCGGCACCCACCGTCGCATCGCCGTGGAAGACCTGCTGGCGTACGAGCGCGCGATGCGCGAACGGCAGTCCGCCGCGCTCGACCGCATGGCTGAAAACGCCCGCGACCTCGGGCTGGATTACTGAATGGCGGGGAACGCACGCTACACGGCTTTACTGGACGCGTGCGTTCTGTTCCCCATTGCCATGACCGATGCGCTCATGAGCCTCGCAACCGCGGGACTTTTTGCTGCAAAGTGGACGCGTCGCATTGAACAAGAATGGATGGCGGCCCTGGAGCGGCATCGCCCCGATCTCGTGGGCAAATTAGACGTGCGCCGCGACGCCATGCACGACGCCGTACCGGACTGGCAAATCCCGGACGGAGCATGGAAACACCTCGTGCCCTCTATCGCGCTACCCGATCCCAACGACGCACACGTACTCGCAGCCGCTATTGCGGGCCACGCCGACTGCATCGTCACAACGAACCTGCGCGATTTTCCTGCTGAGGCAGTCGCGGCCCATGGCATCGACGTGGTCGATCCCGATCGCTTCATCGTCCGTCAGTGGGATCTCGATACGCTCGTCTGCATCGCTGCGTTCAAGCGAATGCGGGCGCGCTGGAAAAAGCCCGAAGCCACCGCTGAGGATTTTGCCCGCGCGCTCGAACGCGGCGGGCTGCCGGGCACGGCCATGCGAATCAGGGAAGCCGTGGAGTTGATCTAATCCGCCGTGCCCATGCTCGTGCGATGGCATGCTCCATTCCAGCGGCGTCTCACCTCTTCACCACCACCGGTCCTTCGCTCCCTTCTCCACCCTTCGCCTCCCGCGCGACGATTGCCACGAAGAGCCGCTCCAGATCGCGCGTGAACCGCACCGTATCGAAGAGCGGCGCATCGGCCTTCGCCCGTGCGAGCCGTTTGCGGATCTGCGCATGCCAGGCCGGATCGCTCGCGAGCGCGAGCGCAATCTGAAAATAAGCGTCGAGATCGCGCGCAACCAGCGCTTCGAGCCCCACCGCGTGCAGCAGGCTCGCGCCCACGCGGCCCGCGAACAGCGAGCCCAGCGCCGACACCATCGGCACGCCCGCCCACAACGCGTCGCTGCCGGTCGTGTGCGAGCCGGTCGGCAGCGTGTCGAGTGCGAGGTCCGCGAGTTGCAGCCGCGCGAGATGCGCCTCCTGCGGCAAGCGCTTCGCGAAAATCACGCGCTCGCGTGCCACGCCGTTCGTTTCGAAGAAGTCGTGCAGATTCGCCTGCGCCCGCTCGCTCCCCGGATCGAGCAGCCAGAGCACACTGCCCGGCGTCGCGGCAAGCAGGCGGCACCAGACCGCCGCCACCTGCGCATTGAGCTTGAAGGTCTGATTGAAGCTGCAGAACACGAAGCCACGCTCGGGCAAGCCCACTTCGGCGCGCGAAGGCGGCCGCCCGCACTGGCGCCGATGGTCGTTCGGCTGGTAGCAATGCGGCATCAGCGCGAGCGTCTCGCTGTAGTGCGGCGCCGCGGCAGACGGCGTCACCACCGCATCGCCGATCACATAGTCCGCGAGGCGCGGCTCGCCGAGCGAGCCCGGATAGCCCAGCCAGCTCACGATCACGGGCGTGGGCCGCAGCGCCGTGATGCCGAGGCGCGTGCCGGTCGTATAGCCCTTCAGATCGACGAGCAGGTGGATGCCGTCGTCCGCGATCTGCGCTGCCGCCTGCGCGTCGGTGAGCGCGCCGATCTCGTGCAGCGTGGCGGGCAGCGCCGCGAGCCGTTCGCGCCATGCGGCATCGGGCACGGCCTCGCCGTACGAATACAGATGGATGTCGAAGCGCGCGGGGTCGTGCAGTTCGAGCACACCCGCGAGCAGGCGCAGCGTGGCGTGATCGTAGAAGTCGGAGGAGAGATAGCCGATGCGCAGGCGCGCATCCGCCTCCCAGGCCGCCAGCGCCTCGGCAAGACCCGCGCCGCGTGCGACGAGCGGCGGCGCGGCCAGCTCGCCGCGCCAGCGCGACTGCGCGAAGCGCCGCCCGGCCTCGCGGTGCAGCCCCGGCGTGAGCGCCGGGATGCCCAGCAGCCCCCACGGCGTGAGATTCTCGGCCGCGCCCGTGGCGACCATCTCGAGCGCCGCCTGGTCGATCTTGTCCAGATCGCGCCAGTGCGCAACGCGCCGCCGCACGTACTGCGCCGACTCCCAGCGCCCGCCCCGGCAGTACGCTTCGTCGGCCTCGTCGAGGCGATTCAGGCGCTCCAGCAAGCCGCCGTAGCACTGCCAGAAGTGCGCCGACTTCGGCTCGAGCTCGAGCGCACGCCTCAGGCTCGCCTCGGCAGCCTCGTACAGCCCTGCCTCCTGCTGCACCATGGCGAGATTGCCGTGCGCGAGGGCATAGCCGGGATCGATTTCAATGGCCGCGCGATACGCGGCCTCGGCGTGAGTGGCGTCGTTGCGCTTCTTGAGGAGGTTGCCCACGTTGTTGAACATGCGCGCCTCGCGCACGCCCAGATTGATGGCCGCGAAGTAAGCCGCGATCGCCTCGTTGTCGCGGCCCTGCCAGAGCAGCGTCCACGCGAGGTCGCGCTGCAGCGCCCCATTCTCGCCCATCGAAAGCGCCTGGCGGATCGCCTGTTCGCCTTCCACATAGCGCTTCTGGCGCGCGAGCGCGACGCCAAGCTGATGCCACGCAGCGACAGACTGCGGATCCTGCGCCACGATTTCGCGAAAAAGGGCCTCGGCAAGCGTGTACTGCTCGGCGTTCAGGCGGTCGATGCCGCGCTTGAGCAATGCGTCGGAACGCGACGACGGAGTCGGAGTGGAGATTTTCATCACGCCATCGTAGGAAGCGTGATGGGGTGCGAATATCAGAACGTTCCTGGTTTTCTGCGGCGCACGCCGGGCCCTTGCGCGCGTTCAGCATCGCGACTGGAAGCCCGGCGCGCAAAACGGTTAGAATGGCCACCCTCTCAAAATACCGTCCGGTGTGCGCAAGGCGCGCCGGACGCGCATGCATACCTCATGGCGAAACTTCTGACCGATCAAGAATTCCAGCGTTTTTCCGAGCTTCAGCAGAAACAGGCCAGCTTCACGATTTCGAGCGAGGAAGCCGACGAATTGCGCGATATCGTCGCGCGCGCCCAGCAAAAGCGCGACGACCGCGCGAGCGCGATGAAGACCGTCGAAACCGCGATCGAGCAATTCGAGATCACGCCCGATGAGTTGTTCTCGGCCGAGCAGATTGCCGAAGCCGCGCGCAACTTCGGTCTGATCCCGGCCACGCGCAAGGAGCGCGTGCTGCCGCCTTCGCTGACCCTCAACGGCAAGACGCATCAGTGGACGACGCGCGCCCTGCCCGAGGAAATCCGCACGCCGCTGTTCGAGGCGTTCCAGGGCGGCCAGTCGGTCAAGGCATTCATCGCCACGCCGAAGGACGCCGCGCGTTGCGCCGCGACCATCGCCCGGCTCGAGAAGGAAACCGGCGCGCAATACGCACAGGCCTGGCTCGAAGAGCTCGCCGTCACGCGTGCCCAGGTGGACGACGCGCTCACGAAAATCGCCGCCTGATTGCGGCTGGCGAGAATCCAGGCCTGATGCAACGGCATGACACGGAGGCGCCGCGCAGCGAAGCTGCGCCGCACCGTGCCTCCGGACAGGACACGCCGCGTCAGTCGAGCGGCATCCTGAACCCCACCACGCCCGGGTCCTCCGTCGGCGTCACCGTGAAGCCGCAGGCGCGCGCGAGCCCGATCATCGGCGCATTCTCGCGCAGCGCCTCGCCGAGCAGCCAGTGCGTGCCGCGCGAGCGCACGTAGGCAATCATGCGCTCCAGCAGCAGGCGGCCGAGGCCGCGCCCCTTCAGATTCGACTGGATCGTGAGCGCAAACTCGGCGGTCTCGTTGTCCGGGTCGGCCACCGCGCGCCCCACGCCCAGCGTGCGCGGCTTGCCGTCCTCGCCCTCGACGGTCGCGATGAGCGCCATCTCGCGGTCGTAATCGATCTGCGTCATACGCGCGAGCTGCGTGTGGTCGAAGCTGCGCACCGCCGAGAAAAAGCGCAGGCGCAGGTCGTCGGGCGTCATCGTGTCGATGAACGCGCGGTGCATCTCCTCGTCTTCGGGCCGGATCGGCCGGATCGTCAGGCGCTGGCCGTGCCAGTCGAACGTCTCTTCGAGCCTGCGCGGATACGGCATGATCGCGAAGCGGCTGCGCTTTTCCGCCAGCGCGAGGCGCGGCGCGACCACCTTCACCGCGTCAGGCAACACCCGCAGCGTCACCTGCATCCCGACGATCTCACGCACCTCGCACACCACCTGCGAAAGCTCGGTGAGCACCGCGAGCGTGGGCTCGGGCGTGGTGTAGCGCGTATACGGCGAGTGCGCGACGATGTCGCGCGAGAGCACCGGGTTCAACGGCGGCAGGCTGTAGACGCGCAGCGGCGGCGAGAAGCCGTCCGGTGATGGCGCCACGAAGTGGAACACGGGGCCGAAATTCTCGTCGTCGCGAAACTCCACGCTCACGTCGACGATGGCTTGCTCCGCGAACTGCGCCGCGCTCTCCAGCGTCTCGAGCCCGAACGAGCCCAATAGCCGCGCCGCCTCCGCGCCCTCGAGCGTGTCGCGCCCCGCCGCCAGCGCCGCGCGCGCCACGCCCTGCGCAGCCTCGATCGCTGCCGCGCCTTGCGCGGGCATGCTCTCGGGCGTCTGCATCAGGAGTTCGCGCCCGAGCCGGTAATCGACGAGACGCGCAAACGCGCGCGCGAGGCGCCGCGGCGTGGTATGCACGGGAATGCCGTGCGCGTGCAGCGCGTCGCGCGTGGCGTCGTCCACGCCGCCGAAGAAGCACGCGAGCATGCCGCGATACGCGAAGCGCTGGTTTTCGATGAGCGTGCGCGCGACCTCGGCCACCGGCGCGCTGTGGGTGGGCGCGTGCACGACGAACGCGGTGCCGGTCGAGCGCTGCGAAGCGAGCGCTTGCAACGCGAGGCCGAAGTGCTCGGGCCTCGCCGTATCGCCGAGCACGAGCGGATTGCCGGCCTGCGCATGCGGCAAGGCCGCCTCGAGTGCGGCGCGCGCCTCGTCGTTCCATCGCGCGAGCGTGTCGCCGGCCTTCATGAAGGCGTCGCGCGCGAGCGTGGCCACGCCGCGGTCGCTCGTGATGAGCGTGGCCGTGTCGCTCGCGGCCACGCGTCCCAGGCCCAGCGTTTCGATTTCGTCGAGCAGGTCGTCGAGCGTGTCCACGCGCACGATGCCCGCGCGCCGGAACGCCGCCGTGTAGAGCGCGTCGCCCGGATCGTCGCGGCCGCTGCGCAGCGCGAGCACGGGCTTGTTGCGCGCCGCCGCCCGCGCGGCCGACATGAACTTGCGCGCCGCGCTGATGCTGTCCACTTCGAGCAGGATCGCGCGCGTGGTCGGATCGCTCGCGAGGTAGTCGAGCACATCGCCGACATCGACATCGGCTTCGTCGCCCAGCGCCACCGCATGCGAGAAGCCGAGCCCGCGCGGGCCGGCCCAGCGCAGCACGGCGTTGGTGAGCGCGTTGGATTGCGAGACCCACGCCACGCCACCGGTGCGCGCGACGGTGGCGGCCGCGCCGAGCTGCGCGTTGAGCGCCGGCGTGAGCGCGCCGAGCGTGCCGGGCCCGAGAATGCGCAGCAGATGCGGGCGCGCTGCCGCGAGCGCGTGGCGCAGGTCGGCGCGGTCTTCTTCGTTGCGCACTTCGCCCACGATGATCGCGGCGCGCGTGCCCATGCCGCCGAGCCGGTGTACGAGCGCAGGCCAGGTGGCGGGCCGCGTACAGACGATCGCGACGGTGGGCGCCTCGGGCAGGTCGCCGGTATCGGCGAGCACGGGCTTGCCGTCGAAGCTCTCGAAATCGCCTGCATGACGCGGATTGATCGCCCAGAGCGGACCGGCAAAACCGCCTTCGATGAGGCGCTGCCACACCATGTTGCCGATGCTGCCCGGCCGCTGCGAGGCCCCGATCACCGCTACGGATTTCGGCTGGAATATCGCGTCGAGATTGCGTACGGTCACTGCCCCTCCTCGCTGTTCGTGTGGGCGCGCGCGCACGGGCAGCGCCGCCGGATGTCGTCACGAATGAGGATAGGCGAATCGGGAATGCGCTGCGCGCATTTCGCCGCGTGCGCTTGCGTGGCGCACAGCGACACGGCGCCGCCGGGCCGGGCGCCGTCGCGCGGGGCGCCGCCCGGTGCTTACATGTTCTTGCGGAACGGCGCGCCCGAATGCTCGCGCAACTCGTTGAACACGATCTTCGGCCACGCCTTCTGGGCGACCTCGATCTCGGAGACGTGCGAGGCGAGATACGTGGGGGCGTTCGACGCATCGTAGGCCATGCGGGCCGCGTACGAATCGGTGAAGCGGCGCAGCTCGTTGGGGTCGTCGCAAGTGACCCAGCGCGAGAGGCGGTAGCGCGCCGGCATGATGCGCACTTCCACCTTGTACTCCGCCGCAAGGCGATGCGAGACCACTTCGAACTGCAGCTGGCCCACGGCGCCCAGGATCGTCGCGCCGCCGTGCAGCGGGCGGAACACCTGAATTGCGCCCTCTTCGCCGAGCTGCTTGAGCGCTTCGCCCAGTTGCTTCGCGCGCATCGGGTCGACCACTTCGATGGTCTGGAAGATTTCGGGCGCGAAGAACGGCAGGCCCGTGAACTGCAGGTCTTCGCCTTCGGTGAGCGTGTCGCCGAGGCTCAGCGTGCCGTGATTAGGAATGCCGATGATGTCGCCAGGGTAGGCTTCGGCCACGGTCTCGCGGCGCTGCGAGAGGAAGCTCACGACGTTGTTGGCGCGGAAGGTCTTGTTGTTGCGCGTGACCTTCAGTTGCATGCCGCGCTCGAAGCGGCCCGAGCACACGCGGATGAACGCCACGCGGTCGCGGTGCGCGAGGTCCATGTTGGCCTGCACCTTGAACACGACGCCCGTGAACTTGGGCTCGTCGGGCGACACCGGACGCTGCACGGTCATGCGCGGCGAGGGCGGCGGCGCGAGGTCGACGAGCGCGTCGAGAATCTCCTTCACGCCGAAGTTGTTGATCGCCGAGCCGAACAGCACCGGCGACTGCTCGCCGGCGAGGAACGCGTCGCGGTCGAACGCGGGCGTCGCGCCCGTGATCAGCTCGACCTCGTCCTTGGTGCGCTTCCAGTGATAGCCGAAGCGCGCTTCGCCATCGGCATCGCCAATGTTCTGCAGCGTTTCCACCGCGCCGCCGAGCGATTGCTCGCCCGCGCGGAACACGCGCACCTGGTCGCGCTGGATGTCGTAGACGCCCTGGAACTCCTTGCCCATGCCGATGGGCCAGGTGAACGGCACCGCGGCCACGCCCAGGTGCTGCTCGATTTCGTCGAGCAGGTCGAGCGGCTCGCGCACTTCGCGGTCGAGCTTGTTGATGAAGGTGAGAATGGGCGTCTTGCGGCTGCGGCAGACTTCGAGCAGCTTGAGCGTCTGCGCTTCCACACCGTTCGCGCCGTCGATCACCATCACCGCCGCGTCCACTGCCGTGAGCACGCGGTAGGTGTCTTCGGAGAAGTCCTCGTGGCCCGGCGTGTCCAGCAGGTTGATGACGGCGTCGCCGTACTCGAACTGCATGACCGAGCTCGCGACCGAAATGCCGCGCTGCTTTTCGATCTCCATCCAGTCGGAGGTCGCGAAGCGGCCGCTCTTCTTGCCCTTCACGGTACCGGCGATCTGGATCGCGCCCGAGAACAGCAGCAGCTTTTCGGTGAGCGTGGTTTTGCCCGCGTCCGGGTGAGAAATGACCGCGAACGTGCGGCGGCGTCTGAGTTCGGCAACTGACATGGATGGAGGGGTATCGCTGATGAAATCGGGCAGCCGGCCGTGCGGCGGGCGTTGCGGATGCGGCGAGCCGGTGCGCACGGCAGAAGGCGCCGGGGACGAATGATACACGGCATTGCCGCGCGCGACTAAAAGTTAACGGCGAGTTCGCTGAGCGCGCAAGAGGAGAAGCGCTCGCGGGGCGCCTGCTGGCGATGGCCGGCGGCGTGCCCGAGGTGAGCTTTTACGGGAGCGGTGCGCGGCGCACGCACGCCAGACGGGCCGCGCGCCGCGCAAAGGTGAGGTTTTACGGGACCAGGCTCGCGCTCAACGCCTGCTCGAGCCCCGTTTCGAGTCCCGTTTCGAGTCCCGCTTCGGGCGCCATTTCTGGCTCCGCTTCGAGTCCCAATTACTCCGTGATCAGAAAACGGTCGCGGTTCTTCACGCCAGCGAGCCAGCCCGGCGCGCGGCCACGGCCGCTCCAGGTCTCGCCGGTTTTCGGGTTCCTGTAACGCGCCGGCAGCGGCTTCTTGCGCGCACCAGCCACGGGCCGGCTGGAGAAACCGAGTTCTTCCGGCGTGATGTCGTACTCCGCGATCTTTTCCTTGATGTCGGCAATCGCTTGCTCGATTTCCTTTTCGCGTGCCGCCGCAACTTCCTTGTGCAGCTTTTCGAGTTGGGCGGTCAGTTGCTTGTAGCTCGGCATAAACAATGATCTCCAGTTCGGTCACACATTCGTATTGTGAACGTTCTGGCGCCCATGCGTGCCAAATGACGCGTTTTTTTGGTCGGTTTGAGCCAATTTATTGCGGTTCTGTACACGGAGCGGGCTGCGCCCGGCAGCCCTGACGGACCGTTTCGTGTCACACGCGTTCTTTGGCGCGTGCCTCCAGCTCGCACAGCGCTTCCGACAGACGCTTGACGCGCTGCGCCTGCGAAGGCACCAGATTTGCGCTCGATACCGAATCGACGCGGTTGCGCCAATAAGAAAGCGGAATGCGATCGTTGCCTGAGAGCCGAGCAATGACGTGCTCGAGGTGCTCTATGTCCTTTTCAAGTTGATGATGATTCATTGCCCCCCCTGGAATAACCTTTTTTCTGGAAGACGCCTCTACAATGGCATCTGCGCATTCAATATTCCATAACACAAGGCGATTAACCCGCCGCATTACATCAACGCAACCGGACGTTTCACCGGCCGCCCCGGTCATTTTTCTGGCTCATTTACCCTTTTTTACCATTTCATTTCAGGGGTCCCTGTTTCAGGCGCAACGATTTCAGCGTGCCCGGCCATCGGAGAATAAGCCCGGCACGGCGTGCCATCGGTTGCCTACCGCACGGAACGCGACGGGAGCGTCGTCCACCCTCACGGTTATCAGTCATCGAAAGAACCGAAGATTAACGGCGGCAATCGCGCCTGTATATTCCTCAGTTGTGCAGGGAATATGCACTGCGCATTTCGCGCAACACGCGGTCGCGTTGGATTTTGATAACGAGAACGGTGTGAATTCGAACGATTCGCAGCACGACAGTCTGCTGCATGCGATTTACGCAACAATAGAACGCCCGGCGGGCTGGACGGATTTTTGCGTCCAATTCAGGAAATCGATCGAGGCGGCCTCGATTCATCTCTGTGTATTCGATCGACAGCGCGAACTCTTTTCATGGACCGACGGTTTCAGCATTCGGGAAACCGAGCCGCTCGAACTGATCCGCCCGCTTTACCGCGACGATGCCCGCCTCGAATGGCTGCGCGCGTTCCCACCCGGCAAATGGCTACATTGCGGCCCGGACCGGGAGACCGGCGAGGGCCATCCGGTCTTCGAGCCGGCCCTGATGGCAACCGGCGGCGGCTTCGTTTCGATCTGCAAGCTGATCGACAGCGGCGCGCTCACGGCCATGATCGCCTGTCGCGGCCCCGCGCGCGGCGCCCCGCTGCCGGAGGCCACGCGCGCGCTGCTCGAGCGGCTCGCGCCCCATCTGGTGCGCGCGGTGCGCCTGAGCGTGCGCCGCCTCCTGCCCGACGCCGATGCGCTCACGGGCCGCGTGCGTCCGCCCGCCATGCTCGTGAGCGCGAGCGGCGAGGTCCTGCACGGCAACGAAGCCGCACAACGGCTTCTGCGCGCCACCTCGCTCGTGCGCGTACGCGGCAGGCGGCTGGCGTTCTCCGCGCCTTATCAGGCACGCTTCCTGGAGGATGTGGCGATTTGCGAGGCGCGCCTGAAGAACCGCGCGAGCGGCGCGCGGGCGGCGGCGGCGCGCATTCGCGCGTTGCGCATCGTGGGCGCCGCCGACACGGCCGACGGCGAGCGGGGCCGCGCCGCGCCACTGCCTGGCGGCCCGGAAGTGCTCTATGCGTTCTACAACGTGGTGACGCCCGGCGAAGTCGCCGGCCTGCGCGCCCTTGCGGCGCTCACGTTCTATCACCCGCGCTCGGCGCCGGCGGTGGACGAGCAGGTGCTGGCCACGGCGTTCGAGCTCTCGCCCGCCGAGTGCCGGATCGTGCATCTGCTGGTGGACGGGCTCACGCCGAAGGAAATCGCCGCGCAGGTGAGCGTGCAATACGACACGGTGCGCAAGCAACTACAGTCGATCTTCCAGAAGACCGCCACGCGGCGCCAGCCCGATCTACTGCGCCTGTTGATGAACCTGCCCGCGCGCAGCCGCGGCGGCGGCGCGGATGGCAACGCTTGATGCCGCGGTGCGCCGCGAGCCGGACGCGCTCCACTGCCCGCGGCCCGCGGCCCGCGGCCGCCACGCCCGGAAACGGTGAACAGGCGGCGCAACCGCGCGTGCCCGTTACTTGGTACGGCAAGCGAATACGAGGGTGTACGTGTCGCCGCTGGTGGACTTATCGACGGTGTCGTAGCCGGCGCCGCCACAGCGTGCCTGGGCCTGCTGGACGCACGAGTCGTGGTCGCCCGCGGCGGAGCACTGCACGGGGACCGTGGGGCGGCCGTCCGAGAGGAACAGCGGCGGACCGCTGCTGCAGGCGGCCAGCGCCGCGAGCATCGCACAGGCGCCCAGCGTGGACGACAGCCTGCCAAAGCGGGACAACAACGAACCGGAACGAATCATGGGGTACCCCGAGGGCCTTCTAGTTTTTCGACGTTGCGATTGTGCCATGCCGGACCGCGCCTGCGCGGCGCGCAAGCCGCATCGCACACGGAGTCTGGCGAAGTTTTAGCGGACCGGGGGCAAGGTCTTGTAGGGCGGCAATGCCTGCGGATCAGCGCGCAAACGCACGAACACCTTGTCGACGTCGGGAATCGCCTCGAGGCGGCGCTCGAGCGCCGCGCGGTCGAAGCCCGCCGGCGCGCAGCCTTCCGCGTAGACGAAGCGCCGCTGCACCGTGATCCACAGACTCGTGCCGACGAGCGAGGTGTCGCCCTTGAACGTCTCGCGGATCGCCTTGGCGATGTCCGCGTCGTAGAGGTAGGAATTCGGCTTCGCGCACTTGTGCGCGAGCCAGCAGGTGGTGCCGCGCTCCACCCGGTAGTGCGCATCGTCGTCGGCTTCGGCCTTCGTCATGCGCGGGCCGAGCGGCTGCGGGCATGCGCCCGGCGCATTCGAGAGCGCGAAGAACGGATCGTTGTACCAGTTCCTGATTTCATCGGGATTGGCGGCCGAAGCGCTGGTGCTGGTTGCCGTGTCCGCTGCGCTCACGTCGCTCACTTCTATTGCGCCGCCCAAGGCGGCAGTGCCATTTGCCGCGGGCTGCGCCACGGCCCCAGGCGCCGCAGCCGCCAGCATGAAAACCACCACGAAGGCCGCCGCAACCCTGGCCGCAGCCATCGTTGTCAGCCGCGCGTGCCGTCTCGCTCGCGGGCGTGGCCGCCTTCCCCGCACTGCCCCGATTTCCCGCATCGCCGTCTCCTTCCTGCCCCGGCGCGCCGCCCATCGTCCCGCGCACCCGCTCTCGTCAAGATAGGACTGCGCAGCTTGCGTCGCAATACTTAAGCGTTTCGGTACAATCGCCGCGGCGCACCATGCGCCAGCCAATGCAATAAAACTGCCGTACAGAAGTGCATCGACGAAGTGCAACACGCATTGCCGCAACCACCTTGCATGGAACCGGCGTTAGCGCTCCGCATGGACCAGGAACAAGAGCTTGCATGGGATCAGAGGCAGTGCTGAAGCACTCACGCTGACCAACAGGCGCAGCACTCGCTCCCGCCGTAGCGCCAACGCCGCATCGAGCCGTGCATGGGATCGACACAGGAGACCCCATGTCGTTTGTTATCGTTTTAGCCGCCCTCGCCTTTCTCATGCTCGCGGCCTATCGCGGCTACAGCGTGATCCTTTTCGCACCGGTGGCCGCCCTTGGCGCCGTCCTGCTCACCGATCCCGCCGCCGTCGCGCCCGTCTTCTCCGGCATCTTCATGGAAAAGATGGTGGGCTTCGTGAAGCTCTACTTCCCCGTGTTCCTGCTTGGCGCCGTATTCGGCAAGGTGATCGAACTATCGGGCTACTCCGAGGCGATCGTCCACGCCGCGATCCGCTATATCGGCCGCTCGCGCGCGAACGCCGTGATCGTGGCCGTGTGCGCGCTGCTCACGTACGGCGGCGTGTCGCTGTTCGTGGTGGTGTTCGCGGTGTACCCGTTCGCCGCCGAGCTCTATCGCCAGAGCGACATTCCCAAGCGCCTCATGCCCGGCGCCATCGCGCTGGGCGCGTTCTCGTTCACGATGGATTCGCTGCCCGGCACGCCGCAAATCCAGAACATCATCCCCACCACGTTCTTCAAGACCACGGCGTGGGCCGCGCCGGCGCTCGGCGTGATCGGCTCGCTCTTCATCATCGTCGTGGGCCTGACGTATCTCGAGTGGCGCCGCCGCAGCGCGATGGCGAAGGGCGAAGGCTATGGCACCTCGCTCGTGAACGAGCCCGAGCACGTGAAGACCGACCATCTGCCCAATCCGCTCCTCGCCATTACGCCGCTCGTGCTCGTGGGCGTGGCGAACTTCTTCCTGACACGCTGGATTCCGCAGTGGTACGGCGACACCTACACGGTCACGGCCGAAGTGCTGCCCGGCATCCACGCGCCGGTCACCACGACGGTCAAGCAGCTGGTTGGGATCTGGTCGGTCGAGGGCGCGCTGCTGCTCGGCATCGCGTTCGTGATCGTCACGGCGTTCTCGCGCGTGAAGGAGCGTTTCGCCACCGGCACGAAGGCCGCCGTGGCGGGTGCGCTGCTCGCCTCGCTCAACACCGCTTCGGAGTACGGATTTGGCGGCGTGATCGCGGCACTGCCTGGCTTCATCGTCGTGAGCGATGCGCTCAAGAGCATTCCGAATCCGCTCGTGAACGCGGCGGTCTCGGTGAGCGCGCTCGCGGGCATCACCGGCTCGGCTTCGGGCGGCATGAGCATTGCGCTCGCCGCCATGTCCGATCTGTTCATCAAGAGCGCGCAGGCCGCGCATATTCCGCTCGACGTGCTGCATCGCGTGGTGGCGATGGCCAGCGGCGGCATGGACACGCTCCCGCATAACGGCGCGGTGATTACGCTGCTCGCGGTGACGGGGCTCACGCACCGCGAATCGTATCGCGACATTTTCGCGGTCACGATCATCAAGACGATGGCCGTGTTCTTCGTGATCGCGGTTTTTTACGCGACCGGGATCGTTTGAGAGAGACTGTTTGAGAAACGGCCGCGCCGGCCTCAACCCTGCGCGGCTTCGATACCGGCCAGCAGGAATGCCCGGTCAACCCATCGCGTCGTACTTTCCACCGTCTGCTTTCCACTCCTGAACAGGGCCTGCATATAGAGGGGTGCGAGCACGATTTCAACAATCAGTTCAGCACTCGGTACGACTTCGCCCCGCCTGCGCCCTGCGTCGAGCATTTGATTCAGCTCTTCCAGGCGTCGTCCAATCGGGGTCTTCATGATGTCCGGTTCTTCCGCCGGAACTTGCGGCGTCATCGCCATCACGCGCATCAGCGACAGCGAATGCTGATTGCCCAGAGCGCGCGCGATCGACATCGCCCACGTCACCAGATTGTCACGCACCGATCCACTGGTCGGGATCGGCTCATCTCGTATGAGCCGTTCAACCGCGACGTCGGCCATCAGATTCCGGATATCCCCCCAGCGTCTGTACAGACTGGTCTTATTGACCGCAGACCGTTCAGCGATCTCAAGCATTGACGGGATCTCGCCTTGCCGTTCGTTCAAGAGGGCTTCCACCGCGTCGAACACCGCGTTCTTGACCCGTGTGCTCCGCCCTTTGGGGCGCTTTTGTGAAGTCTCAGTCATGCCCAATTAAAGCAAATTCTGTTGCTTTTTGTCCAGATCTGTGCAAAAGTGAATTTAGTTGCTTTAGCTGGAAAGGGGGGGCGAGTGCAATCGACTACGCTCGCGCCGCGCGAGGCGATCGGCTGCCGCCCTTCCGTTAACCCTTGAATTGATTAAGGAAATTGCCATGACCATGCAAGCAGCCGTGAATCCGTCCGCAGGGCCTTCCGCGTTCCTTTTCCCCGGCGACGAACAATTCTGGTTCGAGACGGTGCGCATGTTCGGCGCCGACGAGTATGGCGGCGGCTCGTTTGGCGAGGTCATGGCGGTCAGCACCCGTATCACGGCGGGCGACTACGACAGCTGGTATGAAGCCTGGAACGCCATGGCGGATCGCATCGCCGCCGAAGGCGATCGCCAGCTTGCCGGCAACCATCGGATCAGCGCTCGCGACAGCTACCTTCGTGCCTGCAACTATTACCGCTCCTCGGAGTTCTTCCTGCATGCCAATCCGCGGGACCCGCGTGTCAGCCGTGCCTATGAACGCTCGGTTGCCTGCTATCGGGCGGCGGGGGCACTGCACGACCCGGAGATCAAACCGGTGGAAATTCCCTATGAAGGCACCACGTTGCCCGGCTATTTCCACCGCGCAGGTGAGGGAGTGCGGCCGCTGCTAATCATGCATAGCGGCTTCGACGGCTCCGCCGAGGAACTGCATTGGAGTGGGGCGCGGGCGGCGGTGGAGCGCGGCTATCATGTGCTGTGCTTTGACGGCCCTGGCCAGTACGGGCCCCTGCACAGACACGGACTGGTCTTCCGGCACGACTGGGAGAACGTCGTCACGCCGGTCGTCGATTTCGCCCTGACGCTGCCCGGCATCGATTCGTCCCGCATCGCGCTTCGCGGGGAAAGCCTCGGCGGCTATCTCGCACCCCGCGCGGCGGCCTTCGAACACCGCATTGCCGCGGTGATTGCCAACGACGGCCTTTACGATTACGGCGCGCATCACGTGAGCCGCATGCCCGATGCCGGTCGGGAGGCGCTATTGACCGAACTGAGGGCCGGTCCTGTGCCGCAGGTAAACCGGGCGATGGCAGCGGCCATGGAGGCATCGCCCGTGGTGCGCTGGGCGATTAGCCACGGCATGTGGTGCTTCGGCGCGGCAACGCCCAGTGAATACATCGGCAAGACGCTCGACTACACGCTGGCAGGCGGAGTCGCCGGGCAAATCCGCTGCCCTACGCTCGTCTGCGAAGCCGAGGACGACCTGTTCTTCAAGGGGCAGCCTCAGCAGCTTTACGACCATCTCACGTGCCCAAAGACGCTGATGACCTTTACCAATGCGGAGGGCGCAGGTGCGCATTGCGAGGTCGGGGCCGGCCGCCTCGCCAATGCCCGTATGTTCGACTGGCTTGATGAGACGCTGGGGATCTGATCGGAAAGCTTGCTAAGCACATCAGGTGTTCCAGCAGGGCGGTCGGTTTCCCCTCCGCCCTTCTACACTTCCTGGCCGGCTTTAACGACGGCTTCACCCCGAGCCGGCAGCGCGCCATTCATCTGTGCAGATGCACGCACTTGCGCCATGTACGGCTCGATATCCATTTCGCCGTACCCGATAAGGCGGCTCTTCTTCACGATCCGATAGCCGACCCACATCACAACGAACAAGGGAATCCCGATATAGGTGGCCAGCACGCTCGCCCAGTCGATCTTGTTGGCCATGAACGCCTGGTAGTCCTGTCCGAGCATGACAACGAGACACACCGCAAAAGCGAATATCGGCCCAATCGGAAACCACTTCGATCGATACGGCAGCTCCTCGAGCGAGAAACCCTGCGCGACGAAGCCCTTGCGGAAACGATAATGGCTGGCCGCAATGCCCAGCCAGGCGATGAACCCGGTCATGCCCGACGTGTTGAGCAGCCACATATAGACGGTTTTATCGCCGTACATCGACGAAAGGAAACACAGCGCCCCCACCGCAGTGGTGGCGTAAAGCGCATTCCTTGGCACGCCGCTCGCCGAAAGCTTGCCGAAGAGCCTCGGTGCACGCCCCTCGATCGCCAGGTTATAGAGCATCCGCGTAGAGGCATACATGCCCGAATTGCCCGCGGACAGCACGGCGGTCAGGATCACCGCATTCATGACGCCCGCCGAAACCGCCAGGCCGGCGCGACGAAATACGAGCGTGAACGGGCTGACGCCAATATCGGTCACATCGGATTTCAGGAGGTTCGGGTCGGTATGCGGAATCAGCAGACCGATGACGAAAATGGCGAGCACGTAAAACAGCAGAATTCGCCAGAACACCTGTCGTACCGCGCGCGGAATGTTTTTGCCGGGATTCTCCGATTCCCCGGCGGCGACGCCGATAAGTTCGGTTCCCTGAAAAGAGAAGCCCGCGATCATGGTGACGCCCAACAAGGCCGGCAAGCCACCGGTGAACGGTCCGCCATCCAGGGTGAAGTTGCCCCAGACGTGATCGGCCCCGCCCTTCAGGATGCCGATGATCATCAGCAAGCCGATGCCGATGAACGCAACGACGGTAATCACCTTGATCAGCGAGAACCAGTATTCGGCTTCGCCGAAACCGCGCACGGAGAGCGCGTTGAGCAGGAACATCACAGTGAGGAAAGCGGCGCTCCACCAGACCCCGGGAACATGGGGAAACCAGTAGCCCATCACCAGTTGCGAGGCCACCAGTTCGACCGCGATGGTCACGGCCCAGTTGTACCAGTAGTTCCATCCCAGCGCGAAGCCAAAGCCCTCGTCGACGAACTTCGCGCCGTAGGTCGCGAACGAGCCGGAGACGGGCATGAACGCCGCCATTTCCCCGAGGCTCGTCATCAGGAAGTAGACCATCAAGCCGATCACGAGGTATGCGGCCATGGCGCCGCCGGGTCCGGCCTGGGAAATGGACGCCCCCGAAGCGACGAATAGACCGGTGCCGATCGATCCACCGATCGCAATCATGGTCAGATGGCGGGCTTTTAGACTACGGTGCAGGGCAGGCGTGGTGTCCCGAGCGCCGGAAGGGGGCGCTGAAACGCGATGTGAATCCGAATCCATATTAATTCTGACTTCTTTCTAGCTAGTGTTACAGGGGGAATCGAGTTTCCAGGCCATCCGGGAGCCCGGTGGCCACGGCCATTGCGCAAGAGGATGCAATGCCCGGACAGGCGTGCCGCTCGATTGAGCGACCCGATCGCCCATCCTCAATGAGAGTTGAGCCGTGATTTTATAGCAGTGCACGCCCGGCGAGCCGCCCACCCACCTGGGCACCGGACCTGCGGGCTGTTGCGCGCGCAAGGCAAGGCGAAATATCCGCCGCGCGCGAGAACCGGCATTCGAGCCGTCAATGAGGGGACGTGTCCGCCCCCAAAGGCAAGCGCCCAAGGGTCGGGGCACGGGGGACAGTCGCCTCCAGCGAGGCAACCAGAGAGGGATTGACAACGGTGGCGTCCGCGCGAGCATCGCGCGGACGCTGCGAAGCACCGGTTACGCGTAACCGGTCGTTCCCTTCGTTTCCAGATATTCCGCCAGCCCGAACTCGGCGTATTCGCGTCCGTTGCCGGAGCGCTTGAAGCCGCCGAACGGCGCCGCCGGATTCCAGGGCGGATAGTTGATATGGACGTTCCCAACCCGCAGCCGTGCCGCGACACGGCGTGCATGATCGAGGTCCTTCGACTGCACGTAGGCGGCGAGACCGTACACGGAGTCGTTGGCGAGCGCGATCGCCTCCTCTTCGGACCGGTAGGTCATGATGGACAGCACGGGCCCAAAGATCTCCTCCCGCGCGATCGTCATATCCGGCCGCACGTTGGAAAATACCGTGGGCCGCACGTAGAACCCCTCATTCAAGCCTTCGGGGCGCCCCATCCCGCCCGCAATCAGCGTTGCGCCCTCCTCGATACCGACGCCGATGCAGTGCTGGATGCGGTCGAACTGCGTCCGGCTGACGACGGGCCCGACTTCGGTACTGCCGTCGCGCGGGTTTCCGACGACGGTCCGCTCGGCTTCGGCGCGCGCCGCCTGCTCCGCGCGATGCAGATGATCGACGTGCACGAGCATGCGAGTCGGCGCATTGCACGACTGCCCGCTATTGCTGAAACAGCTTCGTGCGCCGCGCGTGACGGCATCCTCGATATCGGCGTCGGGAAGAATGATATTCGGGCTCTTGCTGCCCAGTTCCTGATGGACCCGCTTCACCGTATCCGCGGCGGCCTTCGCGACCTCGATGCCCGCGCGCGTCGACCCCGTGAACGACACCATGTCGACGTCGGGATGCCGTGACAGCGCGTCGCCCACGACATGCCCGTATCCGTGCACGAGATTGAAGACTCCGGGCGGCACGCCCGCCTCGTCCAGGATCTCCGCGAACAGAATGCCGCTGAACGGCGCAATCTCGCTGGGCTTGAGCACCATCGTGCAGCCCGCGGCCAGCGCCGGCGCGACCTTGCAAACGATCTGGTTGATTGGCCAGTTCCACGGGGTAATCAGCGCACACACGCCTATCGGCTCGTGCGACACGAGCAGCGAGTCGGTCTGCTTGCGGAACGGAAACGAGCGCAGCGCGCGGATCGTCTGCTCGAGATGCGCGGTGCCGACCGCGGCTTGCATCGCGCGCGAAAACTCGATAGGCGCGCCCATTTCCTGACTGATGGTCTGCGCGACTTCTTCGTAGCGCCGCTGGTAGATTGCCAGCACCTGCTCCAGCAAGCCAAGCCGCTGCTCGACCGTCCAGCGCGAGAACACGTCGAACGCGCGCTTCGCCGCCTCCACCGCTCGATTGACTTCGTCAGGTCCGCCGATCCTCAGTTGTGCATAGGGCACCTCCGTTGCCGGATCGATGACATCGATCGCCTGCGCGCCGACGGGATCGAGCCACTGCCCGCCGATAAAGCTCTGCCTGGTCCTACGCATCGAATACTCCTGTGAGTCCTTCATGTTCAGCGCGTCGCGCGCGCGTACGCGTCGGCGACGATGTCGCGAATCTGTGCGACAAACCACGAAATCTCGTCGCGCGACATCACGAGCGGCGGCGAGAACTGCAAGATCGGCGTGCCTTCGTGATCGACGCCCGCGCGGCAAAGGAGCCCCGCGTCGAACAGCGCGGGAGCGAGCACCGTCGAGACGAACGTCTGCGCGCTCATATCGGCCTTCCAGCGGCGCGCTTCTTTGTCGGACACGAGTTCGAGCGAGTAGTGATAGCCGTCGCCGCGCACGTCGCCCACGCACGGCAATTCGAGCAGCGCGTTCAGTTGCGAACGGAAATAGCCCTCGTTTTCGCGCACGTTCTCGAGCACGCCCTCACGCTCCATGATCGACAGATTGGCCAGCGCGGCCGCGCACGCGACCGGATGGCCGCCATACGTCGCGCCGTGCAGGAACATCTGCTGCGGGCCCTCGAGCACGGTGTTGACGACCGCGTCGCTCGCGATCACGCCGCCGAGCGGGACGTAGCCCGAGGCAATGCCCTTTGCGAACGTCAGAATGTCCGGCTTGAAGCCATAGCGGCGCGAGCCGAAATATTCGCCGAGACGGCCAAAGCCGCAAATCACTTCGTCTGTCATCAGCAACACGCCATGGCGATCGCAGAGTTCGCGCAGCCCCTGCGCATAGCCCGCCGGCGGCGTCAGGCTGCCACCGGCGTTCTGCAGCGGCTCGACGACGATGGCCGCCACGGTATCCGGGCCTTCCTGAATGATCAGCGATTCGATTTCGTCGAGCAGGAATTGCGTGAACTGCGCCTCCGTCTCGCCCACGGGGCGGCCGTAGCGCTTCGTGTTGTTGACGTGCCGCACCCCCGACATCAGCGGCTCGAAATGCTTGCGGAAATTCGTCAGGCCGTTCAATGCCAGCGCGCCGAACGAGGTGCCGTGATAAGCCACGCGACGCGCGATGAACTTGCGCCGCTGCGGCTCGCCGCGCGCCTGGTGGTACTGACGAACCAGCTTGATGGCCGATTCGTTCGACTCCGACCCGCTCGAGGTGAAGAACACCCGGTTCAGTCCTTCCGGTGCGAGCGTCGCGAGCTTGTGAGAGAGACGGATGGCGGGTTCGTGTCCATTGCCCCAGTTGGTCGCGAACGGCAGCCGGACCATCTGATCGCGAACCGCGTCGCCAATCTCGGCGCCGTGGCTATAGCCGATCTGGACACAGTACAGGCCCGCCAGCCCGTCGAAGTAACGTTTGCCACCTTGGTCGACGAGCCAGCAACCCTCGCTGTGGTCGAAAACGGTCAAGTCCTTGTCGCCATAGGCGTCGGCGTGCGTGAAGTGCATCAGCAGATGGCGCTTGCCCAGGGCCTGCAAGTCTTGTTTGAGGTCCGCGTTGCTCATTGTTTCGTTCTCCTGTTTCATTTCCACATCAGAATCCTGCAATCTGCCGCTCAGTTCATCGTGAGCGTCGGCGCCGGGCGGGTGAACCCGCGCGTGAGCCAGACGAGCTGGCAGAGCCCGACCACCAGCCAACCCATACCCACGTAGAACGTCTCGCGCGACAGTCCCGACCAGAGCCAGACATTCATGGCGAAGCCGATCGCCGGCATCAGTCCGAATTTGAGCCAGCCGGCGAGGTGGCGGTGTTCCCGCTGGCCCAGATAACTGCGAATCACACAGAGATTCACACCCGCGAAGGCGATGAGCGCGCCGAAACTGATCATCGTCGAAGCCATGTCGAGCGTGATGAACAATGCCGAGAACGACAGGGCCCCGACCACGAGCGTCGCCCGCACCGGCGTCCCGAGCCGCACATGCAGATGTCCGAAGATGCGCTCCGGCAGCACCTGGTCGCGGCCCATCGCAAACAGCACGCGCGTCACGCTGGCCTGCCCGGCCATGGCGCTCGCGAAACACCCGGCCACGTACACCGCGACGAAGAAAGCCGACAGCGTGCTGCCGCCAATGCGCTGCATCAACTCCAGGCTCGCCGAATCGAGGTCCTTGAACGCATGCCAGTCGGGATAGACGAGTTGCCCCACGAATGCCACCACGATGAAAAGCAGTCCGGCCAGCAGCGTGCACAGCAAGATGGCGCGCGGCACCGTGCGCCTGGGATCGCGCGTTTCCTCGGACAGCGTCGTAACGGCGTCGAAGCCGAGAAACGACAGGCAGAGAATCGCCGCACCCGCAAAGATCGCTGCGTTCTCCGAGAGCGGCAACGCGAGCGACACCGGCTGGCCGTGCGCGACAGCGAACTGCGACGCGGCAATCAGGAAGATCGCGATAAACACGATCTGGCTCGCAATGAGTATCAGGTTGACGCGGCTGACGAGCCGGATGCCGAAGACGTTCAGGACAGTGACGAGCGCGATGCTCCCGACGACCCACACGGTCTGCGGCACGGCGGGAAACACCTCCTTCATGTAGACGCCGATGACGAGGTAACTGATCATCGGAATGAACAGGTAATCCAGAAGCAGCGCCCATCCCACCATGAAGCCCGCCGACGTGCCGAAATTGCGGCTCGCGAACGTATACGCCGAGCCGGCGCTCGGGATGAGCCGCGCCATGTGGCCATAACTGCAGGCCGTGAACAACATCGCGACCAGCGTCACCGCATAAGCCGCGGCGAGGTGCCCGTTCGTCTTCGCGGAAACGAGGCCGTACGTGGTGAACACCGTCATCGGCAACATGTAGGCCAGCCCGAAGATCACCAGCGTGAACAGTCCGAGCTTGCGTGGCGGCGTATTCGCCGTTGCTTGTCCCTCTCTATCCCACAGCACGCTTTCGCGGCTATTCGATGCCGCTAGATGCGTACGTCGATTCGACTCTCGAGTCCTCATGCATCCCTCACATGGCGATTGCCCACGACTATGTCTCCATTTTTTTACCGGCGGCGCTCGAACGCCACCGCACGGGAAAGATTGTGGAACGACAATAATTCGACGACGAATGAGAAAAGCGGACGTTATAGGGGGATATTTTCGGACAGCTTTTTTGTGCCGGACGCGGAAAATGGCTCCGTGGTCCCGAAACCGCTTGTCATCGAGCGCGCATTCCCGCTATGTTTCGCGAGAGACAATCGCAGCCCGTGCCAATGAATGCCGAATCACGCCGAAGACAGAGCACCGCCGAACGCCGCCTGCGTTCATCGCCAGGCCTGGATTGGCTGCCTGGACGACAGGAAGACATTCCGGCTACCGTCCACGCCATTGCCGCGGCATTGGACGAGTGCCGCGTTCGGCGCCTCGATGCCGCCGCCTTGCTCGACGGCACGGGCCTGAGCGCGAATGAAGTCGCCTCGCCATCCATTTACGTGAACCGCAGCCAGGAGCAGCGTTGCTTTCGCAATCTCTTGCGGGCCAGCCGGAGTCCGTCGATCGGCCTCGCGATCGGCAGCCGGCTACACGTCTCGACGCTGGGTCTCGCCGGCTACGCCATGTTGATCAGCGGCTCGGTCATCCAGGCGTTCGGCTGCATGAGCCAATTTCCGCTCTTCATGGGCCTCTATTTCGACGTCCACGTGCGCGCGTCCGCCGAGGGCATGACGGTGTCCATCGCGCGCTACAACGGCGAGCCCGATATCGAGGCCTATCAGACCGACATGTGCCTCTCGAGCCTGCGGCTGATCGTGTCCGATCTCGTCGGCAGAGCGGTGTGGCCCGACCAGGTGAATCTCGTGCGCCGTCCCGGGCGTTACCTGGCCGAGTATGTGCGCCACTACGGTTGCCGGCCGAATTTCAACGCCAACGAAAACGCTCTCGTCTTCACGTCGATCAGCGGCCTGGAGATGCCCCGCCTCGCGAATGAAGTGAGCTTCAACGCGCTCCACCAGCAATGCGAGGCGCTCGAGCGTCAATGGGCTGCGATGATCGGCACGCGCTTCGCCGATCGCGCGAGGGCGTTGATGGTGCGCGACCTGTCGCGCTTCAAGTCGATGACTGCGCTTGCCGGCGCGCTGCACATGACGGAGCGCACGCTGCGCAGACGGCTAGAGAAGGATGGGCTGTCGTTTCATGCGCTACTCGAGGAAGTCCGCCACGAGGCGGCGACCCGGCTTCTGAACGACGGCTCGCTGTCGGTGGCGGCGATCGCCGAACAGCTCGGCTATAGCGAGCCACGGAGCTTCCGCCACGCGTTTCGCCGTTGGACCGGCCGGGCGCCGCGTGCAATCGACGGCGCGTCAGACCGTTGAAAACCACGCGGCTAGCCGGTGAGCTCGCCGCAACATTGAAGCGGCCTTCACACCTTGCCGCCCACGTGCGGGCGCAACGCCGCCAGCCAGCACACCACCGCCACCGCGCCGGCATCGGGTGAGCCGATCGCCCGCTCGCCCAGATAGCTCGCACGCCCCACGCGCGGGTGCATATGCGCCGTTGCGTGCGCACCATGCTCGGCCGCCGCCACTGCGGCCGCCCAGGCGCGCTGCACCGTCTGGCCGTGATTGAGCGCCTCTTCGAAGGCGTCGTGCGCGGGAATCAGTGCGTCCAGCATCGTGCGGTCGCCGGCTTTCGCGCCGCCCAGTTCGCTGATCGCCTCGATCGCGCCACGAAACGCCTGCGCCCATTCGTGCGGCGCGGGCTCCGGCTTGTCCGCGAGATGGCGCGACGCGCGCAAGAGCGCGGTGGCGTAGAACGGCCCCGAGCTGCCCGCGATGGCCCGGCGCAAGCTCGCGCCGAGCGACGCCAGCGCTTGCGGCGCCGTGCCGAGCGCATGAACCGGCGTAGCGGCCACCGCATCGGCGGCGCGCCGCATGCTCACGCCAAGATCGCCGTCACCAGCGAACGCATCGAGTTCGGTCAGGCGCGCTTCGTTCTCGACCAGCGCGAGCGCGATCGCGTCGAGCGCCGCCTTGAGCCGCGCCGCCCACGCCGCGCGCGCGGCGTCGAGCGACGGTGCTACGGATTCCTCATGATGAACACCCGATGTATCGAGGCGGATGGTCGGGTTCACGCAGCCCTTGCCGGGCCATGCGTGTGCATCGGTATGCGCATCGAGCAAGCCGAGCTTGCCGTCGTCCACGCGCATCAGCGAAATCGAGCAGCCCGGCATGTTCAGCGCCGAGAGGAAGGTGCCGGCCCACGCCCGCTCCACGTACACCTCGCGGCAGCGCAGGCTCGCAATGGCCGCGCGCAGCACGATATCGAGCTCCATTTGCGGCGTGGCGCCGAGGCCGTTGACCAGCAGCACGACGCGTTCGCCGCGCGTGATGGCGAGCTCGTCGAGGATATTGATCAGCAATGCTTCGGTGAGCTCGTTGGCCGGCAGCGGTACGCTGCGCTCCACGCCCTTTTCGCCGTGGATGCCGAGCCCGATTTCGATTTCGTCGTCGGCGAGGCTGAAGCTCGACTTCTCGACGCCCGGCAGCGTGCAGCCGTCGAGCGCGACGCCCATCGTGCCGAGATTGGCGGCCGCGTCGCGCGCGATCGCCGCCACCACTTCGAGGGTCGCACCGCGCGCCGCAGCCGCGCCCGCGATCTTGTGAATCAGCACCGTGCCGGCAATGCCACGCCGCTGATGGCGCTCGGCGTGACCGCGCAGCGCGACGTCGTCGGCGACGGTCACGACTTCCACGGGGATGCCCTCTGCGCGTGCCAGTTCGGCGGCAAGCCCGAAGTTGAGCCGGTCGCCGGTGTAGTTCTTGACGATGAGCAGCGCGCCCTTCTGGCCCGCCGTTGCGCGGATGGCCGCGAGCACGGCGTCGGTGGGCGGCGACGTGAACACCTCGCCGCATACTGCGGCGCTCAGCATGCCAGCGCCCACGTAGCCGCCATGCGCGGGTTCATGGCCGCTGCCGCCGCCCGAGATGAGCGCGACCGGACGCGCATAGGACTCTGGAATGTCCCGGCGGATCAGCACGTTCTCCTCGCCGAGGATGACGACATTCGGTGCCTGCAGCGCGATGCCTTCGAGCATCTCGCGCACGACGTCGGACGGGTGATTGACGAGTTTTTTCATGACGGCCCTGATGAATGCGGTTGAACATCCCGGCAGGCAGCCTCGCCTTGACGCGACGCCATGCAAACAGCATAGCGCGCCGTCGGGTTCAGTCAGTGTACCCCCCTCGTCATTGCGGTGTGCAAAACGTATCTAAACACCCGCCCCGTTCGTTTCTGCGCGGCGGCAGACCTGCCGCCGCCTCCCGGTGCCGCGCGAAACGCCGGCGAAGCGGCCCGCACCGCTTCGCCCTGCGTCTACCGTGGCGGCACGGCATCAGTGCTGCAGAAAGTCGAGCACCATGCGGTTGAACGCGTCCGCATGCTCCCACTGCGCCCAGTGGCCGCAACGGTTGAACACGTGCAGCTGCGCGTTCTGCATCCCGGCGATCAGGCGCAGACCGATATCCATCGGCACGAAGCGGTCGTCGCGGCCCCAGATCACGAGCGTGGGCGCCGCGATCTCGCCAAGGCGCGGGCCGTAGTCGGTGAATTGCTTCGGATTGGCCGCCAGGCTCTTGACGAAGTTCTCGAGATGGACGCGCTGCGCGAGCATATTGTCCAGACGCGCCTTCATGAGGTCCTCGGTCAGCGCGCTCGGGTCGTAGACGAACACGTTCATCATGCGCTTGAGGTTCTCGATGGTCGGCTCGCGATACAGCCCCTGCAGCAGCTTGATGCCTTCGGTGGGCATCGGCGCGAAGTTGCTCGGGCCACCGGTGCCGCCGCCCATGAGCACGAGCTTGCCCACGCGCTGCGGATTCGCGAGCGCAAACGCCACCGCGCTGTGACCGCCCATCGAATTGCCGAGGATATGCACGCGCTCGATGTCGAGCACGTCGAGCAGGCCCTTGAGCACGCGGCCGTTCAGCTCCGAGCGCGACCCGGTGCAGACGATGGGATCGCTCTTGCTCCAGCCCGGGCAGTCCATCAGGATCACGCGATAGCCCGCCGCCACGAGCGGCTCGACGTTGCGGTTGAAGTTGGCCCAGCCGCTCGCGCCGGGCCCCGAGCCGTGCAGCATCACGACCGTCTCGCCATGCGCGTGTGCGGTGTTTGCGCCGGTGTCGTTGTAGTGAATTTGCAGCTCGAGCTCGCCTTCCTTCACGCGGGCGAACCGGCTCGTGGAGGCTTCGGTAATCGCTTGTGCCGTTGCAGTCATGATGATGTCCTTGCTGTAAAACGCTGTGATCCGCAAAAGAGAGGGGCTTCACCCCCTCCATGAAATATTCGATATCCTTACTTCATTTCAAACGCGCTGAGCACCGGGCGCGCCGTACCGTGCGAAGCCGCCCACCACCGTCAAGGCCGCGAGCGCCGCGATCACGCAAAGCGGAATGCTCGACGCCACCAGCATCGAGGCGCTCTGACCCAGCGCGAACAACTGGCCCGCCACGAGCGGCCCAAGGATCGATCCGAGCCGCCCCACCGCCACAGCAGCGCCTACGCCCGTGCCGCGTACTTCCGTGGGATACGCGTGGCCCGCGAGCGCGTAGAGCACCGACTGGCCGCCCACGAGGAACAGGCCGCACAGCAAGCCGCCGCACGCCATCGAAGCCGCGCCGCTGGCGAGCGCGAGTGCCGCCAACGCCAGCGCAATGCCCACATACATGCCGATCACCGTGCGCCGACGGCCGAGGCGGTCCATGAGCGTCGCGATCGCCACCGCCCCGATGCCGCCGCCGAGGTTGAACATCATCAGCACGATGTTCGATTGCACGCGCGTGAGGCCGCGCGAGAGCACCATCGAAGGCAGCCAGTTCATCAGGAAGTACAGCACGATCAGCGTGCCCAGGTAGCTGACCCAGAGCGCGAGCGTCGTGCGCGCGCGGCCATGGCGCCACAGCGCATCCGTCACACCGGGCACGCCCTCGCGCACCTTCGAGGCCTGCGCCGCCACGAACTGCTGCGACTCGCGCAGAAAAATGCCGAGCAGCGGCACCATCACGATCGGCCCGAGGCCGCCGACATAAAACACGTCGCGCCAGCTCGCCGGGCTCGCACCCAGCATGCCGATCACCGCCGCAATCGCCGCGCCGAACGGCATGCCGCAGTACATCGCGCCCACTGCCGTGCTGCGCTGCTGCGGACCCGCCGCTTCCGAGCACAGCGCAATGAGGTTCGGCATCGCGGCGCCCAGACCGAGGCCCGTCAACAGACGCGCGATCAGCAGGCTCTCGAAGCTCCAGACCAGCGTGGTCGCCAGCGAGAACAGGCCGAACAACGCCACCGATCCCATCAGCACGCGCTTGCGGCCGAAGCGGTCGGCGAGGCGGCCGCCCAGCGCCGCGCCCGGCAGCAGACCGATTGCGCCCGCGCTGAACGCCCAGCCCATCTGCGCGACGGCGAGCGAAAACTCCTTCGCCATGCGCGGTCCGGCTACGCCCGCCGATTGCAGATCCAGCCCTTCGAGCAGCGCGATCGCGAGGCACAGGCCTATTGTGGCCTTGCCACTCGTCGCGCCACCGCTATGCCCTCCATTAGCAGAACTGATTCGTGACGTCATTTCCAAAGTCTCCGATGTTGTGATTGAGCCGCTCTTTGCGACGGCTATTCGTAATCAATGACGATGACGCCGCGTGCCAGATGGTGGTGGCACACGGCGCGTATTTACTGCTCGAGCGCTTGCGCGCGCTTCTTCAAATCGAGTGCCACGTCTACGATCATGTCTTCCTGGCCGCCCACCATGCGGCGCTTGCCCAGTTCGACGAGGATGTCGACGGTTTTCAGGCCGTACTTCTTCGCGGCCACTTCCGAGTGGCGCAGGAAGCTCGAATACACACCCGCATAGCCGAGCGCGAGCGTTTCGCGATCGACGCGCACCGGGCGGTCCTGCAGCGGGCGTACGATGTCGTCGGCGGCATCCATCAGCGTGTAAAGGTCGGTGCCGTGGTTCCAGCCCATGCGCTCCGCTGCGGCGATGAACACTTCGAGCGGCGCGTTGCCCGCACCGGCGCCCATGCCGGCGAGCGACGCATCGATGCGGTCGCAGCCTTCTTCCACCGCGACGATCGAGTTCGCCACGCCGAGCGAGAGGTTATGGTGCGCGTGCATGCCCGTTTGCGTTTCGGGTTTCAGCACCTGTTTTACGGCGCGAAAACGGTCGCGTACGTCGTTCATCGTGAGCGCGCCGCCAGAGTCCACCACGTAGATGCAGGTCGCGCCGTAGTTCTCCATCTTCTTCGCCTCGACGGCGAGGTTTTCGGGCGTGGTCATGTGGCTCATCATCAGGAAGCCCACCGTGTCCATGCCGAGTTCGCGCGCGTATTCGATGTGCTGCTTCGAGATGTCCGCTTCCGTGCAGTGGGTGGCCACGCGCACCACGCGCGCGCCGGCGTTGTACGCCGCTTTCAGGTCATGAATCGTGCCGATGCCGGGCAGCAGCAGCGTGGCGATCTTT
>NZ_BAYD01000070.1 GCF_000685075.1 Paraburkholderia oxyphila NBRC 105797
CGGCGGTGCGCCCGGCTCGCGGCCTTCGCCCGACGGCGGGGCGCCCGCACCACCCGCGCCGTTCGCGCCGTCACCGATTGATGGCTGCGGCGGCGCGCCGCCGTCATCCGACGACGCAGCAAGCGTCACCGCAGGCACGAGCCAACTCACGCAACGGAAGCGATCATGCGCACTCATGCGGCGCCCCCGCCGGCGAGCGGCAGCATCGAAACGGCACGGAGCGTGGCAGGCATCATCATCAGAATGCGATTCCGAGCGTCACATAAGGCCGCACTCTGCGGTCACGAAAACCGTACGCGAGGTCGAGGTTGACCGGACCGACGGGGCTGCGCCAGCGCGCGCCGAAGCCCGCGCCCGGATAGAAGACCTTTTCTCCCCAGGTGTCGGTGGCGGTGCCGATATCGAAAAAGACCGCGCCGCCCCAATCGCGATTGAACCAGTGCTGGTATTCGCCCGACCCGGTCACGAGGTACTTGGTCGGCAGAATCGAGCCGTCGACATTGTTGCCGATGCTCTGGAAGGAATAGCCACGCACCGAGTTCGAACCGCCCGCGCGGAACAGCAGCGAGGCCGGCACGTCCGAGGAGCTGCTCGACGTGAATACACCCCCCATCTCGGCGCGAAACAGCACGATGTCGTCGCGGCCGATCGGCAGATACTGCTGGCCGCGCATGTAGCCGCGCGCGAAGGTGGCATCGGAGCCCGCGCCCTTCACGCCGAAGCCCGCCTCCACGCGCACGAGGTTGCCCGAGCGCGGAAACAGCGGATCGTCGACGTTGCGGCGCGTCCACGACCATTGCGGCACCAGCGCACGGGCCATGGTGGGCGGTCCTTCGTTCTGGTAAAGGCGGTCCTGGTAGTAGAGCAGCGAGTACGAGTAGTCGATGTTCTGCGAGGTGCGCGTGCGCTGCACGCCCGTGCGCAGGCTGTAGATCGTGGTATCCGAAACGTCGGTCGTCGTGTACGACGCGAGCGCGCTGTTGGTCCACGCACGCGCGCCCGGCGGCATCGACAGCTGGATCTGGCCGTATTTCTGGATCTGGTCGAGCCGCCCCGAGAGCTGGAGCGGCCATGCCGAGCCAAAGGTGTTCAGATACGTGTACGAGCCCTGGATATGCGGGCCGGTATCGGTCGAGTAGCCCACGCCGCCGCGGAAGTTGTTGTACGGGTACTCGCTCACCTTCACGTGCAGCGGCGTCAGCTCGGGCTTTTGCGTGTTGTCGTCCACGTCGATGGCCACGCTCGCGTAGTACGGCGTGTTCTGGACCTGGCGCTGCAGCTCGGTCACGCGGTTGACATCGTAGATTTCGCCGGGCGAGATCGGGTTCACGTTGTCCACGATCTTCTGCGGATAACGCCGCGTGCCCGAAACGTCGATCTGCCCCATCGTGAAGGTCGGGCCGCTGTCGAACGTCACGGAAAGCTTCGCGTCATGCTTGAGCGGATCGACGCGCGCCTCGGAATGCACGATCTTCGCGCCCAGGTAGCGCCGGGCCTGCAGCGCCCTGAGCGCCGCGCTCTTCGCGCCGTCCCAGCCCGACTGCGTCAAGGCGTCGCCTTCGTGCAGCGAGAACGCGAAACGCGTGGCATTTTCCCGCGCGGGGTCCTCGGTCTGCACGGGGCCGGTAAAGGTGAGCGTCACCGCCGAGATCTGCGTGCGCGGGCCCGCGTCGACATACACGGTCACGGCGCGCTTGCCGTTGGCGCCGGTGCGCACGTCGGTGCGCACGACCGGCGTGAAATAGCCGTCCGTGGAGGCCAGGTCGCGCACCTGCTGCGGCGTGGCGGTCACGAGAAAGTCGAACTGGTCGTCGCTGACGCCGGACCGCGTGGAGAAGCGCGCGAGGTCGAGGTGCGCTTCGAGCAGCTTGCGCAACTCGCGCGGCGAGGTCTGGATATCGACGTCGTAGTAGGTGCGCTTGTGCGACCACGGCAGCAGGCTGGCGAGGTCGGCCCGCGCGGGCATCGCGGTCACGAGGCTGGCGAGCAGGCCTGCGGCGAGCCATACGGCGAAGCGCAGGGAGAAGCCAGCGGAAACGCGGGCTGAAAAACAAACTGGAAAGGAAGCCGAGAAACGACTCAAAAAGCGGCTCAAAAAGCGGACCGCGGGGCGCCCCCGCTCAGCGGGGCCGCCGCTGGCGCATGGTGCGGCGGCGTGAGCGTGCCGCGTCATCCGTGACGGATGCCGCTTCGCACGCAACGCTTCGATCACCCATCCCGCCAAACAAGACCTCCAGCCGTCGTTCTCTTGCCCATTGCATACGTTTGCGCAGG
Source organism: Paraburkholderia oxyphila NBRC 105797 (assembly GCF_000685075.1). Classification (GTDB taxonomy): domain Bacteria; phylum Pseudomonadota; class Gammaproteobacteria; order Burkholderiales; family Burkholderiaceae; genus Paraburkholderia; species Paraburkholderia oxyphila. The sequence continues at coordinate 2,275 of NZ_BAYD01000070.1, forward strand.
CGCCTCTTGCCGCGGCGCGGGCGCAAACGCGTTATTTCACCACAACAACGCTCGAAAACCCCAGGACGCGGCACAAAAAGGGCCGCAAGGAGCGTCTCATCAAGCTGCGTTACCGCCTGGCATGACGCTCGAGCACCGGCTTCACCGAGTTGCAGCTCGCCGGACAGCCCTCCCCGGCCGCCGCGCAGCGCGCTCGTCCGTGGCGCGCCGGCCGAACGCCGATGCGCCCCCACCCGCACCCGGCGCGAACGCCTTCCACGCACTGTCCGCCTGGATGTTCCGCGGCCGGCGCTTGCGGTAAAATTGCCGCCGACACGCACCGAGGCGGCCTGTCAGATACCGCCGCCTCACCGCACCTACGCGCACTTGTGTGCACCCACGCGCAGCACTCGCGACGGACGTTAGCCATGTATCAGTCGGAAATCACACAGTTCCTGAACCAGCTCAAAGAGCAGAAGCCGTATCTCGAAGAGCAGCAACGCAAGGGCCGTGCGCTCCTGTGGGACAAGCAGCCGGTCGACCTCGACGAACGCGAGCGCCAGCAGGCTTCGCGCGTCAGGCAAACGTCGTACGTCTACTACCAGAACTTCTGATGGCCGAGGCCGACGGGGCCGACATGGCTAACGAGGCCGAAGGACGGGCCGACGCACGTCATGCCCCCCCTCCCGGCGCCGCGGCGGGCCATGCTCCGGCAGGCCCGGCCGGCCAGATGGCCAGCCAGGGTGAAGCGCTCGCCGCACCCTCCACGGATTCGACGCCCGACACCGTCGACGGCGTCGCGTTCGCACGCCTGTACGGCGAGCCGCTCTTCAAGCTCCCGCAAGACCTCTACATCCCGCCCGACGCGCTCGAAGTCTTCCTCGAGACCTTCGAAGGCCCGCTCGATCTGCTGCTCTACCTGATCCGCAAGCAGAATTTCAACGTGCTCGACATCCCGATGGCGGACGTCACGACGCAGTATCTGGGCTACGTCGAGCAATTGCGCAAGACCAATCTAGAGCTCGCCGCGGAATATCTGCTGATGGCCGCCATGCTCATCGAGATCAAGTCGCGCATGCTGCTGCCGGTCAAGAAGGCCGACACGGGCGAGGAAGCCGAAGACCCGCGCGCCGAGCTCGTACGGCGCCTGCTCGAATACGAGCAGATGAAGCTCGCCGCCCAGCGCATCGACCGCCTGCCGCAACTCGGCCGCGACTTCATGCGCGCCGAGGTCTATATCGAGCAGAGCATCACGCCGCGCTTTCCCGACGTGGACAGCAACGACCTGCGCGCCGCGTGGGCCGACGTCATCAAGCGCGCAAAGCTGGTGCAGCATCACAAGATCTCGCGCGAGGAGCTCTCGGTGCGCGAGCACATGAGCGTGATCCTGCGCAGGCTCCAGGGCACGCGCTTCATGGAGTTCTCGGAGCTCTTCGACACCGCGCGCGGCGTGCCCGTGGTGGTGGTCAACTTCATCGCCATGCTCGAGCTCGCGCGCGAATCGCTCATCGAGATCACCCAGGCCGAGCCGTTCGCGCCGATCTACGTGCGCCTCGCGTATTTGCCTGCGTAAGTGCGCACATAAAGCTGCCTGGATCAGGGCGCGCCCGGGCGGCCCGCATGGCCGCCTGGGGAAAATCCGATCTGGCCCCAAACGAGCATTTCTGCCCGACGCCAGGTTAACCCCCCATCCGAAGCGGCTGCGCTGCACGCCCAAATCCTCTACAATCGCCCGCGCCTGACCCTGAGCGGCCGGGCACGCCATTCGGCCAGCCGCGCGCCCTGATGCGCCGCGCGTTTCGCCGGTTGCCGCAACCCGTCTTGCCCCGTGCGAGGCATAACGCATCCGATCATGAAAGTCATCAGCTCGATTCAGGAACTGCGCGACCAGTTGCGCGGCCAAAACCGCACCGCGTTCGTGCCGACCATGGGCAACCTGCACGAAGGCCACCTCTCGCTGATGCGCCTCGCGCGCCAGCACGGCGACCCGGTCGTGGCCAGCATCTTCGTGAACCGCCTGCAGTTCGGCCCCAACGAAGACTTCGACAAATACCCGCGCACGCTCCAGGACGACATCGAGAAGCTGCAGAAGGAAAACGTCTACGTGCTGTTCGCGCCCACCGAGGCCGACATGTATCCGCAGCCGCAGGAGTACCGCGTGCGCCCGCCCCACGACCTCGGCGACATTCTGGAAGGCGAGTTCCGGCCCGGGTTCTTCGAAGGCGTCTGCACCGTGGTCATGAAGCTGATGTCATGCGTGCAGCCGCGCGTCGCGGTGTTCGGCAAGAAGGACTATCAACAGCTGATGATCGTGCGCGCGATGTGCCAGCAGTTCGCGCTGCCGACCGAGGTGATCGCCGCCGAAACCGTGCGCGACACCGACGGCCTCGCGCTCAGCTCACGCAACCGCTATCTCTCGGCCGCCGAGCGCGCCGAGGCGCCGCAGCTCGCGGGTGCGCTGCGCGCGATCCGCGAGTCGGTGCTCTCGGGCCGCCGCGACTTCCAGCAGCTCGAGCTCGACGCCATGGCCACGCTCGCCGCGCGCGGCTGGAAGCCCGACTACATCGCCATCCGCAGGCAGGCAAACCTCCTGCCTCCCGTACCCGGTGAAACGGATGCGCCGCTCGTCGTGGTGGCTGCAGCGAAGCTGGGCGCCACGCGCCTGATCGACAATCTCGAGATCTGAGCGGTTCCGGGCACCGCGCCTCCTGCGCGGCAGCTCACCCGGTCTCAGCACGCTTTTTTCGGCATTACCCGTGGCGAGCCATGCGCCCGCCCGCCTGAGGAGACTCACCATGCAACGCCATATGCTCAAGTCGAAGATCCACCGCGTCGCCGTCACGCACTGCGAGCTGCATTACGAAGGCTCGTGCGCGATCGACGAGAACCTGCTCGAAGCGGCGAACATCGTCGAGAACGAGCGCATCGACATCTGGAACATCAACAACGGCGAGCGCTTCACGACCTACGCGATCAAGGGCGAGCGCGGCAGCGGCATGATCTCGCTGAACGGCTCGGCCGCGCGCCGCGCGCAACTGGGCGACCTCGTGATCATCGCGGCGTTCGCGAACGTGGAAGAAGAAGAGCTGAAGGCGGGCTGGAAGCCGGACCTCGTGTTCGTCGACGAGAACAACCGCATCAAGGGCAGCCGCGATCACGTGCCGACGCAAAGCTGGACCTGAAGCGCGAGAGGCCGCGCGCCAGGGCGTGCGCGGCTCATGCGGCGGGCACCCAGCAGGCCCGATCCAAGGACCGCTTACTTGCCGTCCACCCACGAGAGAATCGGCTGCCACTGGTCGAGATCCTTATCCACACGGCTTTTCGCGACGTCCCACAGCGTGAGGCCGTGGGCGGCGAGCTGCACGTAATTCTGCGTGTCGCGCAAATAGCCCAGCACCGGCAGTTCGAGCCCCTCCACGAAGCGCTGCAGCTGCTCGGCCGAGCGCGTGCGCGAGTCCACCCGCATGCCCACCACGCCCACCTTGATGGCGCCCTTGCGCACCGCCTTTTCCTTGGCGAGCCGGTCGAGGAAGTCCTTGGTCGCGAGTATGTCGAACATGGACGGCTGCAGCGGCACGATCACTTTGTCCGCGAGCTCGACGATCGCGGCGAGCCGGTTGCCGTGCAGGCCCGCCGGCGTGTCGATGACGGCGTGCTCGAGCCCCTTGGGCGGCTTGGCCGGGTTGTCCAGGTCGATGCCCCAGCTCTCGATGGCCGGCAGCGTCTCGGGCCGCAGGTCGAGCCACGCGTGCGCCGACTGCTGCCGGTCGAGATCCGCGAGCGCGACCCACTCGCCTTGCGCCGCGAAATAGCCGGCCAGATTGGTGGACAGCGTGCTTTTGCCGACGCCGCCCTTGGGGTTCGCCACCACGATCACCGTCATGAATGCTCCCGTCAGGAAGGCTGGCGCGTAGGCCAGCCGGTTTGCCGATTCTGTTGATTCTGCCGATTCCGCTTCCGCCGATGCCGCAGCCCCGCCGCATTGCCCACGCTGAAGAGCGCGGCGCACCGACGCAACCGTCCGATAATATCGGCAAATGCGGCGGCGCCGAAGTCCCGGCCCGGGTCTGCGCCCGTGTGGCGCATCGCACGCCCGGCAGTCCCGGCGTGCACGCGATGCCGCTGCGGACCCCGATCCCCCTTCTGAAAATCAAGGAGACTTTCCTGTCATGAGCACGTTGCGCACCGATATCACCGTCGATTCCCTGCACGAGCGCCAGCGCGGCCGGCTGCCCGATCTGATCGGTTTTCGCACGGTCGCGCTCGAACAAGGCCTGCTGCGCGCGGAGCTCGACATCCGCGGCGAACTGCTCGCGCCCAATGGCTTCCTGCATGCCGCCACAGTGGTGTGTCTCGCCGATACGGCCTGCGGCTACGGCTGCCTCGCGCACCTGCCGCCGGGCGCGAAAAACTTCACCACCATCGAGCTCAAGAGCAATTTTCTGGGCACGGCGCGCGAAGGGACGCTGAGCGTGGTCGCCACGGGCGTGCACCTCGGGCGCAGCACGCAGATCTGGGACGCCACCGTGACGGGCCCGGACGGCAAGACCACGGCCCTCTTCCGCTGCACGCAGATGGTGCTGTACTAAAGCGATCGCGCTGACGTTGCCGTTTCAACGGCATCGGAGCGGCGCACCCGCCGTAGCCCTGGCAGACGCAACCCGCGCTCAGCCAATCGCGTCATAGAGGCGCGCCAGATCGAGGCTCGCTTCCAGCGTGTCGGCAAGCCGCTCGAGCGACGCCTCGCGCAGCGCCGGGTAGTCGACGCGTTGCGCGGCCTCCAGTCCCGCCCAGCGCAGCAAGGCAGCGCATGCCTCGGGTGTGTCGAAGAGGCCGTGCACGTAGGTTGCGAGGATCTGGCCATCGGCCGATTGCGCGCCGTCCGCGCGTGGCGGCTCGGCCCCGTCGCCGGCTGCGCAATCCATCGCACCGTTGACCGATGCGATGCGCAGCGCGGGCTCGGCCAGCGCCGGGCCGCGCGTCACGCCCATATGGATCTCGTAGCCCCGCACCGGTGTCTGCGCCGCGCCGCCGGCCGCTTCTTCATCGCCGCGCAGCACGAGGCGCCCCGTCACGTTCTTCAGCGTCTTCTCGCGCGTGAGCTCGGTTTCGTAGTCGAGCCAGCCGAAGCCGGCCACGGCGCCGGGCTCGCCCTCCACGCCATGCGGATCGGCAATCGCGCGCCCGAGCATCTGCATGCCGCCGCAAATGCCGATCACCCGACCGCCGTAGCGCAGATGCCGCGCGAGCGCCGTTTCCCAGCCCTGGGCGCGCAGCCACGCGAGGTCGTCGCGCACGTTCTTCGAGCCCGGCAGGATCACGAGATCGGCCGGAGGCGGCGCGCTGCCCGTGCGCACATAGCTGAATTCGACCTGCGGATGCGCGCGCAGCGCATCGAAGTCCGTATGGTTGCTGATATGCGGCAGCGCGGGCACCACCACGCGCAGCGTCTCGCCGCCAGCCTGCGCATGGGTGTGCGTGGCGCCCGGCAGCATGTCCTCGGCATCGAGCATCAGGCCGTGCAGATACGGCACCACGCCGAGCACCGGCTTGCCCGTCTGCGCTTCGAGCCAGTCGAGGCCGGGCTTGAGCAGCGAGGGATCGCCGCGAAAGCGGTTGATGATGAAGCCCTTCACGCGCGCGCGCTCGCTTTCGGACAGGCATGCGAGCGTGCCGATCAGGTGGGCGAACACACCGCCGCGGTCGATGTCGGCGACGAGCACGACCGGACAGTCGACGGCCTCGGCAAAGCCCATGTTGGCGATGTCGTTGGCGCGCAGATTGATTTCGGCGGGGCTGCCCGCGCCTTCGACGAACACGGTCTCGTAGCGCTCGCGCAGCCTTGCGTACGACTCGAGCACGGCCTCGCGCGCGAGCGGCTTGTAGTCCTGGTAGGCGCGCGCGTTCAGATTCATGCGCGCCTTGCCGTGGATGATGACCTGCGAGCCCAGATCGCTATTGGGCTTGAGCAGCACGGGGTTGAGGTCGGTATGCGGCTCGATGCCCGCGGCGAGCGCCTGCAGCGCCTGGGCGCGGCCGATCTCGCCGCCGTCGGCCGTCACGGCGCTGTTCAGCGCCATGTTCTGCGGCTTGAACGGCGCCACGCGCGCGCCCGCACGGTACGCGATGCGGCACAGGCCGGCCACGAGCGTGCTCTTGCCGGCGTCGGAGGTGGTGCCCTGGATCATCAGCGTGCCGCGCGGCACGGCGGGTTTCGTAACGGACATGATGGCGATGAATGGCGGCAATGGCGGCAAAAAGCCGGGGGCGTTCGGGCGAAAGCGCATTATCCCATCGGGTGCGCCTCTGCCGCAGACGGTCCGCGCCGCTACGCGATCGCCTGCCACGCGCTCACGCCGCGATCGCCGTCAATCTGTCGGAGACTAGCCGCTACAATCACGCGATGATTTCGCGCGACTTCACCTTCATCGTCGGCGGCGCGCGCTCGGGCAAGAGCGCCTACGCCGAACGCCTCGCCGCAGACAGCGGCCTGCCGGTCACCTATATCGCCACCGCGGCCACGCCCGCGGGCGCCCACGCCGATGCCGAATTCGCCGCGCGCATCGCCCATCACCGCGCGCGGCGGCCCGCGCACTGGGCCATCGTCGAAGCGCCGCTCGATCTCGCGGGCGCGCTCGACGCCGCGGCCACGCCCGGCCAGTGCGTGCTGATCGATTGCCTCACGCTGTGGCTCGCCAACCTGCTTTGCCCGCCCGGGTCGGAGGCGCCGCTGCCCGACTGGCGCGCGCGCCTCGACGCTTTTGCCGCCGCCTGCGAGCGCGCGAAGCACGCCGACTGCAGCGTGCTCGTGGTGAGCAACGAGATCGGCATGGGCGTCGTGCCGCTGGGCGCGGCCACGCGCCTCTATGTCGATGAGCTTGGCCGCCTGAACCAGCGCATCGCCGCGCTCGCCCACCGCGCGACGCTCGTGGCCGCCGGCTTGCCGCTCGTGCTCAAGGCGCCGTCGGCTGACGGAGCAAGCGGATCAGGCCGATCATGCTGACGATGCTGAGCCTGCCCGCCACCGCCGCGCTCGCCGTCGCCGGTGTGGCCGTCGACCGCTGGATCGGCGAGCCGCGCCGCGCGCATCCGCTCGTCGCGTTCGGCGCGCTCGCGAACCGCATTGAAAAGCGTCTGAACACCGGCCGCCGCGGCCGCCCGCTCGGCCTGATGGCCTGGCTCGCCGCGGTTGCGCCGCCCGTCGCGCTCGCGGCGCTGCTGTGCGCCGTGCTGCCCTGGCCGCTCGCGTGGGCGCTGCACGTCGCGCTGCTGTGGTTCGCGCTCGGCGCGCGCAGCCTCGACGAGCACATCGCGCCCATCGCCCGCGCGCTCGCCGAACGCGACCTCGTGGCGGCGCGCGAATTGACCGCGCGCATCGTCTCGCGCGACACCGCGAACGCCGACGCCACCGCACTCTCGCGGGCCGCCTGCGAATCGGCGCTCGAAAACGGCAACGACGCGATCTTCGGCGCGCTGTTCTGGTTCGCCCTCGCGGGTGGGCCGGGCGCGCTCGCGTTCCGCCTTGCCAACACGCTCGACGCGATGTGGGGCTACCGCACGCCGCGCTTCTTGCGCTTCGGCTGGGCGGCCGCCCGCATCGACGACGTGCTCAACTGGATTCCCGCCCGCCTCACGGCCACGAGCTACGCGCTGCTCGGCGACACGCGCGTCGCGCTGCGCTGCTGGCGCGAGCAGGCGCCGCGCTGGGAGAGCCCGAACGCGGGCCCGGTGATGGCCGCGGGCGCAGGCAGCCTGAACGTGCTGCTGGGCGGCGCGGCGGTCTACCACGGCGCCGTGGAGCAGCGGCCCGCGCTCGGCGCCGGCGCGCCGCCGCGCGCCGAGGACGTGACGGCCGCGCTGCGTCTCGTCGAGCGCACGACGATCCTGTGGCTCGCCGCGCTCCTTGCCCTGGCTTTCCTGAGCGTGGCGACCCATGTCTGACGCCCATCTCGACACCGCCCCGCGCGTGATCGCGCACGGCGGCAATCTGCACGAAGCCGCGCGGCGCTACGGCATCGCCTGGGATGCGTGGGTCGATCTCTCGACCGGCATCAATCCGCACGGCTATCCGGTTCCACCGGTGCCCGCCGCGGCGTGGCGACGCCTGCCTGAGGACGGCGACGGCTTCGCCGCCAGCGCGGCGCGCTACTACGGCGCGCCCGATGCGCAGCACGTGTTGCCCGTGGCAGGCAGCCAGGCCGCGATCCGCGCGCTGCCCGCGCTGCTGGCCACACAGGGACCGGCGGCTCGCGTGGCGATCGCGCCGCTCACCTATGGAGAGTACGCGCCCGCATTCACGCAGGCGGGCCACGCCGTGGTGCCGCTCGACATCGCCGGCGCAACGCTTCCCGAAGACGTGACGCACGCGGTCGTCGTGAATCCCAACAATCCCACGGCGAGCCTTATCGGCCGCGAAACGCTGCTGTGCTGGCACGCGCAGCTCGCCGCGCGCGGCGGCACGCTGATCGTCGATGAAGCCTTCGCCGACGCCTTCGCCGATCCGCGCGCGGCCTCGCTCGCGGATGCGACCGGGCGCATCGGCCTTGTGGTGCTGCGCTCGCCGGGCAAGTTCTTCGGCCTCGCGGGGGCACGCTGCGGCTTCGCGCTCGCCGCGCCCGCGCTGCTCGCGGCGCTGCGCGCGCGGCTTGGCGCGTGGACCGTGAGCGGCCCTGCGCGCCACGCGGTCACGCACGCCTTCGCAGACACCGCGTGGCAAGGCGCGATGCGCGAGCGGCTCGCCGCCGAAAGCGCGCGGCTTGCGGCGCTGCTCGCCTCGCACGGTCTCGCGCCGCGCGCCACGCCGCTGTTCGCCTGGATCGTTCATGCGCGCGCCGCCGAGTTGCAAGACGCACTGGCCGCGCGCGCGGTCTGGACGCGCCGCTTCGATGCGCCGGCGAGCCTGCGCTTTGGACTGCCCGCATCGGAAGACGAGTGGCAGCGCTTCGAGACGGCGCTCGCGCAGGCCATGCAGGCACTCGGCTGATGCGGCTCCGGTCCACGACCTTTGCGCATGTTGCTGGCCGCGCCAGCATGAGCGCGAGCTTGCGCGCCGCCGCGCTCGCCCTCGCCGCCGCGGCCACCTTAGTACTCACGCTCGACACCGCCTGCGCCGCCAGCGTGAGCGCCATCGACGACGCCGGCAACACGGTCACACTCGCCGCGCCTGCGCAGCGCGTGATCAGCCTCGCGCCCCACGTCACGGAGCTGATCTACGCGGCGGGCGGCGGCCCGAAGCTGGTGGGCGCGGTCGCCTATAGCGATTTCCCGCCGCAGGCGCTGAGCGTGCCGCGCGTGGGCGACAACCGCGCGCTCGACCTCGAGCGCATCGCCGCGCTCAAGCCCGATCTGATCGTCGTCTGGCGGCACGGCAATGCGCAGCAGCAGATCGACCGTCTGCGCGAATTGCACATCCCGCTCTTCTTCAGCGAGCCGCATCGGCTCGACGACGTGGCAACCTCGCTCACACGGCTCGGTGTGCTGCTGGGCTCGGAGCACACCGCGCAAGACGCAGCCGGCACCTATCGGGGAGAAATCGCGCGACTGCGCGCGCGCTACGCGCAGCGCGCACCGGTGAGCGTGTTCTACGAAGTCTGGGACCAGCCACTCATGACGATCAACGGCGAGCACATGATCAGCGACGTGATCGCGCTATGCGGCGGGCGCAACGTGTTTGCCGCGCTGCGCCCGCTGGTGCCCACGCTCTCGACCGAAGCGGTGCTGGCCGCCCGTCCCGACGCGATCGTGACCGCCTCTCAAGGCGCGACGGCGCCGGACCGGCCGCTGCCCGCGCTCACGCACTGGCGCGCGTGGCCCCAGTTGCCCGCGGTGGCGCACGGCAATCTCTTCGCCATCGACGGCGATCTGCTCACGCGGCCGGGACCGCGCATCGCGCAAGGCGCGGCGCAGCTATGCGAGGATCTCGATCGCGCACGCTCGCGCGATGCCCACGCGGCGAATTGATCTGGAATCCGAATAAACTGGCAGCGGGATTCAGGCGTTCCAGCGCGCGAGCTGCCACTCGCCGCTCGACGCCCCACGGTGCAGCGTAACGATCGCCGCCATCTCGAGCGGCCAGCGCACGCAACGCGCGAGCGGCAAGCCCAACGCGCGTGCGGTGATCGCACGCATCACGCCCGCATGCGCGACGGTCCACAGACTCCCGTGCGCGTCGGTATCGAGCGCATCGAACCACGCCGACACACGCGCATCGAACTGCGCGACGCTCTCGCCCTGATGCGCACGCGCATGCTCGAAATCGGCGGCCCAGGCGTCGATCTGCGCGCGCTCGATGGCGTCCCAGCGCTGCATTTCCCACGCGCCGAAGTCCATCTCCTCCAAACGCGCATCTTCGATCGGCGCGACGCCCCCGTGCATCTGCCCGAGCAGTCGGGCGACGCTCGCACAGCGCGTGAGCGGGCTCGTTTCGATGCGCTGCGGCGCGCGTGCGCCCAGCGCGGCCAGGCGCGCGGCGATCGACGCCGCGCCCGCATCGGCGGCCGCGGCGAGCGGCACGTCAGTCTTGCCGTAGCACACGCCCGCCTCCACCGCCACGGCAGGATGACGAATCAGGACGAGATCCACGCGAGCCCCATCAGATAGATCGCCAGCTCGAACACCTGCTGCGCGAAACCGAGACAATCGCCCGTATAGCCGCCGATGCGGCGCACGAAATACCGCCCGAGCGCATAACGCAGCACGCCGAGCACGGCGAGCGTCGCCACGCCCGCGCGCCAGTCCGGCCACGTGGGCCAGAAAAGCCAGGGCAGACCGAACGCAAACGCACAGCCGAGCGCGAGCGCACTCATGCGCTGCGCGACCGGCTTGGCCTTGCCTTCGGGACGCACGTAGTCGAGCGAGACAAGGTAGCTGATCGCCAGCGCGCGGCTCGCCGCGTGGCCGGCGATCATCAGCGTGGCGGCGCGCAACGGCGGCAGCGCGGCCAGCGTCTGCCACTTCAGTGCGAGCGCGATCACGAGGCCGATGGCGCCGAACGCGCCAATGCGCGAGTCGTGCATGATGCGCAGCACGTCTTCGCGCTGGTACGCGCCGCCGAATGCGTCGATGGAGTCGGCCAGACCGTCTTCGTGGAACGCACCGGTGGCGACGAGCGTTGCACCCATCGAGAGCAGCACCGCAACGCCCGGCGGAAACACATGCAGCGCGGCGAGGTACACGAGCGCCGCGAGCACGCCGATCAACGCGCCGACGAGCGGAAAATAGCGCGCCGCCGCGTTCAGCCATTGTGGCTCGAAGCCGACCCAGCGCGGCACCGGCACGCGCGTGAAATAGCCGAGCGCCGTGAAGAAGTAACGCAGTTCCGCGAGCGGATTCATCGCGCGCGCGTCAATGCGGACGCTCGCCGTTGGGCTTCTCGCTGCGCTCGTCGACGCCCGCGGACTCGAAGCTCGCCATTTCGCCGAGGAACGCCACGGCCGCGCGCAGCAGCGGCACGGCCAGCGCCGCACCCGTGCCCTCGCCCAGACGCAGATCGAGCGCGAGCAATTCGCGCGCGCCGAAATGATCGAGCATGCGCCGATGACCCGCCTCGTTCGACGCGTGCGCGAACACACAGTAATCGCGCACGTGCGGCGCGAGCGCATCCGCCACCAGCAACGCCGAAGTCGCGATGAAGCCATCGACGAGTATCGCCATGCGCTGGCGCGCGGCTTCGAGAAACGCGCCCGCCATCATCGCGATCTCGAAGCCTCCGAAGGTTGCGAGCACATCGATCGGCTCGCGCACGTTCGCGTGGCGTGCGAGCGCGGCCGCGAGCACGTTGCGCTTTCTCGCGAGGCCCGCGTTGTCGAGCCCCGTGCCGCGCCCCACGCATTCGTCGATGGGCACGTTACACAGGCGGCTCATCAGGCAAGCGGCCGACGACGTATTCGCAATGCCCATCTCGCCAAAGCCGATCACGTTGGTGCCGAGCGCCGCATGGTGGCGCACGCGCGCGGCGCCCGCTGCGAGCGCAGCGATGGCCTCGTCGCGCGTCATCGCGCTCTCATGCGCGAAGTTGCGCGTGCCACGCGCAATCGGCAACGAAACGAGCGTCGATGCAGACGGCAGCGGCGGCAATGGCGTAGCGACGCCCGCATCGACGATCTCGAGCTCGAGCCCGGCCACGCCGCTGAACGCGTTGATGGCCGCGCCGCCCGCGAGGAAGTTCGCGACCATCTGCGCAGTCACCGCCTGCGGATACGGGCTCACGCCTTCGTTGGCGATGCCGTGATCGCCCGCGAACACGATCATCACCGGGCGCTCGACGCGCGGGCGCGTGCTGCGCTGGATCATGCCCAGCTGGCGCGCGAGCGTCTCGAGGCGGCCGAGGCTGCCCGGCGGCTTGGTCTTCGTATCGATGAGGTGCTGAAGCTCGTCGCGCAGCGACGGGTCGAGCGGCTCGACGGCCAGCAATTCGGAAAGCGTTGAAGTCATGGTGGTTTCAGGTCGATTCAGTTCGATTCATTTCGATTCGCGCGCGCCGGTTCAGCGCTCGCGTGGAATTTCGAAGGCGGCCACGAGCGCCTCGTGCGCGCCCTCGCGGATCAGCATGAGCGGGTGGCCGAAGGCGGCGCTCGCACGCTCTGCCGTGAGCACGTCGCGCACCGGCCCCGCGAAGCAGCCGCCGCGGCCATCGAGCAGCAGCGCATGCGTCGCGTAGCGCCGCGCAAGATTGAGATCGTGACAGGAAAACACGACAGTGTGCGACCCGGTGTTCACCCAGTGCGCGAGCGCCTCGAGGCAGGCGATCTGATGATGCAGGTCCAGATGCGCGAGCGGCTCGTCGAGCAGCAAGAGCGGCGCGTCCTGGCACAGCACCGCCGCGAGCGCAACGCGCTGGCGCTCGCCGCCCGAGAGCGAGAGCACGTCGCGCGCGGCGAATGTCTCGAGGCCGAGCATCGCTAGCGCGGCCTGCGCGGCGGCGCGGTCGTCCTCGCTTTCCCAGCCCCAGCCCGCGAGATGCGGATAGCGGTTGAGCAGCACGGTGTCGAGCACGCTCGCGCTGAACGCATCGCGCACGTCTTGTGGCATCAGCGCGCGGCGTTGCGCGAGCAGGACCGGCCGCCAGTCGCGCAGCGCCACACCTTCCACTTCGACATGGCCCGCAGCGCTCTCGCGCAGGCCCGCGAGCGTCGCAATCAAGGTGGTCTTGCCCGCGCCGTTCGCGCCGGCCACGCACCAGATCTCGCCGGCCTCGAAGCGCTGCGTGAGGCCCTCGACCAGCGTGCGCGCGCCCGCGCGCAGCGTGAGCGCGTGTGCGGCGAGCAGCGGCTTCGCAGGCGTGGCGTCGTGGCTCGCGGTGGCGCTCGATGAGCGGCTCATGGCGTGCGCCTCTTGAGCAACATCCACAGGAACACGGGCACGCCCGCGAGCGCGGTCACGACGCCCACGGGCAGTTGCGTGGGCGCGGCGACGGTCCGCGCGACGAGATCGGCGCCCATGACCGCAAGACCGCCCGCGAGCGCGGCCGCGGGCACGAGCATGCGCTGGTCGTTGCCGAAGGCGAGCCGCAGCATGTGGGGCACGACGAGCCCGACGAAGCCGATGGTGCCGCCCGTCGTGACGGCCGCCGCCGCCGCGAGCGAGGCCGCGAGATAGACGCCCACGCGCAGGCGCAGCACTGGCACGCCGAGCGCCTGGGCGGCGGCGTCGCCGCGCAGCAGCACGTTCAGGCGCGGCGCGGCGCTCACGCCGAACGCGAGCACGAGCGCGAGCGCGATCAATGCGGGCCAGGGCATGCCGGCGCCGTTGAGGTCGCCGGTGAGCCAGAACAGCATGCCGCGCAGGCTCGCTTCGGGGGCGAGCGTCAGCACGAGCGTGATGAGCGCGCCCCACCCCGCCGCCGTCACCGCGCCCGTGAGCAACAGACGCGGGGAGCTGTCCTGCGGCTCGCCGCGCCAGAGTTCGCGGCGCGCGAGGCCGAGCACGAGCAGGATCGACACGAAAGCGCCCGCGCAGGCGCTCGCCTGCACGGCCCACCACGCCGCGCCCGCGATCATCGCCACCAGCGCGAACGCGGCGGCGCCGCCCGAAACACCCAGCACGTAGGGTTCGGCGAGCGGATTGCGCAACAGCACTTGAAGCAGCGCGCCCGCGAGCGCGAGCAGCGCGCCGCATGCGAAGCCGCCGAGCGCGCGCGGCAGGCGCAAGGTGCGGACGATTTCGCTCGCCATGTCGCTGGCGTTGGGCGTGGAAGAGGTGGCCGGCACGAGCGCGTGCAGCGCCTGCCCGAGCGTCACCGGCACGCTGCCGATCGCGAGCGACGCCACGAATACGGCGAGCGCGGCAATGGCCAGCACGCACCAGATCGCCGCTGCACGGCGCGCGTTCATCGTGCGGCGCAGCGACATCGCGCGCGGCAAGACCTGCACAGGCGTGCGGCGCGGGTTTTCGGGGTTGACGGTTCGCATCGTCGGAAGAAGTGGTCGATCTCTGGACACTGACACGTCGCCGTTGCGCCTCGCGAGGCGCATACGCGTGACGTATGCCCGCCGGCATGGGATGCGCCTGGGACGCATAGTCCGGGACGCGCAGTCCGCGACGAAATCCCATGCCGGCGCCCGAGCGCCGGCAAGTGTAGGAGGGCCCCGTGCGAGCGTCAAGAAAGCGCCATTATTGCGCGAAATACGGTTCCTATTGCGGTAGAAGCGCAGTACGAAGCGCGCTGCGAAGGCCGGCCTCGCGCAAGAGGCAAAATGCGTTCCCGCACGGTGCGTGCCAGCACCTTGAGGGTTAAAAACTGCAAGAAGCGGACATGAAGCGGGGCTGTTACGTCTGGAAACGACGCAAATGTCGGAATACGCGACAATCCGCGCTAGAATGCCTGTCTTTAGAGGACGCAGCACATGCTCAACGAACTCGAAACACTCTCACAAAACATCGGGCGGCTGATCGAGATCAATCAGCGCCATCATGAAGCACGCGTGGCGCTCGAAGAGCAACTCGCACAATTGCACGCGCAATGCGAAGCGACGCGCGCCGAACTCGAACAGGTGCGCGAAGAGCGCAACGCGCTGCAGGCCGAGCGCGATGCACTCTCGGCCAAGATCGACGACGCCCAGGTCCGTCTGAACGCGATCCTCGAAAAGCTGCCGCGCGCGCGCGCCAGCGCCGACCGCGAGAACCAGCTCGATTTGCTCGAGCCCTCGCAGAACGCCGACGACGACAACGCCGCTCGCCACGGAGAAAATGCATGACCACCAAACAGATCGAAGCGACGATTCTCGGCCAAAGCTATCGCCTCGCCTGTTCACCGGAAACCGAAGGCGCGCTGCTTGAAGCGGTGGCTCGCGTGGATGCGGAGATGTCGAAGATCCGCAATCACAGCAACGTGCGCGGCACCGATCGCATCGCGGTGATGGCCGCGCTCTCGATCGCGTCGGAACTGCTGCGCCTGCAAACGAGCGTGAGACACGGCGAAGCATTCCCAGCGGAAGAAATCCGTCGTACAATGCGCCAAATGAACGAGCAGCTTGGCGCAGTGATCCAGCAGTACGGTGTGCAATAAAACCCGCTGCACGATGCGTTAAAATGTTGCTCATGGAAAGGTCCACAAGACGTTTCTAAACAGCGGTGCCCTTGTGGTATCGTGCAGTACCGAACAGCGTAGTATCAAACAGTTTAGTCAGCTTCCCTGCCTGGTTCGCCAAGGTCATATATTCCTTGAACCAATGCCATGTGCACGGTTGCGGAAATTTGTAGCACGGGCGTGCGCGTCACTAGTCTGATGTACCCAAAGTGCTGCTAACTGCGACCAATTCTGAACCCTCGGTTCAGGATGCCGGCCTAGCGGCTATGGCGGGGACCTATTCAAACGGCATCGGACTCAGGTCCGATGCCGTTTTCCTTTTGTGCCGTGCTTTTGTGTCTTCCGGCTGCATCTTCGCTTGCCGCGACGTTGCTGCATCCCCCTTCACTTTCGACGCGTTTCTTCGACTCATGCGCTACTGGCTGATGAAGTCCGAACCCGACGAAGCAAGCATCGACGACCTCGCCAACGCTCCAGAGCGCACGCTGCCCTGGACCGGTGTGCGCAACTATCAAGCGCGCAATTTCATGCGCGACACCATGCAGATCGGCGACGGCGTGCTCTTCTATCACTCGAGCTGCCCCGAGCCTGGCATCGCAGGCCTCGCGCAAGTCTCGTCCACGCCCTATCCCGACCCCACGCAATTCGATTCGAAGAGCCCCTACTACGACGCAAAATCCACGCAGGAAACGCCGCGCTGGGTGCTCGTCGATGTGGTGTTCAAAAAGAAGTGCCCGCTCATTGCGCTCGCCGCGTTGCGAGAGCATGAAGAACTCGCCGAGATGCGCGTGCTCGCCAAGGGCAATCGTCTGTCCATCACGCCGGTCACGAAGGCCGAGTGGGACTTCATCACCAGGCGGCTGATGTAAGCCCCGATGCAAGCCCCGGCATGAGCCCGGATTGGCGGCACAGCGTATGCACGCCGCCAATCTTTAAAGATTGCAAAGCCCCCCTGCTCCGACGGGAACCCTGCGTAGCGCGCCCCGCCTAACGAACACGCACGGATATTCATCGCGCACACGCAGCCGACACGCACGCACGAATGTGCCAGCACGAATGTGCCAGCACGAAGTTACGCACAATCATGCGCTCGCGTCGGCACGCTCAAACCCATTCGTGTGCGCGCCGTTTGCGTATCCGTTCTGCAAGGAGCCCAAATGAAGAGAAAAACCGCCGTCACGCTCGCCGCCGTCCTCGCCGCTGCTGTGCCGCTCGCCATGACATTCGCGCCGAGCACCGCGCTCGCACAGAGCGAAGCGCGCTATCAACCGTCGGGCGTGCTCTCGCTGTCCTCAGAGGCGAGCGCCGAGGTGCCGCAGGACGTCGTCACGATTACGCTGTTCTACGAGCAGGAAGCGAGCGATCCCGCTTCGCTCACGGCCACGCTCAATCAACGCGCCGATGCAGCGCTGCAAAAAGCCAAAGGCGTGGCGGGTGTGACCGCGCGCTCGGGCCAGTTCTCGATCTATCCGTCAACCGATCGCGACGGGCGCATTTCGGCATGGCGTGGCCGCACGGAGGTCGTGCTCGAATCGCACGACTTCGCCGCCGCTTCGAAGCTCGCCGGCGATATTTCTTCGGTGATGCAGGTGGGCAACGTGCAGTTCTCGCTCTCGCCCGAAGCGCAACGCGCCGCGCAGCAGAAGCTTGCAGGCCAGGCGATTGCCTCGTTCCGCGAGCAGGCTGCCGCGAACGCGCGCGCGTTCGGCTATAGCAGCTACACGGTGCGCGACGTGAACGTGGGCCACCAGGGCGTGCCGCCGCGCCCGATGATGATGATGAGCGCGCGCGCCATGTCGGCCGACGCGAAGGCCGCGCCGCCGATGCCGCTCGAAGGCGGCACGTCCACTGTGACCGTCAACGTGTCGGGCTCCGTGCAGATGAAGTAACGCGCACGTTCAAGCGGTCGCGCGTGTTGCACTCATGACATTCGCGATACGGGCAAAAAAGCGAAAAAGCCACGGCAAAACCGTGGCTTTTTTCATGGTGCGTCCGGTGCAGCGCCGAAGCGCATCAGTTGCATCAGCTCTTTGCACTCACCGCGGGCTGCGTGCCGTTGCTGCGTTTCGCGCGGCGATACGCCCAGATCATCAGCAGCACGCCCGCAATGATCATCGGCAGCGAGAGCCACTGCCCCATCGACAGACCCAGCGCGAGCAGGCCGAGGAAGTCGTCGGGCTCGCGCGCGAACTCCACGGTGAAACGTGCGAGGCCATAGCCGATCAGGAACATCGCCGAGATCGCCCCCATGGGGCGCTGCTTGCGCGAGAACAGGATCAGCACGATGAAGAGCGCGATGCCTTCGAGCGCGATTTCATAGAGCTCGGACGGATGACGCGGCAGCAGGTGATACTGCGCGAACACTTCGTTCAGATGCCACTGTGCGGCCTGTTGCGGATGCGCGGCGAGCCACGCGGCGTCGTCGTTGGCGGCACCCGGAAACATCATGGCCCACGGCGAGTCCGGCGAGGTCACACGGCCCCACAGTTCGCCGTTGATGAAGTTGCCAAGACGCCCCGCGGCGAGGCCCGTGGGCACCATCGGCGCAACGAAGTCGGTGACCTGCAGCCACGTGCGTCCGCGCTGCCACGCGAACAGGATCATCGCGAAGGTCACGCCGAGGAAGCCGCCATGGAACGACATGCCGCCTTCCCACACCTTGAAGATATCGAGCGGATGCGCGAAGTACCAGCTCGCCTTGTAGAAGAGCACATAGCCGAGGCGCCCGCCGAGGACCGTGCCGAGCACGCCGTAGAACAGCATGTCGTCGATGTCCTTGGCGGTCCAGCCCTGCGCGGCCACGTACGGCAGGCGCAGGCGCAGGCGGCCGATCACGATCGCGAGGATGAAGCCGACGAGATACATGAGGCCGTACCAGCGCACGGCGAGCGGCCCCAGATGAATGGCGACGGGGTCGAAGTTCGGGTGGATGAGCATCGTGGAATCAGTGCTTGTCGGCGGTGAGGTTTGAAATCGAGTTGTAAGAAGTGCCGCAAAATCGGCAAGGGAATGCCCAATGCGTGCCCAAAAACGTGCGGCGCGTGCGTTGGACGTTTCCAAAGCTGCGCAGTTCGCATGACGCGCCGCGGCGACACATTATCGCCGAGACGAGGGGGGTCAAACCAAAATACGCCTCCAGGCGGGCTCGCCGCGGGTTCAAGGGCGGGATATGAAGGCGGCGTGCGCCGTGCCTGTCATCGCAACGGTGTGGGCACTCATGGGGCGCCTGGCACGCCCACGGTCGCCGCGTGCGCGCGCACGATCTCGATGAAGGCCGCCAGCACCGGACTCACCTCCGCCGCGCGCCAGACGAGACCCGTTTCGATCATCGGCGCCGTTTCGGCCAGCGGCCGGTAGACCACGCCCGTGCGGCGCAGATGCCGCAGCGATTGCGGCACGAGCGCAATGCCCATCCCCGCCGAGACGAGGCTCACGATCGTCTGCATCTGGATCGCCTCCTGCCCTACGCGCGGCGCGAGCCCGGCGGCGCCGTAGCAATCCATGATCGTGTCGTGAAAGCCCGGGGCCAGATGGCGCGGGAACACCACGAGCGGCACATCGGCGAGATCGGCGAGGCTCACGGGCGTCTCGCCCCCGTCGTGGTCGGTAGGGCCGCCCGTGCGCGCCGAAAGCTCGGCCGGCATCGCCACCACCAGCGGCTCGCGCGCGATCGGCAGATACGCGAGCTGCGCCGCGTGACGCGGCGGCAAGGGCGCGATCACGAGGCCCGCGTCGATGCGGCCCGCTACCAGCTCGTCGATCTGCACGTCGCTCGTGGCTTCGGCGAGCTGCAGCCGCACGCGCGGGTGGCGCGCGCCGAAGTCGCGCAAAAGCAGCGGCAGCAGGCCGTAATCGGCCGTCGAGACGAAGGCCAGCGCCAGCACGCCCGCCTCGCCGCGCGCGAGGCTCTGCGCGAGCGGGCGCAACGCTTCCGCGGCGGCAAGCAGGCGCCGCACTTCGGGCAGCAGGTCGGCGCCCACGGCCGTCAGCTCGACCGAGCGGCGCGTGCGCGCGAAGAGCTCGACACCGAGCGTCTCCTCCAGCGCGCGGATGGCCTGTGACAGCGGCGGCTGCGTCATCGAAAGGCGCGCCGCCGCGCGGCCGAAATGCTGCTCCTCGGCCACGGCCACGAAGTAGCGCAGCTGGCGCAGATCGGGAATCGTCGTGCTCATCGGCAAACCGGTCCTGTGATTCTTTTTACGACTCAATAGACCAAGAATAATATATTGGACATTGCGTTCGCGAAACTCCATTCTTCTTCGCACACGCCGGCATCTTCCTCCCAAGGCACGCGCTGCCCGGCGAACGAAACAAGATTCGAGACACCTTCCACGGAGCGTCCCCATGGCATACAACCGTCGTTCGAAGAACATCACGCAAGGCGTCGCCCGCTCGCCGAACCGTTCGATGTATTACGCGCTCGGCTATGAAAAGGCCGACTTCGACAAGCCGATGATCGGCGTCGCCAACGGCCACTCGACCATCACGCCCTGCAACGCGGGCCTGCAGCGTCTCGCCGACGCGGCGGTGGCCGCCATCAAAGGCGCCGACGCCAACCCGCAAACCTTCGGCACGCCCACGATCTCGGACGGCATGTCGATGGGCACCGAAGGCATGAAGTACTCGCTCGTCTCGCGCGAAGTGATCGCCGATTGCATCGAGACCTGTGTGCAGGGTCAGTGGATGGACGGCGTGGTCGTGATCGGCGGTTGCGACAAGAACATGCCCGGCGGCATGATCGCGCTCGCACGCATGAACGTGCCGGGCATCTACGTCTATGGCGGGACGATCCGCCCGGGCAACTGGAAGGGCAAGGATCTGACCATCGTCTCGGCGTTCGAGGCCGTGGGCGAATTCACGGCCGGCCGCATGTCCGAGGAGGACTTCGAAGGCGTCGAGAAGAACGCGTGCCCGTCCACGGGCTCGTGCGGCGGCATGTACACGGCCAACACGATGAGCTCGTCGTTCGAGGCGCTCGGCATGTCGCTGCTCTATTCGTCGACGATGGCCAATCCCGATGAGGAAAAGGTCGACTCGGCCGCCGAGTCGGCGCGCGTGCTCGTCGAAGCGGTCAAGCAGGATCTCAAGCCGCGCGACATCATCACGAAAGAGTCGATCGAGAACGCCGTGGCGCTCATCATGGCGACAGGCGGCTCGACCAACGCGGTGCTGCACTATCTTGCCATCGCTCATGCCGCGGAAATCGACTGGAGCATCGACGACTTCGAGCGCATGCGCAAGAAAGTGCCGGTGATCTGCAACCTGAAGCCTTCGGGCCAGTATGTCGCGACCGACCTGCACAAGGCCGGCGGCATTCCGCAGGTGCTCAAGATCCTGCTCGATGCGGGCCTGTTGCACGGCGATTGCATGACCATCACCGGCAAGACCATCGCCGAAGAACTGAAGGACGTGCCCTCGAAGCCGCGCGCCGATCAAAAGGTCATCTACCCCATCGACCAGGCGCTTTACAAGGAAGGCCACCTCGCGATCCTCAAGGGCAACCTCGCCACGGAAGGCGCCGTTGCCAAGATCACGGGCCTGAAGAACCCCGTGATCACCGGTCCGGCCCGCGTATTCGACGACGAGCAAAGCGCGCTGGAGGCGATCCTCGCCGACAAGATCCAGGCTGGCGACGTGATCGTGTTGCGCTACCTCGGCCCGAAGGGCGGCCCGGGCATGCCGGAGATGCTGGCGCCCACGTCCGCGATCATCGGCAAGGGTCTGGGCGAATCGGTGGGCTTCATCACCGACGGCCGCTTCTCGGGCGGCACGTGGGGCATGGTGGTCGGCCACGTCGCCCCCGAGGCTTTCGAGGGCGGCACCATCGCACTCGTGCAGGAGGGCGACTCGATCACCATCGACGCGCACAAGCTGCTGCTGCAACTGAACATCGACGACGCCGAACTCGCGCGCCGCCGCGCAGCCTGGAAGCAGCCGGCGCCGCGCTACACGCGTGGCGTGCTCGCGAAGTACGCGGCCCTCGCACGGCCGGCGAACAAGGGCGCGGTGACGGGTTGAAAGCGGGCTAAAGGCGCGCGGGACGTCGTGCTTTGCGACGTATCCGCGTGCCCCGCGCAGATCGCTTGTCCGCGGGAAATCCAGCCAGCGTGGAGACCGCGAGGAGGCTACAAGGAGGGCGCACAGAACGTGCGCCCTTTGCTCTTATAATGCGACGACACAGCCGGCGACCACGCTGGCGGAGACCAGTATGAAACTGAAGTCGCAGGCGAAGAACAAGACAGCGACGCCAGCTGCCGCGCTGGCATTGGCATTGGCGTTGGCCACGACGAGCGCCCACGCGCAGAACGGTCCAGGTGGACTCGCACTTGCGCAACAGCAGAACTGCATGAGCTGCCATTCGGTGACACGCACCTTCATGGGCCCCGCACTGCGTGCGATCGCGGCCAGGTACATGGGCAAGCCCGACGCGCAGACCTATCTCTCACACAAGATTCTGGAAGGCAGCAGCGGCGTGTGGGGCACCGTGCCCATGCCTGCGAACACCCAATTGAGTCCGGCCCAGGCAGCCACGCTCGCGAGCTGGATCCTCACGCTGAAATAAGCGAGACGGGCCGCCCTCAAGCCTCCGGCGGCGTCGATTTCCCCGCGCGCGCAGCCAGTTCCTCGCGCAGCGCGGCCTTCACCCAGCCCTTCAATTCGGTTTCGAGCGCGAGACCGATCTCGCGCGACACCTGCCCCACGATCCAGTGCGAATGCTCCTGCAACGCCGCGGCGCAGCGCTGCTCGATCACGCTGCGCCCTTCGCCGGTCAGCCAGCCCATGGCCCGGCCGCTCAGGCGTTCGACGAGCGCTTCAGCGTCTACCAGAAGGCTATCGGGCTCACCGGCAGGCACGGGGTCCGGCACGGCGGCGGCATGGTGCGCGGCAGCAGCCTTCTCGAACGGCGACACATCGCGCCCGCGCAGCAGGTTGCCCGGCACGAGTGTGTCGTTCAAGAGCGGGATCGGAGCCCCTTCAACATCGTGAAAATCGGACACGATCACCTCCACTGGATTTCGATCAAACAGATAAAGGAGAGACAAGCGGCGGGCGCGCCGGGTTCAACCGCCCTGCTTGTAGTTGTTCAGCGCGTAGCCGCGGTCGCGGTAGAAGCGATAGCGCTCGCGGCCCGAGGCCAGTTCCTCGGGCGCATCGCCAATTACTTCGAGCAGGCGCTCGAAGCGCGCGAACTGGGGCGGCACGGCCGCGCCCAGGTTCAGCAGCACGCCATGATGCGGCGCACGCTCGAGATCCGTGGTCAGCACGATGGGCGTTTGCGCGGCGAGCGCGCTTTCGGCCATGCAGTGCGGCACGAAGTCGAGCGGCGAGAAGGTCCAGAGCATCTCGTCGAACGCGCGCAGGCGCGCGGGCTCGGCCAGCACGACGGCTTGCTGGCCGGCCTGATACGCCTTGCGCACGAGCCGGCACGCATACATCAGCGAATGGCCGACGTTCGTGTGGAAATCGATCCGCGTCATTGCCCTGCGCGACCGTCCGCGGCCCGATCGATCAAGAACTGCGCGAGCAGCGGCACGGGACGGCCCGTCGCGCCCTTCGCCGCGCCGCTCTTCCATGCGGTGCCCGCGATGTCGAGGTGCGCCCACGGATACGCTTCGGTGAAGCGCGAGAGGAAGCACGCCGCCGTCACGCTGCCCGCCGGACGCCCGCCGATATTGGCGATATCGGCGAAATTCGACTTCAGCTGCTCCTGATACTCGTCGTCGAGCGGCAGGCGCCATGCCGGGTCGTTCGCTTCGCGCGAGGCGTCGAGCAGCTCGCCCGCGAGCGCGTCGTCCTTCGAGAACAGGCCGCTGTTGTGATGGCCGAGCGCGATGATGCACGCGCCCGTGAGCGTGGCGATGTCGATCACGGCGGCCGGCTTGAAGCGCTCGGCATAGGTGAGCGCGTCGCACAGGATCAGTCGCCCTTCGGCGTCGGTGTTGAGCACTTCGACCGTCAAGCCCGCCATCGTCGTGACGATGTCGCCCGGCTTCGTGGCGTTGCCCGCGGGCATGTTCTCGCACGTGGGGATGATGCCGATCACGTTGAGCTTCAGGCCCATCTCGGCGACCGCGCGGATCGTGCCGAGCACCGAGCCCGCGCCGCACATGTCGTACTTCATCTCGTCCATGCCGTCGCCGGGCTTGAGCGAGATGCCGCCCGTGTCGAACGTGATGCCCTTGCCCACCAGCACGACGGGCGCGGCCTTCGCGCTCGCGCCCTGATAGTGCAGCACGATGAATTGCGGCGGCTCGACCGAGCCTTTTGTAACAGAAAGAAACGAGCCCATCTTGAGCGTTTCGATCTGGCGCTGGCCGAGCACTTCGACCTTGAGCTTCCAGTCGCGCGCGAGCTTCTTGGCCGTGGCCGCGAGGTAGGTAGGCGTGCAAACGTTGCCCGGCAGGTTGCCGAGGTCGCGCGTGAGGTCCATGCCGTTGGCGAGCGCCACGGCCTGCTTGACGGCGAGCTTCGCGGCCTTGTCGTCGGCGGCGTCGACGCTGAAGACGACACGCTTGAGCGCGCGCTGCGCCACATCGGGCTTGCTCTTCATCTGCGTGAAGCGGTAGGTCTCGTTGCGCAGCGCGAGGATCGCGGCGCGCACGCCCCAGTCGCCCGTGCGCTCCTTGATGGGCAGCTGGGCGAGCGTGAACGTGACCTGTGCGATCTTGGTGCCGAGAATCGCGCGCCAGGCCGCCTTGACGGCCTCGCCATAGGCCTTCTGGCCGAATGCATCCTGCTTGCCGAGGCCGACCAGCAGCACGCGCGAGGCGCCGATGCCGCTGACTTCCGGCAGGAACAGCGTGGAGCCGGCCTTGCCGTCGATGTCGCCGGACTTGACGAGGCGGGCGATCGCGCCGCCGATGGCACCATCGATCGCGAATGCCGGACCGGAAAGGGTTTGTGCCTCGAAGATGCCCACTACGACGCAATCCGACTTGCCGGTCAGGAAGGGGCCTTCCCCGCCTTTGCTCCAGTCACAGGCTTTTATGCTAAAGTCCATCGCGCTTGTCCTCGGATAAAATCTGGGCTTAGGATGAAAGCCGCAATTATCCGCTATTTTTTCCGCGGCGGCTCCTGGGTGGTAGCGCGAGCGCTTCGCCCGGCGCGGACCGCCTGCCCTGTTCATCAATAATGATCTTCGAACGTTCCCTGCAGCGTGAACTCGCGTACACGGCCGGCGCCGTGTTCATGGTTCTGCTCACGATCATGCTGACGACGATGATGATCCGCATCGTCGGCTTCGCTGCGTCGGGCCAGATCGACCCGCGCGACGTGCTGGTCCTGATCGGCCTGACCGTGATCGGCTACATCGCCGTGATGCTGATCGTCACGCTCTTCGTCTCGATCCTGTTCGTGCTCACGCGCTGGTACAAGGATTCCGAGATGGTCGTCTGGCTCGCCTCCGGCGTGAGCCTCACGCGCCTCATCAAGCCGATCGCCGTTTTTTCCACGCCGATCGTGATCCTCATCGTGTTTTTCGCCTTTGTCGGCTGGCCGTGGTCGAACGCGCAAAGCAAGCTGATCCGCGCGCGCTTTCAGCAGCGCGATGAAGTGTCGCTGCTCGCGCCCGGCCAGTTCCGCGAATCGCCCACCACGCACCGCGTGTTCTTCATCGAAAGCATGAGCCCCGACCAGGGCCGTGTGGACAATGTGTTCGTCACGAGCACGGAGAACGGCAAGGTCAACGTGATCGTCTCCAAGACCGGCCACACGGAAACCACGAAGAACGGCGACCGCTTCGTCGTGCTCGAGAACGGCCGCCGCTACGACGGCGAACCCGGCCACCCCGACTTCCGCATCACCGAGTTCCAGCGCTATGGCGTGAAGATCACGAGCCAGCCCGTGGTCTCGACGCCCACGGCGAGCAGCACGCCCACGCTCGACCTGATCCGCAACCCGAGCGCCGACAATCTCGGCGAGCTCGCATGGCGCGCCGGCCTGCCGCTCATCGCGATCAACCTGATGCTGCTCGCGATCCCGCTCGCGTATCAGAACCCGCGCCGCGGGCGCACCATCAACCTCGTGATGGCCGTGCTGATCTACCTCACCTACTCGAACCTGCTCAACGTCATGCAATCGCAGATCGAGCAGGCCAAGATCTCGTTCGGCCTCGGGCTCGTGCTGCTGCATATCGTGGTGCTCGCGCTCGTCGTCTTCCTCTTCTGGCTGCGGGTGCGCAACCGGCCGCTCTTTACGCGCGCGATGTTTCAGCGCGCGTCGCAAGGGAGCTGACCGATGCGCATCTACGAGAAATACTTCGCGCGCCAGGTCTATGTGGCGTTCGTGTTCATCCTGTTCGCCTT
The DNA here is from genome assembly GCF_000685075.1 of Paraburkholderia oxyphila NBRC 105797. GTDB lineage: Bacteria > Pseudomonadota > Gammaproteobacteria > Burkholderiales > Burkholderiaceae > Paraburkholderia > Paraburkholderia oxyphila. The sequence goes on from NZ_BAYD01000070.1 coordinate 28,084, forward strand.
CTCCGGTCTGTTCTTCTTCTTCGACCTGATCAACGAGCTGAACTCGGTCGGCCACGGCAACTACAAGTTCACCTATGCGGTGCTGCGCGTTGCGCTGCAGGCGCCGTCACGGCTCTACGAGATCATTCCGGTTGCTGCGCTGATCGCCGCGATCTATGTGTTCGCGCAGATGGCCGCCAATTCCGAGTACACGATCTTTCGTGTCTCCGGGCTCGCAACGGGCCAGGCGCTGCGCTCGCTCCTGAAGGTCGGCATCCCGATCGTGCTGCTCACCTACCTCATCGGCGAAGTGGTCGGTCCGTACACCGACCAGCTCTCCGAGCGTGTGCGTCTCGAGGCGCTCGGCTCCGCCGTATCGACGGACTTCAAGTCGGGCGTCTGGGTGAAAGACACGCTCACCAAGCGCGCCGACGGCGAGCAGGCGACGCGCTTCGTCAACGTGGGCGAGCTGCTGCCCGACGCGACGATCACCAATGTGCGCATCTACGAATTCGATTCGCAGTTCAGGCTCACGAACGTGCGTCTCGCGAAGAGCGGCACCTTTGAGCCGCCGGGCCACTGGCTGCTCAAGGACGTGACGGATACCGAGCTGATCGGTGTGCCGCCGCCGCCGAACCAGCCTGTCGATGCGCTCAATCCGGTCTATCGCGCGCAGCAGACGGCGCTACCCGAGTACTCGCTGCGCTCGGAGCTCACGCCGCAGATTCTCTCGGTGCTGCTGGTTTCGCCCGATCGCATGTCGATGTTCAACCTGGTCCGCTACATCCAGCACCTTTCGGAAAACCATCAGGACACGCAGCGCTATGAGATCGCCCTCTGGCGCAAGGTGCTCTACCCGTTCGCGGTATTCGTGATGCTGGTGCTCTCGCTGCCGTTCGCGTACCTGCATACGCGCGCGGGCGTGGTGGGCGTGAAGGTGTTCGGCGGGATCATGCTCGGCATGAGCTTCCAGCTCGTGAACACGCTGTTCTCGCACGTCGGTACACTGAACACGTGGCCCGCGCCGCTCACGGCGGCAACACCGGGCCTCATCTATCTGGCGCTCGGGCTGCTCGGCCTGAAATGGGTCGACCGGCATTGATGTCCCGCTGACGTCCCATCGACGTCGATTGCGGAGAGGCTACGCTCTGGGGGAAAACGCGACGATGGGCACGCACGGCATGATCCTCTTCGGCCACGGCGCGCGCGATGCGCGCTGGAAAGAGCCGTTCACGCGCCTCGCGGACAAGCTCGCCGCCACGCGCGGCGACGCCGGGCCCGTGAGTCTCGCCTTCCTCGAACTCATGGCGCCGAGCCTGCCCGAGGCCATCGCCGCGCAGACCGCGCTGGGCTGCGACGCCATCACGGTGGTGCCGGTGTTCTTCGGCCAGGGCGGCCATATCCGGCGCGATTTGCCCGCGCTCGTCGCGCAATGCCAGGCCGCGCATCCCGGCGTGCGGATCGCCTGCGCGACCGCCGTGGGCGAGGACGACGGCGTGCTCGACGCGATCGTGCAGTACTGCCTCGGGCAAGAGCACGAGTAAGCGCCCTGCCCTTCAAAAAATTGGCCAGCACGGCATGTGCCCGCACAAAGCAGAAGGGCCGCTCTTTGAGCGGCCCTTCTTGCGTTCTACCTACCCCCGTTTTTCTGCGCTGCCTCAGGCCGCGGCGCGGCGCTGACCCGATGGTTCGGCTTGCGTCTCGTCGTCGGCTTGCGCTTGCCCTGCCCGCTCGGCGAACGCGTCGCCGATCATGAGCAGGCTCGGCTGTGCCGCATCGAGCCAGTCCTGCGCCTCGCCGGCGGCAAGACCCGCCAGCGTGAGCGTGAGCGTGCGTTCGCGCGCCGTGCTGCAGGCCTCGACGATCGCCACGGGCGTCGCGCCCGCGCGGCCCGCTTCAATCAGTTGCCGCGCAATGTCCGGCGCGCTGTCGCGGCCCATGTAGAACACCAGCGAATCGGCATTGACCTGCTCGCGAATGGCCTCGCTGTCCGCCGCGCGCGAGTAGGTCGCGAGCGCGACGCTGCGCGCCACGCCACGCAGCGTGAGCGAGCGTTGCAGCGTGGCCGCACTGGCCAGCGCGGCAGTGATGCCCGGCACGATCTCGTACTCGATGCCCGCCGCTTCGAGCGCGCGCATCTCTTCGTCGGCGCGGCCGAACAGCATCGGATCGCCGCCCTTCAGGCGCACGACCACGTCGTGCTCGCGCGCCGCATCCACGAGCTGCTTGTTGATGAAGTGCTGCGCCGTCGAGCGCTGCCCGCAGCGCTTCCCGACCGCGATGAACTTCGCATCCTGCGGGGCGTACTCGAGCATTGCCGGCTCGACCAGCGCGTCGTGCAGCACGACCTGGGCTTGCGCGAGCAGGCGCGCGCCGCGCACCGTGATGAGATCCGCCGCACCCGGTCCGGCGCCGATCAGATAAACCTTGCCCATTTGCCTCGTTGACTCATGTGTCGGCGCGCCGCCGTTGAACCATTGAACCCCGGCGACGCGCCGCGCGCAGCCGCCTCAGGCGGAAACCGCGCGGATCATCCCTGCCGCCACCGTGTGGTGCGTCGCCTCGTCGATGAGGACAAACGCGCCGGTGCCGGGATGCACATCATACAGGTCCGCGACGATCGGCTTTTGCAGCGTGAGCGCCACGCGGCCAATGTCGTTCATCGCGAGATTGTGGCGGTCGGTCGCGTGCGAGAGCGTGTGCACGTCGAGCACTTCCTTGACCGCGCCGATCTTCGCGAACACCGTGCTCGCGGTCTGCTTGAGCAGATACTTGCGCTGCGGCGAGAGCGGCTCTTCGTCGAACCAGCAGAGGTCCGCTTCGAGCTTCTTCGCGGGCTGCGTGTCGTCAGTGGCCGGCACGAAGGTGTCGCCGCGCGAGACGTCCACGTCTTCGGCGAGACGGATCGTGACGGTCTGGCCCGCGAACGCGCGGTCGACCTGCGCCGTGCCGCCCGGCACCGGGGCGATGATCTCGGCGACCGTCGCCTGGCGGCCCGCCGGCAGCACCGTGATGGCGTCGCCGAGCTTCACTTCGCCCGCTTCGATGCGACCCATGTAGCCGCGGAAGTCGTCGGCGCTCGAGCCGTCCTGGCGCGCGACCCACTGCACCGGGAAACGCAGCGCTTCGCCCGCGGCCTGCTCGACCGGCAGCGCCTCGAGCACGTCGAGCAGCGGCTCGCCCGCGTACCACGGCATGCGCTCGCTCGCGGCCACGATGTTGTCGCCCTTGAGCGCCGAGACCGGCACGAAGCGCACGTCCTCCAGACCGAGCTGGCGCGCGAGCGCGACGTAGGCGTCGCGGATCAGGTCGAAGGTGGCTTCGCTGTAGTCGACCAGATCCATCTTGTTGATCGCGACGATCACGTGCTGCAGACCCAGCAGCTTGACGATCGCGCTATGGCGCTTGGTTTGCGGCAGCAGTTGCGTGACACCGTTCTCGACCGTCACGCGCGTGGGGTCGATCAGGATGATCGCCGCGTGCGCCGTCGAGGCGCCCGTGACCATGTTGCGCGTGTACTGCTCGTGGCCCGGCGTGTCGGCGATGATGAACTTGCGCTTGGCCGTGGCGAAGTAGCGGTACGCCACGTCGATCGTGATGCCCTGCTCGCGCTCGGCTTCGAGGCCGTCGGTGAGCAGCGACAGGTCGATCTCGTCGCCCACGGTGCGCTTGTTCTTCGCGCGCGAAAGCGCCGAGAGCTGGTCCGAGAGAACTGCCTTGCTGTCGTACAGCAGGCGGCCGATCAGCGTGCTCTTGCCGTCGTCCACGCTGCCCGCCGTGATGAAGCGCAGCACGCCGAGGTCTTCAGGTTGATGCGTCGTAACCATATTCAATGTTTCCTCAACGTGCTCTTTAGAAATAACCTTGCTTCTTGCGCTGTTCCATCGCGGCTTCCGACGCCTGGTCGTCCATGCGCGTCGCGCCGCGTTCCGTGATTTCGGTCACGGCCGTTTCGGCGATGATCTTCTCGACGTTGTCGGCATCGCTTTCCACCGGGCACGTGCAGCTGATGTCGCCCACGGTGCGGAAACGCACCTGCGCCATTTCGCTCGTTTCGCCTTCCTTCATCGGCGTGAGCGGCGTGACCGGCACGAGCAGGCCGTTGCGGCGCACGATCTCGCGCTGGTGTGCATAGTAGATCGACGGCAGCTCGAGCTTCTCGCGCTCGATGTACTGCCACACGTCCAGTTCCGTCCAGTTCGAGATCGGGAACACGCGCAGGTGCTCGCCCTTGTGCAGGCGCGCGTTGTAGATGCTCCAGAGTTCCGGGCGCTGCGCCTTCGGATCCCACTGGCCGAATTCGTCGCGGAACGAGAAGATGCGCTCCTTCGCGCGAGCCTTCTCTTCGTCGCGGCGCGCGCCGCCGATCATCGCCGTGTAGCCGTATTCCTCGATGGTTTCGAGCAGCGTGACGGCCTGCGCGGCGTTGCGCGAATCCGTTTCGCGGCGCAGACGCACGGTGCCCTTCTTGATCGAATCCTCGACGTGGCCGACCACGAGCTCGGCGCCGATTTCGGCCGCGCGACGATCGCGGAAGTCGATCACTTCCTCGTAGTTGTGGCCCGTGTCGATATGCACGAGCGGGAACGGCAGCGCGGTCTTGCGGTTCGCGCCCAGGCCGAAGGCCTTCAGTGCGAGCGCCAGCACGACCACCGAGTCCTTGCCGCCCGAGAACAGCAGCGCGGGCTTGCTGCACTCGGCAACGAGTTCACGCAGGATGTGGATCGACTCGGCTTCGAGCCAATCGAGATGGTCCATGCGGTTCGCCGTGACCTGGAGCGGTGCGTTCACTGCGGAATCGAGCGTCGTGCTCATGTTCGGATCCTTCGTCAGTGCGCGCCCGTTTAGGGGGCGCGCGGTACTCGGTATTCGGTGGTACGCCGCTCAAGACGGCGCAACAAACTTCAATTTTAGTTCGTCTGGCCGATGGACGACACTGCAACGACCGGAATGGCTGACACGGAGGTGATGTGCAGCCCGCATTCCTTCGTATCGCGCGACTCCCACCACCAGCGGCCCGCCCGGCTGTCTTCGCCCGGGCGCACGGCGCGCGTACAGGGCTCGCAGCCGATGCTCGGGTAGCCGCGTGCGTGCAGCGGGTTCACCGGCACGTCGAAGGCACCCAGATATGCCCAAACGTCGGCCTCGGTCCAGTCCGCGAGCGGATTGAACTTGGCGATGCCGCGCGCGTTGTCCTGCTCTTCCTCGTGCAGCTCGGCACGCGTGACCGACTGCTCGCGGCGCTGGCCCGTGACCCACGCCGAGACGTCCGAGAGCGCGCGGTTCAGCGGCTCGACCTTGCGGATCTCGCAGCAGCGCTTGCGCAGATCGATGCTCTCGTAGAACGCGTTCAGGCCGTGCTGTGCGACGTATTCGTCCACAGCGTCCTGTTGCGGATGGAACTGCTCGATCTCGTAGCCGTAGCGCTCGCGCACGCGGTCGATCATGCCCAGTGTTTCCGCATGCAGGCGGCCCGTGTTCAGCGAGAAGATGCCAATCTTCACGCCACGCGAAAGGATCGCGTGGGTGAGCAGCATGTCTTCGGCTGCGAGGCTGCTCGCGAGCTTCACGTCGGCGTGGCGCGCGGCGATCGAATCGAGCAGCGCGTCGAGGCGCTCGATCTTCGCCTGCAGCGCCGGCGCGATGTCGTTGGCGACGGTGCTCATGCTGCGGCGCCCGATTGTGCCTGTTGTGCCTGCTGGGCGAGACGGCGGCGGAACAGCGGCGACGGCTCGTCGAACGCACCCTGGTACTGCACCGTGAACTCGGTGAAGGCCTTGAGCGCGTCGTTGATGTCCTTGTCGGCGCGCAGCGCGTACGAATCGAAGCCGCAGCGCTCGTAGAACCGCAGTTGATCGCGCAGCACGTCGCCGATCGCGCGCAGCTCGCCCTGGTAGCCATAGCGCTCGCGCAGCAGACGCCCGATCGAATAGCCACGGCCATCGCGGAACACCGGGAAGTCGATGCCGATCAGCGCGAGCTTGTCGAAGTCGCCGGCGATGTCGGCCGGTTCGCTGTCCGGCTCGAGCCACACGCCGAGTTCGTCCTTGCCGCGCGAGGCGACGAGCGCATCGCGCCCGGCCTGCCACAGGGCGAACGGCACCAGCACCTTGCCGGCGGGCAACGCGGCCACTTCCGGCAGCGTGCCGTCTTCAGCGGCACGCACGACTTGCCAGTTGTCCTCGACGATCTCGCGTTTCTTGATGATCAATGAAGCCATGTTTGCTTGACTCTCGTATCTCGTTGCGTGCTGCTTTTAAGCGTGGGCCGGCTGGCGCGATGCGTACACGCGCTCCTTGAACGGCGTGATGCCGATGCGGTCGTACGTGTCGATGAAGCGCTCGCCGTCGATGCGATGCTCGACGAACGTATCGATCACCTTCGACATCACATCGGGCATTTCCTCGGCCGAGAACGACGGGCCGATCACGCGGCCAAGGCGCGCGCCGTTGGCGCCGTTGCCCTGCTCGCCGCCGAGCGACACCTGGTACCACTCCGAGCCGTCCTTGTCGACACCCAGAATGCCGATGTTGCCGACGTGGTGGTGACCGCACGAGTTCATGCAGCCCGAGATGTTCAACGACAGGTCGCCCAGGTCGTGAACGTAATCGAGATTGTCGAAACGCTCCTGGATCGCGAGCGCGATGGGGATCGACTTCGCGTTCGCGAGCGAGCAGAAGTCGCCGCCCGGGCACGCGATGATGTCGGTCAGCAAGCCGATGTTCGCGGTCGCGAAACCTTGTGCCTTGGCCTTTTCCCAGAGCGCGAAGAGGTCGCGCTTCTTGACGTCCGCGAGGATCAGGTTCTGCTCGTGCGACACGCGGATCTGGCCGAACGCGTATTCGTCAGCCCAGTCGGCCACGGCTTCCATCTGCGCATCGGTGGCGTCGCCCGGCGCGATGTTGCGCGGCTTGAGCGAGAGCGTGACCGACGCGTAGCCCGGCACGCGATGCGTGCGCACATTGCGCTCGACCCAGCGCGCGAACGCGCGGTTCTCGAGCAGATGGTTCTCGTACGAGGTGTCGGTATCGGCGAGCTTTTCGTAGGCCGGCGCCACGAAGTGCTTCGACACGCGGTCGAGCTCTTCCTGAGTGAGCGTCGAGGGGCCGTCCTTCAGATGCTGCCACTCCTCTTCCACCTGCGCGGCGAACTTCGCCGGCGAGAGCGCCTTCACGAGAATCTTGATGCGCGCCTTGTACATGTTGTCGCGGCGGCCATAGCGGTTGTACACGCGCAGCACCGCTTCGCAGTAGGTCAGGAGGTGCTGCCACGGCAGATCGCGCTTGATGATCGCGCCGACGATCGGCGTGCGGCCGAGGCCACCGCCCGCGAGAATGCTCGCGACGACTTCGCCCTGCTCGTTACGGTCGAGATAGACGCCCAGGTCGTGGATCTGCACGGCCGCGCGGTCTTCCTTCGAGCCGGAAACGGCGATCTTGAACTTGCGCGGCAGCCACGCGAACTCGGGGTGGAACGTCGACCACTGGCGCAGGATCTCGGCCCACGGGCGCGGATCGACGACTTCGTCGGGCGCGACGCCCGCGAACTGGTCAGCGGTGATGTTGCGGATGCAGTTGCCCGAGGTCTGGATGCCGTGCATCTGCACCGAGGCGAGCTTGCGCAGGATTTCGGGCGTTTCCTCGAGCTTGATCCAGTTGTACTGGATGTTCGAGCGCGTCGAGAAGTGGCCATAGCCGCGGTCGTGCTCGCGCGCGATGACGCCAAGCATGCGCAACTGGTCGCTGCGCAGGTTGCCGTAAGGAATCGCGATGCGGTGCATGTAAGCGTGGCGCTGGTAGTACAGGCCGTTCTGCAGACGCAGCGGGCGGAACTCTTCTTCGCTCAATTCGCCCGAGAGGCGCCGGCGAACCTGGTCGCTGTATTGCGCGACGCGTTCGTCAACGATGGTCTGGTCGTACTGATCGTATTGGTACATTCGGGGACCCCAGGGTTGTTCATTCGCAGCGTTCCGGTTACGCCGCGCTCTCCGACTTCGACTTTGCCTGCTCTGATCCTCGCTCGAGACCGCGGCCCTTCCAGCGCGCCGCTCGTTTGCTAATGACCAAAACAGATATCCATATTGGAAAACTTCGAGGAATGGTAATAAACTCGCTTTATATTTCAAACGATCTAAAAATCAGGTTGATATGCCAAGGGGTTATATATGAACCTCCACCAGTTCCGCTTCGTGCGCGAGGCCGTGCGCCAGAACTTCAATCTCACGGAAGCGGCCAAGGCCCTGTATACAAGCCAGCCGGGCGTCTCGAAGGCGATCATCGAGCTGGAGGATGAACTCGGGGTCGAAATCTTTACACGGCACGGCAAGCGCGTGCGCTCGCTCACGGAGCCGGGGCGCATCATCCTCGCCTCGGTGGAGCGCATCCTGCAGGAAGTAGAGAGCCTCAAGCGCGTGGGCAAGGACTACGCCGCGCAGGATCAGGGCAATCTGATTATCGCCGCCACGCACACCCAGGCGCGCTACTCGCTGCCGGCGGCCATCGCCGAATTCAAGCGGCGCTTCCCGAAAGTGCACCTTTCGATTCTGCAAGGCAGCCCCACCCAGGTGGCGGAGATGGTGCTGCACGACCAGGCCGACCTCTGCATCGCTACGGAAGCCATCTCCGGCTATAAGGAGCTGGTGTCGCTGCCCTGCTTCACCTGGCACCACGTGGCGGTCATGCTGCCCGACCACCCGCTGCTCGAACGCAAGCCGCTGTCCCTCGATGATCTGGCCCAATTTCCGCTCATCACCTACGACAACGCGTTCGCGGGCCGCACGAAGATCAACGACGCGTTCCGCCTGCGCGGCCTCTCGCCCGACATCGTGCTCGAAGCCATCGACGCGGACGTGATCAAGACTTACGTGGAGCTCGGCATGGGCGTGGGCATCATGGCCGACATCGCCTTCAACGCCGAGCGCGACCGCCATCTGCGCGCGGTGCCGGTGGGCCACCTGTTCGGCAGCAACGTGACGCGCGTGGCGCTCAAACAGGGCGCCTACCTGCGCAGCTATGTCTATACGCTGGTGGAGCTGCTCTCGCCGAGCCTGAACCGCAAGCTGATCGAGCAGGCGCTCAAGGGCGAGCACGAGACCTACGAGCTGTAACGCGCGAGCCGTGACGGCGCGCGGACCGCGCCGAAAGAACAATCGAACGCCATTACAACAACGCTTCTCGCTTCATTTCCTCCTGGAGACCTATTGCATGAAGCTGCAACCGCGTCTGAGTTCGTCCCTGCTTTCACCCCTCGGTATGCTGCGTCCGGTCGCAGCAGCGGCCGCGCTTGCCGCGGCGGCGTTCGCTCCCGCCGCACATGCCGACCTCAAGGTCGGCATCGATCTGTCGAGCACCGGCCCCGCCGCCGCCATCGGCATCACGAGCAAGAACGCCATGCTGATGTGGCCCCCGGAGATCGCGGGCCAGAAAACCGACTACATCGTGCTCGACGACGGCTCCGATCCGGGCGCGGCGGTGCGCAATATCCACAAGCTCATCAACGAGGACCACGTGGACGTGATCGTGGGGCCGAACATCACGCCGGCGGCGCTCGCCGCGCTCGACCCCGTGGCCGAGGCCAGGACGCCGATGATCACGCTGGTGGGCTCGGGTTCCGTGGTCGAGCCGCAGCAAGGCGCGCGCGTGTGGGCCTTCAAGATGGCTCAGACCGACGCCGCGATGGCCGACGTGATGACGCGCTACATGGCCGCGCATGGGGTGAAGACGGTGGGCTTCATCGGCTTTGCGGATAGCTACGGCGACAGCTGGCTCAACGAGTTCACGAAATTCGCGAAGGAACGCAACATCCAGATCGTGGCGAGCGAGCGCTTTAACCGCACCGACGCCAGCGTGACGGGCCAGATCCTCAAGCTGATGGCCGCGAAGCCCGACGCCGTGCTGATCGCGGGCGCCGGCACGCCCACGGTGCTGCCGCAGCGCACGCTGGTCGAGCGCGGCTACAAGGGCGCGATCTATCAGACGCATGGCATCGCCACGCCCGAATTCATCAAGCTGGGCGGCAAGGATGTGGAGGGCACGCTGTTCCCGACGCAGCCCGTCGTGGTCGCGCGCACGCTGCCAGCGGACCAGCCGGCGCAGAAGGCGGCGCTCGCGTTCGTCGATGCCTATGAAGCGAAATACGGCCCGGGCACAGTCACGCAGTTCGCGGGCGATGCGGCCGGCGTCTACCCGCGCCTCTCGGATGCCGTGACACGCGCGCTCAAGACCGCGCAGCCCGGCACGGAGGCATTCCGCGTGGCGTTGCGCCGGGAGCTCGAGCACGCCCACGAGGTGGTCGTGCCCAACGGCGTGGTCAACACCAGCGAAAAGGACCACGTGGGCCTCGACCAGCGCGCAAGCGTGATGGGCACGATACGCGGCGGCAAGTTCGTCTATCTCGCCCAGTAACGCGGCTCGCTAGTCGAAAGCGGCCGGCCAGCGCCGCGAGCTGTGGAGCACGCGCAAGACCTTGATGGTCTGGCGCTCGATGCGGTAGGCCACGATGAACGGCGCGCCTTGCACGACCAGCTCGCGAGTGCCGGCCATGCGGCCCTGACGGCCGATCTCTGGGAAGAGCCTCAGCCGCCTGACAGCGGCTGCAATGTGCTCGTCCATCACGACGGCCGAGCGCGCGCTCCGGGTTACGGCAAAATCGAATATCGCTTCGCGGTCGGCCTGCGCGAGCGGCGACCATTCGAGCCTCAAGTCTTGCCCTTGCGGACGTGCGCGAGCCGGGGCCGCGCACCACGAGGCGCTCGCGACCCCTCGCTTTCCTCCGCCGGCTCCAGCGCCTTGTTCACCGCCGCCGCGCGCCGCTTCGCGAAATGCGCCTCCACCTCGTCCGCCTCGATGCCCGGCCGCGGATCTTCAAGCGCCTCCCGCACCTTCGCGCGGAACCACGCATCGTGCGTGGCCGGATCCACCGCGAAGTCAAAAGGCAAAGCGCCTTCGTTCGCGACGCGCGTGAGCAGGATGCGCACCGCGTCCGAAACAGTGAGCCCCATGTTTTCGAGCACCGCCGACGCGCGCTCCTTGAGCGCCGGATCGATGCGAACCTGTACCAATGCGCTTGCGCTCATCCCCCAACTCCTTCGCGTGATGTTCGAAGCGACATTGTAATTCATCTGTATGACGTCAGACATGCTGTTCCTTTGAAGCAGGTTAAACACGCTTCGAGTTTCGCAGCCTGACGCGATCCGCTCCATTCATCCGAATGGCCATGCGTGTCTGTCCCGCGCGCACGAGCCAGGACAAATACTGATCCACTTGCGCCCTTCCACCGCCGGTGGCAAGGCGCGGCGCAAAAGCCCTTTGGTACAATCTCGCGGTTGCCTGGCACCGTTTTTCTGCGCCACGTTCACCGCGCGTCCGGGGCCGGCCATCTGCACAGAACCCGAACCATAACGCCGAGTCATCATGAACATCGAACAAGCGCGTTTCAACATGATCGAACAGCAGATTCGCCCCTGGGAAGTGCTCGACCAGGACGTGCTGAACCTGCTCTCGATCGTCAAGCGAGAGCACTACGTCCCCGCGGCCTATGTCGATCTCGCGTTCGCCGACCTCGAGTTGCCGCTCCCCAACGACCAGCACATGCTGGCGCCGCGCGTCGAGGCGCGCGTGCTGCAGGAGCTCGCGGTGAAGAAGCACGAGAGCGTGCTGGAGATCGGCGCGGGTTCGGGCTACATGGCGGCGCTGCTCGCACATCGCGCGCAAAAGGTGCTGTCGGTGGAGATCGACACGGAACTCGCCGATTTCGCACGCGCCAACTTCGTGAAGAACGGCGTGCTGAACGCCGAAGTCGCGCAGGGCGACGGCTCGCGCGGCTGGGCCGCGAACGCGCCCTATGACGTGATCTGCGTCTCGGGCGGCCTGCCCGTGGTGCCGCAGGAGCTGCTCGAGCAATTGAAGGTGGGCGGGCGTCTGGCCGCTTTCGTGGGCGGCGCGCCGGTCATGGAAGCGCAAATCATCACGCGCATGGACGAAAAGCAGTACCGCATTGCGAGCGTGTTCGAAACGTATGTCGAGCCGCTCGAAAACGCGGTGCAGCCGTCGCGCTTCAAGTTCTAGGCCATATACTGTTGCGGGCCGCGCAGGCGGCTCGCTCTCCTCCAACTACCGGGTTTCACATGCAGAATCTGACCGCCCCCGCCCTCGCCGAATGGCTCGCCGACACCTCGCGCGAGGCCCCCGTGCTCCTCGACGTGCGCGAGCCGTGGGAGATCCAGACCGCCCATATCGCCGGCAGCGTCTCGATCCCGATGGCTCAGATTCCGGCCCGCAGCGAGGAGCTGGACGACGAGGCGCAGATCGTCTGCGTCTGCCACCACGGCGCGCGCAGCGCCCAGGTCGCGATGTTCCTCGAGTCGCGCGGTTTCACGAAGGTGTTCAACCTGCAAGGCGGCATCGACGCCTGGTCGCGCCAGGTCGACCCGAAGGTCCCCACGTACTGATTCACCGCCTCACTCCACCTCGCGCAGCACCAGCGCAACCGTCGAGAAAATCTCCTCGATCTGCGCCTCGTCCACGATCAGCGGCGGCGAGAACGCCAGGATGTCGCCCGTGTAGCGCGTGAGCACGCCCTTCTCGTAGCAGCGCACGAAGACCTCGTAGGCGCGCGCCCCCGGCGCGCCTTCGCGCGGCTCCAGCTCCACGCCGCCCACGAGCCCGAGATTGCGCACGTCGATCACATGCGGCTCGCCGCGCAGCTTGTGGATCTCACGCTCGAACACCGACGCCATTTGCGCCGCGCGTCCGAACAGCCCCTCGCGCTCGTACAGGTCGATGGCCGCGCACGTGGCCGCGGCGGCAACCGGGTGGCCCGAATACGTATAGCCGTGGAAGAGCTCGATGCCGTTGGGCGCGCCGCCCACGATGGTGTCGTGGATGCGCGCGCTCGCGGCCACGGCGCCCATTGGCACGGCCGCGTTGTTGGTGCCCTTGGCCATCGTCAACAGGTCGGGCGTCACGCCGAAGTAATTGGCCGCGAACGGCGCGCCGAGGCGCCCCCAACCCGTGATGACCTCGTCGAAAATCAGCAGGATGTCGTGCTTGTCGCAGATCTCGCGCAAGCGCTGCAGATAGCCCTGCGGCGGGACCAGCACGCCGGCTGAGCCCGCCACCGGCTCGACGATCACCGCCGCGATGGTCGAGGCGTCGTGCAGCGCGCACAGCCGCTCGAGCTCGTCGGCGAGATGTGTGCCCCAGGCCGGTTGGCCCTTCGAGAACCCCGCCTCGCGGATATTGAGCGTATGCGGCAAGTGGTCGACCGAGGGCAGCAGCTGGCCCGAATACGCCTTGCGGTTGGGCGCGATGCCGCCCACCGAAATGCCGCCGAAACCCACGCCGTGATAGCCGCGCTCGCGCCCGATGAAGCGCGTGCGCTGCCCCTCGCCGCGCGCGCGATGAAACGCCAGCGCGATCTTGAGCGCCGTGTCCACGGCCTCGGAGCCCGAATTCGTGAAGAAGATGTGCTTGAGGTCGCCGGGCGTGTGCTTTGCGATCTTTTGCGCGGCCTCGAAGGCCTTGGGATGCCCCATCTGGAACGTCGGCGCGAAGTCCATTTCCTCGGCCTGCGCTTTCACCGCGGCAACGATCTCGTCGCGGCAGTGCCCCGCGTTCACGCACCACAGGCCGGCGGTGCCGTCGAGAATCTGCCGGCCGTCGTGCGAGGTGTAGTACATCCCTTTCGCGCCGACGAGAAGCCGCGGCGCACTCTTGAACTGCCGATTCGCGGTGAAGGGCATCCAGAACGCGGACAGATCGGGCAGGCTGGCATTCATCTGCAACTCCTTGATCTCGTTGACATGGACACAAAGGCGATAGACGGAACTCGCAGGCACGCCTGTTCATGATGCCCGCGATGCTGCAATTCAGTTCATGCGCGTCGAACGTGTCCGACGCTTCAGACCTGCAGTTTAGGTAGCCGGCCACACATGCACAGCGATGCAGCGCGCGACGGGTGCACCGCTGCCCGCCGCCATGCATTCGCGCACTGCAACGATGCACTGCACCCGAACATGAATCGCATTGCACCACATTCGCCCGTGGGTTGCGCGGCGACACGCGAGGCGCGCGCCGCCCGCGCCTTGTGCCGCCACGCATCGCGCATCTTCCACGCGCGGCCACCACCTGGCACAACGCTTGCAGTAATTCCTCCGCAAGACTGAACACCTGACGTCGACGCGTAACCAAACGCGCCACGACCCACGACTTGAACCAAAGGGGCACACATGAAACGTCGCAGTCTGTTGAAACTCGGGACGATGTCGGGCGCACTCGCGCTCGCGGGGCGCGTGCCGTTCGCGCACGCCGACACGGGCAGCGGCCCGATCAAGGTCGGCATCCTGCACTCGCTCTCGGGCACCATGGCGATCTCCGAGACCTCGCTCAAGGACACCGCGCTGATGACGATCGCCGACATCAACAAGAACGGCGGCGTGATGGGCCGGCAGATCCAGCCCGTGGTGGTCGACCCGGCGTCGAACTGGCCGCTCTTCGCCGAAAAGGCCCGCCAGCTGCTCACCCAGGACAAGGTCGCGTGCGTGTTCGGCTGCTGGACCTCGGTGTCGCGCAAGTCGGTGCTGCCGGTGTTCGAGGAACTGAACGGCCTGCTCTACTACCCGGTGCAATACGAAGGCGAGGAGATGTCGCGCAACGTGTTCTATACGGGCGCGGCGCCCAACCAGCAGGCCATCCCCGCCGTCGAATACCTGATGAGCGCGGAAGGCGGTGGCGCGAAGCGTTTCTTCCTGCTCGGCACCGACTACGTGTATCCACGCACGACCAACAAGATCCTGCGCGCCTTCCTGCACTCGAAGGGCGTGCAGGACAGCGATATTCAGGAGGTCTACACGCCGTTCGGCCATAGCGATTATCAGACCATCGTCGCGAACATCAAGACCTTCTCGCAGGGCGGCAAGACCACCGTGGTCTCGACCATCAACGGCGACTCCAACGTGCCGTTCTACAAGGAGCTCGGCAATCAGGGCATCAAGGCGACCGACGTGCCTGTGGTCGCGTTCTCCGTGGGCGAGGAGGAGCTGCGCGGCATCGACACGAAGCCGCTCGTCGGCCACCTCGCGGCCTGGAACTACTTCATGTCGGTGAAGGGCCCACAGAACACGAAGTTCAAGGAGCAGTTCGCCGAGTGGGTAAAGATCAACAACCTGCCGGGCGGCAGCAAACGCGTGACGAACGATCCGATGGAAGCGACCTTCGTGGGCATCCACATGTGGAAGCAGGCCGTCGAAAAGGCCAAGAGCACCGATGTCGACAAGGTGCGCGTGGCGATGATCGGCCAGACCGTGGCGGCGCCCTCGGGCTTCACGCTCACGATGGACGGCAACCATCATCTGCACAAGCCCGTCATGATTGGCGAGATCCGCGGCGACGGCCAGTTCAACGTGGTATGGCGGACCAAAACGGCAATCCGCGCGCAGCCGTGGAGCCCCTTCATCGCCGGCAACGAAGGCAAGCCTGACGTCGTGAGCTCGAGCGTCTTGCCCGCCTTCCTGCGCCGCTCGCGCGTCGCCTGAGGTCCTGCAGCACCGCGCGCCTCGCCGCCGTGCGCGGCGCGCACTGCACCCGTGCTTGCCTACGCTTCGATTCGCCGAGCCGGCGCGCAACGCCGCGGCGTCATCGGGCAATGCACGGCAGCCCGCACCAGGAAGAAATCACCATGGCTCTCCTACTCTCGAGATTCGTCCGGGTGCGAGCGCGCGTCCGCGTACGCCGCGCACGTGCCGCTCACCCGCTCGTGCTTGTGCTTGCACTCGCGCTTTGCGCCGCATTCTCCTCGGGCGCCCATGCACTCGAAGCCGCCGACGTCGCACCGCTTGCCGGCGACGACTTCGATGCGAAGTCCACCGCCATCGACAAGCTCATCGCGACGCACGACGCCGCATCACTTGCGCTGTTGAAGGCGCTGGCCGACGACAACGTCACCGCAACGGACTCCGGCGAAGTGCTCGTGCAAGACGGCGCGGATGGCCAAAACGCACGCGACGCCGCCACCGGCAAGGCGGTGCCGCCAGCCGTCGCGGCGAGCGCGCAGCCCATTACGCTGAACAACCTGCTGCGCTCGAAAGTGGCGGGTGCGGTGTCGGGCCTGCAGCTCGCCTCGCCCGACCTGGAGACGCGCCGTGCGGCCATCGCCGAGCTGCTGAAGAATCCCGACCCGGCAATGAAGCCGATGATCGACGCGGCGCGCGCGAAGGAAACCGATCCCGCGCTCAAGCGCCGCCTCGACACGCTCTGGGCGATGACCGCCCTGCACAACCCGAACGCGGCCACGCGCCTCGAGGCCGTGAAACTGGTGGCCGCGCGCCACGACCTCGACATGTACGAGCTGCTGCGCCCGCTCGTCGCGAAGAACGCGAGCGGCGCGTTCAACGAGCCCGACGCCGAGGTGCGCGCCGCCGCCCAGCAAGGCATCGACGCGCTCGACGCGATTCAGCGCCGCAACGAGATCGCGGGCACGCTGTTCGCTGGCCTCTCGCTCGGCAGCGTGCTGCTGCTCGCGGCGCTGGGTCTCGCGATCACGTACGGGCTCATCGGCGTCATCAACATGGCGCACGGCGAGTTCCTCATGATCGGTGCGTACGCAACTTATGTGGTGCAGACGCTGTTCCAGCGCTATGCGCCGGGCGCGCTCGACTGGTATCCACTGCTCGCGGTGCCGGCTTCGTTCGTCGCCGCCGCGCTCGTGGGCGCGGTGATCGAGCGGCTCGTGATCCGCCATCTGTATGGACGTCCGCTCGAAACGCTGCTCACCACCTTCGGCATCAGCCTGATCCTGATTCAGGCCACGCGGATGATCTTCGGCGCACAGAACGTGCAGGTCGAGAACCCCGCCTGGATGAGCGGTGGCGTCACCCTCATGCAGGACCTCATCCTGCCGTACAACCGCCTCGCGATACTCGCGTTCTCGCTGATCGTCGTGGCCATCGCGTGGGCCGTGCTCACGAAGACGCGCCTCGGCCTCTACGTGCGCGCCGTCACGCAGAACCGCCGCATGGCCGCGTGCGTGGGCGTGCGCACGGCGCGCGTCGATGCCTGGGCGTTCGCGTTCGGCGCGGGCGTCGCGGGTCTGGGAGGCTGCGCGCTCTCGCAGATCGGCAATGTAGGCCCGGACCTCGGGCAGAGCTACATCATCGATTCGTTCATGGCCGTGGTGCTCGGTGGCGTCGGGCAGATCGCGGGCACGGTGATCGGCGGCTTCGGCCTCGGACTCGTCTCCAAGGCGATCGAACCGTTCTGGGGCGCGGTGCTCGCGAAGATCGCCGTGCTCGTGCTGATCGTGCTCTTCATCCAGAAGCGTCCGCAGGGGCTGTTCGCCCTCAAGGGCCGCAGCGCGGAGGCATGAGATGACGACCGCCACCTCCACCACCCCGCGCGCCTCGTACGGCGCACCCGCTCCGCAACACGGCGACGGCCCCGAAACCTTCGCACTGGGCCTGCCCGCGCGGCCCGCCCTGCTCTCACGCCGCGCGTGGCTCGCGCTCATCGCGCTCATCATTGCGATGGGCGTGGGCGTGCCGCTGTGCGCGCTGGTGCTGCCGCAATCGAGCGCGCTGCATCTGTCCGCCTATACGATGACGCTGGCCGGCAAGCTCATGTGCTACGCGATCGCCGCGCTCGCGCTCGATCTCGTGTGGGGCTACTGCGGCATCCTGAGCCTCGGCCACGGCCTGTTCTTCGCGCTCGGCGGCTACGCCATCGGCATGTACCTGATGCGCGAGATCGGACACGACGGCAAGTACGGCAGCGATCTGCCCGACTTCATGGTGTTCCTCGACTGGCATGCGCTGCCGTGGTACTGGCAAGGCACGCAACATCTCTGGTACGCGCTGCTGCTCGTGGTGCTCGTGCCCGCCGTGCTGGCCTGGGTATTCGGCTTCTTCACGTTCCGCTCGCGCGTGAAAGGCGTGTATCTCTCGATCATCACGCAGGCCATGACCTTCGCCGCGATGCTGCTGTTCTTTCGCAACGAAACGGGCTTCGGCGGCAACAACGGCTTCACCGACTTCAAGCGCATCGCGGGTATGCCCATCACCCATCCGGGCACGCGCACCGTGCTCTTCCTGATGACCTTCGCGACGCTCGTGCTCGCGTTTCTCGCCGCGCGCGCCATCGTGGCCTCGAAGCTCGGCCGCGTCGTGACCGCCGTGCGCGACGGCGAGACGCGCCTCATGTTCCTCGGCTATAGCCCGCTCGGCTACAAGCTCTTCGTGTGGACCGTCTCGGCCGTGCTGTGCGGCATCGCGGGTGCGCTCTACGTGCCGCAGGTGGGCATCATCAACCCGAGTGAAATGTCGCCGGGCAATTCGATCGAGATGGCGATCTGGGTGGCCGTGGGCGGACGCGGCACGCTGATCGGCCCGATCATCGGCGCGTTTGCCGTGAACGGCGCGAAGAGCTTCTTCACCGCCTACTTTCCGGAGTACTGGCTATTCTTCCTTGGCCTCATTTTCGTGCTCGTCCCGCTGTTGCTGCCCAACGGCATCGTGGGCCTGATCGAACTCGTGACGCAGCGCGTCAAGCACCTTGGCGCAGGAGGCAAACGCTCATGAACGGCCACCTCATCCTCAACGACCCGCTCGGTCACAATCCGTTCGACGATGACAAGCTGACGGTTTCCGGCGTTGCAACGATGGGCCACGTGGTCGAGCCCGGCGCCATCGACATCTCGCACGGCACGATCCTTTACCTCGAAGACGTGAGCGTGAGCTTCGACGGCTTTCGCGCGCTCAACAAGCTCTCGCTCGAGATCGACGCGGGCGAGCTGCGCTGCGTGATTGGCCCGAACGGCGCGGGCAAGACCACCATGATGGATGTGATCACCGGCAAGACTTCGCCCGATTCCGGCAAGGTCTTTCTCGGCCAGGCGCTCGATCTCACGCGCATGAACGAGCCCGCCATCGCGCGTGCGGGGATCGGCCGCAAGTTCCAGAAGCCCACGGTGTTCGAGCAGCATCCCGTCTGGGAGAACCTCGAGCTCGCCATGAAGGCCGACAAGGGCTGGTTCGCCACGCTGCGCGCGCGCCTGGACCGCCACGCGCAGGCGTTGATCGAAGAGACCCTCGAGGTAATCCGGCTAGAGGGCGAAGCGCGCCGCCTGGCGGGCGAGCTTTCGCACGGGCAGAAGCAGCGGCTCGAGATCGGCATGCTGCTGATGCAGCGCCCCGCCCTGCTGCTGCTCGATGAGCCGGCCGCGGGCATGACCGACGACGAAACCATGGAGCTCGCCGCGCTGCTCAATCGCCTCAGAGGCAGTTGCTCGATGATGGTGGTCGAGCACGACATGGAGTTCGTGGCCGCGCTCGCGGGCGAGACCGGCCGCGTGACGGTGATGGCCGAGGGGCGCGTGCTCGCGCACGGCACGCTCGACGACGTGAAGCGCGACGACGCGGTCATCGAATCCTATCTGGGCCGCTAAGCCCGTTGCGCCTGTTTGGCACGGCTTAGGCAATACAAGGCATCGACATGCTCACCATCGAATCGCTGAACCAGTATTACGGCGGCAGCCACATCCTGCGCGACGTCTCGATGACGGTGCCCGAAAGCAGGCTCACCGTTCTGCTCGGCCGCAACGGCGTCGGCAAGACCACCTTGCTGCGCTGCCTCATGGGCGTGGTGCCGACAAAGAGCGGGACGATCGCCTGGCGCGACACGGCGCTCACGAAGCTGCCCACCCATGCGCGCGTCGCGCACGGCCTCGCCTACGTGCCGCAGGGCCGCGATATCTTCCCGCGCCTCACCGTGGAGGAAAATCTGCTGGTGGGCGCGGCGAGCAAGAAACGCATGCCCTCCGGGGTGCCCGAGCACATCTATGCGCTCTTTCCCGTGCTCAAGGACATGAAGGCGCGGCGCGGCGGCGATCTTTCGGGCGGCCAGCAGCAGCAACTGGCCATCGGCCGCGCGTTGATGAGCGATCCGCAACTGCTGATTCTCGACGAGCCCACCGAAGGCATTCAACCCTCGATCATCCAGGACATCGGGCGTACCCTGCGGCAACTCGTCGAAGAGATGAGCCTGACGGTGCTGCTCGTCGAGCAGTATTACGACTTCGCGAAGGCCATTGCGGACGGCTACTGGGTAATGCGCCGCGGCGAGATCGTGGCGGGCGGCCCGGGCGCCGACATGGACGCCGACGGCGTGCGGGAGATGATCGCGGTCTGAGCCGCCAACGGCGCATGCTATCCTGCTCGGCACCTCTCGCCCACGCCCCGTTTTCAGCATGTCGCTTCATGAAAATCACGCCGCTCTCGCCAACACCACTTTGCGCAGCCACGCTTCTCAGGAATGGCTGGCCAGGCTCGAACTGGGTTTCGAGCAACACGGCGCGCGCACGACGCTCGCGCATCGGCTGCACGTGGGGCCGTTGCGCGTGCAACGGGCGCTCTACCCCGAAGGCGACGCGATCTGCCACGCGGTGATCGTGCATCCGCCCGCTGGCATCGCCGGCGGCGACCGGCTCGACATCGACGTGAACGTAGGCGACGGTGCACATGCGGTGCTCACTACGCCGGGCGCCACCAAGTGGTACAAGTCCAACGGCCGCGTCGCGCGCCAGCGCATCAAGCTGCGCGTGGGCGCGGGCGCAAAGCTCGACTGGCTGCCGCAGAACAATCTCGTCTTCGATCACGCGCACGCCGAGCTCGACTTCTCGCTCACGCTCGCAGAAGACGCGACGGCCATCGGCTGGGACGCCATGCAGCTCGGCCGCCAGGCGGCCGGCGAGCGCTGGTCGGCCGGCATGGTGCGCTCGCTCACGCGGGTGGCACGCGCCGCCACGCAAGACACCGACGAACAACTCATCTGGTTCGAACGCGCGCTGGTGGACGCCGCCGACCCGCTGCGCGACGCGCCGCAGGGGCTCGCGGGCTATCCGGCGTTCGGCACGCTGTGGGCCGTCGGCCCGGCCTGCAACGAGGCGCTCGCGCAAGATCTCGCGGTCACGCTCCCCTTCGACGCGGCCTTGCGCGCGGGCGCGACCTGCGTCGCGCCGGGCGTGCTGCTGGTGCGCGTCATCGCGCGCTCGATGGAGCCGCTGCAGCAGACGCTCACGCGATGCTGGACGCAGTTGCGTCCCATCGTGCACGGCGTCAAGGCGGCTCCACTGCGACTGTGGACGACCTGAGGTCGCGCCGCAACTGGCGCTCCTGCATCACGATATCCTGCGCAATCCTGAGCTTCATGCGGGGCGTTCGACCTGAGCAACGCATCGAATCGGCTCCCGATTTCGCACAACTCCGCTTCGTCGTGAGTTGGGGCTATGGATAGCACAGAGAAAGGCCCAATGCCGAACAGCGAGGGGTATGGGACGTGTCGCTTCAATGCCCCTCAACAATCGGGCATTGGCCACCGCACGCACTGGAGATTCGGAGAAAAAGGCCCGCTGCGGATCCGGGGGGAAACACGGCGGGCGAAGATTGCAAGCGCACCCAGTTACGGGCGTAAGGTAACGCTACCGGCTCCCAATTCACCGCTCCATCCGTGTATACCCCCTTGAGCTTCAATGAACCGGAGTTCCCGGCGTGGCCGAATGATACGACGAGATCGAACTGGCATTGACGGTATCTTCGCGTCGAAAATAAATCTGTAAGCAAGCTGACGCATGCCTGACATTCCCAATCCCGCTCATTGCTTGTACTGAGCGCAGCGGTCTTCCCAAGCCATCAAGTCTGCCACCGTGGAATTATTAAATAGCTTATACAAAGATAAAATTAAATAACTTGCTAAAGCAAAGCCCCCCCTCGAAAACCCCTGATATGGAACGTCGCTTTGTGTTCGTCATCGTACATAGCTCTCTCATACTGTGCGTAGAATTCGATCAAACCAAAAGAAAAGCGATGAAAGGCCAGTCAATTGAGCGCATGAAAAATAGAAGGATGTTCCGTAACCATGAATTAAACGCCTTCTGACTGACATGAAGAACAAGTGTTACATAAACAACAATTAAATTCATTATCGCATTGTTACTTCGGCACTTTGTATTAACGTTATTAGCAAATAGATGCAATACGGTTGTGCAAGAGCAAATTTCACAAATTGCCTGGCATGGCTGAGGGGACTAAAATGAACTACTTTGCTTCTTATCGCCCAGTCTCATTTCCGCACCACGACCGACGCGCTCCGCCCGGGGCGCAATAAAGGTCGCACACCCGCACATCCCGTAAGACTCGCGGCCTATTCCAGCGCGCAATCTTGACAAGCTGAACATAGCTTTAGTTGGTTCGGCTGGGGATATCTTATTCATTTTTTGTCCTTAGTATTCCTGAGGACAACGTGAGCAGACTGTTGGCGTGAAGCTCTGCCCATACTTTTCTCT
>NZ_BAYD01000069.1 GCF_000685075.1 Paraburkholderia oxyphila NBRC 105797
AACGCCAACGCCAACGCCAACGCCAACGCCAACGCCAACGCCAACGCCAACGCCAACGCCAACGCCAACGCCAACGCCAACGCCCTCCCGCGATTCAAGCGGCCCGTATAGCTCGGCCTGCATCGCATTGCATCCCATTCCCGCACAGTCGGAAAAATCCATGAAGATCAACCTCACCCATTACGTCATGGGCGGCATGCTCACCGTCCTGTGCCGCGCCAGCTCACACGCACAGCCCGCCGACTCCGGCGTGCCGGCCGCCGCAAAGCCTGTGTCAAGCGTCAAGGAGATGCGCGCGCCCGCTGTCCGCTCACCGGACAAAGCTGAAATGGGCGTTGATGGGCGCCATGCCACCTCGTAAAGTGAAATCAACAGGATGCGCTGCGGGCCGATCGGCCGCTCCGGTTGGCCGGCGCGCGCAAACGCTACGCAGCAGTCAATTCAAGGAAAACGGTCGCTATGGAATTTGCACTTGCCAATCTTTGTACCGTCGACGGCGAACGCGCCGCCGTCGCACTGCCGCACGGCTACTTCCGGCTAGACAGGCTCGCCAGCGGTTTCGCCACGAGTCTGCGCGCAGTCGTGAACCGGTGGGACACGGCCTACCCGCTGATCATCGAGGTGGCACGGCAATGCGAGACGTTGGGCGCGTCGTCCGCCGCCTATGTATCGAAAGCCGATGCCGAACTCGCCACGCCGATCCGGTTCCCGAACAAGCTCGTCTGCGTCGGCGCGGTCTACAAAGACCATCTTCGCGAGTTCAATCTGCCTGCGCAGCGCTGGCCGAAGATGCCGATGTTCCTGCGTCCGCCGACGACCTCGATCGTCGGGCCCGGCGCGAAGATTGCGATTCCCCCCGGCACGGCGCAATTCGACTGGGAGATCGAGCTCGCGGTCGTGATGGGCGCGAGGCTCACCGACGCAAATCTCGACTCGGCAAAAGCCGCCATCGCGGGCTATTGCGTCGGCGTCGACTTGACGTGCCGCGATCTGCTCGACCGCGACTCGGCGGCCGGCATCGATCTCGTTCGCGCCAAGGCGCAGGACGATATGGCGCCAGTCGGGCCCATGCTGATGCCGGCCGAGTTCGTTGGCGATCCTCAGCAATTGGGCCTGCGTCTGTACGTCAACGGCGAAATCAAGCAAAACGGCACCACGTCCGACATGCTCTATTCCGTGTACGAGCAGGTCGCCACGATCAGCCGCTTTATCACGCTCGAGCCCGGTGACATCGTGTTTACCGGCTCGTGCGCGGGCTCCGGCGCGTCGATCGGTCAGTTCCTGAAGCCGGGCGACCGCATTCGCGCGGAGATCGACAAGGTCGGTTGTCTGGAAGTGGAAATTGCCGAGGCGCGCCGGCGCCCGGCGGATTACCGGGAGGTGCTGCACGCCTGATTCATCAAGCGGCGAGCGGCACTGACGAACAAAGCCCGATTTCATGCGGGCGGATTGACGAAGACTGTGGTGGAGACAGAGATGGCAGAGCAAACCGCTTTAAACGAAGCCGAAAAGACGGCCTCGCTGGCCGGCGCATGGCGACGCGGCAGGAAGATCGAATTTCGCGGCGAGGACGAGTTTCATCAATGCTGGTATCCGGTCGCGCTGTCGTCCGAGGTGTCGAAAGGCGGTCTGGTCGGCGCGCCGTTCCTCGATGGCCGCGTGATCGTCTATCGCACGTCCGACGGCGTGGCCCACGTCAAGAGCTCCTATTGCCGGCACCTCGGCGCGGACCTTTCGGTGGGGCGCCTCGTCGACGACAGGATTCAATGCCCGTTCCACTTCTGGCGCTACGACTCGACCGGCGCCTGCGCCGAGGTTCCGGCTGGCGACCCGCCGCCGCCCTACGCCAGGCTGTTCAGCTATCCGACGGCGGAGTCGCTCGGCATCGTCTGGGCATTCAACGGCGAAACACCGCTTCATCCTGCGCCGCACTTCGAGCAGGGTGCATACGAATCACCACTCGTGATCGACGCGTTTCGCAATCCGCTGCCGATGCACGTCGACAGCTCGATCGTGTTCCTGAACAGCTTCGACCTTCAGCACTTCCGCGTCGTGCACGGCATGCCGATCGAGGTCGACCTGTCGCAAGTCCGCGAGCACGACAGCACGTTGTCATACGAAGCACGGGTGAGCGCGCCGGAATTCGGCGACGTGATCCAGATGCGCAAGCTGTGGGGCGTCAACACGGTCACCATCGCAAGCGAGACGAAAGGGCGAAAGCTCTATCTGATGCATAGCCTGTGCCCGATCGGACCGAACGCCACGCAGGGGTTCCTGGTCAACGCCACGCCTGCCGATTGCGCTTCGGACGGTGACGGCGAACTGAGGGCGCTGCTCGCGCAGTCGCGCGACTACTCGCTGCGCCTCGTGAACGAAGATGCGCCGATCTTCGATACGCTCAGCTTCCGCCGCGATAATCTGACCGCGTCCGATCGTTTCCTCGCTCATGGCATCCGGTACGTGCGCCAATATCCGCGCGCGCATCCGGGCCGCGAGATGATCCGGTAGCCGCGCCATGTACGTGCTTAACCGCGGGCAAGCCGCATGCGAAAATGGTCCGGCGCCGTCAACCGGATCGACAGCCATGAACTCAGACGCGAAGTCAAAGCGCTCCAGCCACGCCAACGACGAGGCGAGCCTGATGCGCGGGCCGCTCAGAACCATCGCCGTGCTGCGAGCGCTGAATGTGCGCAACGGCGCGACCGTTGCCGAGCTCTCGGCGGCGACCGGCATCTCGCGGCCGGCCCTCTACCGGATTCTGGAAACGCTGCGCTCGGCGGGCTACGTCTCCGTGAATCTGCGCCAGCAGCGCTACTGCCTGACCATGCTCGTGCGTACGCTCGCACAGGGCTTCTCCGATGAAGACTGGGTGACGCAGGTCGCAAGGCCGGTGTTGAGCGCGCTGCAGCGCAAGGTGCTCTGGCCCGTCGATCTCGGCACGTTCATGAACAACGCGATGTGGATTCGCGAGACGACACGGCAATCGAGCCCGCTGACGATCGATCGCGGTGTGGTCGGCCTGCGCTTTCCGATGCTGCAGGGGGCGACGGGCCGGGCGTATCTGGCTTTCTGCCCGGACAACGAACGCGAGCAGATTCTCGCCAATCTCTCGCGGCTACCCGAGCCCGGCAACGAGATGATAGAGCGGCCCGCGGAGGTCGAGGCATTGCTTCAACGCACGCGAGAGCAGGGCTACGGCCTGCGATACGGCGAGGAGCCCACGGAGACCGGCGCGATTGCAGTGCCCATCGTCCTTGATGAGCGAATCATCGGCTGCATCAACATGACTTTCATCGCCAGCGCTTTGAGGCCCGAAGAAGCCGCGCGCCAGCATCTGGCCGCGATGCTCAAGAGTGCAAAGAAAATCGCCGCGGGCGTTCTGCAACTGGAGACAGACGTGAACGATGCATCTCCACTTTCAGGCAAGGACGAGACATGAACACCCCCCATGACCCCTATCGCTGGCGGGATGCATCATGAGCGCATTCCTCGACGAACTGCGCGGCGGCTGGCGTGACTTGATCGGCGCCGTGATCGGCCTGGGGCTCGGCATTGGCGCCTACAACCCGGTTTCGAGTTTCTTCTTTCGGGCGCTCGAGCACGAGTTCGGCTGGTCGAAGGCGGCCGCAGCCGTGTCGCTGATCGCGCTACCTGTCACTGCCGCGGTGCTGCCTTTCGCGGGCTTGTTGCTCGATCGTTTCGGCGTGCGCCGCGTGGCGGCGCTTTCGACGATCTGCATGTCGGCGTGCTTCGTGTGGCTCTCGGCCATGAACGGCCAGTTGTGGACGTTCTATGCGGCGTTCATCGTGCTCAATGTGCTCGGCTGCGCAACCGGGCCCGTCAGCTATACGCGAACCATCTCGACGCGCTTCAGGAAGTCGCGCGGCACGGCGCTTGCGTTTTCGCTGCTCGGCATCGGCATGACCGCGATGATCCTGCCTCCCTTGATCGCCGCCATATTGGCGCACTGGGGCTGGCGGGGCGGCTACCGGTTCTTCGCCGCGGCGGTGCTCGTCGGCGGGCTGCTGGCGCTCGCGCTGAGCCGCGGGCCGGTGCAAGGCGCAAGCGCGCCCGATACGCTCGCGGGCGACCGGCTCGCCACGGCTGCCACAAAGCGCGCGTTCTGGCTGCTCGGCATGGCGATTTTCGGCCTGAGCGTGGCGTCGCTCGGATTCGTGTCGCAATTCCAGTCCATCGCCATCGAGAAAGGGCTCGCGCCGGCAACGGCACCCTTCCTGTTGTCGGCGCTTGCCGCATCGGTGCTGGTGAGCCGGCTGGTCATCGGGGGCGCGCTCGATGCGTTGCGTCCGGAGCGAGTCGCCGCGACCGCGCTTTGCCTCGCCGCGCTCGGCATGCTGCTCTGGATGTTCAGCGGCCCGCATGCCGCCACGGCATTGATCGCGGTCCTTCTGATTGGACTGAGCATCGGAGCCGAGCTCGACTTCCTGTCGTTCTTCTGTGCGCGCCTCTTTGGGCTCAGGCATTACGGCGCGGTGTATGGCGGGCTTGCGGCGTTCTTCTATACGGGCATTGCGACCGGGGGCATCGCATACGGCGTCATCCATGACCGCACCGGCGGCTATGTCACGGCGTTGTTGATGTCGGCGGCGCTGTTCGTCGTCGCCGCCCTGATTTTCCTCACGCTCGGGCCGGCCATGCGCGATGCCGAGCGCGCGCAAGGCGCGCTCGTGGCTGAAGCGCCTGGGCTTGATGCGCGGCTCCGGCAGGCGCTGCGGATGCGTTCGACAGAAGGGCGCTCCCTCGAAACTAACTGTTCTTGTGCAAAAGGCAAAAACTTATGAATCGTCCATCAATCGCAGGAATTCATCATCTCAAGTTCAATGTGTCGGACCTGGACCGGAGCCTCGCTTTCTATTCATCGGCGCTGGGCGCGAAGCGCATTCCCGAACTCGATCACAGGCTTCCGGACGGCGAGCTCTTCGCCTATATCCTCGAGGTCGACCGCCTCGGCACTTACCTCGAACTGCGCGCGTCGCCGGATAAAGCGGCGCGCGAGGCAGGGCTCGACCCGGTGACGTTTTCGGTCGAGACGCACGACGATCTGGTTGCGTGGCACGACTATCTGGAAGCGAATGGCATCCGGCATTCGCCGGTCTTTACCGGCGTGACCGGCTGGTTGTTGGCAGCGGAAGACCCGGACGGCCGGCATCTGCGCTTCTATACGCTGGAAACCCATCCCGTGACCACGGCGTTTTCGTCAGACGAGTATTGGCTGGGCGTGTAAAGGTCGTTTTCAGTCGTCAAGACCAGACGTTTCCTGGTCGAGATCGGCCAGGGAGCGTGGCACGGATGTGCGGCAGGGCACTGTCCGGTACGCGCAAAACGGTGATCCTTGGATGGACGTGCGCTTTACGAGATGCACCGAAGTCGCATAATTCGGTGCAGGAGCGGTCGTCTTTCTCTCAAGGAGCGCGGCTACCATGAGCACAATCGTCATTGCCAAATTTTGGCCAGTCATTATCGGCCTAAGCGGAATTTCTGGCGTCTTGCTGCTAGGCTGGGTCAGAACCAAGCACCCAGGCACAAAAGGCCATAGGCACATAAGCGGCCGGTAAGCGCGCTGAAGGTTGCGGCTATGTATTGCCGATGGCGATTGCCGGCCAGATCCCGGTCGTTCGAAGCAGCATGTTCGATGTCTCTCTGTGGCGAGCGGACCGCTGAGCTGCGACCGTACAAAGCTGCCGCTATCGGAGTGCGGATGTTTTCTAACGACGGCTTCCGGTGGAGGGAGACGAGCGCGTACACGCGGCCATGAAATGTCATTCGCTTGCACCGTTGCTTGGACATTCAAGTGTCAGAGCTATCCGGAACCGGTCATTTACCTGGCGATATTGAGGTGTTACTTATCGGCCAAACCCGAGGGTCGCCGATCAGCCGCTGTGTGGCGGCTGAAGGTCGCTTCACTGACAATCGCAAATCC
The DNA here is from genome assembly GCF_000685075.1 of Paraburkholderia oxyphila NBRC 105797. Taxonomy (GTDB): domain Bacteria; phylum Pseudomonadota; class Gammaproteobacteria; order Burkholderiales; family Burkholderiaceae; genus Paraburkholderia; species Paraburkholderia oxyphila. Next base: position 5,942 of record NZ_BAYD01000069.1, read on the forward strand.
GCGCCGACGAATGTCTCATCTCTTTATCGACGAATGAGTCTTCCGGACCCGCAAGGGACGGTCGCGATTCTCCGAGGCGGTCGTTCGCCAGCGATCCAGATAGCAGAAGAGGCCTGGCACTATTCGTAGCCGCTTTCGGCCATGCTCGATCACTGCGGTACGTTCATCTGTGCATTTTCAAGCTCGACATGCGCTTCGTCGACTTTGCGTTGGCGATCGGCGATTTTCTTCGCGCTCTTGCCGTTGGCCTTTGCTTCCTGCAGGTCACGCTCGCGTTCAGCGAGCTTCTTTTGCGCCGCGACTACCTTGCGTTGCGCGTCGCTGCGCAGCACAGCATCGGTGCAATTGGCATTCATTTGAGCGAGCGCGGTTTCGAGGCCATCTACGCGCTTCGCATTGCCGTGTGCTTTCGCGTAAGTGATTTCTCGCTCTATCGATTGGCGCTTCGCATCACAACCGCTAGTTTGAGCGGCGCACACCATCGGGGAAACGACCATGCCGAGCAGAAATGCTTTGAGCGCGATATTCATGAGAGGCCTCGCAGTAGCGGAGTGTTGTTCGTCGATTGCGCGTTCGGCAGAGATTATAGAGCGCTCGCAATGACCTGCCCTGCCGTCTACGCATAACCGCAACTGGCCGCTCTCAAACGTCGCTCGCAGGTCATCAACGATTGACGTGGCCGTTGCGAGTGTCCCAAGCTGGCCCGTTTCACCCGCCGAGCCATGACGCCACCAAGCCGCCGCTGACGCTCGGCGAATGTTTTTGAACGCCAGCTTACGGCGAAGTCGGCGAGCGCGTAAAGTCGGCCATAAGCAGCCAATGATCGACACGGATGCATGGCCATTTGAGTGTCAGGTTGCCACCCGGTCACAGACCTCCGCACGCCGGCAGGCCGACGGGCCGACAAGCCAGAACCGGCACGAACCTCAGTCCCGGCTCCTCTGACCAGAGCCGGGGTGGGAGCGCGAACCATTGACTCTTCCGGGTCTGTGAGGTGCCCCAGCATGAATCTCCGTCAGTTGCGCTACTTCGTCATTATCGTGGACGCTGGCAGTTTCTCCCGCGCCGCACAGGTCGCCCATATCGCGCAACCTGCACTCAGCCAGCAAATCGCGGATCTCGAGGCACTGCTCGGTGTCACGCTGCTGCAGCGCAGCGTGCGCGGCGTGCGTGCTACCGCCGCAGGCGAGCGGCTCTATGTCGAAGCGCGCGCGATTCTAAGACGTGTGGATCGCCTGCGGGAAATCGTGTGTGAACAAGGCGGGGAAATTGAGGGAAACGTTTGCATTGGCATGTCGTCGACGCTGGCATCAGTGCTTGGCGGCCCAATCGTGGCGGCATGCCACACCGCGCTTCCCAAGGTCCATCTGAAACTCTCGTCGTCAACCAGCAACCAGTTGGCTGACTGCATTCGCGAACAGACACTCGATCTCGCCGTACTATTCGCGGATGCCCCGCCACGCAAATGCGCATCTATCCCGCTTTTTCGTCAACGGCTCTTCCTTGTGCGCCGCGCGGACGGTTCACGGGCCCGCACGAGCGTTGCTTTCAGCAAACTCGCCGAGGTCCCGCTCATCCTGCCCTATTCGCCCAACGTCACACGTACCGTGCTGGACAGAGCATTCGCGAAGGCCGGACTCGAGCCGCACGTGGTCACAGAAACCGACTCGGTTACCAGCATGGTCGCTGCCGTGCAGGCAGGCGTCGGCGGTGCCGTCCTGCCGCTGGGCTCGACGGAGCAGCTGTCTGGCGGTCGCGCACTGGTTTCGCTCCCCATCGAACCACCGATCTGGATCACCGCCAACATCGTTACATCTGCCGAGGCACCGCTCACCGCCGCGGGAGAATCCGTGCGGGACTTCATCGCTGCGTTCGTGGGAAGGCAACTGCGCGAGCACTCGCTCGCCGGCTGCGAACCGCTCGATGATTGAAGTTCGCAAGCCATAGGCGTCGACGATACCCCTATCGCAAGACCGTATTATTCGCAAACCGCAATAGCGCGCAGACTTCACCCCGAAGCGTCAGAGGGACGGCATGTCGTTGTCCGACGCAACCCAAGGGGAATGTGATGGCAAAGCTCGTCTACCGTGTGGTCTCTGCGTGCGGTGCACTGGGATACGGATTTCCGCGGGAATCCATTCAGAAGGCAATGGCCGGCGGCATCGACGCAGTCATCTCCGATGCCGGGTCGATGGATGCGGGTCCATTTTATCTCGGCACCGGCAGCGAGTATTTCGAACGCGACGCAGTCAAGAATGATTTTCGCAATATGGTTGAAGTGGGCAAACAGATCGACGGCCCGGTGATTCTCGGCAGTTGCGGGATGGCCGGAGGCAATCGCAACCTTGACTGGATGCTCGACGTCGCGAAGGAAGTATTCGATGAGCTGGGCGTGCACGACGCGAAGGTAGCCGTGATCCGTTCTGAACTTGAGCCGTCGATCGTGCTCGATGAACTGCGCACCGGCGCATTGCTGCCGACGGGTGCAGGGCCGGCGCTCGACGCGAACGCGCTGCGCGAAAGCACGATCGTCGGCCAGATGGGCATCCATCCGATCCTGAGTGCGCTGGAAAGCGGCGCGAAATACGTCTTCGCGGGTCGTTCTTGTGACGTGGCGCTCTTCGCCGCCGACATGATCCGGCGCGGCATTGAACCCGGTCTCGCGTACCACGTCGGCCACGTGCTTGAGTGCGGCGCGCTCGCGTGCGATCCAGGCTCGCCTTCGGACTGCCTCGTGGCCGAGATCTACGACGACGGCAGCGCGATTTTCGTTGCGCCGGACGAAAATCGTCGCTGCACACCTTACTCGATTGCCGCCCATTCGCTCTATGAGGAAGGGCACCCGCAGTTGCAGTTTTACCCGGAGGGCGTACTCGAGATGGCTCGTACCGAGTTCTTCGCCCGCGACGAGCGCACGAGCGGCATCCGCAACAGCCGTTTCTTCCGTACGAAGAAGCCCTGGCCGCTGAGCATCAAGCTCGAAGGCGCACGCCGTGTCGGTGCGCGAAAAGTATCGCTGATCTACTTCGATCCCAAAGATCTACACGCTGTTCCCGAGGATATCCTCGTGTATGGCCGTAACGGCGTACAACAGACACCCGTTGCGCCCACTCAGCGCGAACTCGGAATCATCATCGAAACGCGTGCGCGTACGGCAGAAGCGGCGAACAAGCTCGCGAGTGTGCTGACGCACTACCTGATTCACTATGGCTATCCGGGGCCCAAGGCGACGGCAGGCAATATCGCCTATCCGCTTTCGCCGAACCTCATCAGCTTTACGCGTGCCGACGGTAGCTACGGCGCAGTCGTCCCCAGCGGCACGCGCGACCCCGTCTTCATCCAGAACTACCCGTCAATCCGTCGCGCCGTTGTCGAACTCGCGCAGCGAGAATTTCCCGAAGCACTCGCTCGGGCCGAGTATGCCTTCATCGAAGCGGACGCGGAGCGCCCCGTGGCGCTGCTGCGCACCGTGGACCGCGATGCCGGCAAACTCGCCACTCGTCATCGCGCCGAAATTGAGCGCATCACGTCCATCACCCGGCCTCGCTCCGGCTCGTTGCTCGATCTCGATGCGTCCGATGCCTACGAATGGACGCTTTATCACCTCCTGCAGAACGAGGACGTGATCCGCAACGTGCTTTTCCCAATCGAATACTACATAGCAACCGGGCGCGAATGGAGGCCGGCCGGTCAGGGTTGCCCAGCCTATTTCGACGTCGGCGAAGCGGCCGGTGCGCAGAATCTGGACGACCGGACGCTCTCGCTCATCGAGGATGTCGCGCCAGCAGGCGTACAGCATGGCACTCAACGCCTGCTGGATATTGCACGTGTCATTCGCAGCAAGGATGCGGGAATCAACCGGCTGACCTTCGATGTGCTCTTCGCGTCTCAGGAGGCGTACGACGCAGCGTTGCGAGCGAATATCTTTTGCCCCCGCAACATCGCCGGGATCCTGGGCGTCGAGCAGGCAGGTGTAGTGGGCGCATTCTTCGTCGATAGCTGTAACGCCATCAAGGTAACGTTGGACCGCCCGATCATTTCCGCATCGCTGGATGAGCGAGACGTGTTCGGCGCCCAGCAGCAAGCTGCGCTCGAACAGTTGTCTATCCCGATGTATGCCGACGAGCGACTTATGGCTTCGGCACTGTGACAGCTTCGTGTGAGCGTCGATCCAAAGTCGCGCAAAAACGTATGAGCCACACAAAAACCGTGCGTCCGAAGAAAAGCTGAAAGCGGCCCTTTGTGCGTCCTTGGACTGATGGACCGCAAAGGGTCGGCGGACTAAACCGCTTGCGCGGTAGGGGGCTCCGGTCCGACGCTGCGCCAGGTTTCTCGGACGTTCCCCCGATACCGCCACCGTCGAGGACCTGCGGGACTACCAGCTGCATCTGGTCGATCACGGTACCTCGCCGGTGTTGCTCAATGGCACGATTGCTTATGCTTGCTCGACGCTGCCCGCTGAACGGGATCAGTCAGGAGCCACCTGGCGACCAGTTCCGGCCGGTTCATTCCAACCGAAGCGATTTTGACCTCCCCTCCGTAATGGACCATGACCGCCCCGGTCATCACATCGCACCCGGTACAATCGGCGCGCGAAACGGTTGCCCCCTGTCTGTTTTGCTGTCACCAAGCGTTCAGCCGTTGCCGCCGTGAAAGTAAGTCAGCTTGTTCGATACGGAATTCACGCCCTGCACAGAGCGCGCAACGTCTTCCGCCTGCCGGAGCTGGTCGCTATTGCGAACCGAGCCGCTCAGCGTCACGGCACCGTCTCGCGCGCGAACGAAAATCCCGGAAACATCCAGGCCTGGCGCTTTAGCCAATGCGTGCCGGACAGCATGGGAGAGCGCGCGGTCCGCCTTTTTCGCGCCAGGCGCTGCCGGCATCGCGCCCGCCGGGTTTGACGCGCCCGAAGGCGCATTGGCGGACTGGGCATGGGACATGCCCGCAAAGATCAACAGAAAAGACGCACACAAGACACATCGCAGGTTCGATTTCATTACCAGCTCCTATAAGTGCCGCGCCGGTGCAGCGTCGCGGTACGGCAAACAAAGCACTGAGGCAATGCCTGAGGAATTTCCTGACTGCGCGCAGATCGCCAACGCGCATAGTGCAATACGGCTGGCAAGCCGAATTGGTTACACCGGACGCAATAAATATTGCGTCACGATCCGAAAACGTGCTTCGGTGCCGTTCAAGCCAATGGAATATCAATCGCCCTTGTGAAGCTGCGCGGCGTGACGCGCCAGAAAGCGATCCCTGCGAATTCGATGTGCGCCACAGTTCGTGCTATTTGACCTTGGGCCTCACGACCGGCTGCACGCCGACGCGCTCGATAACCCGCCGGATGTTCGCGAGAAGCCCATCCTCCACGAAGCGCGGGTCGTTTTCAAACCGCACGGCGACGGACTCATAGGCATTGCGCAGCCGGCTCATGATGGACTTGCACTCGTCCGCGCGCAAACCCAGGCGGCTGCCGTACTCCACGAGGACCTGGGGGATGGGAAACACCTTGGACTTGTTGAGCTTGAGCGCCAACCTGCCGTCGAGCTCCGGATAGATGTCGGTGCACACGACATCGAACACCGGGGCGAGGCGGCGTGGCCCGGTCGGATCCTCGTAGACGATGCCGATGTTCTTCATATGCGCGTCGCCATCGCGCAGCAGACACGACAAGGCGACCCGCTCAAAGAGGCAGACATTCTGTTGATAGTCGGAGCCCGTAAAGATGTCGACGGCCTTCGCGATCATCTCGTAGCTGCCCTCGTACTTGGGCTTGCCGGTGAGCACACCCATGTCCTCAAAGCCCAGCGGAGAGCCGTCCGGGTGCCGGTCGAAACGCGCCATCACAAAGAGCTTGCCATCATCGGAAAGCCAGAACTGGGGAACCTCCAGCCCGGCCTCCTTCGCAACGGACATGCAGAAGAATTCGTTGCGCGCGATCCCCGGAAAGTCGCCGCCCTCAGCCTTGACGATGACCGAATTGAGGGGCAACGCGGTGTGCTCGTCGGGCGCGCGCTGGCCTTGTTCCGCGATGGGCACCACGGTTTTGGGCTGGACCCCCGAAATACCTGAGCCGAGCGCATATTCGTCGACGAGGCGCGCAAAGAGCTTGCCGGATGGGGAGGACAGAAGCTCCTCGAGGTGTTCGCCGTCGTGCTCCGGCACGCTTTCCCCCGGCACCGAATACGTCAGCCGCCCGATCTGGTTACGACCGGCGAGGAAGAGCAGGAACATGTCGCTTGGGGTTCCGAGACGCGCAAGGCGTTCCTCGATGATGTGACGCAGATAGCCTTCGGGACGGTTCATCGCGAAGACACCCATCAGGTCGCCTCGGGCATAGCTTTCCTGGCGCACCGGCATCGTCAGCGATACGGCCGCGGAGTCGGACACCTGGCCGTAGTTGAAGACGTAGCGGCTCTCCTTGGCCAGCAGGCCGCTCGTACCTTGGGGCGTGTGTACCTCGAGGGTGCGGATTTTGCCAAAGAGCCGCTCGATGTCCAATGTCTTGCCCCCGCTCATCAGTCATCGTCCTTGAAGATGGTGTCGAGTTCGTCCAGCACCACGGTGTCGCGCGGGCGCAGAACCAGCTCGTAACCGAGCGCGCTAACGAGGCGGCACCACTCGCGGATGCCCACATTCCCGGCGCTTTCGGCATTGGTGATCGTACGGCGCGCGACGCCCGCGCGCTCGGCGAGTGCTTGCTGGGTCAGCTTGCGCTCACGCCGGGTCGCCCGCAGGGTGGCGGCGAGGCGCTCAACACTGGAGAGCGGAGTGCTGGAGGTTTTTTTGCGCATCATAGTGCGCATTATAGTAAAAATTGGCGATTTTGCGCGCGATGATGCGCATTTTTATGTTGGCCATCGGGCTGAGTCGCTCGAGCTTGTCAGAATGCGCACTATCGTGCGCAAGATACAAATATCGGCCAATTTTGCGCACTATTGTGCGCATTTAGACCGGTCGCAGGGTGCAAGGCAGGCGGATCAATGGAGTCGCGCCTCAAGGTTTGCGCTACTTGGATCTATCCGAGCCGACACAGGTTCGACCGTTGCTTCAGGAGCGCAAGCCGTCTCTTTCTCCGCCCACGCGGCAAGAACCAAAAAAAAAGCCGCTCCGAAGAGCGGCTTCCTGACACCCATGCGCAAAGCGCGCCGGTTTTAATCGTCGAGCAGCGAAAGATCGCGCACCGCGCCCTTATCCGCCGACATCACCAGCTTCGCATAAGCCTTGAGCGCAGCCGACACCTTGCGCGGGCGCGCCTTCACCGGCTTCCACCCCTTGGCGTTCTGCTCTTCGCGACGGCGCGCCAGTTCCTCATCGGACACGAGCACGTTGATCGTGCGATTCGGAATGTCGATGCGGATCTTGTCGCCATTGCGCACGAGACCGATGGCGCCGCCCGCCGCCGCCTCGGGCGAGCAGTGGCCGATCGAAAGCCCCGAGGTGCCGCCCGAGAAGCGCCCGTCGGTGAGCAGCGCACAAGCCTTGCCCAGGCCCTTCGACTTGATATAGCTCGTGGGGTAAAGCATTTCCTGCATGCCCGGCCCGCCCTTGGGTCCTTCGTAACGCACGATCACGACGTCGCCGGCCTTGACCTTGTCGGCGAGGATGTTCTCAACCGCCTCGTCCTGCGATTCGGTCACGTGAGCCGTGCCTTCGAATACGAGAATGCTGTCGTCCACGCCCGCGGTCTTCACCACGCAGCCGTCCAGCGCGATATTGCCCGTGAGCACCGCGAGGCCGCCTTCCTGCGAGAACGCATGCGCGTTCGAGCGGATGCAGCCTTCGGCGCGATCGGTGTCGAGGCTCGGCCAGCGCGTGTTCTGGCTGAACGCCACCTGCGTGGGGATGCCCGCCGGACCGGCCATGTAGAACGTCTTCACGGCGTCGTCCTCGGTGAGGGCGATGTCCCACTGCGCGAGCGCGTCCTTCAGCGTGGGCGCATGCACGGTCGGCACGTCGGTGTGCAGCTTGCCGGCGCGATCGAGCTCGCCGAGGATCGCCATGATGCCGCCCGCGCGATGCACGTCTTCGATGTGGTACTTGTTGGTGTTGGGCGCCACCTTGCACAGCTGCGGCACGACGCGCGAGAGGCGGTCGATGTCGGCCATGGTGAACTCGATGCCCGCTTCCTGCGCAATGGCCAGCAAATGCAGGATGGTATTGGTCGAGCCGCCCATGGCGATGTCGAGCGTCATCGCGTTCTCGAACGCCTTGAAGCCTACCGAGCGCGGCAGCACGCGCTCGTCTTCGTGCTCGTAGTACTGGCGCGCGAGCTCGACGATACGGCGTCCAGCGCGCTTGAAAAGCTGCTCGCGGTCCGCGTGCGTAGCCACCACCGTGCCGTTGCCGGGCAGCGAGAGCCCCAGCGCCTCGGTCAGGCAGTTCATCGAGTTGGCCGTGAACATGCCCGAGCACGAGCCGCAGGTCGGGCAGGCGGAGCGCTCGACTTCGGCCACTTCGGCGTCGGAGTACTTGCTGTCCGCCGCGATCACCATGGCGTCGATCAGGTCGAGCTTCTTGACCTCGATGGCCTTCGTGACGGGGTTGGCGAGGCGCGTCTTGCCCGCTTCCATCGGGCCGCCGGAGACGAAGATCACGGGGATGTTCAGGCGCATCGCGGCCATCAGCATGCCCGGGGTGATCTTGTCGCAGTTCGAGATGCAGACCATGGCGTCGGCGCAGTGCGCGTTGACCATGTATTCCACCGAATCCGCGATGATGTCGCGGCTCGGCAGCGAATACAGCATGCCGTCGTGGCCCATGGCGATGCCGTCGTCCACGGCGATGGTGTTGAATTCCTTGGCCACGCCGCCCGCGGCTTCGATTTCGCGCGCAACGAGTTGGCCGAGGTCCTTCAGGTGCACGTGGCCGGGCACGAACTGGGTGAACGAGTTGACCACCGCGATGATCGGCTTGGAAAAGTCTTCGTCTTTCATGCCGGTGGCGCGCCACAGGGAGCGCGCACCTGCCATGTTGCGGCCGGCGGTGGAGGTCTTGGAACGGTATGCGGGCATCGTGGTTGCCTGAGAGTGATTTAGTGCCGATTGGGTAGCGGGCCACGGGATTGACGGCCCCCTGCGCGCCCGTGCGAACAACCTCTTGAGCTGCACTCTGGGCAAACGGCAATTATCCCACACCGCCCGCCATGGCGTGCCGCCCCCGGGTTTCAGGGCGTTTTTAGCCACGTTTCGGCCATTTTCACGCGGGCAGCGCCGCGTGCTTTCGCTATCGCCGATGAATGCGTCGATGAATAAAAAAACCGCACGCTGAAAACGCGTGCGGTTCGTGTCGAGCTTGCCGATCTTGCTGGCGCGCGGCCCGAACAAGGGGCCGCGCGCGCCATCAGAAGATGTTGCGCAGGCCGACGGCAACGCCGGTCTGGTTGTTGCGGCCCGGGAAGTCCGCGGTCGATGCACCCGTGGCGCGCGTGAAGTCGACCGTGCCATACACTTCGGTGCGCTTGGAGAGTGCGTACTCGGCCAGCAGGACGCCCGTGTAGCGCACGCCGGTGCTCAGCGTCGAGCCGTCCGCGTTCAGCGCGTTGCTGGCGTGGTCGTAGTAGTAGGCGGCCGTCAGCGTCAGCGGCGCGGTGACCTGCCACACGGCGCCGGCGTAGAGGCCGTTGTCGATGCGGTTGGTGTTCGTCACCGGCGTCGAGAAGTTGGCAGCCGGCGAGCCCGTTGCGGCCATGTACATGTCGACGATGCCGGTGTTGTCCTGGCCCCAGAGCCAGCCGGCCATCGCCTTGACGGGGCCGATCTGGTAGACGCCGCTCACGTTCACGACGCGGTACTTGTTGTTGTGCAGGTCGCTGTTCTGCTGGTAGCCCGCGTCGAGCGAGGCCGGGCCGTAGGTGTACGACGCGGTGAAGCCGTACATGTTGTTCGCGCCGGTGCTGCCCGCCACGCCGCCGAAGCTGTACATGCCTTCGACTTCGAGGCCGCCGAAGTGGCCGTCGTACTTGACCGAGTTGTTCTCGCGCAGGCCGTAGCCGAGCGCGCCCGGCAGCCAGCTGTCCTGGTCGAAGTTGCCGACGGTCAGCGGGTCATAGACGTTGCCGAGCTGGTCGAACAGCGGGGTGTTCTGGCGGCCGAACGTGAGCGCGCCGTACTGGCTGCTCTGCAGGCCGACATAGGCCATCCGGTTGAACAGCGTGTTCTGGCTGGCCATCTGGCCGTTCCAGAGGTTGAAGCCGCTTTCGAGGCGGAACACAGCCGAGAGGCCGCCGCCCAGGTCTTCGGAGCCCTTCAGGCCCCAGCGGCTGCCGGTGACCGGGCCGACGCCCATTTGCACTTCGCTGTCGTTGTTGGCGTTGGCGTTGGTCAGGTAGCGGATGCTGGTGTCGACGATGCCGTACAGCGTGACCGAGCTTTGCGCGAATGCCGATTGTGCGGAAACGGCAAGCAGGGCGGCGCCGAGTGCCGCGGTGGTCTTCTTCATGTAATCCCCATTTTTATTCGTTGGCCGGCGCCGCATGGGTGCGTGCGCTGGCGTCATTTCGTGAAACTTTCGCGTACGCAGATCGAGTCCTGCGCGCGAAGATGGCGATAATATTTCGAAACGTTAAAACATCTGCAACAAATTTGTCATGGTGTCGCACCGCTACAACATGCGTTGGCGCCGGCGGCAGGCCCGCTTGCGTGCCGTTCTGGAGCGAGGCAGTGGCTGGACAGCGGGTAACATGAGCGGTTAATCCCTTTATTCGCGCTCGCGCGTGTTCTTTTGCCGATGAACGCCACACCTCTCGCAGTTCACGACGACGGCCCCGAGGGCGTCTACACGCGCGGCTCGGGCGAGGCGCGCGAATGGTGGCGCGTCTCGCTCTCCGAGCGCGCGAACATGTTCCGCATCGAGCACGGCCGCGGTGGCGATGGCGACACCATCGGCGAGGTGGACATCGACACCGTCGTCGACCTCGACAACCTCGAAGCGAAGCTGCTGAAGTGGCGCCGCGAGGGCTTCGTGTCCGAGGCGGGCCGCGAGGACGAGGCGCGTGCCGCCGAGGCCGGCAGCCGTTTCTCCGCCGATTTGCGCCATGCGGCGGCGGCTGCGCGGGCGGCGCGCGAAGGCGGCGGAGCGGGCGATGTGGCGGGCAGTGAAGTGTGCAATGAGTCGGACAACGAAGCGCGGCTCCCTGGCGCGACCGTGCGCATCGGCAATGTGGACATGCCGGTCGCGCAGGCGGGCTCGCCGGCTTCGCAAGCGCTGGTGCCGCGCATCAACGACGCGTATCTGTTCACGGCCCGCACCGACGACGTCGCGCTCGACATCGTCGAGAACCGCCGCGTGATGCTGATCGGCCACACGGGCTCGGGCAAGACCAGCTTCATCGAGCAGGTGGCCGCGCGCACGGGGCACGGCGTGCTGCGCGCGAACATGAACGGCCAGACCACCATCGGCGACTTCGTGGGCTTCTGGACCGTGAAGGGCGGCGAGACGGTCTGGGTGGACGGCGTGCTGCCCGTGTCGATGCGCGAGGGCTATTGGCTCATCATCGACGAACTCGATTTCGCCGAGCCTTCGATCCTCGCCGTGCTGACCGCCGTGCTCGAGCCGAACGGCAAGCTCCTGCTCAAGGAGCGCGGCAACGAGATCGTGACGCCGCATCCGGCGTTTCGCCTCTTCGCCACGGCGAACGCGGCGGGCGCGATGAGCGCGTACCGTCACCTGTATCAGGGCGCGAATCTGCTCAACGAAGCCTTTCTCGACCGCTGGCGCGTGTACCTGTTCGACTATTTGTCGAAAGATGAGGAAGCCGAAGTATTGCGGCGGACCTTGCCGCAACTCACGCCCGCGCTCGCGCACACGCTCGCCGCCATTGCCGCCGACTGCCGCGCCGCGTTCGCACGCGAAGATCTGGCGAGCGCGTTCTCCACGCGGCGTCTGATCGATTGGGCCGAGCTGATGTTGCGCACGGGCGACGCCGAGCGCGCCGCCGGCCCGTCGATCTACGCGAAAGTCAGCGCGGAGGACGCGTCGCTCATCCGCAGCATCATCCGCCATCACGCGATCTTCGACGCCGATCCGGGCGCGAGCTAGAGGCGAGCCTATCGTCATGGATGCCGCCCGCCTGGACGATCTCGAAGCGCGCCTTGGCAAGCTCGCGCGCGTGCTGACCGGCGAGCCGCGCCTTGCGGTGTCGATTGGCGCCGGTGGGCCGCGCGTGGAGCATGAGCGCTTCGTATTGCCTTCGCACGCGGACGAATCAACGCAAGCCGCTCAGGCCGTGCAGGCCGCTCAATCCGGCGAATCCACCGAAGCCGATGAAGATTTGCTGATCGGCTACCTCGACTTGCTGGCGGCGCGCTGGCGGCATAGCGCACCGCATCGGCTCGACCTTGCCCAGGCGGGCGTGACGGGGCGCATTGCGCAAGCCGTCGAGGACCGGCGCGTGCTGGCCCGGCTCGTGGCGGCCTATCCGGGCGCGCGCCGCTACGTCGAGCGGCTGCGCGCGCAGCTCGCCCGCGACGCCTCACGGCGCTGGGGCGCGCTCTCGTGGCCCGAGCGGCTCATCTGGACCATCGAGCGCACGCTCTGGGGCGAGCCCGCTCGCGCGGGCGAGCGCGACGCGGCAACGCTCGCGGCTGCGCTGCGCGTATTGGAAGGCCCGGGCGGGCCGCTCGCTGTGGCACGCGCGAGCCGCTCGACCAGCGAGAGCGTGCGGGCCGCGCAGGCCATCGTGGCGGGCGTGCGCTCGCTCGCCTCGCGCGGCGCGAACAATATGATGCAGTCGGCGCGCCCACCCGATTCGCTCGACGACGAAACGCTCGCGCGCGAGCTCGACGACTTCGGCGCGCACGACGACACGGCTTTCGCGCTGACGCTGGATGCCGCCGCTGCCGAGGCATCCGCGGAGGCGCTGCGCCAGCCCGGCGCGCAGGCGCTGGAAGCGGCCGGCGAGGCGCTCGGCGACGCCATGTCCGCGCCCGGTGCCACGCTCTCCGAGGCCGATGCTGCGCCGCCGCGCGCGGCAGCCGGCGCGGCGCCGTTTGCAAAGGCGGTCCGGTCGATCCCGCTCACCACGGCCTTCGATGCCGTGACCGACCTCACCGGCAGTGGCGACGCCACGGCGTGGCGCAAGCTGCGCGCGCTGGCGCGCGCGGAGACGGGCGCGCTCAGGACGCATCTCGAGCGCGTGCTGAAAGCCGACGAACTCACCCACTGGAAGCGCGAGCAGGAGCGCGGCGAGATCGACCGTGCCGCGCTCGCGCGCCTGGCCGCCTCGCGCGGCTACCGCACGCCGTTTCGCGTGGCCACGCACGCGAGCGGCCGCGACGCCGCGGTGACGCTGCTGCTCGACCTGAGCGGCTCGATGGCGGGGCGCAAGATCGAGCTCGCGCGGCTATGCGCGGCCGCGCTCACCGACGCGCTCATGCAACTCGGCTTCGACTGCGAAGTGCTTGGCTACAGCTCGGTCGAGTCGCCCGACATGCGCGCGCAGTTCGAGCGCGCCCGCGCGGCGGGCGTGGACCTGCGCGGCTTCAATCGCTTCGTGGAGCGGCTTGACCTGCGGATCTTCAAGCGCTTCGAAGCGCGCGATTCGAACGCCGCGAGCGGCCTCGCGGCCATCGAGTGCGGCCATGAGAATCCCGACGGCGAAGCGCTCGCCTGGGCCGCCGCGCGGCTGATGGCGCGCAAGGCGCGGCGGCGCCTGCTGTTCGTGCTCTCGGACGGCTATCCGTCCACGAGCGACGGCGACCCCGCGGTGTTGCGCAGCGACTTGCATGCGCGCGTGGCCGAGGTGGGCGAGCAGGGCATCGAGCTGGTCGGCATCGGCATACAGGACGATGCCGTCGAGGCGTTCTATCCGCAGGCCGTGGTCGTGCGCAAGCTCCACGAACTGCCCGCCGTGGCGTTCGCGACGCTGAGCCGGATGCTTGCGCGGCGCACGCGCCGGGGTTGACGCGGCCGGTGCGATTCTTGCCGCCGGAGCTGACCTGTTATACCTTGTCTGACAAAGCCGCCACGAATGCGGCGTATCGACTGAACCCCTATCGACACTTCGGTCATGAGCGCCCCCGACCCGAGGACCCACGAAGACTACGACCGCCTCTACTACCGGCTCGATCTCGAGCCTGGCGCCAGCGCGGCCGAAATCAAGCACAACTATCGGCAGCTCGCCCAGATCTTTCATCCGGACAAATGGCGGCATCCGAGCCCGGCGTCGCTGCACTGGGCCTCCGAGCAGTTCAAGAAGATCAAGGAAGCGCGCGAGGTGCTGGAGGACTACTGGTCCGCGCATCACGAGGCGCCCGCGAGCCGCGTGGCCCTGGGCGATGCGCACCTCGTCCGCGTGCGCGAGCAGTTGCGCGACCTGCAACTGCGTCGCGAGCGTCTGCAGGCCGAGCTCGACGCGCTGCAGAGCACCAGGCTGCGTGGCCTGGCCGAGTTTGCGCGCATGCAGACCGAGCGCGAGCGTCTGATCGGCGAACTCGTGCACCTGCGCGAGGAAGCCGTGCGTGAGCGCGCAAGCGCTGCCGCGCGACGCGACGAGGAGCAGGCGTCCCGGCAGGCTGAGGCAGCCGCTACCGCGAGCCCGGGCTCCGGCAACGGCGGAAATAGCGGCAAAGTCGGCAATGGCGGCAATCCCGGCGCGAGCCTCGCGCCGCTCGAACGACACCCCGTGCGCGACTTCTTCTTCTCACGTTTTGACGACCCCGCGCGCGGCTGGTTGATGACGTTGAGCGGCATCGCCGTGATGTTCATCGTCCTCTTTGTGGTGGCGCACAAGATCGTCTTCAGCGTATTCGACGCGGCCGGGTCATGGCGCTGGCTCGGCGAAATTTTGCAAGGACTGCTGATTGCCGCGGGCGTGGTGCTGGTGGGCGGTTACGCGTGGGCGCAGCGGACTTTCTATCGGGCCGATCGCGCGGGGCGCGAGCATGGCATGCCGCTGCCCGTCCACGAAACGTGGCAGCGCGTGGGCGCCGCGCTGCGCGGTACGGGCCGCCATGGCGCCGAATGGGGCATCGAAGCCAGTGAGCACCTGCCCGGAAGCGCGGGCTTCGAGCTGCGCGCGGTCCTGCGCTACTCGATGGCGCGCCACGGCGAGAGCGAGGGCGAAGCGCATCAAGCCGTGACTTTCCGCTGCCGCGCGCGCGCCGTGAGTGCGGGCGAGACGCGCATCGCCTGGGACTTTGGCGTGCAGGCGCCCACGTGGTGGCTCCTGCCGGCGGCAAAGGTCGTGCGCGAATTGCGCAGGCGGATCGAGACGGATCTCGCCGCGCGCCTCTAAGCGTGCTCCCCGCACGCTAGCGCCACCGCGGGCGCCTGCTGCGCGCCTCAATCGACGATGAAAAGCCGCGCGCCCGTGCGCGTGTACGACTGGTGCGCCTCGGCGTTGTCGCCCACCTGATAGCTCATGCCGGGCTTGAGCACGAATTTGCGGCCGTCTTCCAGCGTCGTTTCCAGTTCGCCTTCGAGGCAGAAGAGGATGTGCCCTTTGCTGCACCAATGATCGGCGAGGTAGTTGGGCGAGTACTCGACCATGCGCACGCGGATCGGGTTCTGCGCGTCGCCGAAATGCTGCGTGCGCCATGTGGCCATGCCGGTCTCGCCTTTGTGCTGGGTGGGCTCAATCTCGGCCCAGTCGGTCGTGCCGAAGCTGAACGGGTGCATTTTCATCGCGTTGTGTGTCCTTTGGTATGTGCAGTTTGTCTGGAATGGCGTATGGCACGCGCGCTCATTCTTCTTCCGCCGTGCCGCGTTCGTCGATGCGCTTCATGTTGTCCAGCAGCTTGAGCAGATAGTGCAGCGTGTGCGTCATGTCGTCGACGGAAAAATTCCCTAGCACCTCTTCGTAATACGCCTGGATCTTGGGTGTGGCCTGATGCAGCCATAGCGCGCGGCCCGTCTCGCTCATGCGCACGCGGCGCGAGCGGCGGTCGAGCGCGTCCGGGGCGGCGCTCAAATGCCCGTCGCGCTCCATCCGGCTGATCAGGCCCGAGAGGTTCTGCCGGCTCACCATCAGATAGCGCGCCAGCTCGCCCACACTCATGCCTTCCTGAACCTCCTCGCGCGAAAGTGCACCGAGCACGGCCCACTGCTGCGTGGTCAGCCCTTCCTCTTCCACGGCCCGAGTTCCCGTTTTATGCAACATATTTGCAGATTGGTAGAGGCGGAAGAACAACCGATTGGCCAGCTCGAAGCGCGCAAGGTCTTCTTTATCATGGGTTTTTGCAGGCTTAGACAAAGGGTTTCTCCTGATGTGGCTGCGCTTGTCTTCGATCGATGTGCTGCCTAGTATACGTCAACATATTGACATAATTAGGGCGGCCGAAAAAGGTGCGCGACCGCCAGCAGGCTCAATGGTAACCCTGGTAACGCATGGAGGAGCACGATGAAAAGGTTCGAAGGCCGCACGGTGGTCGTGACGGGAGGTGGAGGCGGCATTGGCGGTGCGACTTGCCGGCGCTTTGCGGCGGAGGGCGCGCGCGTCGCGGTGCTCGATCTCTCGCTCGAAGCGTCGCAGAAGGTGAGCGCGTCGATCGAGGCGCACGACGGCAAGGCGCTTGCGCTGCGCTGCGACATCACGAATCGCGCTGAGGTGGATGCGGCGCTCGCGCAAGCCGAGGCGCAACTCGGCCCCGTGGATGTGCTCGTGAACAATGCGGGCTGGGACGTCTTCAAGCCCTTCACGAAAACGGAGCCCGCGCAGTGGGAGCGGCTCATCGCGATCAATCTCATGGGCGCACTGCACCTGCACCATGCCGTGTTGCCCGGCATGGTCGAGCGCAAGCGCGGGCGCATCGTCAATATCGCTTCCGATGCGGCGCGCGTGGGCTCGTCGGGCGAGGCCGTCTACGCGGCATGCAAGGGCGGCCTCGTGTCGTTCTCCAAGACCATCGCGCGCGAGCATGCGCGCCACGGCATCACCGTGAACGAGGTCTGCCCGGGCCCGACCGACACGGCGCTTTTCGCCGATTACAAGGAAGGCGCGGGCAATCCCGAGAAGCTGCTAGAAGCGTTCCAGCGCTCGATTCCGCTGGGCCGCATCGGCCAGCCCGAGGACTTGCCGGGCGCAATCGTCTTCTTCGCCAGCGACGACGCAGGCTACATCACCGGGCAGGTGCTGAGCGTGTCCGGCGGCCTGACCATGGCCGGCTGATTGATTGTCAGTACAACACAGGATTCGTTCATGAACTACGAAGACATTCTTTACGAAGTGCGCAACGGCGCGGCATGGATCACCATCAATCGCCCGGAGAAGATGAACGCGTTTCGCGCTCGCACCTGCGACGAGCTGATTCACGCGATCAACAAGGCGGGCTATTCGCGCGAGATTGGCGTGATCGTGCTGGCGGGCGCGGGCGACAAGGCGTTCTGCACCGGCGGCGATCAGTCTGCCCACGAAGGCCAATACGACGGGCGCGGCACCATCGGGCTGCCGATGGAGGAATTGCACACTGCGATCCGCGACGTGCCCAAGCCCGTGATCGCGCGCGTGCAGGGCTATGCGGTGGGCGGCGGCAACGTGCTGTGCACGATCTGCGATTTCACGATCGCCTCGGAGAAGGCCGTATTCGCGCAGGCGGGCCCGAAGGTCGGCTCGGTGGACCCCGGCTACGGCACGGCCTTTCTTGCGCGCGTGGTGGGCGAGAAGAAAGCGCGCGAGATCTGGTATCTGTGCCGCCGCTATCCGGCCGCCGAAGCGCTGGTGATGGGGCTCGTGAATGCGGTCGTGCCGCACGAGCAACTGGACGCGGAAGTGCAGAAGTGGTGCGACGAGATCATGGAAAAGAGCCCGACGGCCATCGCCATCGCCAAGCGCTCGTTCAACATGGATACCGCGCATCAGGCCGGCATCGCGGGCATGGGCATGTATGCGCTCAAGCTCTATTACGACACGGAGGAGTCGCGCGAGGGCGTGCGGGCGTTCAATCAGAAACGCAAGCCCGAGTTCCGCAAATACGCGAAGTAAAGGCGTATCCATCACGTTTAGCATGACGAATGAATAGAGCGACCCCGTACCAGGAGTGGACATGAATCCCTATATCGACGAAGACCTCGTCGCCCTTGGCGAGCACGCGCGGCGTTTCGCGCAGGGACGCGTCGCGCCGGGCTTTCAGGAGCGCGATCAAACGCGCGTGCTCGACCGTGGCTTGATGCGCGAAATGGGCGAGATGGGATTCATCGCGCCGGAGCTGCCTGAAGCCTACGGCGGGCAGGGGCTCGGCTGCCTCGCGGCGGGTGTGATCCACGAGGAGATCGCCCGCGCCGACCTGAGCCTCTCCTATATCAACCTGCTCGCTTCGCTCAATGGGCAGATCCTGGCGCAGCACGCGGCGCCCGAGATCGCGCGTCCTTGGCTCGAGCGCCTGACGCAGGGGCGCGCGCTGCTCGCAATCGCGTTGACCGAGCCACGCGGCGGCTCGGACGCGGCGAACCTGCGACTGAAGATGGAGCGCGTGGGGGACCACTACGTGCTCAACGGCGAGAAGACTTCGATCTCGGCAGCCGATCAGGCGGACGCCGCCGTGGTATTCGCCCGCACGGGCCGCGCGGAAGATGGCGCGCGCGGCGTTTCCGCGCTGCTCGTGCCGATGGATCTTCCCGGCATCACGCGCAACCGTTTCGATTGTCATGGCCAGCGCGCCATCGGGCGCGGCTCGATCTTCTTCGAGAACGTGCGCGTGCCCGTCGATCATCGGCTAGGCGACGAGGGCAAGGGCTTCGTGCAGGTGATGCAGGGCTTCGACTTCTCGCGCGCGCTGATCGGTTTGCAGGTGCTCGCGGTCGCGAGCGTGAGCCTCGAGGAGACGTGGGAGTACATCGCGCAGCGCGAGGCGTTCGGCAAGCCGCTTTCGGCGTTTCAGGGCGTCTCGCATCCGCTCGCCGAGTACGCGACCCAGGTGGAGGCCGCGCGCCTGCTGTGTCTGCAAACGCTCTGGCTCAAGGACCGTGGCCTGCCGCACACGGCGCAGGCGGCCATGTGCAAATGGTGGGGGCCGAAGCTCGCTTACGACGTCGTGCATCAATGCCTGCTCTCATTCGGCCACGGCGGCTACGATCGCGGGCCGCTGGAGCAGCGCCTGCGCGACGTCCTCGGCTTTCAGATTGGCGACGGCACGGCGCAGATCATGAAGACCATCGTGGCGCGCGCGAACGCCGGGCGCGACGCCGTTCCCGCATGAGCGGCGCTTCTCTTGCACGGGGGCATACGATGGCGTTCGACGCGGTATTGATCGCGCAGATGCGCGCGAGCGAAGCAACGCGCCGCTGGTGGCCGGGGCGCACCATCAACGACGAACTGGACGCCTGCGTGGCCGAGTGCCCGGAAAAGATCACGCTCAACCGGCCGAAGCATCTGAACGCGCTTGACGATCAAGGAGTCGGTGAACCGCGCCTGGGAGAGCGCGTTGAGCGAGGGCATGCTGTTCGAGCGGCGCGAGCTGCATGCTCGGTTTGCGAGCGAGGATGCGAAGGAAGGCATGGCGCCCTTCCTCGAAAAGCGCGACCCGGTGTTCACGCATCGCTGATTCATGCGCCGCGCGTAGCCGGAAATTCACTCAGAATAACTGACGAAAAACCCAGAACAGCGAGGCGGCAAGCGCAATCGAGGCGGGCAGCGTGAGCAGCCATGCAAGCGCGAGATTGCGCACGGTCGACCATTGCAGGCCTGAGCCATTGGCGGCCATGGTTCCAGCCACGCCCGAGGCCAGCACGTGGGTGGTCGAAACGGGCAAGCCGTAGACGTCGGCCATGCCGATGGTCAGCATGGCCACCGCTTCGGCGGAGGCGCCCTGCCCATAGGTCAGATGCTGCTTGCCGATCTTCTCGCCCACGGTCACCACGACGCGCTTCCAGCCCACCATCGTCCCCAGTCCGAGCGCGATGGCCACCGCCACCTTGACCCACGTGGGGATGAACTTGGTGGCGTGGTCCATCTGCTTGCGAAAGTCCTCGAGCGTGGCGGTGTCGGTGGCGGAGAAGGCGGGCGCGTGCGCTTTCTCCATCAGCCGGATGGCCTCGGACGCGACGTACATGTTGTTGCGCACGTTGTCGACCATCGTTTGCGGCACCTGCGCCATCGAGCCCGAGAGGCTCACCTGGTCGCCGATGGTGTCGGTGAGCGCGCGCAGCGCCGGCAGCGTCGCGGGCTGCAGGCGCTGCGTGCTCACGTAGGCTTCGACTTCCGCGCGCGGATTGTCGGGCGGCGTGGCGCTCGCGTAGTGCGCGAGCGTGGTCGAAGCCGCGCGGGCGGATGCCACGAACGTCACGGTCTGCTCGGGCGTGACGGCCCTGTTGAGCGCATAGGCGGTGGGCACCACGCCAATCAGGATCAGCATGATGAGGCCCATGCCTTTCTGCCCGTCGTTGGAGCCGTGCGCGAACGAGACGCCCGTGCAGGTGAGAATGAGCAGCGCGCGGATCCAGAACGGCGGCGGCTCGTTCGCCTTAGGCTCGCGGTAGAGGCGCGGCGCGCGCACGAAGCACTTCAGCGCGAGCAGCAAGAGCGCGGAGAGCACGAACCCCACCACGGGCGAAAACAACAGGGCCTTGCCCACGCCCAGCGCCTGGGTCCAGTCGACGCCCGAAGTGCCAGAAGCGCCGCTGAGCCACTGGTTCATGATGCCCACGCCGATGATCGAGCCAACCAGCGCATGCGAGCTCGACGAGGGCAGCCCGAGATACCAGGTGCCGAGATTCCAGAGGATGGCCGCGATCAGCAGCGAGAACACCATGGCGAACCCGGCGTGGCTGCCCACCTGGAGGATCAGCTCGACGGGCAGCAGTTGCAGGATGCCGAACGCGACCGCGCCGCTCGAGACGAGCACGCCGAGAAAATTCCATGCGCCCGACCAGACCACGGCGGTGTGCGGTTCGAGCGAGTTCGTATAGATGACCGTGGCGACGGCGTTGGCGGTGTCGTGAAAGCCGTTCACGAACTCGAAGCCGAGCGCGATGACAAGCGCGATGCCGAGCAGGACGAACGGCAGCGCGGAGCTGCCCTGCACGGTGCGCAGGTCGACGACGAGATGGTTGATGACATAGACCGCGCCCGCTGCGATGACGAGGAAGAAGAGCGCGGCGGCGAGGCCTCGGCGGCGCGGTTGCGCCGCGCGCGGCTGGGATAAGGGGACGTCCGGCATGGATGTGCGCTGAGGGTTGGGCTCATGAGCCTCGCGCGCTGCGCCTTGAAGGCGCCATGTGCCATGACGCCGCCAGTCGATGGCGCCGATGGCGGCGGGCGCGTCGGGCGCGCCAGAACCGGGGCGGCTCGATCGAGACGCGCCAGTGTCGCACACCGGCCGAATCGCCGTAGCCAGGATGCCACCGTGCCGGGCTGCTTCGGCGCCGCGACGCCCGTGTGACGCGGGTCCGCGGCGAATTGCGTCGGATTGACGCGTCAGAACAGCAGCGCAATGCCCGCCATGCCGACGAACTGCGCGTGCGTGCTCGAAGGCGTGCTGTTCTGCGAGTCGCCCACCGAGGGGCTGGCCTCGACGATATCGCCCGCGCCGTTCGCGCCGAGCGTCTGGCCGCTCGCGTGCTGATAGCCTTGCAGCGCGTAAAGCGAAGTCCGCTTGGAGAGGTGATAGGTCTCCTTGAGCGAGACCTGTTCATACCGCGCGGCACTCGTGACGCCGTTGGCTTTCGAGGCCAGCGTGTAGGCAAAGCCGCCGCCCACGTCGAACGCGGGCGAGAAGCGATAGGTGGCGAGCGCTGCCCAGGTGTTGAAGACGGCCGTGGTGCCGAAGAGCGACTTGCCGCCCGCGAGGTATTCGACGTTGGAATACGATGCGCCCAGCATCACATTGCCGATCGTGTAGTTGCCTGCCACGGCCACGTGCTGCACGGCGCGCGCCGAAACATAGCCCGTGTTCAGCGACGACTTGCCGAAGCTCGCGGTCGAGGAGGTGTCGAAGCCGCTCGTGAGCGCGGCGTTGTCCATGCGCAGGTAGCCTGCGGCGAGCGAGACCGGCCCGTTCGCATAACGCAGCGCGGTGCTCCATGTCTGGCCCTTGCCGGTGCTGCCCGCAATGCCGCCGAACGCGTACATGGCGCTCGCCTGCACGCCGTACCAGGTGGGCGACGTGTAGATCGCCGAGTTGTTGATGCGTACGGTGGTGTCGAGTCCGTCGATATCGCCGGGGTGCGCGCCGGTCGCGCCGGTGAGCCAGTTGCTGCCCGTGAGCGGCCCCACGAACTGATAGTAGGGCGTGTATTGGCGGCCGAGCGTGAGCTGGCCCACGCTGAGGTTCTGCAAACCTACGTAAGCCTGGCGGTTGAAAAGCAGGCCATTGGTCTGGAGCGCTCCGCTATTCGGATCGAAGCCGTTTTGCAGGTCGAAGATCGCGAGCGTGCCGCCGCCCAGGTCTTCCTTGCCTTGCAGGCCGAACTTCGAGGCATAGACGTTGCCCTGACGCAGGTACACGTTCGAGTGACCGTTCTGGTTGTTGACGTAAGTAATTGCGTCGTCGACAGCGCCGTAGAGCGTGACGCTGGATTGCGCGAACGCCGGGCCCGCGATCAATGCGGCGCCTGCGGTTACGAAAATACCCGGACCGAAGCCAGTCTTCTTCATCGTCGTAAATCTCCAAGAATTATAGGATTACTTATTGATTGTTGGTGTATCGCACGACCGGTGCATGTGCTTTGCGTGAGCGCGCGCTGCGAGCGGCACGGATTGCTCCGTGTCGCTTGATCGATATCGCCGGGGATGCTTCTGGGGGGCCCTTATAGGCTCTTGTCTTGTTCGTCGTCCTGACGCGCGTCGCGCGAGCGCTGGCGTGCCTGCGCGGCGAGGCGCACCGCGGCGTTCGGCGCGCCATAACCGTCGTAGCCGCCGCGCCGCTCCACCAATTCCAGGAAGAAGCGCTGGTCGAGCGTTTCGGTGTAGGCGTGCAGGAACTCGCCGCCTTGTTCGTCGCGGTCGTAGAGGAGGTTGTGCTGGCGCAGCGCGTCGAGGAACTCGGCGGGCAGTGTGTGGCGCGCTTCGAGATCGTCGTAGTAGTTGGCCGGCACGCGCAGCAGCGGCACGCCCGCCGCCTCGAATTCCGTGACGGCGCGGAAGATGTCGCCGGTGCTGAACGCCACGTGGTTCAGGCCGGTGCCGTGATAGGCGCGCACGCTCTCGGCGGTCGCGGTGTGCGGGTCGACCGAGGCGTTGAGCACCATGCGCAGGCCGCGGTCGGCGCTGAAGAGCGCGCGGCTGCGCACGAGGCCGTAGGGATCGGGCAGCAGGACGGCGGCGCTCGCCTGCAGGCCGAACACCGCTTTCAGGAACAGCACCCATGCATCGAACGAACCGGCCGGCAGCGCGAGGCTCACGTGATCGATGCCCGTGATCGGGCCGACCTCCGTGGGACCGTCCACATCGGTGAGCACGAAGTCGGCTTCGAAGAGCGTCGGCTCGCCCGGTTGTTCGTTAACGAAATAGTTAAGACTGCCGTCCGGTGCCTGGACGGCCGGCACCACGCGCTCGTTGGGGCCGAGGCGGCCAGAGAACGGCTGATAGCCGAAACCCGCCGCGCGTTCGAGCGCGAGACGCGCGTCGTCCACGCGCAAGGCCGAGGCGCACAGCGAAAGACCGTGGCGCTGGAAGAACGCATCGGCGAACGAATCGGGCTCGGCGTTCAGCACGATGGCCGCCGAGCCGTGCTGGTAGAGCGTCACGTCTTTCGAGCGGTGCTGCCCCGCGCGGCGGAAATGGAGCTTTTCGAGCCAGTCGGCCACGCGCTGGCGCGCGGCGTCGTCCACTGCGAACTCGAGGAATTGCCAGCCCGCGTGCGCCGGCGCGGCGGGCGGGTTGTAGAGCGGTGCCGCTTGCGCATCGGCGCCGCGTGGTGCTTCGTGCGTCAACGCTTCGCGTGTCAGCTCTTCGAGTAGCAGCAGTGAGCGATTGCCGTCCGCCGCGGTGGCCGCGGGCGGCGCGCCGCGAAAGCCGTCGTTGAAGATTTCCAGCGAGAGCGGGCCCGTGTAGCCACTCTTCACGACTTGCGCCGTAAAGTCCGCGAGCGCGAAGTCGCCCTGGCCCGGAAAGCAGCGGTAATGGCGGCTCCATTCGAGTACGTCCATGTTCATCTTCGGTGCGTCGGCGATCTGCACGAAGCCAATGCGCTCGCCCGGAATCGTGGCGATCGCATCGGGCGTGTCGTCGAGCGAGAGCGTGTGGAAGCTGTCGAGCGCGAGCGTGAGGTTCGGATGGTTCACGGCGTTCACGAGCTTCCATGCATGGCGGTACGTGCGTACGTGGCGGCCCCAGGCGAGCGCTTCGTAGCACGTCACCACGCCCGCCTGCGCGGCGGCCTGCGCGAGCTGGCCGAGTTGATCGATGGCCAGCGCATCGTCGTCGATCGTGTCGGGCGAGACGCTGCTGCAGACCAGCAGGCGGTCCGTGCCCAGCTCGTGCATCAAATCGAATTTGCGCTTCACGCGCTCGAGGTTGCGCGCCAGCCGCCCGGCGCTCACGCCCTCGAAGTCGCGAAACGGCTGGTACAGCACGATGGCGAGCCCGAAGTCGGCGGCCATGCGGCGCACGTCGGCGGGCGAGCCTTCGAAATAGAGCAGATCGTTTTCGAAGATCTCCACGCCCGCGAAGCCCGCGGCGCTGATCGCGGCGAGCTTTTCCGCAAGCGTGCCGCTGATCGAGACGGTCGCGATCGAGCGGCACAACGGGGCGAGGGCTGAAGCGAGAGGCGGCTTGGACATGGCGTGGCGCGGCAACGGTTGAACGATAACCCAGGGGCCGGCGGCGCGGGCTTGCGCGTGCCGGCGGGGCGCGCGCTGCGCGTTCAGCGGGCAAGCAAGCTGAACACGCAAGCGCCGCCGGAGTGTTGCAAGGATAATAAAACTAACTAGTTAGTACAAATTCTCGGAAACCCCAGGGTGACCTGAGCGCGCGTGCGCGGCACACTGGCGGCCATGCGTGGGGTGAGCGCATGGGCCGCGGGGCAGGGCCAATGCGCCGCAAATGCCGCGCCTGAAACGGAGTTGTCGCGTCGTTATCGAGTTGTTACGTATTGTGGAGCGCCTGATGCAATTGCCGTCGGTACTGGTCCTGAACGGGCCGAATCTCAATCTGCTGGGAACGCGGGAACCCGCGGTATATGGGTCCGAAACGCTGGACGACGTGGCGCGCCTGTGCCGCGAAGCTGCCGGGCGGTTGCAGCTCGAAGTCGACTTCCGCCAGTCGAACGCCGAGCATCAGTTGATCGACTGGCTGCACGAGGCACGTACGCGCGTCGACGGCATCGTCATCAATCCGGCCGCCTACACGCACACGTCGGTGGCCATTGCCGATGCGCTTTCGGCCATCGCCAAGCCCGTGATCGAGGTCCATATTTCCAACGTCCACAAGCGCGAGGCGTTCCGGCACCATTCGTTCGTTTCGCCTATAGCCGACGGCATCATCGTCGGCTGCGGCACCCAGGGCTATGTGCTCGCGCTCGAACGCATGGCCACGCTGCTGGCAGGGAAGGTGTCGAAATGAGCCAGCACAACACCGCAACGAAGCCGCGCTCGTTCCTTTGCGGGCTGATCGGCAAGGGTATCGGCGGCTCGCTCACGCCCGCGATGCACGAGAAGGAAGGGCGCGAGCTCGGCTTCAACTATGTGTATCGGCGTATCGATCTCGATGCGCTCGGCCTCGCCATCGACGCGCTGCCCGAGCTGCTGCTCGCGGCGCAGCGCATGGGCTTCGACGGCCTGAACATCACCTATCCGTGCAAGCAGGCCGTGATCCCCTTGCTCGACGAACTCTCGGACGACGCACGGGCGCTGGGCGCCGTGAACACGGTGCTGTTCCGCGACGGCAAGCGCATCGGCCACAACACCGATTGGTCGGGATTCGCCAGCGCGTTCAAGCGCGGGCTGCCCGACGTGTCGCTCGAATCGGTCGTGCAGCTGGGTGCAGGCGGCGCGGGCGCGGCGGTTGCGCATGCCGCGCTGCAGATGGGTGCACACGCACTCACGCTGTTCGACGTGGACGCCACGCGCGCCCAGGCGCTCGCCGACGAGTTGCAGGCGCGCTTTCCCGCCGCGCGCGTGAGCGCGGGCGGCGACTTGCAGGCGACGCTGGCCGCCGCCACGGGCCTCATTCACGCCACCCCCACCGGCATGGCGAAGCTGCCCGGCTTGCCGCTGCCCGCCGAGTATCTGCATGAGCGCCTGTGGGTGGCCGACATCGTCTATTTCCCGATCCGCACCGCGTTGCTCGAAGCGGCTGAAGCGCGCGGCTGCTGTGTCTTGAGCGGCGGCGGCATGGCCGTCTATCAGGCCGTGGATGCATTCAGGCTCTTCACCGGCCTCGAACCGGACGCCGAGCGCATGTATGCACATTTGCAAACGATGCTGGCGCAGGACGCCGGCCAATAACCCGCCGCTCGAGAGTCAGCTCGGCCATAAATAGTCAGGAGAGAGACATGGCACCACCCGTATCGACGGGGCGCGACGCGCCTACCCTTGCCGCGACGCCCGCCGAAGGCGCGCTGCGGCGCTCGAAGGCGCGCTATCGGATCCTCGGCCTGCTGGCCGTCGGCACGATGATCAACTATCTGGACCGCACGGTGCTCGGCATCGCGGCGCCGCAGCTCACCAGGGAGCTGGGCATCAACGCGGCGCTCATGGGGCTGATCTTTTCGGCGTTCTCGTGGAGCTACGTGGTGGCGCAGATTCCGGGTGGCGTGTTTCTCGACCGCTTCGGCAGCAAGGTCACGTACTACCTGGCGATGACGCTGTGGTCGATGTGCACGCTCGTGCAAGGGTTCGTCGGCAGCGTGGGCGCGCTGCTCGCGTGCCGGCTGGGTCTCGGCGTGGCCGAATCGCCGTGCTTCCCCACCAATAGCCGTGTGGTGGCGACATGGTTCCCGCAACAGGAACGCGCGTTCGCGACCGGTACCTATACGGTAGGCGAGTACGTCGGCCTCGCGTTCTTCAGCCCCTTCCTGTTCGCGCTGATGGGCGCCTATGGCTGGCGCTCGCTGTTCTACGTGGTGGGCGGCGTGGGCATCGCGTTCGGCCTCGTCTGGTGGTGCTTCTACCG
Organism: Paraburkholderia oxyphila NBRC 105797; assembly: GCF_000685075.1. Taxonomy (GTDB): domain Bacteria; phylum Pseudomonadota; class Gammaproteobacteria; order Burkholderiales; family Burkholderiaceae; genus Paraburkholderia; species Paraburkholderia oxyphila. The sequence goes on from NZ_BAYD01000069.1 coordinate 32,928, forward strand.
CGAGCCGCACGATCATCCGGGCGCCAACCGCGCGGAGCTCGACTATATCGAGGCGGGCGGCGGCCTCGCGAAGCACGACAAGAAGGCCGATGCGGACAAGGCGCAGGCGGCCGATGGCAAGAAGGGGTTCGACTGGCGCATGGCCGGCAAGCTGCTGCGCAAGCGTCAGCTCGCGGGCATCTGCCTCGGCCAGTTCGCGGGCAACTCCACGCTCGTGTTCTTCCTCACGTGGTTCCCGACCTACCTCGCCACCGAGCGCCACATGGGATGGCTCAAGATTGGCTTCTTCGCGATCATGCCGTTCATCGCCGCTTCGATCGGCGTGATGTTCGGCGGCACCTTCTCGGACTGGATGCTGCGCCGGGGCCTCTCGGCCAATGTGGCGCGCAAGCTGCCGATCATCGCCGGCCTGCTGCTCGCCTCGACCATCATTCTCGCGAACTTCGTCCAGAGCAACGTGGCCGTGATCGCGATCCTCTCGGTGGCGTTCTTCGCGCAGGGCATGGCCGCGCTCGGCTGGACGCTCGTTTCCGATATCGCGCCGGCCGGCATGCTCGGTCTCACGGGCGGCATCTTCAACCTGGCGGCCAACCTCGCCGGCATCATCACGCCGCTCGTGGTCGGGGTGATCGTGGGCGCGACGGGCTCGTTCGTCTGGGCGCTCGCGTTCATCGGCACGATCGCGCTGGTCGGCGCCGCGTCGTACATCTTCGTGGTGGGCGACATCAAGCGCATCGAGCTGTAAGGCGGTGGCTGGGGCGCTCCCGGAGCGGCCCGAAGCCCCGCCGGCCCGGGCGTCCGGCCCGGCGGGGCTTCAGGCGCCCATGCTAGAATCGCCGGCATTCCTCTCCACTCGCGCTCCACTCAAAATGGCAAGACCGGCGGCTTCGCCCGAACGCAACGACGCTCAATCCGAAAGCCGGCGCAAGTACGATCCGGAGCAGACCAAGCGCAACATTCTCGAAGTCGCGACCGCCGAGTTTTCGGCCATGGGACTCGCGGGCGCGCGCGTGGACCAGATCGCCGAACGCACGCACACCACCAAGCGCATGCTCTATTACTACTTCGGCAGCAAGGAAGGGCTGTACGAAGCGGTGCTCGACAAGGTGTACGGCGACATCCGGGCGCTGGAGCAGGACCTGCATATCGACGAGCTCGATCCCGAGGAGGGCTTGCAGCGCCTCGTCGAATTCACCTTCGACTATCACGACCGCCATCGCGACTTCGTGCGCCTCGTGACGATCGAGAACATTCATGGCGCGAAGTACCTCGAGCGGCTCAAGACGTTCCGCAGCCGCAACGCCAGCGTGATCCGCACCATCGAGGACCTGCTCGCGCGCGGCGTGAGCGCGGGCGTGTTCCGCGACGACATCGATCCCATCGACCTGCACTTGCTGATCAGCTCGATGTGCTTTCATCGCGTGAGCAACCGCCACACCTTCGGCGCGGCGTTCGGGCGCGACCCCTCGCATCCGCGGCTGCGTGCGCGTCACCGCGAGATGGTGGTGGACGCCGTGGTGCGGTTCGCGCGCAAGACCGCCTGAGCTTCGCGAGCGCGCAAAGCAATCCCGATATTCACGCTGGGGCGCGTGGCGGCGGCACATCCTGTTCTTCCCTCATCCCATAAAAGTGCCCGGACGCATTACACTACGCCCCGGAAGCCCGGCTGACGGGCTTTTGCTGCGTCGTCTGTACGCTCACGCACGTTGCGCGGGCGCAGGGCGCCTTCCCTCGCCAACCGGTTAAGGCCACGCGTAATGAGCACAGCCATGCCCCGTTCCGGCTCAGCCGGACTCCCGCGCCAGACCCATGGCCGCTATACCCTCGGAACGCGCATCGTCTTGAGCTTCGGCTTGCTGTTCGTGCTGATGCTCGTGATGGCCGCGATCTCCTACAGCCGCCTGCGCGCCATCGACGACGAGGGCTTGAGCCTCACGCGCGATTCCGTGCCGGGCCTGTTCTATGCGACCTCGCTGCGCGCCTCCACGAGAAAGACCTACAACATCGTCGAGCGCGCCGCGTTCGTCGAGCCCGATGCGGCGGGCATTGCGAGCATGCTCGGGACATTGCCGGCAGCCCTGAACCAGGTCGATCAGGACGAGAAGCAATACGAGCGCACGGTGTATCGCAGCGACGACCGCGCGCGTTACCAGCGCTTCCACGATGCTTATGCACGCTACCTGCCGCAGCTGATGGCAATCGTGCGGCAAGTGCCCGGCCAGCGCGCCGCCGCGCAGGCCGCGTTCTTGCAGGTCGGCGCGGCGTGGCACGAGGTGGAAGACGCGGCCAACACGCTCGTCGACGAAAACCGCGCCCAGGCCGACGACTCGGCGCAGACCATCCGCGGCTCGGTAACGGGCACGGAGATTACGCTGGCCACGGCGCTCGGCGTGGTGCTGCTCGCCTCGCTCGCGACCGGCTATGCGCTGCATCGCGCGATCACGCGGCCGATGACGCGCCTCGTCGAGGTGCACGATTCGATGCGCATGGGCAACCTCTCGCAGCGTCTGCACCTGAACCGCCGCGACGAGTTCGGCGTGCTCGAGGACGGCTTCAACCGCATGAGCGACGAGCTCGCGAGCCTCGTTGCCCAGGCACAGAAGTCGTCGCTGCAGGTGACGACCTCGGTGGCCGAGGTGGCGGCCACCTCGAAGGAGCAGCAGGCCACGGCGAGCGAGACCGCGGCCACCACGACCGAGATCGGCGCGACCTCGCGCGAGATCTTCGCGACCGCGCGCGACCTCGTGCGCACGATGGGCGAGGTGGCGACCGTGGCCGAGCAGTCGGCGGCGCTCGCCACCACGAGCCAGAGCGGCCTCACGCATATGGAGAACACCATGCGCGGCGTGATGGAGGCCGCGGGCTCCGTCAACGCCAAGCTCGCGATCCTCAACGAGAAGGCCGTGAGCATCAACCAGGTCGTGGCGACCATCACCAAGGTCGCCGACCAGACCAACCTGCTTTCGCTGAACGCCGCCATCGAGGCGGAAAAGGCCGGTGAGTATGGGCGCGGCTTCGCGGTGGTGGCCACCGAGATCCGGCGCCTCGCCGACCAGACGGCGGTGGCGACCTACGACATCGAGCAGACCGTCAAGGAGATCCAGTCGGCGGTCTCGGCGGGCGTGATGGGCATGGACAAGTTCGCCGAGGAAGTGCGCCGCGGCATGCACGACGTGCAGGAAGTGGGTGCGCAGCTTTCGCAGATCATCGGCGCGGTGCAGACGCTCGCGCCGCGCTTCCAGGTGGTCAACGACGGCATGCAGGCCCAGGCCACCAGCGCCGAGCAGATTACCCAGGCGCTCACGCAGCTCTCCGAAGCGGCGCAGCAGACCGCGGAGTCGCTGCGCCAGTCCTCGCAGGCCATCGACAATCTCACGCTCGTGGCCAACGAGCTGCGCACCGGCGTTTCGCGTTTCAGGATCGAGGCGTGAGGGTCGTGAGCGGCATGGTGCGCGCAGGTGCGCGCGACGGCGTCGGCTTTGCGGGCCGCCGCTTGTTGGTTTCCCGCTTTTCGGTCCATTGAACGGAGCCGCGATGCTGTTTCTCGTGTTCGAGCTGGACGGCGAACGGTACGCGCTCGATGCGCGCGAGATCGTGCGCGTGCTGCCGCTGCAGCCGGTGCGCGCGTTCGCGGGCACGCCGCCGTATATCGCGGGCGTGATCGATCACGAGGGCGCGCCGGTGCCGGTCGTCGACATGGCGATGCTCGCGCTCGGCCGGCCGGCGCGCGCGCTCATGTCGACGCGGCTTGTGCTCGTGAACGATAAAGCGCCGGACGCTTTGGACATGACTCGGACCACCACAGCGGACACGACTGCGGCCGTGGCTGCGGCATCGGCCGGACATGGGGCGCGGCCGCGCTGCATCGCGCTGCTGCTCGAATGCGCGACGCGCACCCAGACGCTCGCGCCCGAAGCGTTCATCGATGGCGGCATCGCGACGCCCGAGGCGCGCTGGCTTGGCCCCGTGGCGAGCGACGCGCACGGCTTCGTGCAATGGGTGAAGGTCGGGCAACTGCTCGACGCGCGGGTGCGCGCGCTGCTCTTTCCCGATCCGCCCACCTGGCGCGACGCGGCCGTGCCCGGCGACGCCATGCCGGGCGATTCGATACCGGCAGGGCGCATGCCATGATGGTCGCCCAACAGTACGTGGACCCGCGTTTCGCGGCCTGGCTCGTGCAGGAGACCGGCATCGACGCCGAATCGCTGGGCTCCCACGCGCTCGCTCGCGCAGTGGCCGCGCGCGCGGCGCTCGTCGTGGCGCCGGACGCACAGGACGGCGCGCCCGAGCCACACGGCGCGCGTGCAGCGCACGCCGCGGCGATGCCGGCACAGTGGGCCGGCGGCGCGGCGCTGCCCGAAGCGGTGCGCGACGCCTACTGGGCGCGCCTCACGACCGACGCCGCCGAGCGCCAGGCGCTCATCGACGCGCTCGTCGTGCCCGAAACCTGGTTCTTTCGCGAGCGCGAGGCGTTCGCGGCGCTCGCGCGCGGCGGTGCGCAGCGCCTTGCGGCGCAGCCCGGCGAGCTCGTGCGGGTCCTCAGCGTGCCGTGCTCGACCGGCGAGGAGCCTTATTCGGCGGCGATGGCGCTCATCGACGCGGGCTTCGCGCACGAGCAGTTCGGCATCGACGCCATCGACATCAGTGCGGCCTCGATCGAGGCCGCGGCGCGCGGCGTCTATGGCCGCAACGCGTTTCGCGGCGATGCGCTGGCGTTTCGCGAGCGCTACTTCCATGCGACGCCGGACGGCTGGCAGCTCGCCGACGCCGTGCGGCGCGCCGTGTCGTTCGAGCGTGCGAACCTGTTCGACTGGCTCGCGGCGCATCCCGTGCGCTACGACTTCATCTTTTGCCGCAACGTGCTGATCTATTTCGATCGCGAGGCGCAGGACCGCGCGATCGGCCTGTTGCGCGCCCGTCTTGCCGATGGCGGGATGATCTTTGTCGGGCCGGCGGAGACGGGGCTCATGATGCGCCATGAGTGGATGTCGGCGCAGATCCCGCTTGCGTTCGGTTTCACCGCGCCGGGCGAGGGCGCCGCGCGCGGCGCGCATGTTTCGGATACCTTGCGGTCCGCGTGGGCGCCTGGCTTGCCTGGTGTGACGCTGCCTGCAGTGGGAGGGGCACAGCCGGCGGCCGATGCGCGGCGTCCGTTGCCGGCCGTGCCGCTTGTGCCGCCTGCGCGCGCGGGTGGCCGCGTCGGTGTGGCGATGCCCGGCGTGGCGACGCCCGGCGTGCCTTCACCCGGACTGTGGGCACCTTCTGCCACCGTGCGTGTGTCGGCCAATAGCGCAGCCGCATCCACGCAGTTGCGAGGCGCGTTGATGAAGGGGGTCACTATCCACGCAGCCGTAGCGCCAGGTTCAGCGGAACGCGCCGCCCTTACGACGGGCGCCACCGCGTCGGGCGCAGCTACGCGAGGCACAGCTTCGCCGGGCGCCAACCCGCCGGTCGAAGCTTCGCGAGGCCTCTCTACTCCAGGCGTCGCTACGCCGGGCATCGCTACTTCGGGCGTCGCTACGCTGGCATCCGCGCGCCGCCTTGCCGACGCCGGCGCGCTCGAGGAAGCCGCCCGCGCCGCCGCGCAAGTCACACAGACGTCGCCGCATGACGCCGAGGCGTGGTATCTGCTCGGCCTGATCGCCGATGCCCAGGGCCGCGCCGCGCTAGCGCTCGAGCACTATCGCAAGGCGCTGTATCTGGAGCCTGGCCATTACGAGGCGCTCACGCATCTGGCCGCGCTGCTCGAAGTGCAGGGCGACGCGGATGGCGCGAGCCGCCTGATGCGTCGCGCCGAACGCGCGGCGCAGCGCAGCGCGGGCCATGGAGGTGTAGATGCGTGACTCGACTTCCCCGCACCTGAACGCCATGCACGCAATCGAGCACGAACACGACGCGATTCACGAATCGGGCGCGCGCGCCGCGCCGCTCGACGATTGCTGGAACCGCATCGGCACGCGCGGCGACGGCTCATGCGAGCGGCTCGCGCAATATGTGCGCTGCCTGAACTGCCCCGTCTTCGAGGCGGCCGCCGCACGCATGCTCGACCGTCCCGCGCCGCGCACGGCGCGCGCGCCCGAACTCGAGGGCGGCCACACCGCGCAAGCGGGCGCGCGCCAGGAAGGCTCGCTGGTGTTCCGCGTGGGGGCCGAGTGGCTCGCGCTCAGCGCGCAGGCGTTGCGCTACGTGGGCGAGGCGCGCGCGATTCATTCGTTGCCGCACCGGCGCAGCCCCGCGGTGCTCGGCGTCGTGAACGTGCGCGGCGTGCTCACGCTCGCGGCTTCGCTCGCCGAGCTGCTGCATATCGACGTGACAGCGGACGCAACGGCGGCCGCAGCGCTGAAATTCGCGACGCCTGGCGCTGGCGCAGCGAGCGCGGCAGGCGCGCGCGCCGCCACGCCGCGCCTGCTCGTGGCCGAGTGGGGCGGCGAGACGACAGCGTTTCCCGTCGACGATGTCGAAGGGGTGGCCTACTTCGGCAAGGACGATTTGCTGAGTGCGCCTGCCACGCTCTCGCACGCGGCGGGCCGCCATGTGCGCGGCGTGTTCGCCTGGCGTGGGCGTTCGGTGGGCGTGCTCGATCCCGATGCGCTATTCGGCGCGCTGACCCGGAGCCTGCGATGAGCGACGACGAACTGAGCCGCCGGTCGCTGCTCGACCTCTTTCGCGAGGAGGCGCAGACGCAGACGCGCACGCTCTCGGCGGGCCTGCTCGCGCTCGAGTCCACGCCCGCCGACGCGGCCACGCTCGAGGCCTGCATGCGCGCGACGCATTCGCTCAAGGGCGCGGCGCGCATCGTCGGGTTGCCCGAGGCGGTGGACGTGGCGAGTGCGATGGAAGATTGCTTCGTCGCCGCGCAGCACGGCGCGGTGACGATCGATGCGGCGCGCATCGACGCGCTGCTGGTGGGCATCGATCTGCTGCTGGCGGCGGGGGACGCTTCGGCGCCGCCGCTCGCGCGCGAGGCCGTCGACGATTTTGTCGCGCGGCTGGCGGGCGCCGCTGCGGATGCCGTTGCGCCCGCACACGCGCAGCCGGGGCGGGATGCGGCGGCTGGGCTTACGCGCGGCACGGACGACGGCGCGCACGATCCGGCGCCACCCGGGTTGCCGGACGCGGAGGCGCTACTGGCCGCGAGTCTTGCGGGCATACCGGGTTTGGGTTCGCCGGCGTGGAGCGAAGGCGGGGCATACGGCGAATCCGCTTCCGCAGACGCTGGTGGCGAACCAGGCCGCGAGATTGGCGGCGACATCGGCAGTGAAGCCGCCACAGAAGCCACCGCTTCCACGCCCGCCTTCACGCAACGCTCCGCGACCCACGCCACTCAGGACCGCGACCGCATGCTGCGCGTGCGCGCCGGCACGCTCGACCGCGTGCTGGGCCTGGCGGGCGAGTCGCTGGTGGAGTCGCGCCGCATGCGTCCGTTCGCAAACACCTTGCTGCGGGTGCGCCGCGCGCAGGGCGAAGTGCTCGCCGCGCTCGGCCAGTTCCACGAGCGCCACGCGCAAGCGCTCGGCGCCGAGGCGCGCGCCTCGCTCGCGGGCATCCGCGAGCAGCTTGCCGCGCTCGAGCGCCAGCTAGGCGAGCGCTTCGACGACCTCGACCGCATCGACCGGCGCGGCACCCAGCTCGCGCAGCGTCTCTACGACGAAGCCCTGCAATGCCGCATGCGCCCGTTCGGCGACGCGGCGCATGCGTACCCGCGCATCGTGCGCGATCTCGCGCGCTCGCTCGGCAAGCGCGTGCGCCTCGTCATCGAGGGCGAGACGACGCAAGTCGATCGCGACATCCTCGAAATGCTCGACGCGCCGCTCGGCCACTTGCTGCGCAACGCGCTCGATCACGGCGTCGAAGACCCCGAGACGCGGCGGCTCGCAGGCAAGCCCGAAGAGGCGCGCCTCACGCTCGAAGCGCGCCACAGCGCGGGCAAGCTGCTGATCGCCGTGGCCGACGACGGCGCGGGCGTCGACCTGCCAGCGCTCAGGCGCGCGATCGTCGCGCGCGGGCTCGCCCAACCCGAGGCCGTCGCGGCCATGTCCGAGCCCGAGCTGCTCGAGTTCCTGCTGCTGCCTGGCTTCACGATGCGCGAGCGCGTGACCGATGTTTCGGGACGCGGCGTGGGTCTGGACGCCGTGCAGAATTTCGCCAAGGCCGTGCGCGGCACCGTGCGCATCGAAAGCGCGGCGGGGCGCGGCACGCGCTTCGTGCTGCAATTGCCGCTCACGCTTTCGGTGCTGCGCAGCCTGATCGTCGAGGTGGCGGGCGAGGCCTATGCGTTCCCGCTCGCGCACGTGCGGCGCGCGCTGCGCGTGCCGCGCGAATCCATCGAGATGCTCGAGGGCCAGCAGCACATCATCTACGAAGGGCGGCCCGTCGGGCTCGTCACGGCGCGCCAGCTATTCGGCGCGAGCGGGGCGCAGACGAGCTCGGGCGACGTGTGCGTCGTGCTCATCGGCGCGGGCCATGGCGCTGACCACGAAGCGGCGCTCTACGGCATCGCGGTGGACCGCTTCGCGGGCGAGCGCACGCTTGCCGTGCAGCCGCTCGACGCGCGCCTCGGCAAGGTGCGCAACGTGGCCGCCGCGGCGCTGCTCGAAGACGGCGCCGTGGCGCTGATCGTCGATGTGGAGGATCTCGTGGCCTCGGTCGCGCGCCTCGTGCGCGAAGGCCAGCTTGCGGGCGTGGCGCGCGGCACCCAGGCCGCCGCGCGCGAACGCAAGCGCATCCTCGTGGTCGAGGATTCCTTGACCGTGCGGGAGCTGGAGCGCAAGCTGCTCGAAAAACGCGGCTACCAGGTGAGCGTGGCGGTGGACGGCATGGACGGCTGGAACACCTTGCGCACGGGCCAGTACGACCTCGTCATCACCGACGTGGACATGCCGCGCATGGACGGCATCGAGCTCGTCACGATGATCCGCAACGATCCGCAGCAGCGCGGCGTGCCGGTCATGATCGTCTCGTACAAGGACCGCGAGGACGACCGGCGCCGCGGCCTCGACGCCGGCGCTGACTATTACCTCACCAAGGGCAGCTTCCACGACGAAGCGCTGCTCGACGCAGTGAACGACCTGATCGGAGAGGCGACCTGATGAACATCGGTATCGCGAACGACATGCCCCTCGCCGTGGAGGCGCTGCGCCATGCCATCGCGGCCCGGCCCGGGCATCGCGTGCTGTGGGTGGCCGCCGATGGCGAGCAGGCGGTGGACTTCTGCGCCGCCCAGCCGCCCGACGTGATCCTGATGGATCTCGTGATGCCGAGGATCGACGGCGTGGAGGCCACGCGGCGCATCATGGCGCGCTCGCCGTGCCCGATCCTGATCGTGACGAGCAGCGTGGGCGCGAACGCCTGGCGCGTGTACGAGGCGATGGGCGCCGGCGCGCTCGACGCGGTCGACACGCCCACGCTCGCGGGCCCCGCCGCGCGCAGCACGATGGACCTGCTGCTCGCGAAGATCGACCAGATCGGCCGCGTGAACGGCACGGCCGAGGCGGTGCGCGCGCCCGAGGCGTTTGCGGCGGCCCCCGACGCGCGCACGCCGCTGGTGGCGATCGGCGCCTCGGCGGGCGGGCCCACGGCGCTCGCGGCGGTGCTGGGCGAACTGCCGGCCAGCTTGAGCGCGGGCATCGTGATCGTGCAGCACGTGGACCAGTCGTTCGCGCTGGGCATGGCCGACTGGCTCGACGGACAAACCGCGCTCAAGGTGCGCGTCGCGCGCGAAGGCGACCGGGCGGCGCCGGGCGAAGCGCTACTCGCGGCGACCAACGACCATCTGCGCATGACGGCTTCCGGGCGCCTCGCGTACACGCGCGAGCCGGCCGAGACGCCGTATCGGCCTTCCGTGGACACGTTTTTTCATAGTGTCGTCGAGCACTGGCCGGGCGAGGCGATCGGCGTGCTGCTCACGGGGATGGGGCGCGATGGCGCCATCGGCCTGAAGGCGATGCGCGCGAAGGGCTACTACACGATTGCCCAGGACGAGGCGACGAGCGCGGTCTACGGCATGCCGAAGGCGGCCGCCGCGCTGGGCGCCGCGCGCGCGATCCTGCCGCTCTCCGCGATTGCCGGCGAACTCGTGAGCCGCCTGGGCGCGCGCGGCACACCCGCCACGCTGGGCACGACGAGACCGCCCGCACCTTAAAGAGCGCCTGCGAAAGACCGTAGTAGCGCCTGATAGACGTCAAGCACCTGGACGTCAAGCAATTGAAACAGCGACCGTAAAGCGACAGAAACCATGACTGAGAAGCCGAACCCATCAACCGCAGCCGACTCCGCGCTGACCGAAGGCGGGCCCGACGAGGCATCGCTCGAAGCCGCGCTTGCCGCCGTGCGCACCGCGCTCGCGCAGCCGCTGCCCGGTGCCGAGGCGCCGATGATGGTGCTGCTGGTGGACGATCAGGCCATCGTCGCCGAGGCCGTGCGGCGGGCGCTGGCGAGCGAGCGCGACATCGACTTCCATTACTGCGCGCACCCCGACCAGGCCATGCATATGGCGGAGCAGGTGCGCCCGACCGTGATCCTGCAGGACCTCGTGATGCCGGGCACCGACGGCCTCACGCTGGTGCGCGCCTACCGCGCCAACGACGCCACGCGCGACGTGCCCATCATCGTGCTCTCCACCAAGGAGGAGCCGTCGATCAAGAGCGCGGCCTTCGCCTCGGGCGCGAACGACTATCTCGTCAAGCTGCCGGACAGCATGGAGCTCATCGCACGCGTCCGATATCATTCGCGCTCCTATGTGAACATGATCCAGCGCGACGAGGCCTATCGCGCGCTGCGCCGCTCGCAGCAGGAGCTGCTCAAGGTGAACCTGGAGCTGCGCCGCCTCACGCAGTCGGACGGCCTCACGGGTCTGTCGAACCGCCGCTATTTCGACGAATTCCTCGGCGCGGAATGGCGGCGCGCGCAGCGCGAAAACACGGAAGTCTCGCTGCTGATGATCGACGTGGACTACTTCAAGCCCTATAACGACACCTACGGCCACGTGGCCGGCGACAACGTGCTGCGCTCGGTGGCCACCACGATCCGCCGCGAGGTGAACCAGCCGCGCGACCTCGTGGCGCGCTTCGGCGGCGAGGAGTTCGCCGTCGTGCTGCCGGGCGCGGGCAGCGCGCTCGCGCGCCTGCTGGCCGAGAAGATGCGCCGCGACGTGGCGGGGCTCGAGCTGCCGCATATGGGGTCGGCCGTGAGCGAGCATCTCACGATCAGCGTGGGCGTGGCGACGCTCACGCCTACCGAAACGCTTGCGGAAACCGCGCTGATCGAAGCGGCCGACGCGGCGCTCTACCGGGCCAAGCGCGAAGGGCGCAATCGCGTGGCGTACTCGACGGCCGTGACAGGGCGGGAGTGAGCCGCGCGCCGGCCATCTGTGCGCAAGCGCACAGAGGCGGCTTGAAGCGCCGCTGCGGCGGTGCTTGAATCGTCGGGATCGCGCACCGCACGCGACGTCCGGGTTCGATGCGTGCGCGCTCGGGAGGGCCGGCGCGATGGCGCACCGCACGCTGAATCTCGTCGATGCTGTCTTGCTTGCCGCTGCGCTTGGCCTTGCTGGCCTGGCATGCGTTGCGTGCTCGCCTGCACGTACGCAAACATCCCATAGTACCCACGCTGCCAGGTCTTCCTCGGCAACGCCATGGAAGACGGCGGGCGAGCATGAACGCGCGATCCACGCGAGGCTGGCGGGCATCGAGGATGGCGAAAAACGCTACGCCTTGCTCGACTCGGTTTCGACGGAGTACTTTCGGGCCGGCATGATTGCCGATTCGGTGCGCGTGCGCGAGCTGATCGTGGACGACTCGAAGATCGGCGCCGGGCGGCGCTCGCTCGAGGCCTCCAATCTTGCTTTCCTTTACGTGCTCTCACACTACTACAAGAAGTGCGACCACTTCCTTGCACTCGCCCGCACGCTTGCACGACAGACCACGCCGGCAGAGCTGGAAACGCTGCCGCGCGATCCCGCCTACGCTTTTTTTGCGGCGGAGGCCGAGAGGGTGCGCCTCGTCGAAAACCGCAATGACCTCGCACTGCTCAAATACCAGCAGATTGCCGACCTCGCGTGGCACAACCTCAACGATCCCACGCTCAGCGAAAAACGCCACCTGGCGGCGGTGAACGCGCTTTACGACAGTGCCGTCGAGTTGATCCGCATTCTCGCGCAAAACAACCGGCCCGCCGAAGCGCTCAGTTATGCGAATGAACTGAGCTGGGATGCGGAACATCGCCCGGATATGCGGGCCAGTGTGATCCAGCATGCGCGGCTCGAACGCGGCCTCGCGATTGCGCGTGAGTCGAACAACGACTACGACGGCGCGCTTGCCGCCATCGACGCGGCGCTTGCCGGTGAGGAGCACGGGGACCCCGGGAAGATTACGAGCGAATACGCCGATTGCCTGCGCCAGCGCCTGCTTATCGCGCTCGCCATGGGCCGTATCGGTGACTATCGCGGCGACGTCGAAGTTTACGAGAGGGTCGTGTCGCTCAATCCGTTTGCCCAGCGGCGGGACAGCGCCAACGGCCGCGAGTCGCTGAGCCTCGCCTCACGCGGACAATGGCAAGCGGCGAGCAAGCGCCTCGACCCGGTCATTGCATACGAGCTACGCGTCGAGGGCGCGCAGGGCCCGTTCTACAAGTATTCCACCGCGATGCAGATGCTCTACCGCCTGCAGGATCCCGTCACCCCCGCGAAGGAGGCGGACGTGATCGCCTATGTTTCCCCGATCGTCGGCACGCAGGGGGGCTGGAACGACGCCACGTCGCGCGGTGCCTACGTCGAGGATGGCGCGCTGGAAATGTCGACGCGCTATCTGGTCGAGCGCGGCGGCGACGATGCGGCGCTGGCCTTTCGCATTGCCGAGCACTTTCAGATGGACGCGACGCAAGACGCCATGAACGACGGTGCGGCGCGTCTTGCCGCCGCCACGCCGGCATTGCGCGAGCTCGTGGAGCGCGAGCAGGCGTTGCGCTACAGGCAGAACACGGCGCGGCTCGCGCTCGCGCGCGCCGACGCCGGACTTTCTGTGCAAGACAACGATGACGAGTCCGCCGCGCCTGACACTCCCATCGAGCTCGCGCGCGAAGATCGCGCGCAACGCGAGGCCAACGCGCAGCTCGCGGCGCTGCGCAAGCAGATCGCCGAGCAGTTTCCGCTCTATCGGCAACTGGCGTCGCCGGCCATCCCTGCGCCGCGCGAGGTGGGCGCGGTGCTCCATCCGGGTGAGGTCTACGTCGATCTCTATGCGGGCCGGGACGCGAGCTATGCGTTTGTGGTGCACCCGGGCGGTGCGTTTCGCGCAATCCGGCTCGCGGTGACGCATGAGACGCTCAAGACGCAAATCGCGGCCTTGCGCGCGAGCTTCGACGCGGGCGTGCCGCCCACGCGGCCAGGCGAACTGGCGGGCTTCGATCTGAACGCGGCAGCCGCGTTGTACAGCGCGCTGATTGCACCGATCGAAGCCGAATTCGCCGGCGCCGACACGGTCTATCTGGCCACCAGCGGCCTGCTCGCGAGCGTGCCGTTCGACGTGCTGGTGACGCAGCCGGCGTCGAGCTTGAGCGGCGCGTCGTGGTGGATCGAGAAGACCCTGCCGGTGCGCATACCGAGCGCGGCCGCACTCGTGCTCGCGCGTACGTATCCGGCGCCGCATGCGCAACGGCCACTGCTGGCGTTCGCGGATCCGAGCTTCGACGGCCTCGACGCCGAGCCGCCGGAGCAGGGGGCGCCGGCCGCAACGCTGGCGGCGTCGCGCGCGTTCCCGCTCGACGCCGGCACGCGTGCGTTCGACTACCACCGCGTGGCGCCACTTCCCGAAACGCTAGCCGAAGCGCGCTCGATTGCTGCGGCGCTCGGCGCACCGCAAGACAGCGTGCGATGGGGCACGCGCGCCTCGCGCAGCGCGGTCATGAAAGCGGACTTGTCGAGCGACCGCGTGGTGCTGTTCGCCACGCACGGGATCTCGCCGGGCGAAGTGCCGGGCTGGCGCAAGTCCGGGCTGGCGCTTGCCTATGAAGGGCACGGACTCGTCGACTCCATCCTTACCGCGGACGACATCGTGACGCTGCGCCTGAACGCCGACTGGGTCGTGCTCTCGGCCTGCAATACGGGACTCGCGACGGGGAACGCGGGCGACGCCATCTCCGCGCTGTCGCGCGCTTTTTTTGCTGCTGGCGCTCGCTCGTTGCTTGTTACTCAGTGGGCTGTGGAGTCGCAGTCGGCGGCGCGGATCACCGCGGGCGTGTTCGAGGCTTATGCTGCCAATCCCGCGCTTTCGAAAGCCGGCGCGCTTGCGCAGGCCGAACGTGACATGCTCGCGGGGAAGGATGGGAAGGTGTATCGGCATCCTTATTATTGGGGTGCCTATGAACTGGCGGGGGACGCTGCGCGCTGAGGGTGGGTGGGGTGTTGGACGCGGATGTTGGGAATTATGGGGTCGTTCCGCTGTCTAGGCGAGGCGCATTAGTGCGGGCCGCCACCGATGCAGCATGATCGATCTGCGAGATCGTTTGTTCGAAGCGCGGCTTTATTTGCCGGCCTCCGGTTTGCCGTACAGCTCGCGGATGCGCTGTTCCTTTTCCTCGCGCATTCTCTCGCGGTCCTCAGCGGTGACGAGCGGATAGGCACGACGAATCTTGATTCGATCTAGTTTGGCTAGCGAACCTTGGGGTGCATCCAGTGACGAATCGATATAAAAAACTTCTACGTCAACCGGGAAGCGGCTGTTCGCATGTGCATTCGCTCTATAACGATATGAGTGTTGCGCGAGATTCGGGGGGACGCGAATGTTCATGTGATTCGGAGTACGCTGCCCGTCTGGATCTATCCAGTAGTCCGCGAGGTCGAGGCGCTTTGCTATCATCTCGGGCGTAATTCCCGCTATTGAACGATAGAAACGCAGTGTAAAATCTGACGGAACAAGCGCGACGCTGCTTCGATCATCAGAGTAGTTGAGTGGATCGTCCACGGTGTGGAATGTTATGTCTGCCAGCGGAATTTTATCGTTGTCGAATGAATATTCGTCTCCATAGTCTGAAAAAACTGATTTTTGGATTTTTCGAATGTTGCCAAAAACCAAATCATTTTTTGGGCGCTGCTTGTCGTCACGAAGAATTATCATAGCCTCTTCAAGCATGGACATGATTGTTTCAATCTGGGAATTCGCAATCGGCTTATCCATTTCCTTCAACTCCGAGTTGCCTGAGGGTAGCAGTGTATTCGGTTGTGCATACGCCTGGATTGAGCAAGAAAGGATAGTCAGGATCATTCCAATATTTTTCAATCGCGTATTCAGTTGCATATGCATCCTCTTCGTGATACTGGCTGCGGTAGCCTGGTTTGTGTGCCGCCATTTGCTGGGCTTGTTCAGAGCTGACATTCCGCATTTTGCAAACTTCTGCCTCGACGATCGGAGTATCGCTACGCATGGAATCAGGCAGGTATTTTGAATTTCGTAGCGACCAGTAATAATCGAACACTAGCATGCGATGCATTCCCAGTCGGACTCTCTCGTCATTCGGGAATTGTGTTTTAGTCGCAAGCGTATAGATGCCATCATTTACGGTCGCCAATTCAAATCCCTTAATCGACTTGAATTGCTTGTAGTCATCTGGATAAGTCCCGAGCAACGAAAGCATCCAGAACTTCTGCTGACAGTGGCGAGCTTCGTGATAGATGGTTTTAGCAAGGCTGCACAGTTTTCCATCAAAAGTCATCCTGGCAATTTTGAGCTTATATTCATCGTCCTTCATTTCATTAATTTTGTCGAGCGCCGCAAATAGGCGGTCGATAGTGGTCTGCGTTATGCCTAAACCCCAATATTTGGCGTTAAAGGCGGCCACTCTTTCACCGTCGATGGGAATATTCAGCTTCTCGGAATTGTCTTGGGTGACAAGCTCAATTTCCGGCATGGCTGTTCCTGGAAGCCCAAACGCGCCTGACTTGAGTGCGGCAATCAAAGGCTCTCGTATCGCAGCGACAACGGCATTCTGAACATTTTTTGTGTCACCTGAACTGAGCTTGGCCCACTCTATTGCTGTCAACGATTTCCTGGCTCCTGCGGTGTATGCTTTGGCAACCGGATATTCCACGTCCTTCCGGATAAATTCGCTTGGGGGATGCTCCTTCTCCTTGCCGGTATAGCGATAGGTACGCAAGCCGAAGTTCATCGGATCACACGTCAGGTATAGAGCCGGTTGCTGCTGGGAAGTCACGTCTGATTCAGGCGTTGACGCGGTCTTACCTCCGACCTGCACTATTCGTGCTGGCAGTGGTGCATTCGGCGGAAGCAAGTCCTTGTCACGGACGACTGACGCACTGGCGAATCCAATTACGTTATCGGGCTCACTCTGTGACATCAATTCAATCATGCCGAACGACACGACGTTACTCGTCGCCATCTGCAATTCGCCGAGTTCGTTTGTGACGCCCTGGATGATTTGGCCATCGTCCAGCGTGAGGCGGTATGGCTGATTCGGGACCGTAAAGCCGCCACCGCTCTCGACGAGCACATGATGGGCCGCGAGCTTGCCGGGGTTATCAGGCGTGACCGGGAACTGCACAGGTGGAGCCTGCGGGTCATCCGTCGCGTGATTTGCTGCATGGACGAGGTGCTGCCCATTGGTAAACACAAAGAAGCCCTGAGGCGTGACGCGAACCGTGGTGTTCTGCACCTTGAACTCGATGTAATTTGGCGCCGCCAGCGTAATCGCGCCACCAGTGCTCGTGTTTGTTATATCACCCCTCGCAGTCGTATCGATCCCGTCGTTCTGCGCCTGGATCATGACCTTGCCATTGGCCGCGACCAGCTTCAGCCCCAACTGGTCGGCAAACATCGAGATCGCTTCGCGCGCCGCAACGAAGAACGAGCGGCCCGACGACACGCTCGCGTCGCGTCCTGCCGTGATGGCGTGATCATGGTGGCTCGCCATGTGCGTGCTATCGTTCGCCGAAGTAGCGATACCCGCAGCGCTCGCGATCACAATGTCGGGGCGGGAGAGTTCAGGGAACGTGTTCTCGCTTGTCTGCGCATCTCCCCTGATTGCATCGTTCTGCGCCTTGATGGTGCGGGTCACGTCATTCTGGTTGGACTCGGACGTTTGCGCCTGGTGCCTGGCAGCAAGCTGTGACAGGTCCTCATGCTGCTGACGAGCCTGCGTGAGACGCGCCACGGTCTCACGCATCTCCTTGACCATGCCGCTTGTGGCGGCCTGAACGAAGGTCGAGATGTACATGCCAAGCGAGCGCAGCACGCCTGCCTTGATGCTTTTGAGTTCGAATCCCTCACCCCTTGCTTCCTGACGTCCCGCATTGCCCTCGATGCGTGTGATATAGCCCAGGCTCAGGCTCGAATTCGCATGGTCGCTGGCGAGCTGCACCTGTTGCCGGTCCTGGGTATCGTCGAACGCGAGATGGTTGGTCGTGGTGCCGCGCCCGAGGCTGCGCGTGACGATGCCCGTGAGCGCCTGATTCTCGGGCAGCTTCCACGCCGGCATGTTGTTCACATCGGGCACGAACGCCGTCACGATGGGGCGGTCCGGGTCGCCGTTGATGTAGTCCACTATGACCTGCT
>NZ_BAYD01000068.1 GCF_000685075.1 Paraburkholderia oxyphila NBRC 105797
GCGCAGCAAAAGCTCCTCGAAATTGTCCCGGATCGTGCACCACTCAAACGAGGTCGCGCCCAGGGCTGCCGCGTAGCGCGCCAGTGCCTTGAGGCCCGGGCAAGGTGCGGGAATGGCTTTCGAGTTCTAATGCAACTAACAGCCTTGGAAAGTAGCGCTCAACTATCGCCGGTTCCCGGCGCACGGACCCCGCTAACAGGGGAGGCCGGCGGAGCGTCCTCTTTCCAGCGGTGTGCGGGTGGTGGCGCTCAGCGCACATCTGGCGGACGCAAACGCATCGGGCACGGCGCATCCGATCGGTCCGGCGAGCACACACGTGCGGCCACCGAGTGTTACGGCAGGTTGCGGTTGAAGCCGTCCGCTTCCACAGTGCCGAGATACGCGAACGCCCACAGCGCGCCCGCGATGCCGTGAATGGTCACGCCGGCCGCGGCGCAGGGCTATGTCGGATAGGACCAAGGTCCACTATCGGCCTGGTCTTGCGTCCCCTACGATGACATACGCGAATGCGGCCAGCCCCCCGCGTTGCCCAGCGTGGCCGCGTGCATGCACAGGAGGCCGGCTGCCGCCGCACCCGTGCAACATTTGATGGAGGCCTCAAAGGTGCACCATCTGAGCGTCGCATTGATCGTATTCGTGTGTGTCTTCTGCAGCGCTTTGCTCGGTTTGTATTTGCGCACCTTGCTTCCGGAGCACCATCTGGGTGAGGACTCTATGGCTGTCGTCAAACTGACAGCTGGCCTGATCGCCACGATGGCCGCGCTGGTACTTGGCTTGCTGATCTCATCGGCGAAAAGCTCATTCGATACCGTGAACACCGAAGTCACCCACGAAGCCGCCAATGTCATCCTGCTCGATCGCGTGCTTGCCCAGTATGGGCCGGAAACGCAGGAAATCCGCGAGTTGCTGAAGCAGATTGTTGCGACGGGAGTTCAGCAAGTTGCGTCAGCCGACGCAGCGCAGCTGGCACGGATGCACGGCCCCGAAGCGCTCAAGCGCGGGGAAAATTTCGAGCGCAAATTAGAGGAACTGTCGCCGCAAAACGACTTGCAGCGGCGGCTGCAGGCGCGTGCGATCGAGATGGCCGACAACGTGCTGGCCATCCGCGAACTTGGACTGCTACAAGCGGTGGGCTCGACCCCAACGCCGCTGTTGATCACCCTCGTGTTGTGGCTGTGCATCATTTTTGGCGCTTTTGGCCTGTTCACACCCCCGAATGCGACGGTCGCTATCGCGTTGCTTCTAGGCGCGCTATCCACGTCCGGCGCCATCTTCCTGATTCTGGAAATGAATACGCCACTCGAGGGGCTGGTCACGGTCTCGCTCACGCCGATGCGCGAGGCGCTCGCCGTTCTCGGCCAATAGCAAAGCGAGGCGCGGGACCAAGATCCTGGGCTTGCAGTCCAGCAAGGCCAGTGCGCAGGATCAGTCATGGCTGCAGTTGCACGCGGTATAACCACCGCATAGGCCATTCGTGTTCGGGAATCGCCGCCATGATCAGAGGCGGTGGCGTCGGAATATCCAGGAAGAGGCTGCGATCCGCGTATCGCACACGTCGCAATCAAGCGGTGGGTCGAAGCCAGCAACGGGCACGGGATCTTCGCCTATGCTTTCAATTGGCAGCGCTCTGTTGCCAGTCGGGCAGTTGCAGGGGGAGGTATGCGTGTGCGCGAGGGGTTTGCCGGATGTGTGGGCGACACGCCGCTTATCCGGCTTGCCGGGCTCAGCGAGGAGACCGGTTGCGAGATTCTCGGGAAAGCCGAGTTCATGAACCCGGGCGGTTCGGTCAAAGACCGTGCCGCGCTCTCTATCATTCAGGATGCCGAGCAGCGCGGCGAACTCAGGCCCGGGGGCACCGTGGTGGAGGGCACCGCGGGCAATACCGGCATCGGCCTTGCCCATCTCTGTGCGGCTCGCGGTTATCGCTGCGTGATCGTTATTCCGGAGACGCAGTCCCCCGCAAAAATGGAGCTTTTGCGCGTCCTGGGGGCCGAAGTCCGCCCGGTGCCGGCTGCTCCGTACAAGGATCCGAACAACTACCAGAAGATCGCCGCGAGGCTCGCCCAGGAGCTTGATCACGCGATCTGGGCGAATCAGTTCGACAATCTGGCCAACCGCAGGGCTCACTACGAGACGACCGGACCCGAAATCTGGCGTGATAGCGCTGGCACGGTCGATGCGTTCGTCAGCGCCACCGGTACTGGCGGCACCCTCGCTGGGGTGGCCCGCTTCCTGAAGGAAAAGAACCGCAACGTGCGGATCGTTCTCGCCGACCCGCACGGCAGCGGGTTGTACAGCTTCGTGAAGACGGGCGAGATTCAGGTGGAAGGCAATTCGATTACCGAGGGAATCGGCTCCAGCCGCGTCACGGCGAACCTCGAGGGCACGCCGATCGACGACGCCTACCGGGTCGATGACCAGTCATGCGTCACCATGGTTTACCGGTTGCTGCGTGAGGAAGGGCTCTATGTGGGTGGTTCGACGGGCATCAACGTCGCGGCCGCTGTCATGCTTGCCCGAGACATGGGGCCGGGACATACGATCGTCACGCTGCTGTGCGACCGCGGCGAACTCTACCGATCCCGTCTTTTCAATCCGGACTGGCTCGAGCAAAGGGGGTTGGTTCCGGCATAGGTGGCCAGTCAGTCAAGCATCCGTGATGAAATTCACCAGGTTAATGCTGGCCCGGCTGCGTTGCGTGCCCGATTCGGTTCGCAGGAGTCGCTAACTTGCAGGATCGTTTTCTCTACTTCCCTGAGAAGGCTGCAATCGGTGACGTCGTCTCCGGCGGGCTTCGTGCGTGGCCGACACCCGCGGCGTTCCGCGGTCTCGTGGCCGAACCGGCTGGATCCGCGCGCGCCACCGCCATCGTCTTTCATGGCAATGCGGGGCATGCCGGACACCGTTCGTTCTACGCGGCGGTGCTCACCCGGCTCGGGCTGCGCGTGATTCTTGCCGAGTATCCAGGCTACGGGCCGCGTGACGGCACGCTGGGCGAAGAGAGCCTGGTCGCCGATGCCCTGCAGACCATCGTGCTGGCGCATCGTCTCTATAATGCACCGCAGCTGCTCATCGGCGAATCGCTCGGCGCCGGCGTGGCGGCTGCGGCCAGCTCGCGTGAGCGCGACAAGACCGCTGGCTTGCTGCTGATCACGCCTTGGGACCGGCTCGAGCACGTCGCCGCTCATCACTTTCCGTGGCTGCCCGTGAAGTGGCTGCTGCGCGACCGATACGACAGCGTGACCCACCTGTCGTCGTGCGGCTTCCCGGTTCTCGTCGTGCTTGCGGAGCGCGACAGCATCGTCCCCGCGCGCTTTGGCGAAGCGCTCTACGACGCGCTGGCAGAACCAAAACGGCTGATCGTGGTGAAGGCGGCCGACCATAACGACTGGATTGGCCGCGTCGACGAAACCTGGTGGCGGGAGGCGCTCGGCTTTCTGCTCAAGCCTTCGCGCTGAACCCGACCACCGGCTCCTGAAACAAGGTCCTCAAGCGCTGGTCGGCGCGGCCACGGTGCGCGGCCGCAGCGTCGCCATGATGAGATACGTGCCGCCGCCGATCCCCACACCGAAAAACCAGCCGTAGGTGTTCCACCAGGCCGGCAGCAGGTTGGTGAGGTTCGGCAGGAAGGTCGAGAACACGCTGCCGAGCGCCGCAGAGGCCAGCGCGTTGACGTTCCAGCCGCCTTCGTAGCGGTACTCGCCGTGCTCCTGATAGAGCGCGGCGACGTTGATGTTGCCTTTGGCCACCAGATAGTAGTCCACCAGGATGATCCCCAGCAGCGGGCCCATCGTGGCGCCGATGGCGTTCACGAAATGCGCGGCGTTGCCTTCCCACGGCGCGAACGGGTAGAGCACCAGCGCAATGGCCGCGGCGATGTAGCCGCCTTTCTTGAAGCTGATCTGCCTCGGGAACACGTTGGAGATATCGAATGAAGCCGAGACGAAATTGGCCACCACGTTGATGCCCAGCGTGGCGACCGCGAAGGTCAGTGCGGCGATGAGCGCCAATGCCCAGCTGTCGAATTTGGCGGAGATCTGCTCGGGGTGCAGCAGGACTTCGCCGTACACCTTGAAGGCGGCGATGGTGGTGACGCCAGCGACCAGCGAGAACGCGATCAGGTTGACCGGCAGGCCCCACAGATTTCCCTTCTTCACCGCGTCGCGGTTCTTCGCGTAGCGCGAGAAGTCGCAGAAGTTCAGGTATAACGCCGCGAAGTAGGTGATCCAGGTCGCGCCCACGGCCATCAGCGCCCAGAACGAGCCAGGCTCGCCGCTGACGCCGGCGTCCCGGGTCTTCTCGAGCAGCATGTTCATCGGAATGCCATGGCTGAACGAGAAGCCGCCGGCCTTGACGCACAGACCGATCGCGAGAATCAGCATGGCGACCCACACCGCGGGCCCCGCCCAGTCCTGGAATTTGCGCACCGTCTCCATGCCCTTCTGGATGATGAGCAACTGCAGCGCCCAGATGATCACATAGCAAATCACTTCCAGCCCCGAGTGGCCGAGCAAGCGCGTACCCTGGTGGAATTGCATCAGGCTGCTGCTGCGGATCAGCAGCGCGACCAACGCGCCCGAAGCCGCTGCCGTTTGCGCGCCGTACCAGAAGCAGGCTACGACGGCGCGCACCAGCGCCGCCAGATTGGCGCCCCACACACCGAAAGAGGCGCGTGCCAGCACCGGGTAAGGCACGCCGGTCCTTTCGCCCGCGTAGCCGATCAGGTTCATCAGCGCGAAGATCACCAGCGAGCCGAGCCCGATCGCGAGAATGAAGTTGGTAAAGTTGCCGCACAGCAGGAACAGGCTGGCGGCGAGGTAATAGCCCCAGAGGCTGTGCACGTCCGAGGTCCAGACGTTGAAGATGCTGAAGCCTCCCCAGTTGCGCTCCCTCGCGGGCGCGAGATCTTCGTTGTACAGGCCGGCGGAAGGGCTGAGGGTTTCCATCTGCATCTCCTTTGAGCTCGTTGAAATCAGGCAACAACGACAGACCTCCTGGGCAGAGATACCGCTGTGCCTGAAGCGAGATGGTATGCAAGAACTGTAGCTACCTTGCCTTACAGTTCCGAATGGGTTAACCCTGACCACTATGCACCTGAATCACGGGCAGACCAACCGGAATAACCACGAGGGCAGGACGACCCGATGACGCGTCTTGACAGTCCTATCGACGCTGGCCGTCTCGACGACGAATGGCTCGAAGCGGACGGCAATGGCGGATTCGCGTCCGGCACGGCCGGCACCGCGCGTACGCGCCGCTACCACGCGCTGCTGCTCGCGGCGACGCAGCCGCCCACCGGCCGCGTGGTGCTCGTCAACGGCATCGAAGCCTGGATCGAGGATGGCGAGCGCAAAACAGCGCTGACGATGCAGCGCTATGCGCCCGATCTGCTCTATCCCGACATCTCGGCGAGCATCGCGAGCTTCGCCACGTCGCCGTGGCCGACGTGGCGCTTCCTTCTGGACGGCGGCGCGGTGCTCACAGCCGAGCTGTTCGTTGCGAAGGCAAGCCGTGAGACCGTGCTGCGCTGGCGCCTCGAAGCACCGTCCGGGATCAAGCCGGATACGCGCACCGATGCACCCGCGTCGCACGCCATGCCGCCGGCGCCCACGCTGAAAGTCCGACCGTTGATGTCGGGCCGCGACTATCATGCGCTGCACCACGAGAACCCGGCGTTCGCGTTCGATGCCCAGATCGACGGCGAGCGGGTGCGCTGGCAACCGTACGGCGATCTGCCCGGGATTGTTGCCTTCTCGAACGGCAGCTATACGCATGCGCCGGACTGGTACCGCAGCTTCTGCTACCCGCGTGAACGAGAGCGCGGTCTCGACTACATCGAGGATCTCGCGACGCCGGGAGTTTTCTCGTTCGATCTCGGCAAAGGCGACGCAGTGATTATGTTGCGTGCGCAATTATCTACAGAAGCGGCCGGTACCCCTCATGGGGCCTGCGACAGCGCGGTGAGGCGCGCGGCGCTGCTTGCCGGCTTCGAGGAACTGCGCAGGGCGTCGCGCGGCTCGCGCCTGGAACGCTCCGCTGACACCTACATCGTCGCGCGAGGCGAGGGCCGCACGATCGTCGCGGGCTACCCGTGGTTCACCGACTGGGGCCGCGACACCTTCATCGCCATGCGTGGCCTGCTGATCGCAAACGGCCGCCACGAGGACGCGGGTGCGATCCTGCTCGAATGGGCGGCGACAGTCTCCGAAGGCATGCTGCCGAATCGTTTTCCCGACGCCGGCGGTGTGCCGGAATACAACTCGGTCGATGCATCGCTGTGGTTCGTGGTTGCGGTGCACGACTATTTCGAAGCGGCGAAGGTGCCGGGCGCAACGCGGCGTGTGTTGCAAGGCGCGGTCGACGCGATCCTCGACGGCTATGCGCGCGGCACGCGCTATCGGATCGCAGCCGATCCGCGTGACGGGCTGCTGCGCGCCGGCGTGCCGGGCGTACAGCTCACCTGGATGGATGCGAAGGCCGGCGACTGGGTCGTCACGCCGCGCATCGGCAAGCCGGTCGAAGTCGAGGCGCTGTGGATCAATGCGCTACGCATTGCGGGCGCGTGGGATGCGCGCTGGCGCGAACTCGAAGCGCGCGCCAGCGCCTCGTTCGCCGAGCGCTTCGTCGATCCATCGACGGGCGCGCTATTCGACGTGATCGACGTCGATCATGTCGAGGGCAAGGTCGATCGCTCGATCCGGCCGAATCAGATCTTCGCGGCCGGCGGTCTGCCGTTCGCGCTGCTCGAAGGCGATGCGGCACGCCCGGTCGTCACGGAGGTTCAAACGCATCTGCTCACACCGATGGGGCTGCGTACGCTGGCGCCGGCGGACCCCGCCTATTGCGGGCGTTACGGTGGCGGCGTGCTGGAGCGCGATGGCGCGTATCATCAGGGCACGGTCTGGCCCTGGCTGCTTGGACCCTTCGTGGATGCATGGCTGCGCGTCAATGGCGATACCGCGGTACAACGCGCGCTCGCACACGAGCGCTTTGTCGCGCCGCTGCTCGCGCATCTTGACCGCGCCGGGCTCGATCACATTTCCGAGGTCGCCGATGGCGACGCGCCGCACACGCCGGGCGGCGCACCGTTCCAGGCGTGGTCGCTCGGTGAGTTGCTGCGCATGCTCAAACGGCTTGGCGATCCAGGCTAGCCCGTCTCGGTACGCTGCGCCGCCTGGCTGTGAGCCGCAGCGCCAAAAGCGCGCTAGCATGTGACTCTCGACGCGCTCGCGCGCCGTCCGACGTGGTGCGCCCGAGGTACGACCCCGGCAGCCCCACGAGAGGGAGAAGCCCATGCTGCAGCGTGCCGCCGGCCTCATTCAGACGATTGAAGGCCAACGCCTGTACTCGAGCGACTATGCCCGCTGGCAACGCTGGGGGCCGTACCTGAGCGAGCGCCAGTGGGGCACGGTGCGCGAAGACTACAGCGAGCACGGCACCGCGTGGGACTACTTTCCGCACGACCACGCGCGCATGCGCGCCTATCGCTGGGGCGAGGACGGCCTGGCAGGTTTTGCCGACGAGCGGCTCGCCTGGTGCTTTTCCGTTGCACTCTGGAACGGCCGCGACCCGATCCTGAAGGAGCGGCTGTTCGGCCTCACGAACGAAGAGGGCAATCATGGCGAGGACGTGAAGGAACTGTACTTCTACCTCGACAGCACGCCGACGCATTCGTATATGCGCATGCTCTACAAGTACCCGCAGATCGCGTTTCCGTACCAGGACCTGATCGACGAGAACGCACGGCGCGGCGCCGACTTGCCCGAGTATGAAATCCTCGATACCGGCGTATTCGACGACGAACGTTATTTCGACGTGCAGATCGAATACGCAAAGCACACGCCGGAAGATATTGTGATGCGCGTGGCGGTCGAGAATCGCGCGGAGCAGCACGCATCGCTCGACGTGCTGCCGCAGATCTGGGCACGCAACACGTGGTCGTGGAAGGCCACAGTCGGCAAGCCGTCGCTCACGCTCGTCTCGTCGTCGGACGGCGAACACGTTCTCGCGCAGTGCAAGGGTGACAATTCGCACGAGCCGCTCGTCGTGACGGCGGCGTCGAAGGGGGGCGAGCGCGTCGAGTGGCTGTTCTGCGAGAACGACACCAACGTGAAGCGGCTCTTTGGTATGGACGGTGGCGGCCCGTTCAAGGACGGCATCAACGACTATGTCGTGCATGGCCACGCAGACGCGATCCGGCGCGACGCCGGCACGAAGGCTGCCGCGCGGGTTCATCTCGAACTCGCGGCGCACGGCCGCGCCGTGCTCACGTTCCGCTGGCGGCCGCTGTGCGCGCCCAGGGACGAGGTGCCGCTCGACATCGACGCCCTTTTCGCGCACCGCATCGACGAAGCGGATGCGTTCTACGGCGCACTGCAGCGCGACATCGAGAGCGCAGACGCGCGACTCGTGCAGCGCGAGGCACTCGCGGGCATCCTGTGGTCGAAGCAGTACTACCAGTACGACGTGCACCGCTGGATCGAAGGCGATCCGCTGCAGCCGCCGCCGCCCGCGGGCCGCCAGCGCGGGCGCAATGCGGATTGGCAGCATCTGTGCAATGCGGACATCCTCTCGATGCCGGACAAGTGGGAGTATCCGTGGTACGCATCGTGGGACCTCGCCTTCCAGGCGGCCGCGTTCGCACTGGTCGATCCGATGTTCGCGAAGAAGCAAATGCTGCTGCTCGTGAAGGACCGCTACCAGCATCCGAACGGCCAGCTACCCGCGTACGAGTGGGCATTCGGCGACGCGAATCCACCGGTGCATGCGTGGGCCGCGTGGCGTGTCTATGAGATCGATCGCTCGATCACGGGAAAGGGCGATCGGGAATTTCTCGAGCTGGTCTTCCACAAACTGCTGCTGAATTTTTCCTGGTGGGTCAACCGCAAGGATGCGGACGGCCACAACATCTTTCAGGGCGGCTTCCTCGGGCTCGACAACGTCGGCATCTTCGACCGCTCGTCGCCGCTGCCAACGGGCGGCCGTCTCGATCAGGCGGACGGCACCGCGTGGATGGCTGCGTATGCGCTGGACCTGATGCGCATTGCGCTCGAGCTCGCGTTCGAGAATCACGTGTTCGTCGACATCGGCGTGAAGTTCTTCGAGCACTTTCTGTATATCGCGGGCGCCGTGAGTTGCGATGACGGCTGCGAGACCGGACTGTGGGACAGCGTCGACGAATTCTTCTACGACAAGCTGCGGCTGCCCGACGGCACCGCCGTGCCGTTGCGGATGCGCTCGATCGTCGGGCTGATTCCGTTCTTCGCGGTGCGGGTGCTCGAGGAGCGGGTGCACGGCGGCCTGCCAGGCCTGCGCGACCGGCTCGTCTGGTTTCTCGAGCACCGGCCCGACCTTGCCCGGCTCGTGTCGCGCTGGAACGCGCCGGGCAAGGGCAATTCGCTGCTGCTGTCGCTCTTGCGCGGGCATCGGATGAAGGCATTGCTGCGGCGCGTCCTCGACGAAAGCGAGTTCCTCTCGGACCATGGCGTACGCGCGCTATCGCGCACCCACCTCGACGAGCCTTTCGTCTACGGCTACCACGGCTGCCATTTCTGCGTCAAATACCTGCCCGCCGAATCGGACTCGCGCGTGTTCGGCGGCAATTCGAACTGGCGCGGCCCGGTGTGGATGCCGGTCAACTATTTGCTGATCGAGTCGCTGTACGAATTCCACCGCTACTACGGCGACGACTTTCTCGTCGAGTATCCGACTGGCTCGGGCGCGAAGCTGTCGCTCGCGCAGATCGCCGACGAGCTTGCGCGCCGCGTCACGACACTGTTTCTGCTCGACCGCAACAACGAGCGTCCGGTGATGGGTGCCTACCCGCTGCTGCAGGCTGATCCGCGTTGCCGCGACCTCGTGCTGTTTCACGAGTACTTCCACGGCGACAGCGGGCGCGGCGTCGGCGCATCGCACCAGACAGGCTGGACCGCGCTCGTCGCATTGATGCTGCAGCCGCGCGTGATGAGTCCATCGGGCAACGTCCCCGTCGCGGGCGAGTTCAAGGAGGTGGGGGTGGTCAAGTGAGGATTCCTCTTTCGACACCGCGAGTCCTGCGCTGCCGCCTTGTGCTCCATCTCGCCACGGCCATACTGCTTGCGTGCGCCGTCCAGGCGTCGAGCGCCCAGTCGATCGTTCCCCGGGACCCGGCCGATGCGGGTTTGCCCGTCGAGGTGGACGGACGACACATCGCGGAACTCGAAGCCCGTGCCGCGGCATCTGTGCCCGAGGGGGCATCGGACGCCGACCTGTGCGCGTTTTATCAGGCGCGAGGGCTGGCCAACTATAGCCTCGGGCGTTATCCGGAAGCGATTTCCGATCTATCGCAGGCGGCTCAGTTAAGCCCGCCAACGCAGAAAGTCACCGAGCGCTGCGATAAATGGCGCATTCGATATGATCTTTCGACCGCCTATGCCGCTTCGGGTGACATCGTTGCCCAGATCGACTATTTGAAGCGCACGCTTGCAGCCATGCCAGCGTCGGCGCTGCGTCACCAGGCCTATTTCCACGCGCGCCTCGCCGATGCCTATATGGCGCTGGGCATGCTGAATGAGTCCGGTGAGGAATTGCAGCAGGTCAAAAACATGCTGTCCGACGCAGGAGACGAAAGCAGCGGTGGGTTCAAGGACCTGGATCTGGCGGTGGTCTACTCGCTGGAGGGACGGCTGCAGATGGTGCAGGGCAACTACCGGGCTGCCGAGGACCTCGAACGGCGAGAAGTCGACGCACGTCGACGTTTCCTGGCCGAGCTGAACGACAGGCACACGCCGGACAGCGCCGTGGTGCGGTGGCATCGAGAGGCATTGACATCGGCAGAACGCAGGTTGGTGGCCACGCTCGTCAGCGAGGGCAAGTTGGGTGAAGCCGCCTACTACGCTCGCGAGTCCCTGGCCGAAACCCTGGCCCTGTCCGGCCCGAGCACCGTCGCTACCAGTGCGGCGCTCAAACAGCTAGGCGTGATCCGGCTTCAGCAAGGCCAGCTGGACCAGGCCGCGGCGCTGTTGGAGCAGGCGCTGCAATCCGTTCAGCAAGCGCAGGTACAACCGTATTCGCTGGCCTTGGCGGACCGTCGCGCATGGATCGGACTCGTGCAGGTCATGCGGGAAAATTGGACAGAGGCGGCCAATACCTTTGCCGCTCGTGATGCCGGCCAGCGACGCAGCCCTGAGCAATTCGCGCAGCGCGGATCGAGCAATCTCGACTGGGCATTTGCGTTGCAAAATAGCGGCCAGCCCGCACGCGCCGAAGCCATGTTGCGACGCATGCTTGCGTGGAGACAGCGTCACCGGTTCAGCGATCCCCTTGTGACCGCCTATATACGAGGATACCTGGCGAACGCGCTGGCTGCGCAACACAAGCAAGACGAGGCTTTGGAGCAATACCGGCTCTCGCTCCCGGAGATAACCGGACTGAACGGGTCTGAATCGGGCGGATCCGACAGCGACTGGCCGGGCGGATTTGTGCGCCAATACCGGCTGCGCGTGGTCGTCGAAGGATATCTGGAACTGCTTGCGAACATGCAGGCGTCCGGTGCATCGAAACCGGGCGTCGATGTCGCGAATGAGGCGTTCAAAGTCGCCGATATTGCACGCAACTCCGCTGTGCAGCAGGCGGTCGTTGCGAGTGTGGCTCGCGCCAACCTGCCGGACCCGCAGCTCGCCGCACTAGCCCGCCGCGAGCAAGATGCCGCAAATCGCGCACAGTCGCTCGGTCATCTGCTCGAGCATTTGACTGCCTTGCCGCCCTCGCAGATTGACGACGCGACGGTGACGGCGCTCGAGCGTGAGCTACATGGCGCGGCCGGGCAGCAAGCCAGTTTGAGAAAGGAGATCAATGATCGATTCCCTGGCTACGCCGACTTGACCGAGCCACGTCCAGCGTCGATCGATGACGTACGGCGACTGTTTCGGCCGGGCGAGGCCCTCGTCGCGATTTATGTCGGCACCCGTCAAACGTATGTCTGGACGCTGTCTGGCGAGCGAACAAGCTTTCGGGCGGTTGGCGTCGCCCGTCAGCACTGGCGGGAGCAGGTCGCGTTGCTGCGGCAGAGCGTCGATCTCTCGGACGGTCGGATCAAGCCCTTCGATGTCGCCGATGCGCAGCGGCTCTATTCCGTGCTGCTCGGTCCGGACGCTGACCTGTGGGCATCGGCACGGACGCTCGACGTGATTCCGGACGGCCCGCTTGGGCAGGTTCCCTTCGCCCTTCTACTGACGGAACCCGGCGATATCCCTCGACCCGGCACGCGTGGCACCTATGCGGACATGCCCTGGCTCATCAAAAAGCTTGCGATCGAACAGTATCCATCGGCCAGCGGATTGGTTGCGCTGCGCAAGGCAGCGCCTGTGGCGAGCGAGCGTCGGCCATTTGTTGGCTTTGGCGATCCCGTGTTTGACCTGGACGCGCAGCGAGCCACCACGACGCGCAGCCTGGCGGTTCGCCACCTCGCCATGACGCCCTCCCTGCCTGACTCGGCTGGCGTAGCCGAACCCGCGAAGCAGGCCAGCCAACCAGCGGCTGTGCTGCCAGACGCGTCGGCCATGCCGGCCATCTCGCCAGGCGAGGTTTATTCATATCTCCCGGCACTCCCCGATACCGGCGACGAACTTCGCGACATGGCCAAGGTGATGGGTGCCGACCCGCAGCGCGATCTCTTTCTTCAACGCCGGGCGACGGTCTGCAACGTGAAAGCCACCGACCTGTCGCAATACCGCGTCGTGGCCTTTGCAACCCACAGCCTCGCCGCCGGCGAAGTCATCGGACTCGACGAGCCCGTGCTTGCGATGTCCAATCCCGCACTCGTACACGACGAGTGCAGCAACGGCTTTCTGAGTCTCGACGACGTGTTCGCGCTCAAACTCGACGCGGACTGGGTGGTGCTGTCGGCATGCGACACAGGGAGCGCGGATGGCGTGGGCAACGAAGCGGTCTCCGGACTTGGCCGGGCCTTCTTTTATGCCGGTGCGCGCAGCCTGCTGGTCTCGAACTGGGCAGTGGAGACGGTCTCCGCGCGGCTGCTGACCACGGGGCTATTTCGGATACAAGCCGCCAATCGAGGCATCACGCGAGCCGAGGCGCTGCGGCAATCCATGCTCGAACTCATGTCCGCGCGAGGCAGCGACTACGGGCATCCGGCATTCTGGGCGGCTTTTTCGCTAGTGGGCGACGGAGCACGTTGAGCCGGCCTGCCGAGGTGCAAACCGGCTTCGATTATGGCGAGCGTCCTTCCAAAAACGGCCCGAATCATCGATAACTCAACATGCAGGCGCTGCGTCGCCGCCTCCAACAACTCAGGACGTGAAGCGTGATGGAGACTCTGATATGTGGAATCTGACTCAGCCTGACTTTAATGCGGCCCGCGGGCGCAACGGTCTGCTTTTGGCGGTTCTGTGCGTCGCCAGCCTGGCACGCCTCGCCTGCGCCGCCGAACCCTTGATACAAGAGCAGGACGTCGATGAGCAATCGATCATCCAGGCGCTGACACCAGAAAAGGCCGAGAATCGTGTGGTCACTCGCGGATTGAGGTACAGGGATCCTGGTACCGGGAGTGACTCGCTGGCACCCGCGAGCAAGCCGTCCGTGGCGTTGTTGATCACCTTCTCGACTAACTCGACAACATTGACCAACGGCGCGCGTGCCGCGCTTGACAAGGTCGCGCACGCGCTACAGTCAACTCAATTGTCAGAATATAAGTTCCGCATTGAGGGGCACGCCGACCCCCGAGGTTCGGCCGTCGCGAACATGAAGCTCTCCGCGGATCGCGCCGTGGCCGTCCTGGATTACCTCACGCGTGGGGACGGCATCGCGCCCGAGCGTCTTTCTGCGGTCGGAAAGGGTTCATCCGAGCCCCTGAACACGCGTAATCCGGCCGCACCGGAGAACCGGCGCGTGACGATCGTGAGGCTGCCTGACTGACCAACTCGTTTATCCATGCCTTGGGCAACGTCGTGGCTCTCACGTGTCACGCCGGCCGTTGGCAAATCACGCCATACCAGCCCAGCCCGCGCCAGGTCTCGTATCCCGGCGTCGCGGCGAACGCAACAATCGTGCCGTCGGCGGTGCGATAAAAGCCCGTCTGCTTGCCGTCGGATTGCAGGTGGAAGCGCTCGGTCAGGATGCCTCTCTCGTCGGACGCAGCGATCACGCGAAACGACGAGTCGACAATCATGCAGCGGCATATTGTCAACCGCAGCTTAACGCTGGTGTCTTTAAAGGCGCGTTTTTCTTATCCAAAGACGCGCCTATGATGAAATCCATCGCACCAGACATTTCCACGCGGGAGCATCCGACCATGACGATCACCAGCAACATCAGAACCGTCACCTACAAAAACCTCGGTTGGCATTCGGCCGCCGACATCTATTTGCCGCCGAACTTCGACGAGACGAAAAAATATCCGGCAATCGTGAGCACGCATCCGATCGGCAGCTGCAAGGAACAGACCTCCGGCAATGTCTACGCAGCCGCGCTGGCGAAGGAAGGCTTTGTCGTCATTGCGTTCGATGCGAGCTTCCAGGGCGCCAGCGGCGGGGAGCCGCGCTTCATCGAAGATCCGGCGATCCGCGTTTCGGACATCCGTTTCGCCATCGACTACCTGGTGACGCTGCCCTATGTCGACGAGAACCGCATCGGCGCGATCGGCGTGTGCGGCGGCGGCGCCTACACGATTAGCGCTGCCATGACCGACCGCCGCATCAGGGCCCTGACGTCGATCACCGGCGTCAACTTCGGCAGGCTGATGCGCGAGGGCTTCAGCAATTTCGATCCCGTGAGCGCGCTGGAAGCCATGGCCAGGCAGCGCACCGCGGAGGCCAAGGGCGCGCAGCGCAACGTCATCAACTATCTGCCTGGCTCGGTGGAGGAGGGCAGGAAGAACGGCGTGACGGATATCGACGTGCTGGAGGCGACGGACTACTACACGTCCCCTCGCGGCCAGCAACCGCATGGGGCCACCAGCGGGCTGTTCTCGTTCAACAGCGCCGCCATGGGCTGGGATGCCTTCCTGCAAGCCGAAGTGCTGCTCACGCAGCCGTTGATGATCGTCATTGGCGACAAGCCCGGCGGTTTCGGTGCGTACCGCGACGGCTGGGAGATTTACGGCCGCGCGGCGTCGAAGGACAAGCACATCGTAGTGGCCGAAGGCTGGTCGCACTACGACCTCTATGACAAGCCCGAGCCTGTGGCGCTCGCGCTGGCCAAAGTGGTGCCGTTCTTCAAGGAGCACCTGTAATCGTTCAGGAGACCGCCGGTGCGATGTCCGCGCCGGCAGGGGCCGATCCATCATCCAGTTAAATCGGATACCTGAATAAACAAGGTACTGGTGCGGCGGAGCCGCTGCAAGAATTTACAAATACCGTTCAGAAGCGATGGTGCAGATTGCACACGCTATTTTGCCTCTGGAATGCCGTCCTGTTCAATTGAGCCAACTCGCTCCCCCTGTGGTTCATGGGATGCGCCACCTGAGTTGACGACATTGTTTTCACTCTTGAAGCGGTGGATATTTGTCGCTCTCTTACGACACACATGGGTCGCGAAACCCGATTCATTTTCATCTGTAGAGCCGGGAAGCCCCTACACTCAAGGCTGCCGGGCGCCGCATCCCGGTTGCGTTTTTTGAAAGACTGAGTTTCGGCGCGTCACCTCCAATTTGCAAAGCAGCTACGTAAACTTGCGCGCAGTTCCACGCAAGCGCTTATAGCAGCACTGCGCCGTAGTGTGTAGCAGGAAGCTGCAAATTCATTCACTCCAATGATCGGGTAGAAGGCAAATGAGGAAGACATGTCTGGCGGGGCTGTTGTCCACCCTGGTATTGTGCAACGTCGCACACGCGCAAAGCAGCGTCACGCTGTACGGCATTATTGATGAAGGCCTTGACTTCACAACCAACACGGACGGCCATCGGGGCTATCAGATGGTGAGCGGTGACACGGTTGGCAGCCGGTTTGGGCTGAAGGGCAATGAAGACCTGGGTGGTGGCCTGAAGGCGGTGTTCCAGTTGGAAAACGGGTTTGACACCAATAATGGCGAAATGGGCCAAGGTGGCCTGCTGTTCGGCCGCCAGGCTTTTGTTGGCCTGTCGTCGGCGCAGTTCGGTACGCTCACATTGGGGCGCCAATACGACCCAACCATCGACATGTGGAGCGGCTACACCGCGGCCGGCAACTGGGAAGGCGACCTTGGTTCGCATCCGTATGACAACGACAACGCCGATTGGGATTACCGCATCCAGAACTCCGTCAAGTACGTGTCGCCGACCGTAAGCGGCTTCACCGGCGAAGCCATGTATGGCTTTAGCAACGACACCGGCTTTGCCAACAACCGGATGTATAGCGCGGCGGTTCAGTACCAGATGGGGCCGTTCTCCGCTGTTGCGGCGTATATGTTGACCGACAATGGCGGCGCGACGTCCGGCGGCGCGGTGCCGAGCGCAACGGTCGTGTTTACGGCGTCGAAGCAGCAGAACATCGACGGTGGTCTGTCATACAAGTTCGGCGACAAGGCGGTTGTTTCACTCGCGTATTCGCATGTCGACGTGTATAACCCGACCAGCAATGCGTACTTCTCGACCCAGCCGATCGCCGGGACACAGGATTCGTGGAAGTTCGACAACATCGAAATCAACGGTCAGTACTACTTCCGTCATGACTTCTGGCTGGGCGCTGCCTATACGTTTACGCACGCCCACATTTCGACGGTCACGGGTAGCTCGGATTCGAACTGGAATCAGCTCTCGCTCATGCTCGACTACGACCTGAGCGCGCGCACCTCGGTGTATGTGCAAGGGGCCTATCAGCATGTGGACGGTAACACGGGCCAAGACTTTGACTATGCAAACATCATCGGCTCGCCGGGCCAATCCTCGACGGGCAACCAGATGGTGTATCGCGTAGCCATGACACACCGCTTCTGAGAAACGGTCTCGAAAAGAGTTTGCGGGTTACGCGGCCGCTTCTCGTGGTCCTGCTTTGCGCGTCGGCGCGCATTGCGGGATCAATCTACAGACGAAAGCGGCAATCGCTCAGGATGGCTAACGCACGGTTCCAGCACGCCAGGAATGCAACGCTTCGCAGGTTGGTCCTGCTCGGTATACGTGGCATATCCGGGATCCTGTATGAGCGGTCGTTCGCGTCCGGCATGCCAAATCCCGACGGGAGCTTAAGCCTGCTTTAAGCGATTACGCGTACGGTTCGAATCTCGAAAACCGCTTCCCACTCCGTACTCGAATCATGAGCAGCAAAATCCTTTCACGCGGTGCGGCGACCGCCGGTGTCGTTGCCGCACTCGCGGGCGCCTACGCGGTCGGCCATCACACTGCCGACGCCTCACAGGTCGTCAATCCCGGAAACGGCCCGATGCCGATCGGGTCTGGCGCGAACGCCGGCATACCCGACTTCTCTAACATCGTCGCGACCTACGGCCCTGCGGTCGTCAACATCAGCGCCCAGCACATCGGCGGCCAGCCGGATCCGCAAGGCGAAGACAATGGAGACGGCACAGACAGTGGCGCATCGAGCGAGGCGCTGGGCTCCGGCTTCATCATCAGCCAGGACGGCTACATCCTGACGAACGACCATGTCGTCGACGGCGCGGACGTGGTCACGGTCAAGCTGAAGGACAAGCGCGAGTTCCGTGCGCGCGTGATTGGCGCCGACAAGCAGTCGGACGTCGCGGTACTGAAGATCGATGCGACGAACCTGCCGACCGTCAAGATCGGCGATCCGTCGCGGAGCAGGGTGGGCGAATGGGTCGTCGCGATCGGCTCGCCGTATGGCTTCAACAATACGGTGACGTCCGGGATCATCAGCGCGAAGGCGCGCGCGATGCCGGGCTCGGCCTACACGCCATTTATCCAGACCGACGTGCCGGTGAATCCGGGCAACTCGGGCGGCCCGCTGTTCAACATGAAGGGCGAGGTAATCGGGATCAACTCGATGATCTATTCGCGCACCGGGGGCTTTCAGGGGCTATCGTTCGCAATCCCGATCAATGAGGCGATGCAGGTCAAGGACGACCTCGTGAACACTGGCCATGTGAGTCGTGGCCGTCTTGGCATCGGCGTGGGTCCGCTCGATCAGGCGAGCGCAAAGTCGCTGGGGATGGACCGGCCACAGGGCGCGCTGGTCGCGTCGGTGGATCCGGACGGCCCGGCCGCGAAGGCGGGAATGCAGGCCGGCGATGTGATTTCATCGGTCAACGGCACACCGGTGACCGACGCGTCCGAGCTGCCGGCGCTGATCGCGCAGCTGACGCCAGGCTCGACCGCGCAGATCGGCGTCTGGCGCAACGGCGGCACGAAGCGACTCGGCGTGACGATTGGCGCGCTGTCCGGCGCGACCGGGTCGGCGAACGCGGCCCCAGACGCGCAGACTGTGCCTGCCGAGCCCGCGCCGCCGCAACCGGGCCATGCACGGCTCGGCGTCGCGGTCCGGCCGCTGACGCCGCAGGAGCAGAGCGACCCGTCACTGTCGTCCGGCTTGCTCGTCGAGCAGGCGCAGGGGCCCGCGGCGAACGCGGGGATCCAGTCGGGCGACGTGATTCTCGCGGTCGACGGCCACCCGATCGACAGCGTCGATCAGCTCAGGCAGATGATCGCGCAAGCCGACGACAGCGTCTCGTTGCTCATCGAGCGTGACGGCGAGCAGATGTCGGTGCAGGTCGATCTGGGCCTGGAAGCGCCAACCGCCTCGCAAACCTGAGTTGTTGCGAGGCGGCGTGCTTCTATTCAGCGCTGTGCTGCGCCGGTCCGGAGCTGGAGATTCTCGCGGTGCTGCGGGCCGCGCGGACCGTAGTCGAGCTCTGCGCCCAGGTTGCTGCTTCGCGTGATCGCCGCGGGCGCGTCGCACGGGTCCATGATCGATTCGACGAAAACCAGTTTGTCGTTCGGTGCGGCGAGGGCGGCTTGCAGATCCCCGCAGGTCCGGGCCACGAACGACTGCACGATTGCACCGGGATGGAGCACTTTCGGCAGATCGGCGTAAGACCAGTTCGCAATATCGTTGTAGGGTTCGGTCTTGCCGAGGTAGCCGCGTTCGATGGTGTAGCCACCGTTGTTGATCAGCAGGATCGCCGGCTTGTGATCGTGGTGCAGAATGGTCGACAACTCCTGTGCGGTGACCTGGAAGGAGCCATCGCCTATGAGCAACACGTGGCGGCGCTCGGGGGCCGCAGTCAGCGCGCCAAGCAGGGCGCCGACCGAATAGCCAATCGAACCCCAGTTGATCGAACCGATGAAGGTGCAACCCGGCGGAAGCTGCAGCCCGAGCAGGGAAAATGACGTGCCATTGTCGACATACAGGACGTCTCCGGGCCGCAGATAGTCCTGAACGGCCTGCCAGTAGGCGGCTTGCGTCAGCTTCGCGGCAGCCTCGACGTGCGCGCGAGCGGCTGGCGCGTCAACCGGACGCTGAACGTGCGTCGCGACCTGCGTTACGGTCTCGATCACGCCGCGCAGCACTTCCTTGAGCGTCACCGCCTGATAGTTGTCTTCGCCGATGTCCACGGCATGTGCGCGCGCGTGGATCGTGGCGACGGGCAGCGTTGCCGTGAAATCGCCCGTGGTCACCTCGATCGGCCGGTAGCCGATGGCGAGCAAACAGTCGCTGCTCTCGATCGTCTCACGTACGCCTGGCTCGCTGCTTTTGCCGCCGTAGATGCCGACGTACTGCGGGTGCGACTCGTCGATTACGCCTTTGGCTGCGTTGATCACCGCGAGCGGAGCCTGCAGCTTTTCCGCCAGCGCCACGAGCTCGGGCACGACGTCGAACCGGTCGGCATCCGTATCCACCAGAATCGCCGGTGCCCTGGCGGCGGACAACTGTTGCGCGAGTGCGGCGATGCACGACTGCAGCCGTTCCGGATCGCCCGGAACGTGGGCAAGAACGAGCGGGGCAGCCGGCACCTCGATCTCGAGATATGCGATATCCGAGGGCAGTTCCATATAGACCGGGAGCTTTTCGCGCCATGCCGTGAGGATCAGCCGGTCGATCTCGACGACCGCGTTGCGCGGCGTGATCCTGGCCTGGGCCACCGTCACCGGCGCATAGGCGCGCAGGAAGTGGTCGAAGTTGCCGTCAGCCATGGTGTGGTGCATACCCAGGCCACGCTCGATGGAGCGCAGCGGGATCGAACCGCTGATGCAGATGACGGGAACGTGCTCGGCATAGGCGCCTGCCACGCCGTTGAGGGCGCTCAAGGCACCGACCCCGTTCGTGACAAGCAGCGCGCCCAGGCCGTTCAGCCGGGCATAACCGTCCGCCGCATAGGAGGAGGTCAACTCGCCCGTGGTGCCGATCCATTCGAGTGCGCCACTATCGTGAAGTTGTTGCAGGAGTGTGAGGTTGTAGTCGCCCGGCACGCCAAACAAATGACGAATACCGGCTTCCTCGAGGCGACGAAGGAGGAAGTCGCCAATCGTCATACGTTGGGTGGGGTTAGCCGTGTTTTGCGTGATTTCCATGGAGGACTCCCAAGATGGATCATTGGAGGAATGTGCGGTACCGATGCTGAATCGCACTCCGCGGAAAGCAGGCGCCCATCCCGGCTGTGGTTCTTCACCACCAGCAGCCCGATGCGTAATTCGGTTTGCGGTACGACGGATTCAGAGTCTAGGCGCCGCGCAAAAACAACAGCGTGACTGAGTCATTACAAAAAAATATCAGGGAGGGGACACGCTGCACTTCGTCATTTCCTTGTAATGATTGGGTAACGGTCCTGATAGCGCGCACTGCCTAGACTGCAATGACGCCCGGCTGGTATAGGGGCGCAAACAAGCAGAGAATCAGTGACACGCGCATAGAGTGCAGGGATCGGACGCCATGAAAATCCTCGTCATCGAAGACGAAGCCAAGACCAGCGAGTACATTCAGAACGGCTTGACGGAAGCGGGCTACGTGGTGGACGTGGCCACGAACGGCATCGACGGGCTGCACCTTGCGCAGGAGATGGGCTACGACCTGATCCTGCTCGACGTGATGATGCCGGAGATGGACGGCTGGACCGTCATGAAAAAGCTCGGCGCGCGCACCAAAACCCCGGTGTTGTTTCTGAGCGCGCGCGGCACGCTAGAGGACCGGCTGAAGGGCCTCGATCTCGGCGCCGACGATTATCTCGTCAAGCCTTTTTCGTTTGCCGAGTTGCTCGCGCGCATCCGCATCATATTGCGGCGCGGTCAGCCGCAAAAGCAGGATGAACAGATCTTCGAAGTCGGGGATCTGCGCGTCGATGTGCCGAAGCGGCGCGTCGACCGGGCCGGCGTGCGCATTACGCTCACCAACAAGGAATTCAACCTGCTGGCGTTCTTTCTGGAGCATCAAGGTCAGGTGCTATCGCGCGCGCTGATCGCTTCGCGCGTATGGGACATGAATTTTGACAGCGATAGCAACGTGGTCGATGTCGCGGTGCGCCGGTTGCGGCAGAAAATCGACGACCCGTTCCCCGTTCGCCTGATCCACACGATTCACGGCGTGGGATACCGTTTCGAGTACGAAGCATGAAGCGGCTTTCGCTCACCACGCGCCTTGCGTTGTTATACGCACTCATCGTATTTTCGGCGATGGCGCTGCTCGGGACCTTGCTATACCGCGGCCTGGAGCGGCAGCTAATCATGCGCGACGATGCGGCGCTGGTGACGCGGGTGGACCAGCTTCGCACGCTCATGAACGATGTCGACGTGCGCGAGCTGATTCGGGACAAGCCTCATCTCTTCGCGAACATGCTCGGTAATACCGAATCCCTGCTGATTGTGGGATTTCCGGGTGAAGCCCCTCTCATTACGGTGAATCCGGGGCACAGGGCGGTGCCGGACGTGGCGCCTGTGCCGATGAACGCGCCACTCACGCTCGGCGCCGTTCACCATACGCGTGCGGCCGATGGAACGCCGTTCATCTACGTCGCGGCCGCGGCGCACGCCGTATCCGGCAAGCAGGATCTGCAGATCATCTCCGGCCGCTTGCTGACCGAGCGCACCCAATTGTTGCGGGCATACCGCAATCAGATACTGCTATTCGCCTCCGCTGGCGCGATCATCGTCGCCTTGCTTGCGTTTGTCCTTGCCCGCCGCAACATGCAGCCGTTGCGTATTCTCGCTGCGCAAACCGGGGCGATCGGCGTCAGCACGCTTTCGACGCGCATTGAGCAGCGCGCCGCGCCGCCCGAACTCGACGCACTGATCGCGGCATTCAACGGCATGCTCGATCGGCTCGAACGCGGGTTCACGCAGTTGAAACAGGTCTCCGCGGATATGGCGCACGACCTGCGCACGCCAATTGGCAATCTGCTGGGGCAGACCGAAGTGGGCTTGAGCCAGACACGCGACACGGCCTACTACCAGCGGCTGCTCGGCTCGAACTACGAGGAGCTGCAACGCCTGTCGAAGATGATCGACAACATGCTCTTTCTTGCGCGCACCGAGCAGGCCGACAATGCCATCGAGCGCAAGGAAGTGCCGCTTGCCGTGGAATTCGAGCGCATGCAGGAGTATTTCGAAGGTCTCGCGGAGGACCGCAACGTGAGCCTCGAGTGGCGCGGCGAGGGCCACGTGTGCGCGGACCCGGATCTGCTGCGCCGTGCGTTGGGGAATTTGCTTGCGAATGCCTTGCGGTACGCGGAACCGGGCACGGCGATCTCGACCATGGCGGATCAGGGACCGGACGCCACGACGCTCCACGTCGAGAATCGCGGACCGACGATCGAGCCGCATCATCTCGAACGAATCTTCGATCGCTTCTACCGGGCCGATCCGTCGCGGCATCGGTCATCGGAGTCGAGCGGGCTCGGGCTTTCGATCGTGCGCAGCATCATGCAGCTGCACGGAGGCACGTGGCACGCTTCGAGCAGCAACGGCGTGACGCGCTTTACGCTGGTGTTTCCGCGGCAGCGCGAGCGCGGGAACCCGT
Source organism: Paraburkholderia oxyphila NBRC 105797 (assembly GCF_000685075.1). Lineage (GTDB taxonomy): Bacteria > Pseudomonadota > Gammaproteobacteria > Burkholderiales > Burkholderiaceae > Paraburkholderia > Paraburkholderia oxyphila. The sequence continues at coordinate 22,893 of NZ_BAYD01000068.1, forward strand.
AGGCGCCCCAAGGGCGGCGGGGCGGCAAACCGCGCTATGATGGGCTGCCTTGAATTGGGAATGCGGGACGCAACCCATTGGTGCGCATGTGGGTTGTTCGTACGAGTGGAATTCAGCATGTATTCCAGTCACGAAGCGTTGAATATGCGATGAAACAACGTACATGGCCCAGAAGCGCTGTCGTTTGTTCATTCCTGGCTTTCATGCCGCTTGCGGGTTGCGTGGCCCGCGGCGCGCCGTCCTGGTCGCTCTTCGGCGCGTACTTTCCGTACTGGCTCGTGAGCGCCGTGATCGGCATTGTGGGCGCGATCGTCGCGCATCGCGTATTCGTTGGGACCGGCTGGGTTCGCCAGGTGCCTTACCCGCTTTCGGTCTGCACCGCGATCGGTATCGTCGTCGGGGTGCTCGCGTGGTTGTGGGGAGCGGGGCAGCTCTGACATGAAAATGGCCGGCAAGAATCCTCGACATGCATGGCAGGGCCGCGCGATCGCCGCCGTGATCGTCCTGCTCGGCGCGGCGGCGCTCGGGTATGCGTACGATCGCTCGTCGCGCTATCCGTCCACCGACGACGCGTCGATCGACGCGGATGTCGTCCACGTCGCCTCGCCCGTGGGCGGCCGGATCATCCGCGTTCCCGTGGAGGAGAACCAGCATGTGTCGAAGGGCGACGTGCTGTTCGAAATCGACCCGGTGCCGTACCGGCTCGGTGTCGCGCAGGCCCAGGCCGAAGTGGAACTGGCGCGCGCCTCGCTTGCCACGCGCCGCCGCACGCTGATCGGCGAGACGTCGAACGCGGCCATCGCGGCCGATCAGACGCGCCGTGCGACGCACAACTACGACCTCGCGACGCGCAGCGTCGACCGGCTACGGCCGCTCGCGGCGCAAGGCTATGTTTCAGCGCAGCAGCTCGACCAGGCGGTCGTGGCGCAGCGCGACGCGAGCGTATCGCTCGCGCAGGCGCAGGTGCAGCAGCGCGCTTCCGCGCAGACGATAGGCGACGACTCCGACGCCATCGCGGCGCTGCATGCGCGTGAGGCTGCGCTGGCCATCGCCCAGCGCGCGCTCGACGATACGGTCGTGCGCGCGCCGTTCGACGGCTATGTGACGGGCCTGACGATCCTCGCGGGCGAGACGGTCGCGCCAAACCAGTCCATTTTCACGCTGATTCATTCGGGCGAATGGTTCGCCGTGGCGAATTTCCGCGAGACGGCGCTCGGCGCGATCGACGTGGGCGACTGCGCGACTGTCTACTCGATGATCGACCGCAAACAGCCGATGAGCGGCAAGGTGATCGGCATCGGCGCCGGCATCATGGACACGGACCGCGTGAACCTGCCGCGCAGCCTGCCGTACGTCCAACAGTCGGTGAACTGGGTGCGCGTGGCTCAACGCTTCCCGGTTCGCGTGCGCATCGATGCGCCGGTCAACAGACTGGTGCGCATCGGCGCCAGCGCGATCGTCGAGGTCCGGCATGGCCAGTCTTGCCGGTGATATCAGGCGGCCCGGTCCGCGCGAAATCGCGAAGCTGCTCGCGCCGTTTCCGGGGCGTGCCGCGATCGTCACGCGCATTGCGCTGATCTGCGCGCTTACGGTGCTCGTGACGACCGGCTACAGCACGCCCGATGCCGCGACTTCCGTGTATATCGTGTTCTTCCTGAACCGGCCCGACCGTATGACGAGCGTCGTCATGTCGATCGCGTTGATGCTGGTCGTGACCGCGATCATCGGGGTCGTGATGATCTTCGCAATCCTCACTATCGATCAGCCTCCGCTGCGGGTGGCGAGCATGGCGCTTCTATCATTCGGACTGCTATTCGCCACGTCGGCAAGCAAGCTTCGGCCAATCGGCGCGATCCTTGCGATGATCGTCGGCTTCGGGCTCGACGAGCTTGGCCTCGCGCCAGTCGGCGAAGCGGCCACGCGCGGCCTGCTGTACGCGTGGCTGATGGTGGCGATTCCGATCGGCGTGGCGATCGTCGTGAACCTGGTGATGGCGCCTTCGCCGCGCCGGCTCGCCACCGCGCAGCTTGCGCGGCGACTGAGGCTCGCTGCGCGCCGCCTCACGGACAAGGCGACCGACGAGGAGCGCGCCGTATTCGAAGCATGCATGCGGCAGGGCGACCATCAGATCCTCTCGTGGCTCAAGCTCTCGAAACTCGAAGGCACGCTGACACCGGCCGATGGCGCGGCGCTGCGCCAGGCGGCGGCATCCACGACGGCGATCCTGGTGACGACGGAATTCGCGGCAAGCGAACCCGGCGCGAGATTGCCCGACGCATGCGCGGCGCAGCTTGCCGCAACGATGACGCAGATGGCCGCGATGCTCGAGGCGGGCGGCTATCCCGTGGATGTCACGCTCGATGTGCCGGACCTGCCCGAGGGGAGCGCGCTGCAGGCGCTCGTGCTCGCAGACCTGCGCGCCGCGCTGGAGGGCTTCGCGGTGCCGCCTGCGGAGCCGGTTCCTGCTCCTGAGAAAACCGCCGGGCCGCCCGCGCGCAGCGGCTTTTTCGGTGCCGATGCCTTCTCGAATCCCGATCACGTCCGCTACGCGCTGAAGACCACGGCTGCGGCGATGTTCTGCTACGTGCTGTATCAGCAGCTCGACTGGCAGGGCATTCATACGTGCTTCATCACCTGCTATATGGTCTCGCTCAGCACCACAGCCGAAACCGTCGAGAAGCTGACGCTGCGGATCACGGGCTGTCTCGTCGGCGCTTTGCTCGGCACTGCGGCGATCGTGTTCGTGACACCCCGGCTAACCTCGGCGGGCGAGCTGATGGCGCTGGTGTTCGCGGGCGCGTGGCTGGCCGCATGGGTGGCGATGGGGTCGGCACGGATCTCGTATGCGGGCATGCAGATCGCGTTCGCCTTCTTCCTGTGCGTGATCCAGGGCGCGGCGCCCGCGTTCGACCTCACGCTTGCGCGCGACCGCGTGATCGGCATTCTGATCGGCAACGTCGTGATCTATCTGGTCTTTACGCGCGTCTGGCCCGTGAGCATCGCCAGCCGCATCGACGCGACGCTCAAAGCACTCGTCGCGCAGTGGACCCGCATCGCGCACGCAGCGGACACCCGCACGCGCAGTGCGCTCGCGGGAGGCGCACTCGCCCAGTACGGGGGACTGCGCCAGGATCTCGGCCTGATTCACTACGAGCCATCGTGGGTGCGTCCCGAGCCGGAATGGGTGGCGAGCCGGCGTCGCGCGCTCGCGGAGCTGGAGGCGCTGGAGGCGCCACTGGTCCTCGCGGCAGGGCGGGCGGGTGCGGCGCGGTTGGGTGAAATCGCCGGGCGTCTTGCTGCTGGTGACGACACGCACGTGCCAGCCCCACAGCGTGTCGCCGAGGCCGCGCAGGACCGAGCGGCCGACCCCGCCCTCGATGCGCTCCAGAACGTCATCGCAAAGCGCTTTGGACAAATTGCCGACATGACGCGCCCGGCTTCGGCCAGGGAGACGACGACCGATGCGCGCGCCTGAACCGACGCTCCGGCTCATTGCAGTGGCCGCCGCGTTGGCTGCCGCATGGGCTATTTCGGGACTCGAGGGCTGCGCGACGTCGTCGATCGATCTCGCGCCACCCGCGGCAGACCGGCCGTGGCAGCCGCAGACAGATGCCGACGGCAACATCGTGCCCGGTGCGCCGCGCAGCGCCAGCGACGCGGCGCAGGCTGGCTATACGTTGCCGCGCAGCGCAGCGCTGGCCTCGATCGAACCCGCGGCGGCGATCGATGCGAACCACGCGTACACACTGCCCGAGCTGATCGATCTTGCGGAATCCACGAACCCGCTCACGCGCATCGCCTGGAACGACGCGCGCAATGCAGCGCTCGCGGCGGGCATTGCGAAAACCGCGTATTTGCCGCAGCTCACGGCCACCGCCATGGGCGGATACGAGGCGGCGAGCGGCGCGACATCGACGCCGTTGCTCGGTAACACATCGACCAGCTCGGACATTCACGGTACGGTTTCGGTGCTCTCGCTGCAATGGCTGCTCTTCGATTTCGGTGGCCGCCGTGCGCGCCTCGATGCTGCGAAGCAGCTTTCCGTGGCCGCAAACGTCGCGTTCACGTCGGTTCACCAGCACGTGATCCACGACGTGAGTATCGCGTATTACACATACGAAGCGGCTTGCGCGAGGCAACACACCGCGCAGCAGGCGCTCGACAACGCGGATGGCATTCTCAGCGCTGCGCGCGCACGGCGAAAGCAGGGCGTGGGCACCGTGGTCGAGGTCGCGCAGGCCACGCAGAACCGTGCACAAGCCAATCTGCTGAAGGTGCAGGCGGACGGCGCCCTGAGCGACAGCTATTTGAGTCTCGTCTCTGCGCTTGGCATTTCACCGTTGTCGAAACCGGTGATCGCGCCGCTGCCGGCGCGTACGCTCACGCCGGCGCTGCATCAGAGCGTCGACGAAATCGTTGCGGACGCGATCGCGCGGCGGCCGGACGTGCAGGGCGCGTATGCGCTGGAGGAGGCAAACCAGGCGAAGATTCGCGCGGCCGAATCGGCGTTCATGCCGAAGATATTCCTCTCGGCGACGGCCGCGTACGGCACCGGCACGACGTCGATCACGGCGATCCCCCCGGTTGGCGATCAGGCGGCCACGGTGAACCTGAACGGCAGCCGCCGCAGCGGCAGCATATTCCTCGGCGTGACGATTCCTCTTTACGATGGCGGCTTGCGTTCCGCCGTGCTGATGCAGGCGCGCAACGACGCGGACAGTGCGTCTGCGCAACTGACCCATACGAGGCAAGAGGCCGTCAGGCAGATCGTTGCCGCGCAGAACGGGCTTGCCACGAGCCTCGCGTCGAACGACGCCGCGAAGGCGCTGGTGGAGGCCGCGAAGACGACCTACGACGCGGCGTTCGCCGCCTACCGGCACGGCGTCGGCACCATTACCGACGTGCTCCTCACGCAGAACCAGTTGCTCGCCGCGCAGAACGCTTATGCGGACAGCTACAGCGCCGCGCTTTCCGCTGCCGCGACACTCGCTTTGGCAACGGGCGAGATCGGCTCGCCGTCCATGTAAGGCGGGCCGTCTCGGCAGGACCACTGAAGACCGTGCGCTTGCCGGCTCAACTACCAAAATAGATCGTGCAAAAACTGGCCGGGCCGACACAGTTGGACTGTGCAGGCATACGCGTGCGTGAACCCGCAGCCGACGTGCTCTGCATCGGCACACCGCCCATATCGGTTTGCGCCGAATTTTGCGCGTATTGTCCAGCCGCGACCTTGACCTCGGCAGCCTGAATGTCAGCAGGGTAGTTGATGTCGTCGCCGCGGCCCGGGCTGTATCCGGCTTGCTCGACACGCACGAGGTCTGCACGGACTTCAGCGCGGGTGAGGGGTTGAGTGGACTGCGCGAAGCTATATGCCGGAACGGCGACGGCGGAGGCAGCAACCAGAACGCTGAGAAGAAGCCTGGACATGATCAATACTCCTATATATCTGCAAATCGGATGAGTCGGGAGAAAAAAGCCGCAGTATCGACTGTGCATGGATGCGAGGTCTGGCTCAGGAAGCAACACCTTGAAACCTGGCGTAAGCGAGGCAAAGCGTTACTGCGTGGTTGCAGTGTAGGCAGGCGACTCGATCGGCAAGGTTACCCAGGCGTTACAAAAAAATAACAAGCCTTCCGTCCCTTTGATTCGATTCACGGACGCAGACACGTCATTTTTTCGTAATGACTGGGTAACCCTCTCGTTCGAGGCAGCTTTTTAGACTGGCCGTGTTGTCAATCGATTCGTTCACTTCGCGTCATTCCAAGGAGCTGCAATGTCTTTCCCTTCTTTCCGTACTACCGTTGCGCAAGCAGCAGCGGCGCTTTGCCTGGTTGCCGGCGTCGCTACGACTGTGCAGGCCGCGCCTGTCAAGAACATCGTTCTCGTGCACGGCGCCTTCGTGGGTGGCGCTGGATGGCGTCCGGTGTACGACATCCTCACGAAGGACGGCTATAACGTGACGCTCGTGCAAGAACCGCTGACGTCATTCAAGGACGACGTGACGGCAACGAAGCGCGTTATCGATAGTCTGGACGGCCCGTGCGTGCTCGTCGGCCATAGCTACGGCGGCGCCATCATCACGGAGGCGGGAAACGACGAGCACGTGAAGTCGCTCGTCTACATTGCCGCTCACGCACTGGATGCCGGGGAAACCGAGGTCTCGAATGGCAAGCGTTATCCGAATGCGACGCCTCACGAGGACATCGTGAAAACGGCGGACGACTATCTGTATTTGAATCCGGCCGACTATCCGCGTGATTTCGCGGCCGATCTTCCGATCGCACAGGCTGAGTTCGAAGCCCATGAGCAAATGCCGACGGCGGCAGGCGTATTCACTGCGCAGATCCCGGATCCGGCCTGGAAGATCAAGCCTGCGTTCTACATGGTTGCGAAGGCGGACAAGATCATCAACCCCGATCTCGAGCGCATGTACGCGAAACGCGCTCACGCTCAAACGGTGGAAGTCGATGGTGCGAGCCATTCGGTGTATGAGTCGCATCCGAAGGAAGTGGCTGCGCTGATCGAACAGGCGGCTCAACAGCAGCAGTGACGTTTTTGAGCAGTTGCCCTCAAGTCGTCGTCGAAACCGAGCGGGCGCGGGTGTGGGAGCACCCGCGCAATGTCCGGCATGTGATGAGGTTTGTTTCTCACCGTACAACAGAAGATCGGACTCGTGCGGAGCCTATAATGTCGCGTGTGTGATAAATGCGATGTCGCTGCCGGCGCGCCGCCATCCGGAGCCTTCCCGTCGTGAACAATATCGACCTCGTCGCCATCGAGCCCGTTGAATCGCTCGTCGTTCCGTCCGCGCTCGACGGCCGCGACGGCAGCAACCGCGGCGTTGCCGGCAGCAGCCAGCTCGCGGCGGACAACGACCTGGACGCCTTGCGCGCCTGGCTCTCGAACTACGCCGATACCAAGACCACGTTCGACAACTACCGCAAGGAAGCCGAGCGGCTGCTGCTCTGGGCTGTCGTGCAACTGGGCAAGCCGTTGTCCTCGCTCACGCACGAGGATCTGCTGCTATTCAAGGCGTTTCTCGTGAACCCGCAGCCGGCGGAGCGCTGGGTGTCGGCCACCGGCGGCAAATTCGCGCGCAGCGACGCACGCTGGCGCCCGTTCAACGGCCCGCTTTCTCCGGCCAGCCAGCGCCAGGCGCTCATCATCCTCAACGCGATGTTCACGTGGCTCGTCAACGCCGGCTACTTGCGCGGCAATCCCATGGCGCTCCTGCGCCAGCGCGCGAAGCGTTCGGCGCCGCGCGTGACTCGCTATCTGTCGATCTCGCTATGGGACGAGGTCAAGACCTGGGTCGAACAACTCCCCCTGGAGAGCGAAGCCGAGCGCAAATATCACGCACGCTGCCGCTGGCTCACGACGTTGTTCTATCTCCAGGGCATGCGCATTTCGGAAGTCGCAGGCGGCCGCATGGGCGACTTCTTCCGGCGCCTCGGCGCCGATGGCCGGGACCAGTGGTGGCTGGAAACGGTGGGCAAAGGTGACAAGGCGCGCATCGTGCCCGCGTCGCCCGAGCTGATTGCCGAGTTGCGGCGGTATCGCACCGCGAATGGCCTGCCCGCCATTCCCACGCGCGCCGAGGAACTGCCGCTCATTCTTCCGTTCAAGGGCACGGCGCGTTGCCTGTCGCGTTCCGCCGTTCACGATGCCATCAAGGGCATTTTCGCGGGCGCCGCTGCATGGCTGCGGGGCAAAGGAGTGGATTTCGCCGATCGCGCCGATGAACTCGACCGTGCCTCGGCGCACTGGCTGCGGCACACCGCCGGATCGCACATGGCGGACGGCGGCGTGGACCTGCGCACGATTCGCGACAATCTCGGCCACGTATCGCTCAACACGACCAGCCTCTATCTGCACGCCGAAGACGACGAGCGCCATCGCGAAACGGTCGAGCGTCACCGAATGGGCTGGGAGCAGGCCAGCGAAAACGGCGAATGACAGCCTCTGCGCAAATCGGACTTCGGTTCGAGCGATTCAACGGGCTGGATGGCGGCAAGGTCGATTTTTTTCACGGCTGGAAGCCTCCGGATGGCATTGCGCCAGCTGCGATGTCGACGATCCTACATACACGACATTATAGTACTAATGTCGTGTATGAAGGATAAATGCGTTAAAAATTATACGTAATACGTTGGATTATCAATCAATCTTGGCCAGACACCGATCTCCTGAAAAACTTGATGCCATCCAGACTGGCGGCGCGCGCCCGTTCAGGATTTCCCTGCCCACCCCGTGTGGGTAGTACCTGGCGGTTTGGGGCCGCCGTATGGTGATCGCATCCGGCCGTTCGAGCGGTAATCTCCGGCACTTGCTCGCCATAACACCCGATGCCTTCGAGGCTCTCGATGACCATCCACACCCGCTACAAGCCAAAGTCTGCGTGGACCATGACCGCGCTGCTGACCGGTCTCGCCATGATCAACTTCCTCGACAAGATCGTGCTTGGCATGATCGCCGTGCCGTTGACCGCCGAATTGCACTTGTCTCCGGCGGAATTTGGCGTGGTGGCGGGCAGCTTTTTCTGGTTGTTTTCTGTCTCGACGGTCGTGGTCGGCTTTCTCGCCAACCGCTTTCCGACGCGCTGGATTCTGCTTGTCATGGCGGCCAGTTGGGCCGTGCTGCAGTTGCCTCAGGCGTTTGCGGGCAGCGCCGCGGGCTTGCTCGCGTGCCGTGTGGTGCTAGGCGCTGCGGAGGGACCGTCGTTTCCGGTCTCGGTCCACGCAATCTTCAAGTGGTTCCCGGACCGGGACCGCAATCTGCCCGTCGCGATCATCAATCAGGGCGCGGCCATGGGCTTGATCCTCGCCGGAGTGGGCATCCCGCTCATCACGAGGGAATGGGGCTGGCGCGCGAACTTCTTCCTGCTCGGCGCCGTCGGTGTGGTGTGGTGCGCGCTGTGGCTATGCTTCGGGCGCGAAGGCACGCTCGACAACGCACCGCGCCCAGCCGCAGCCAGCACGGGCTTGTCCGGTTCGCTTCGGCAGCCTTACCTCAAACTGCTGACCGAGCGCTCCGTGCTCTGCGTTTTTCTGCTCTGCTTCTCCGCCTACTGGTTGCTGGGTCAGAGCCTTACCTGGCTGCCCACGTGGTTCGAAAAAGGGCTCGGTTTCGATGGCGTCACCTCAGGCCGTTGCTTCGCGCTGGTCATTCTTGTGACTGCACTGGCCAATATCGGCCTGAGCGGCCTTTCGCAGCGAATGCTCAATGCCGGTGCGAGCTCGCGTCAGGCGCGCGTGCATCTCACGTGCGTCGTGATGATTGCCGGGGCGCTGCTCATGATCGCGCTCGCCGTAATCGACCTCCCGCCGGGCGCCAAGCTCGCTCTCTATGCGGTGGGCAGCGCGTTGCCCGCGGTCTGTCTTTCGATCACGCCGGCTTTGCTGGCGGAAATGGTGCCTACGGCACAGCGCGCATCGATGGTGGCGATCAATACGGCTGTCGCGAGCCTTGGCGCGGCCATCGGTCCCGTCGTCATGGGGCGCATCGTTCAGGTGCATGGCAGCGGCAATAGCCACGCTTATGAGATTGGCATTGCCGTTAGCGCGGCACTGTTGATCTTCGCCGCGCTGAGCGCACTGAGGTGGCTCCATCCGGCGCGCACTCAACACACGCTGAACCGCCCTGCGCAATCCGTTACTGCCTGAAGCGCACGCACATCCACTCGACGTTCATGGCCACGCGAGACGTGGTCATGCGCTTTTGCAGCATCGTCAGAGTTTTCGTATTCGTCCGATTGTCCCTGTCCAGCGTCTCTGTGAACATGCACGACTGGCAAATTCAGAGACATGCATGGTATGAAAACTCAATTTTTTGCACTCCTGCTCGCTGCTTCACTAACCGGATGTGCCGTTTCCGTCGCCCCTGGTGAGGGCGTGCAGAAGATTTCCGACGCCTCCCAGGAGTCCCTGCAGAAGCAGTTTGAAGTGGGCGTCGCGACCCGCAATGACGTCGTCCTGCAACTGGGCATACCGACCCGAAAGACGGATGCCGGCGACTTCGAAATCTGGAGTTACCAGTACACGAAACGAGCCGCGGTGGGCTTCGTGTTCGTTGGCGTGCCGGTCGGAACGACCAAAAACGCATCGTTCTATTTCGACAAGAACTCGGGCATCTTGAAGAAGATCGAATTCGAATCGCATCAGGGCTGAGGCGTGGCGCAGCGGTGTAGAGTCGCCAGTCGCATCGGCCCACAGCCTGCCCGCCCGCCGCCGGTTCAAACGACAAGGGGATGAACGTTGCCGTTCATCCCCTCGCGTGCCGCACGTCAGAATCGTTCGGATGCCTTTATATTGCCGAAAGGGTCAGCGCGATCAGCAGCCCCGCTACCAGAGACCTGATGTGTTGCGTCTTCATCCCTATCCTCCCTTAGAACTCCCTTAGAACCGGTGTGACATGCCCAGTACGGCCAGCACCTGCTTTGAGCCGTCCGCCGCCGTGACGCCGGGCCAGCTCACATTCGCGATGCCGTTGTTCTTCATATACCCGGCACGCAGGTACAAGCTCGTGCGCTTGGAGAGGAAGTGCTCCGCACCGATCTCGAAGCCGGGCGTGTTGTCGTCCACACCCCGCACGCTGCGGTAGATGCCGGCGATCTCGATCACGTCGACAGCGGTCGCCTGAATGGTCGCGCCCGCCTCGATGATGCTGTACGGATGGACCAGCGCCGCCAGTGACGTGAGCGCGCCCACGCCGGGCGCCGTGACGCGTGCGCCGGGCGGCGGGTCGGTCGGGCTGTTATAGCTGTAGTTGAACTGCAGGTTCACGATGCCGATGCGGTAGGCCAGCGCTGCCGTATAGTGCGCGGTCGAAACGAGGTCGAACGTGCTCGCGGGCAGCGGCTGACCGGCAAGCGGTGTGCCGCTCGGGTATTGCCCGAGCGACGCGCTCTCCTGGCCTGCGTGCTGGAATTGATAAGCGAGCCCGACATAGAGGCCGTATCCGGAATAGGTCGCTGCGAAGTCGAGCATGTTGCCCGACGTCATCTGGACGGGCTGCGTGACCGTCGCGGAAAACGCGTACATGCCGTAGAGGCGCAATCCGCGCCAATCCGGCGACTGATAGGCGATCGAGTTGCTGGTGCGCCCCGAAACATACTGGGTGGCGAGTGTCGCGCGGTCGCGTGCGCCTGCGAGATCGGCTGCCGCAATGGGCGAAAGCACTTCGTTGCCGCGGAACGGATCGGTCGGATAGATCGCGAGGAAGCTCGGCTCATATTGTCGCCCGAACGTGAGCTGCCCCCACTCGTCGTGGCGCAGCCCCACCCACGATTGCCGATAGAACAGCGTGGTGGAATCGGCGAAGAACGTTCCGTTGTTGACGTTGAAGCCGTTCTCCACATCGAAGATGGCATTGAGGCCGCCGCCGAGATCTTCACTGCCCTTCAAGCCGAACATCGATCCGGTCGATCCGCCGCTTCGTTCGGATAACGAATTGGATCCGGGCACGTAAGCGGTCCCGGGACCGCCTTTCGTGCCACTGCCGTTGAGCAAGTATTGCCCGAACACATCGACGACGCCGTATAGCGTCACACTCGTCTGCGCCGAGGCGCCTCCCGCTGTGAGTATCAGGACTGCTCCGCAAAGGCTCTTGGTTACAAACCGCATGCACGTCTCCTCTTTATGTTTGCCGCACCCGATGGGCGTGGATGTCAAACCCCGGTCAATGCGTCACGATCGGCGGGTTGGGCTCATGGTGCCGGTGACGGCGGGACGAAACACCTCCCCTCCGAGAGTGGGACGGGAATACCCCGAGGACGTTGTGCGAAGCGGCTTGCGCGCTCGAAGCCATCGGCCCGAGTGGCCCGAAAACCGGCTGTGCCCCCCTCCCGAGGGTGGTGCCCGACTGGCACGCGAATCTCTATTCTTGGCTCACGGGGCACGGGCCTCGCAGCCATGCGGCCGCGGCCCCTCACGAACGAACGCCGGGACGCACGCCCTGACCGGCGCCGTCCCAACCTTCAGGACATCCGCAATGCACATTACCCGCACAGTCTTTCGCGACGATCATGAGATGCTGCGCACTTCCGCGCGCCGCTTTCTGGAAAAGGAATGCCTGCCGAGACAGGCCGAATGGGACATGGCCGGCAAGGTCGACCGCGAAACGTGGCTCAAGGCCGGCCGCGAAGGTCTGCTCTGCACGACGCTGCCGACCGAATACGGCGGCGGCGGTGGCGATTTCGGGCACGCCGCAGTCCTGAATGAAGAGGTCAGCGCAATGAACCTGTCCGGACTCGGCTTTGGCGTGCATTCGGACATCATCGCGCCTTACATTGCCCGCCTCGGCAACGAGGAGCAAAAGCGCAAGTGGCTGCCCGGCTGCTGCAGCGGCGAGACCATCCTCGCGATCGGCATGACGGAGCCCGGTACCGGCAGCGACCTGAAGGCCGTGCGCACCACCGCGATCCGCGACGGCGACGAATACGTCATCAACGGCAGCAAGACCTTCATCAGCAATGGCCTGTGCGCCGACCTGATCATCATGGTTTGCAAGACCGACCCCGCCGCGGGCTCGAAGGGGGTGAGCCTGATTGTCGTGGAGGCGAGCCGCGCGGGCTTCCGGCGCGGCCGCAAGCTCGAGAAAGTGGGCATGCACGCCCAGGACACGGCCGAGCTCTTCTTCGACGACGTGCGCGTGCCGGTAACGAATCGTCTCGGCGAAGAAGGCATGGGCTTTGCCTATCTGATGGGCGAGCTGCCGCAGGAGCGCCTGTCGATCGCGATCGGCGCGGCCGCGCGGCTCGAGGCGAGCCTCGAGCACACGATCAACTACGTGAAGGATCGCCGCGCCTTCAATCAGACCGTGTGGGATTTCCAGAACACCAAGTTCAAGCTGGCCGATATCAAGGCCCAGGCGATCGCCGTGCGCCTCATGGTCGATCACTACCTCGCCGAGCATATGCGCCGGCGCCTCACGCTCGAAGAGGCGGCTGTGGCGAAGCTCTACGCCACGGAGACGCTCGGCAAGGCGCTCGACGAGATGGTGCAGCTGCACGGCGGCTACGGCTACATGCTCGAATACCCGGTCGCCCGCGCATTCGCCGACGCCCGCGTCACGCGCATCTTCGGCGGCACGAGCGAAGTGATGCGCGACCTCATCTCACGCAAGCTGTGATTCCAGATAACCGTATCGAAGGAGACAAACTATGAGCCGTAACGTGTTCGTTGCCGGTGTGGGCATGATCCCTTTCAAGAAGCCCGGCACCAGCGAAACCTATGACGTGATGGGCGCGACCGCCGTGCGCGAGGCCCTGGCCGATGCCGGCCTCGACTACAACGACGTGCAGCAGGCCTACGCCGGCTATGTCTATGGCGATTCCACCTGCGGGCAAAAGGCGCTCTACCACGTCGGCATGACCGGCATCCCTGTCATCAACGTCAACAACAACTGCGCAACCGGTTCCTCCGCGCTCTTTCTCGCGCGCCAGGCCGTCGCCAGCGGCGCGGTCGACTGCGCATTGGCCGTCGGCTTCGAGTTCATGCAGCCCGGCGCCCTCAAATCCAACTGGACCGACCGTGCCCCGGCGCTCGAGCGCGCGCTGAACCTCGTCGATGAGCTCGTGGTCGATCCGGGCGGCCTCGGCAACGCCATTCGCCAGTTCGCCGGCGCGGGCCAGGCTCACATGCAGAAGTACGGCACGAAGCTCGAAACGTTCGCGAAGATCCGCGCCAAAGCGAGCCGCCACGCGGCGCGCAACCCGCTCGCGGTGTTCCGCAACGTCGTCTCGACGGAAGACGTGATGGCGGCCCCGATGCTGTGGGAAGGCGTGCTCACGCGCCTGATGGCCTGCCCCCCGACCTGCGGCGGCGCGGCGGCGATCGTCGTGTCCGAGGCGTTTGCGAAGAAAAAGGGCCTGCGCGCCGACGTGCTGATCGCCGGCCAGGCGCTCACCACCGATACGCCGAGCACGTACGACGCGCGCGACATGATCCGCGTGGTCGGCTTCGACATGGCCCAGGCCGCCGCGCAGAGCGTGTATGAGCAGGCCGGCATCGGTCCGAAAGACATCGACGTGATCGAGCTGCACGACTGTTTCGCGCAGAACGAGCTCATCACCTATGAGGCGCTCGGACTGTGCGCGCCGGGCGAAGCCGAAAAGCTCGTCAACGACGGCGACAACACCTATGGCGGCGAATGGGTCGTCAACCCCTCGGGCGGCCTGCTTTCGAAGGGCCATCCGCTCGGCGCAACGGGTCTTGCCCAGTGCTACGAACTCACGCACCAGCTGCGCGGCACCGCCGGCGAGCGCCAGGTCGAAGGCGCACAGTACGCCCTCTCGCATAACGTCGGCCTTGGCGGCGCATGCGTCGTGACGGCCTACAAGAAAGTGGCGTGACGAGCCGGGTCCTCAGGAGCAACGCGAAATGATCGACAAGAAGTTTATCGGCCGGGTCACCGCCGACTTCAGCGCCACGGCTCCCGCGAGCCAGCTGCGCTTCTTCGCGAAGGCGACGGGCGAGACCCGTGCCGAGTATCTCGACGAAGCCGCCGCGCGCGACGCGGGCCATCCCGGCTTGCCGGTGCCGCCCACCTTCCTCTTCTCGCTGGAAATGCTCGCGCCGGCCAACGGCTGGCGCGACGAGGCCGGCATCCGGCTCGACCGGATCCTGCACGGCGAGCAGTCGTTCACGTACCACCGCATGGCCTATGCCGGCGACACGCTGCACTTCAGGACGCAGATCGCCGACATCTACGAGAAGAAAGGCGGTGCACTCGAGTTCATCGTGCGCGATACGTGCGTGACCAACCAGCACGGCGAGCACGTTGCGGATCTGCGCAGCGTGACCGTGCATCGCGCTGGATGATCGGGAGAGACGACATGAGCCAACTGAAATTCGACGAGGTCCAGGTCGGCGACACGCTGCCGCCGCTCACGCTCGAGCCGGTCAATCGAACCACGCTGGCGCTCTTTGCCGGCGCGTCGAACGACCACAACGCCATTCATATCGACATCGACTTCGCACGCAAGGCCGGCATGCCGGACGTGTTTGCGCACGGCATGCTTTCGATGGCGTGGCTGGGCCGCCTGCTCACGCTCTGGGTCGACCAGCGTCAGCTTCGCCAGTTCGCTGTGCGCTTCGTGGGCATCACGCAGCTCGGGCATCGCATCACCTGCACCGGGCGTGTGGTCGAGAAGTTCGAAGCCGATGGCGAGAAGCGGGTGAAGCTCGAGCTTCAGACCACGAATCAATATGGCGAACCGCGCGTCGTTGGCGACGCGGTGGTCGCCCTTCAATAAACGTATTACGGCTGGATCATCAGGAGAACAAACATGGGCAAACTCGACGGCAAGGTGGCGCTCGTCACCGGTTCGGGCCGCGGCATCGGGCATGCGATCGCCACCAAGCTCGCCAGCGAAGGCGCGCGCCTCGTGATCAACGATCTCGACGCCGAGCCGGCGCACGAGACCGTGGAAGAACTGCGCAAGATGGGCGCGGAGGCCGTTGCCTGCGTGGGCAACGTGACCGCGCCCGACTTTGCTGATCGCCTGATCGGCACGGCGATGAACACCTACAAGGGCATCGACATCATCGTCAACAACGCGGGCTACACGTGGGACGACGTCGTCCAGAAAATGAGCGACGAGCAGTGGTACGCGATCCTCGACTGCCACATGACCGCGCCCTTCCGCATCCTGCGCGCGGCCTATCCGCATATCAAGGCGCTTCACGCCGCGGACAAGGAAGCCGGCCGCGAGGTCTATCGCAAGGTCGTCAACATCTCGTCGGTCTCCGCGCTGAACGGCAACGCCGGCCAGCTCAACTACTCGGGCGCGAAGGCGGGCTTGATCGGCATGACGCGCGCGCTCGCGCGCGAATGGGGCCGGCTGAACGTGAACGTCAACGCCGTGGCATTCGGGCTGATCCTCACGCGCATGACGTCGACCGACGCGAACGCGGGCACCACGGTCAACATCGACGGACGCGAGATCCGCGTGGGTCTGAATCCGGAGATGCTCAAGACTCATGCGCAACGCAATCCGATCGGCCGGGGTGGCACGCCCGAAGAAGCGGCAGGCGGCGTGTATCTGTTCTGCACGCCCGAGTCGAACTACATCACTGGCCAGACAATTGCCGTTGCCGGCAACGTGCAGTAACGCCTGAGCACGCGTCCACGGGCGCGTGACGGGAGCGGCCACACCCAGGCCCGCGCAGGGACGCCCGAAAGCGCGTTGTTGCACGGGCCGTTTTGCTGTCTGCTTGCCTGTTTTCTTTTCGTGCTATTTTCGGGCTTGACCCGCGAATGCCAGATCATCAGGAATCGATGCGATGAACGACGACACCTCCTCAGCCGCCGCACTCACCTACCCGTTCGAGACACCGCCCATGCCGCGCGGCGCGCTCGAAGTCGCGCCGGGCGTGCATTGGATCCGCATGCCGCTGCCTTACGATCTGGACCACATCAACGTATGGGCGATCGCCGAGCAGGACGGCTGGGCCGTCGTCGACACGGGCGCGCGCACCGATGCCGCCGCCGCCGTGTGGCGCGACTGGCTTCAACGCGAGCGCGAACGTAGCCGCGTGACGCGCGTGTTCGTCACGCACATGCACCCCGACCATGTGGGCATGGCGGGCTGGCTGTCGCGCACGAACGATTGCCGCTTGTGGATGACGCGCGGCGAGTATTTCAATTGCCGCGTGACGCTGGCCGACACGGGCCTCGAGGCGCCCGACGACGCGATTCGCTTCTATCGTCAGGCGGGCTGGAGCACGGCTTCCATCGACCTCTACCGCGCGCGCTTCGGCCGCTTCGGACAGCACGTGCACGCGCTCCCGCCAAGCTACCGGCGCATTCAGGATGGCGAGTCCATCAGGATAGGCGCGCATGACTGGAACGTCATCACGGGCAATGGGCATTCGCCCGAGCATGCGTGTTTTTACTGTCCCGATCTCAAGCTCTTCATATCCGGAGATCAGGTCCTGCCGCGCATTTCGTCGAACGTATCGGTCTATCCCATCGAGCCCGACGCCGACCCGATGGCGGACTGGCTCGCGTCAATCAACAAGCTCAGGGCGCAGGTGCCTGACGACGTCCTGGTGCTGCCTTCACACAACGATTGCTTCCGCGGCCTGCACGCGCGTCTGGACCGGCTGGAGCGTGGCCAGCAGCGCAGCCTGGAGCGGCTGCGCAGTGGCTTGAAAGAGGCGAGGCGCGCTGTCGATGTTTTCACCCTTCTGTTCGCCCGGCCGATCGCCGACACGGATATGAGCCAGATGGGGCTCGCCACGGGTGAGAGCCTGGCCTGCCTGAACTACCTGCTGCATCGGGGCGAGCTCACCCGCGAGCTGCGCGACGACGGCGCGATGTGGTACGCGCTCGCGGCAAGATAAACGCTACGATCAGCGGCGCTGCGGGTGCGGTTTATGCCCGTAAACGCAGCCAGCGCGCCTGGGCGCGCTGGAACGGTTTGAACATGACTCACGCGCGCGTCAAGCCGCGCAACCCAACCCTTTCTCGCGCAGGCGCGTCACGGCGGCTTCGTCGAAACCCCAGGCGCGCAGCGCTTCGTGGCCGCCTTCGCCGCGTGCGGGCGCGGGTGCCGAGAGTTTCGACGGCGTGGCCGAAAAGCGCGGAGCGGGCGCCGGCTGGATCACGCCGCCCGACTCCACGAAACTGCCGCGTGCAAGGTGCTGCGGATGATGCGGCGCCTGCGAGAAACTCAGGACCGGCGCGACACAGGCGTCGCTGCCTTCGAATACGGCGCACCATTCGTCGCGCGTGCGGGTCAGGAACACCGCTTCGAAACGCTGGCGCAAAACCGGCCACCCCTGGCGATCGTGCTGCCCCGGCAAGTCCTCGCCGGCGAGGCCCAGCTTGTCGAGCAACTGGGCATAGAAGCGCGCTTCGACAGCGCCCACCGACATGTAGCCGCCGTCGCGCGTGCGGTAGCTGTCGTACCAGGGGGTGCCGCCGTCGAGGAGGTTGCTCGCGCGCGCTTCGCGCCAGTCTCCCGAGGCGAGCAGGCCCCAGATCACCGAGCCCAGCTGCGCCGCGCCCTCGATCATCGCGGCATCCACGACCTGGCCTTCGCCGCCGCGCTGCACGTTCAGCAAGGCGGCGACCACGCCCAGCGCCAGCAGCATGCCACCGCCGCCATAGTCGCCGACGAGATTCAGCGGCGGCACCGGCGCGCCATCGGCACGGCCGATGCCGGAGAGCACGCCGGAGAGCGCGAGGTAGTTCAGGTCATGGCCGGCGCGCGCCGCGAGCGGGCCGGTCTGCCCCCACCCGGTCATGCGGCCATAGACGAGCCCCGGATTGCGGGTCAGCGCCTGCTGCGGCCCGAGGCCGAGACGCTCCATCGTCCCCGGCCGGAAGCCTTCGATCACCACGTCGGCACGCGACATCAGCTCGAGCGCGGCCTCGCAGGCCTGGGGCTGCTTGAGGTCGAGCGTCACGGACCGGCGGCCACGGCCGACGACATTGCCGCGCGTGCCCTGGCGTTTCGGGCCGAGGTCCTCCGGCTCGACCGGCCGGTCGATGCGCACGACGTCTGCGCCCATATCCGCGAGCATCATCACGGCGAACGGGCCGGGGCCGATTGCCTCGAATTCGAGGACACGAATTCCACTTAATACACCCACTTTTGCCTCCGTTTTTTCAGTTTCTGGCCGGTATCGATGGCACAGTAAGCCAGAGCGGCACGCGAATGTGACCACCTTCGCCGGGTGGCGCGATTCGAACGCGGCACGCCTCGAGCATGTCGGCCTGCATGCAATAATTAGATATCCGAATGTGTTGAATCAGGCCCTGGAGTCCGACACGCTCACCGCCCTCCCCGGGCATCTGAATTCGCGCGTGATCCGGAGCGCGTGAATCCATGCTCAGGACACGTTGCGGGCCTGGTCTTTCCAGTACTTCTCGCGCACGATGCGGCGCACGACCTTGCCGACCACCGTCACCGGCAGTCGTTCGACGAAGCTGATCGACTTGGGCGCCTTGAAGCGGCCTATGCGGCTCTTGACGTGATCGATCAGCGCCTGCTCTTCGACCTGCTGGCCGACACGCAGCTCCACCTCCGCGTGCACCGCCTCGCCCCACTCCTCGTGAGGGACGCCCACCACCGCTGAGTTGGCAACCGCCGGATGGGCGTTGAGCGCGGCTTCGACTTCGACGGCGTAGACGTTGAAGCCGCCGGTGATAATGACGTCCTTCTTGCGGTCGACGATGAACAAGAATCCGTCCTCGTCCAGGTAGCCCATGTCGCCGGATTTCCAGAAACCGTCCTGGAACTCGGCCGCCGTGCCCTCCGGATTTCCGTAGTAGCCCGAAATGGTGGCGCGGCAGCGCAGCCAGATCTCGCCGGTGGTGCCACGCGGCGATTCCCTGCCCTCCTCATCCACGATCATCAGCTCGACGCCTGGCGTGACGCGCCCGGCGGAGGCCAGCCGCGCATCACTGATGCCGACATGATCGGCCTTCGTGAGCGTCGCCACGCGTTGCAGGCATTCGGTGGCCGCGTAGCCCTGCGCGAATACGTTGCCAAAGCGCGCGAGCAGCAAGCGCAGCTTGGCCGGACTCATCGGCGAGGCGCCGTAGTTGATGGTTTGCAGCGTCGAGAGATCGTACTGCGCGGCCTCCGGCAGCTCGAGCAGCCGGTACAGCAGCGTGGGCACCAGGATGCTCACGGTGATCTTTTCCTGCTCGACGTTGCGGCACCAGGCCTTGAGGTCGGGCGCGTTCTGCGTCACGTTGCAGGCGCCGCGGAACAGCACGGGCAGGATCGACAGCCCCGAGGCGTGGCTGATGGGCGCCATGTGCAGGAAGCGGGAATCGGTGCAGATGCCCTGCTCTTCAAACGCGTAGGCGGAGTCTCGACAGGCCAGCCAGTTGTCGAGGGTGTATTGAGCGCACTTGCTCTTGCCGGTGGTGCCTCCCGTGAAGCGGAAGACCATGATGTCCTCGTGGACCTCATGCTCGACGCCGGGGTTGGTCGCGGGGACGCCCTCGAGCAGGTCCCAGAAGTACAGCAGATCGGCGCGGCCCGGCGGTGGCGGGTCCATGCAGACCACCCGGATGCCTTTTTCCAGCAGGAAGGGCGCGTGGGTGTCGATCAGCGCGTTCTCGATGAAGACGACCTTCGGCGAAATGAACTCGAACTGCCAGCGGTGCTCGTCGGGCGAGTCGCGGTAGTTGGTCATGGCCATGCGGGCCTCGCCCTTGAAAACCGTCCACACGTGCAGCAGCGACAGGTTGTCGTTGTCGAGGATGCACATGTAGGCGTCGCCGCGGCGCAAGTCCAGCCGCTGCATCATCATGTTGGCCACGCGGTTGGTGAACGCGTCAAGCTCGGCATGGGTGAAGCGCCGGCCCCGTTCGACGTTCACGAGCGCCTCGCGGTCGCGGAACGCCAGCGCGAGCTGTTGAGTGACACGGGCGAAGTTCATCTTCATGTGAGTCTGTCTCCTCGGTTGTGCTGGCCCAGTGGGGCTGCACCTCCAGGAAGCATAGCGAGCGCGCCGGCTGAACGCGCCACCCCCGTCGGGGGGCGGCCCACCGGTATCAGAGGGGATCGTCGGCGAACCACGAGGTCTCGACGGACCCCGGATGGAGGTTGCGGATCAGCGCGACAGCCTCGTCGCGGCTCGACACACCGAGCTTGCTGTAGATGTTCTTCAAGTGCCACTTGACGGTTTCGGGCGAGATCGACAACGCCCGTGCAATGCGCTTGTTCGGGATCGCATGCATGAGGAGCCGGACGATCTCGGTCTCCCGCTCGCTGAGAAGATCGAGCGCGCTTGCCTGCTGGCGCGGCTCGCCGGGCCGTTGCGCGCCTTCTCCGCCTGGCGCTTGCGCCGCGAGATGGGCGGACTGCAGGCGGCTCGCGTAGAACGGCAGCACGGCATCGGACGGATCGGCCGGCGCGGCGCTGACGATCAGGTCGAGCACCTCGGGCCCGACGTCGAGCATGCTGCGCGTGAGTCCAAGCCGATGCCCCCGGCGCAGCGCGCTCACCGCCACTTGCCGCGCCTTCTCCGCTTGCCCGCGCCGTTGCTCGACCACGGCGCCGAGCAACTGGAAATGCGCGGCATCGCGCTGCCAGCCGTGCGCGTCGCAAACATCGATCAGCTTGTCGATCTCCACCGATGCGCGCTCGTCATTGCCCTCGGCGATCGACCACAGGATGCGGCCACGCGACGCCTGAACGGCGATTTGCGCGCGCGTGCCGCGAGATAACGGATCGATGCCCGCGCCGAGCGTCTCCAGACGAGCGAGAGCGGCCTCGGCTTGCCGATGCTGCCCGCACTGCAGATGGCGCTGGACCTGGTCGGCCAGACTGTGCGCGAGCAGCCGGTCGAGGCGGTATTTCGCGCCATACTCCTCGAGCCGCTCGAGCCAGGCAAACGCATCGAGCTGGTGTCCGGCCATCCATTGCACCGCCGAAAGCACCTTGAGCACGCGCAGCACGGAATCGGGGATCGAGGTGCGTTCGAGCACATCGATTCGTTCCTCGAGCAACTGCTTCGCCGCGTCCAGCTCATTGAATTCGTACAGCACCTCGCCCATCAGCGCGCTCGCGATGCAGGCGGCCTCGACGGCTTCATTGCCGCGGCGGTCGGCTTCCGCGAGCACGTCGCGGCAAATGCGCTCGACCTGCAGGAAGCGGCCCTCGATCGCATAGCTCATGCCCATCATGCACCGGCTGAACAGCGCACCGGCGGGCGTCCCGACGAGTGGCACGCCATCGACGAAAAGCGTGGGCGCCGATGCCAAAATCTCGCGCGCGCGCTCGAACTCGCCCTCGTGCATCGCATGCCAGGCAAGCAGGTTGTTGCGCCCGCCAATGCCTATGCTGTCGGCCGCATCGGACACCGTGAGCAGCTCCGGCACGATCGCCGACATCGCTTCGGTGTCGTCATGCTGCACGGCCAGCGTGCTGCGCGTGATCGCGAGCCGGAACCGTGCGGCCCGGTCCTCGGCGGGGATGGCCGAGAGCAGGTGCGGGATGCCGGCCGCGCAGGCCTCGAAATCGCGCGTGAAGATCTGCAGCTGCGTCTCCCACAACCGCAGGCCCACACGCGCCTGGACTTCCTCCGCGGGCAACAGGCGCATGAGCCCGAGCAGCTTGCGCAACTCGCCCTTCAGGCGCAACTGGGGCGCGACCTGCAGCACGAGATCGGCTGCCGCCGTCATCTCGCCCGCGAGCACCGCGTGGCGAACCGCGTCGTCGGGCCGGCCGTGCTCGCGGAACCAGACCCATGCGGCGCGATGGACCTCGCGTTGGCGCACATCGTCCCACTGGCGAAAGCGCTGCAGCAGCGTTTCCCTGAAGAGCGGATTGAAGCGGTACCACGTCGCGCCGCCCGCCTCGCCAATCGACTCGACGAACAGATGGTCGCCTTCGAGCCGCGCCAGCAGGGCGAGCACCCGGTCGTGCTGCGCGGGCTGCGCGCCGTTGGCCGACAGCGCAACCGAAAGCGACGCGCAGAAGGTCGTGCAGCTCGCGAGCCCGACGAGCACATCGACTTCGACATCGGCGAGCTGTGCCAGCACTTCGCGCTCGAAATACTCCGCGTAGCCGCGCGCGTCCAGCAGATGGCTGCGCGTGAGTGGCGGCGGCGATTCGGTGCGCTGGGCGCCCGCCGTGCCCGGCGTGCACTTTGCGCCGCGGCTGCGCTCGAGATGCACCGCGAGCAGTTGCAGCCCGGCGACCCAGCCATCGGTCAATTCGTGCATGCGGCGCGCGTCGCGCCGGCTGACCTCGCCCAGCTGGGCCTTCAGGAATGCTTCGGATTCGGCTGCGCCGAAGCGCAGCTCACGCATACCCAGCTCGAGCGCCAGGCCGCGGTCGCGCAGCCGGCCGAGCGAGACCGGAATCGCCGCGCGCGAAGCCATGGCGATATGGAAATTGGCCGGCGCGTAGTCAAGCAGCCACTGCAGCGTCTCGTGGATGCCCGGCTTGGTAACACAGTGCAGATCATCGAGGATCAGCACGAGGTGTTGCGTGCGGCGCCGGATGCCGCTCACCAGCGCGATCAGGGTGCGCTCGGTCGCCTCCTCGTCCTCGCCGCGCCCGGCGAGCAACGCGGCCTCGCGGACGATCTCCTGATCGACCTGACCGAGGCTCGTGATCAGGTCGTCGAGCCAGCGCGCCAGATCGTTGTCTTCCGGTGAAAGCGTGAGCCAGGCCACGTCGAAGCCGAATGGAAGCAGCGCCTGATACCAGGCGCCGAGCAGCGTGGACTTGCCGGAGCCCGCCGCGCCTTCGAGCACCACGCAGTTGTGACGGCGCGCTTCGGTCATCTGCGCGAGCAGGCGCTCCCTGCCGACGACACGCGTACTGCGCCTGGGCGGGCGCAGCCTTTGATTGACGCTGGATGTCTCGAAACCAGGCGGGGTCTGGAAAGAATCCATGTTGAGGCGAACAGGAAAGGTGGGGGGCGCGCGCCGGCGACGCCAGCGCGGACGGTGGTCATCCCGTGGCCGGTGTGATCGGATTGTAACGCGCTGCGTATGGCGCCGGCCGCGCGGGCGAGCCCTGCCCGCGCGGCTGCACGCGGACGCGCCGCCTCAGCGCACGCAGGCGACATGCGCCTCGGGGACATCCCGGAACAGCGCGTCGATCAGACCCGCCCGGCGCGCCCGGCAGGCGGCTTGATTGACATAGCCCTTGTCCGCGATTTCACCGGCGTCGATCGACGGCGGCTCGGCCATCAGCAGCACGCGCCTGACGACGAGACTCGCGCCCTGTTGGGCGTTTGCGGGGGCACGCAGACGTTCGGCCAGCGCCGCGACCACGCGCGGGTGCTGCACGAGCGCGGCGGCGTCGAGTCCGTCGAGCTCGGGCGCGAGACGCTGCAAGGCCGCGAGGTTGGGCCACGCGAGCGCGGCGACATAGTCGCGATCGTGCCCGCAGATCACGGCGTCCGTGACGAGCGGAGCGCACAGATCCAGCAGCGCGAGCCGCAGCTGGCCTGTGCGCACCCACGTGCCGTTCGCAAGCTTGAAGTCTTCCGCGATGCGTCCTGCGTACAGCATGCCGCGCATGGGGTCGCGCGGATCGGCGAGCCGCACGGTGTCGCCCAGACGGAAGTAGCGCTCGTCGTCGAAGGCGGCGGCGCTCAGTTCAGGCGCGTCGAGGTAGCCGCCGAAGATCGCGCCGCCGCGCAGGCGAAGCTCGTAGCGTCCGTCGCCGCCCGCGAGCGGGATGAGCTTGGCTTCGACGCCGGGGCCCGGCACGCCAATATTGCCGAGGTCGTCCGAGGGCGACGCCAGATACGTGCCCATGCCGTTCGTCTCGGTGGCGCCGAGCGACGTGCGAAACGCAATGCGCTCGCCCACGGTGCGCTCGGCCACGCGCTGGATGCGCTCCCAGACGTCGCGCGCGAGGCTCGCCCCGCCGTAGCCGAAGCACATGAGTCGCGCGAAGAGTGTCTGCGCGAGCGCCTCGTCGCGTTCGAGCGCGTTGGCGAGCATCGCAAACGCGACCGGCGCGCTGGTGAAGATCGTCGGCGAGACTTCGCGCAGATTGCGCAGCGTGCGCTCGAAACGTCCGGGCACCGGCGCCCCGTCGTCTAGATGGTGGCTGGCGCCCGTCACCATCGAGCGCCCGAAGGACACCAGGCCGCCCATCGTGTGGTGCCACGGCATCCAGTCGAGAAACACCGGTTGCGGATCGGCGAGCGTGCCGAGCAGGTAGGCCAGATAGGCCGTCGCCGCCTTCAGATTGCCGTAGCTCATGGCAACGGCTTTCGGCACGCCCGTGGAGCCCGAGGTGAGGAGCAGGCGCACCGTGTCGGCCGGCTCGATGGCGGCGCGCGCGCAGGCGAGCGCGGCGAGCCCCGCCGGTGTCAGCTCCGTCGATGCGAGCGTCGACCACGCATGGCGGCTTTCGGTGGCGCCGCTCACGGCGATGACGGGCAGATCGGCCACGCCGAGCGCCGCGAGCGCAGGCCCGAATGCGGCCCGGTCCTGCACGAATAGCGCGGCTGGGCGCACGAGGCCGAACACGTCTTTCAGCCTGGCGAAATCGCGGCTCACCTGCGAATACGCCGGCGAGACGGGCACGGTGGGCACGCCCGCATGCTCGGCCGCGAGGAGCAGCAGCGCCTGCTCGATGGAGTTGCCCGAAAGCAGCATGAGCGGGCGCTGGGGACCGAGGCCGAGATTGAGCAGCGCCGCCGCGACCGCCCTCACCTGATCCCAGAGTTCCGCCCAGCTGATCGTGCGCCACGCGCCCTGGGCATCGCGTTCGCTGAAGGCCGGCGCCGCCCCGCGCCGCTGCGCCCAGTACGCCGCGAAATCGGCGAAGCCGTTCTGCGGCACCGCCGGCGCGGGCGGCGAAGTCAGGACGAGGGTGCCGTCGGGGAGCGTCCTTATTTCCGTATGCCACGCCGGGACGCGGGCGCAACGGTAGCGCGGCGCCGGTGGGTGCTCGATGGTGGGCTGTGGCACGCTGTTCTCTCCTTGGGGATGGACACTCCGCCGGCGCTCGCCTGCCCGATGGCGACGATTCGACTGCTGGCGCTATGGGGTGCCTGGGCGGCTTTGACGCCGCGGCAGGACACGATGGAGTGTAGGCAAGGCCTGCGCGCTGCACACCACCCGCGGCGAGTGGTTTCCCAGGCCACCGGCTGGTGGCCTTGCCCGACGCCGCGGTGCAGCATGGCTTAGTGCCCGAAGTAGATCGACTGTCCTGCGGGGGCGGCCGGGGCTTGTGCGCCCGAATCCGAGCTGCCCGACATCGACACGCCGCCTACGGCGCCGGCAGCCGATTGCGTATATTGCTGCGCGACGATCGCCTCGGCGTGCTGAATGTCTGCCGGGTAGTTGATGTCTCTTGCCGCCGGACGATAGCCGGCCTGCTCGAGGCGCACGAGATCGGCACGGACCTCGGCGCGCGTGACCGGCCCATTGGTGCTGGCCGTGTCGGCCGCGGCGCTCGACTGGGCAAACGCGCAAACCGGGGCAGCCAGCGCGCAGGAAACGAGCCATGCGGAAATGAATGCTTTCATGATGTCCACCTTTGCATGAGTGGCCGCTGCATCCAGAAGCGAGGCAGTTCTGGCCCTCCTTCGACCGGGCCGGTGATCCGGTGCCCGCGAAGGTTAAGTACATTCTGGCTCTCCGCTGCTGTCCTGAAGCTGACCCGCGCATTACGGCTTTGTTATCTGCGCAGGATCGTCGCGGTCTGCACGGCGGCAACGCTGACCGTCTGCCCGACGGTGCGCCATTACAGCGTGCCCCGAGGTCGCCGCGCCCGCGTTCGCCGAGTTGGCTCGATGGTATGCGCTCGCCAGCACGCGAGGCTCAATCAAGCGGCACGCAAATCACGCAACCCGCAGGTTGCAAATCCAGAAACCCCGTGCTAGTCTTCATGCAACCTGGAGGTTGCGCTATGAGTTCTGTTTCTGACCGTATCGAAAAACGTATCGTCCTGCGCGCGCCGCGCGAGCGCGTCTGGCGCGCGATCAGCGAGGCCCGGCAATTCGGCACCTGGTTCGGCGTCGCCTTCGACGGCGAATTCGCAGCCGGCGCCCGCGTCACCGGGCGTATCGCCCCGACCCAGGTCGACCCCGAGGTGGCGAAGCTGCAGGAGCCCTGTGCTGGCATTCCGTTCGATTTCCATATCGAGCGGATCGAGCCAATGAATCTGTTCTCGTTTCGCTGGCATCCGAACGCGGTCGACCGCAACTTGGACTATTCGGCCGAGCCCATGACGCTAGTCGAATTCCGGCTGCAGGACGCGAACGAAGGTACGCTGCTGACGATCACGGAATCGGGCTTCGATGCCATCCCGCTCGAGCGCCGGGCCAAGGCATTCACGAGCAACGACGGCGGCTGGACGCATCAGGCGCAGCTGATTGCGAAGTACCTCGAGCGATTCTCATCGTGACGCACTCCTCATCAACTGCCGCCAAAAGGCTTCTCAGCGCGGCGCCTGTATTCGCGGCGCTCGGAGACCCGGCGCGTCTGCGGATCGTCTCGAGGCTGTGCGAATCGGGGCCCCTGTCGATCGTGCGGCTCACCGAGGGCGCGGACATCTCGCGCCAGGCCGTGACGAAACATCTGCACGCGCTCTCGGACGCCGGTCTCGTATGCAGCGAGCGTAGCGGCCGCGAAAGCCTGTGGCGGCTCGAGCCGCTGCGGCTGGAGGAGGCGCAACGCTACCTCAGCCAGATCTCCGCGCGCTGGGATCAGGCGCTCGTGCGGCTGGCGGCCCTCGTGGAGCGCGAGGATCGCGACGAGGCTTGAATCAGCTTGCAGCCTGAAACCCTGGCGCGCGCTCACGCGCCCCGAGCCCGCGCGGCCGGATTGCGCTGCGCTGGCGCCCGCTTCTCGCGACGCCCCTTTGCGGCAGCCGGCGCCGGCGTTTCGAGCCGGTCCACCTTGAAGCAACGCCCCGCCGCCCATTCGGCCTCGAGCGCCTCGCGCACGCCCAGCAGCGCCGTGCGCTGCTCGTCGAGCCGGACGCGCAGCGCGTCGATCTCGTGCAAGCGCTGCTCGATGCGCTCGAGCAGCCCTTCCTTCGAGAAGCCCTGAATTTGCTCGACACTCGCGCGCATGTCCTCCAGCGAAAAGCCAAGCCGCTGCGCGAGTTGAATCTGCCTCAACCGCTCCTCGGCCGCTGCGTCATAGATCCGGTACCCATTCGCGCTGCGGCTTGCCGGCGGCAGCAGGCCGCTTTGCTCGTAAAAGCGGATTGCCGAGGCGGCGATCCCCGTGCGAGCCGCCAATTCTCCAATCTTCATCGCGCTTGACCTTCAAGTGAACTTGAAACTTAGTATACGCCGGTCTCCTGCGCCGAAAAGGTCTTTCGATGGCAACCACACTGTTCACTCCGCTCACGCTGCCCAATGGCGGCACCCTGCCCAATCGCCTCGCCAAGGCTGCGATGGAAGAAAACCTGGCCGATGCCGGCCAACTGCCGGGCACGGCGCTGTGGCGCCTCTACGAGGCATGGGGCGCGGGCGGCACTGGCTTGCTGATCACGGGCAACGTGATGATCGACGCACGGGCGCTGACCGGACCTGGCGGCGTCGTGCTGGAGCGCGGCACGCCGCTGGAGCCGTTCAGGCGCTGGGCGGCCGGCGCGCGCAAGCACGGCGCGCGGATCTGGATGCAGATCAATCATCCGGGCCGTCAGGTCATGGCGGCGATGGGGCGCGATGCATGGGCGCCCTCAGCCGTTCCGCTCGATATGGGGCGGCACAGCAAGCTGTTTGCTGAAGCACGCGCGATGACGGAAGCGGAAATTCACGAAGTGATCGCGCGTTTCGCGGATACTGCGCGGGCCGCGCAGCAGGCCGGGTTCGATGGGGTGCAGATTCATGCTGCGCATGGTTATTTGCTTTCGCAGTTTCTCTCGCCGCTGACCAACCGGCGTGACGATGTGTGGGGCGGCTCGCTTGAAAACCGGGCGAGGCTGCTGCTCTCGGTTGTGCGTGCGGTGCGTGCGCGTGTTGGTGCTTCGTTTAGCGTGGCGGTCAAGATCAATTCCGCCGATTTTCAGCGCGGTGGATTTTCCGAGGCGGACGCGCGGCAGATCGTGCTGTGGCTCAATGACGAGGCTGTCGATCTCGTGGAGCTGTCTGGCGGGAGCTATGAGAGTCCTGCCATGCAGGGGCGCACGGCGGATGGTCGGACGCTTGCGCGCGAGGCTTATTTTTTGACGTTTGCGCTGGAGATTGCCGCGGTTGCACGCATGCCGATCATGACGACGGGGGGCATTCGGAGGAAATCGGTGGCCCAGGCCGTGCTGGAGCAAGGTGTGGCTGTTGTGGGTATGGCTAGTGCGCTTGCTGCGGTGCCGGATTTGCCACGGCGCTGGCGTGACGGGCAAAGTGTCGATGCCCCGGTGATTGCCGTGGGGTGGCGCGATAAGGCCATGGCTGGGCTGGCGACTATGGCGCTCGTCAAACGCAGGCTGCGGGTGATTGCGGCAGGCAGGCTGCCGGGGCGTAGTTATTCGGCTGTTTATAGTCTTGTGGTTGATCAGATGCGGACGCGGAGGTTGACTGCACGGTATTTGCAGTGGCGGCAGGCGCGGGGGTGATGCGGTATTGATACGCGGTTTGATGCGTGATTTTCATTAGGTCGTTTGGAGTTCTGAGTTTTGGTGGGGCTCCATATGCGTTGGCCTTAACTTGTATTCGCGGCGGGCCGCAAGCGTCGCCCCTGTGCGGGGCGGCACCTACTTTTCTTTGCCGCGGCAAAGAAAAGTAGGCAAAAGAAAGCCGCTCAA